>NZ_JAZBJP010000018.1:0-151409 GCF_036352915.1 Streptomyces bugieae
ACCTGGAACAGGTAACTGCAAGGCCGTCGCACCTGGTCGGAGGGTGTACGACCGTTGTAGCCGCAATGGAATCGGTGTGCCACGGTAGCCCCATGGCAGGCAACCGCACCCCCTCGCACCGCCCTGACCAAGCCCACCCGCACAGCCACGACCGCGCCGACCTGGCGCACCCCCGTGACGGCCATGGCGACAGCCCCGCCCACCCTGGTGACGGCCATGGCGACGGCCCCCACGGTCAGGGCCCCGGCCACTCCCACCCCGGCCACCACGGTCAGGGCCCCAGCCACTCCGATCCCGACCCCCACGGGCAGGGCCCCAGCCACTCCCACCCCGACCCCCACGGGCAGGGCGCCAGCCACTCCCATCCCGGTGCCCACGGCCACGCCCACGGCCACTCCCACCCCGGGCTGCCGGCGCAGGCCGGGCGTTGGGGGCGGGTGCGGCATCAGCTTGGTCATCTGCTCACCCCGCACAGCCACGAGGCCGCGGACAAGGTCGATGCCGCGATGGAGACCTCCCGGGAGGGCATGCGCACGCTGTGGCTCTCGCTCGGGATCCTCGGGGGGACCGGGCTGGTCCAGGCGGTCGTCGTCGCGATGTCGGGCTCGGTGGCACTGCTCGGTGACACCCTCCACAACGCCGCGGACGCCCTGACCGCTGTGCCGCTCGGCATCGCCTTCGTACTCGGCCGCCGTGCGGCGAACCGCCGCTACACCTACGGCTACGGACGCGCCGAGGACCTCGCCGGTATCGCCATCGTCCTCACCATCGCCGCCTCCTCTCTCCTGGCCGCTTACGAGGCCGTTGACCGCCTGCTGCATCCCCGTGACGTGACCCACCTGGGGGCGGTGGCCGTGGCCGCCGTCGTCGGGTTCCTCGGTAACGAGTGGGTGGCCCGCTACCGCATCCGCACCGGCCGCAAGATCGGTTCCGCGGCCCTGGTCGCCGACGGGCTGCACGCCCGCACCGACGGTTTCACCTCCCTCGCCGTCCTCCTCGGTGCCGGCGGCGCAGCTCTCGGCTGGCGCCTCGCCGACCCCCTCATCGGTCTGCTGATCACCGCCGCCATCCTCGTCGTCCTCCGCGACGCGGCCCGCGAGGTCTACCGGCGGCTGATGGACTCCGTCGACCCCGAGCTCCTCGACACCGCGGAGACCGCCCTGCGCACAGTGGCCGGGGTCCGTGACGTGGGCCAGGTCCGCATGCGCTGGATCGGTCACACGCTGCGTGCCGAGGCCGACATCGTCGTCGACGCCCAACTGACCGTGGTGCAGGCCCACGCGCTCGCCGTCGCCGCCGAGCACGCACTGATCCACGCCGTCCCCCGGCTCACCGCCGCGACCGTCCACACGGATCACACGACCGAGGGCACCGGGATCACCGACCCGCACGCCGCCCTCTCCCACCACGCGGCGGCCTGAGAGGGAGCCGCGTTACGGGGCCGCGTTACGGGATCGTGTTGCGGGGCCGCGTCCGCGAGGGCACTGCTCTGCTGTTCTCTTGCTCTCTCGCTCTCCTTCCGGGGCGGTCGCCCCTTTTCTTGCGTCCGTGCTTGTGCTGCCTTGCTGCTGGTCAGGCGTTCTGGTGCCTGGCGGCCAAGTAGCGCTGGGTGAAGTCGAGTTCCAGGCGGACCTGCTTGATGCGTTCCTCGACGACGAGGGAGCCGTGGCCCGCGTCGTAGCGGTAGACCTCGTGCGGGTGGCTGCGCTGTTCCAGGCGCTGGACGTAGTTCTCCACCTGCTGGATCGGGCAGCGCGGGTCGTTGACGCCGGCGGAGATGTAGACCGGGGCCCGCACCGCGTCCACGTAGGTCAGCGGGGACGAGGCCTCGAAGCGCTCCGGGACCTCCTCGGGGGTGCCGCCCAGGAGGGTGCGGTCCATGGCCTTGAGGGCTTCCATCTCGTCGTTGTAGGCGGTGACGTAGTCCGCCACCGGTACCGCCGCGAGGCCCAGTGCCCAGGCGTCCGGCTGGGTGCCGACCCCGAGCAGCGTGAGGTAGCCGCCCCAGGAGCCGCCGGCCAGGACCAGCTGCTCCGGGTCCGCCAGGCCGGAGCCGACCGCCCACTCGCGCACCGCGGCGATGTCTTCGAGCTCGATCAGCCCGACGCGGTGCTTGAGGGCGTCCGTCCAGGCGCGGCCGTAGCCCGTCGAGCCGCGGTAGTTGACGCGTACGACCGCGAAGCCGTGGTCGACCCACGCCGCCGGGGACGAGGCGAAGGCGTCGCTGTCGTGCCAGGTCGGGCCGCCGTGGATGTCGAACACCGTCGGGAAGGGGCCGTCACCCGCAGGCTGCTGCACCAGGGCGTGGATACGGCCGCCCGGGCCGTCCACCCAGACGTCCCGCACCGGCACCGACCCCGGCGCCTTCATACCGGGCGGGTCCAGCACGACGGCACCGCTCGTCGAGCGCACCTCCGGGGGCTGCGCGGCCGACGACCACAGGAACTCGACCGTTCCGTCCGGCCGTGCCGTCGCGCCCGAGACCGTCCCGGCCGGGGTCTCGACCCGGGTCAGCGCCGTGCCCGCCGGCTCCGCTCCGAGGTCGTACCGCCACAGCTCGCTGCGGGCCTGGTACTCGTGCTCCACGAGCAGTGCCGAGCCGTCCGGGTACCAGTCGGCGCCGACGTCTCCCGGGAGGTCGATCTCCAGGGCCGTCTCCTTGCCGGTCAGCGGGTCCCAGATCATCGGCTCCCAGCGGCCCCGGCGCTGGTGCCCGACCAGCAGCCGGGAGTCACCGTCCACCGGTGCGAAGCCCAGCACCGACAGGCCCAGCTCCTCGGTGCCGCCGTCGGTGTCGTCCAGCTCGGCGACCGTGGAGCCGTCGGGCCGGACGACGCGGATCGCGGAGTGCATCGCGTCGCCGTGCTCGGTGTGCTCGATGGCGATCAGTGAGCCGTCGTGCGAGAGATCGCCGACGCCCGCCGACTCGCGGTGCCGGTAGATCTCCACCGGGGACTGTCCCGGGCGTACGACGTGGATGGTCGAGCCGTCGTCGTCCGTGGAGCGGCCGACGATCGCGGTGCCGTCGCGGCCGATGGCCAGACCTCCCGGATAGGAGGGGGCGAGTCCGGGGGTGGCCGGCTCGTCCGGGCCGCCGGCGAACGGCTGCCGCATCCAGATGCCGAACTCGTCCCCGTCGGTGTCCGAGAACCACCACACCCATTCGCCGTCCGGCGAGAGCGTCCCGTCCGTCGTGCCGTTCGGCCGGTCCGTGGCCTGCCGCTGGGCGCCGGTCGCCCGGTCCCAGGTGTACAGCTCGAAGGTGCCGGTGGCGTTCGAGACGAACAGCGAGCGGTCCGGGGCGTCCTCGGCCCAGTCCGGCAGCCCGATCCGCGGGGCCCGGAAGCGCTTCTCCCAGTCGGGCATGTCCGTGATGTCCGTCTTCGGCGAGCCGGCCGGGTCAGGTGTCGACGCGCCCGGGCCCGTTATGGGGTCGGCCGAGTCCGTCAGCGTCCCGGAGGAGCGGGCGGAGCGGTCGGGGTCGGCCGAGGAAGGGGTCGGGTCGGGCGTGCGGTCGG
Source organism: Streptomyces bugieae (assembly GCF_036352915.1). Taxonomy (NCBI): domain Bacteria; kingdom Bacillati; phylum Actinomycetota; class Actinomycetes; order Kitasatosporales; family Streptomycetaceae; genus Streptomyces; species Streptomyces bugieae. The sequence continues at coordinate 3,519 of NZ_JAZBJP010000018.1, forward strand.
GGCCTGCGGTCGTCTCGTCAGTCATGCGCCCATTCTGCGCCCGGCGCTCGAAATGCGTTGGCGAGGGCCACAACCCTGTGGATAACTTCGCGGTATGCGAAAACACACCGGCCCCGACGACTGGCGGGAGACCAATCGCGCGAGGTGGGACGAGCGGGTGGCCATCCACACCGCGAGCGATTTTTATGACCAGGAGCGCTTCCGCCGGGTCCGGGACGTGATCCGCGACTTCGAGACCGCGGAGGTCGGGGACGTCACCGGCCGGTCCCTGCTCCATCTCCAGTGCCACTTCGGGCAGGACACGCTTTCCTGGGCGCACCGCGGCGCCGCCCGCGTCGTCGGCCTGGACTTCTCCGAACCGGCCGTGGAGGCCGCCCGCGAGCTCGCCGCCGGACTCGGCTACGGCCCGGACCGTGCGGCCTTCGTCGCCGCCGACGTCTACGACGCCGCCGAAGCCGTCCCCGACGCCTCGTACGACATCGTCTACACCGGTATCGGTGCCCTGAACTGGCTCCCGGATCTGGAGCGCTGGGCCGACGCCGCCGCCTCGCTCGTCGCGCCCGGCGGCTTCCTCTACCTCGCCGAATTCCACCCGCTGGGCGACGCGCTCGACGACGAGACCGGCGCGCGGATCGTCCACGACTACTTCAATCAGGACGCCTGGGTCGACGAAGTGCCCGGTACCTACACGGACTTCGAGGCGCCGACGGTCAACAACCGCAGTGTCGAATGGCAGCATCCGCTGGGCGATGTCGTCTCCGCCGTCGCCGGCGCCGGTCTGCGCATCGACTTCCTGCACGAGCACGACATGACCATGTTCCAGCGGTTCGCCGCACTTCGGCGGGGCGACGACGGGTACTACCGCTTTCCCGGCGACCGTCCCCGTGTTCCCCTTATGTACTCGCTGCGGGCCAGTCGTCCTCGTTGAGGCGCGTTTCTCCGCGCCCATTGCCTCCGGGTCCCGGGGGCAATGCCGTTCGCCTGTACCGCCCCGGCTAGTGTGTCCGACCGGTCCCGGCCGGTCGGACGGCAACGACGGACACCGGCCGGCGCAGATCATCGCGGAAACAACGCAGAACAACGCAGAACATTGCAGAACAACGCGGAAACACCGCAGAACAACGGGGGATTGCCGTGCGGAAGCCGATACGTATCGCGGGTGCCGCGGGTCTCAGCGCGCTCATGCTGCTGGCCGTGGGATGTGGCGGGCCCGGTAACGGCAAGGCGGCGCCCGGGCCGTCGGAGGCCGTGACGCCCGCCAAGCCGCTGCCGATGAAGGCCACGCCCCGCCAGGCCACCTGGACCGACTCCGACGACAAGGCGCATCCGCTGCGGATCACCCCGACGCGGCTGGCCCGCGGCTCGGACTCCGACCTCTCGCACATCCGGCTGGACGACGACCTGAAGGGGAAGGTGCCGTACTACCTCACCTTCTCGTACACGAACACCGGCAAGAAGACGGTGAAGAACCTGTCCCCGGAGCGGAACTTCTCCGTCACCGGGGCGGACGGCCAGCCCGCCCAGCCGGTGTCGCTGTTCCAGTCCAACCCGTTGGCCACGAGCTCCGGACTGCCGCCCGAGTGCCGTGAGGGCGGCGCGTCGCAGCTGGCGGCCGGCGCCACCGCCGCGCTCTGCCAGATCTACATGCTCCCCAAGGGGCAGCCGCCGGCGACCGTCTCCTACAAGGACGACGGGGGAGACACCCTCATCTGGAAGGTGGGCGAGGGCGGTGCCGAAGGCGGTGCGTCCGACGGGATCCTGCCTGCGGGCAAGCCGGCCGACGGCGTCACGGAGGACACCGACAAGCGGCCCGTCTCGCTGCGGATCACCCCGAAGAGCGTGCGCGCCGGCTCCATCGCCGACCTGGGCCGTTTCGACCTGAACGCGGACCAGAAGAAGATGGTCCCGTACTACGTCACCATGCAGTACCGGAACAGCGGCAAGTACGACCTGCTGCCCAGCATGAGCGACGGGGTGACGCTGCAGACCGCGGCCGGACAGACCGTGCAGAAGATGGTGCTGATCGACATCGGCGGCCCCGGTGTCAGCCAGTGCCCCGAGGCCGTCCCCGACAAGATGGTGAAGCCGAACGGCGTGGTGACCGAGTGCTCCATCCACCTGCTGCCGAAGGGCGACGCGCCGACAGCGGTGATCTTCAACGGTGAGGGAGAGGGCTCGCACCAGGTCACCTGGCGCGCCTCGGTGGCCGGCAAGTAGCGCTCCGCACCGGAGAAGTGGCAAGGCGGCCGGCCGGTCGATGATCGGCCGGCCGCCCTGTCCCTCCAGGGCGAGGCTCCGCCGCCCCGCCCCGGAGCGCGGGTTCTCAGCTCAACCGCAGCGGCAGGGACACCAGCCGCCAACTGCCCGGGACCTGCGCGCGTTCCAGGCGTTCCGGTGGGACGGCGAGCGCGACGCCGGGGAAGCGTGCGAGCAGCTTCCCGAGAGCGACCTCGCCCTCCTGTTTGGCCAGCGTCGCTCCGAGGCAGTAATGCGGACCGTGGCCGAACCCCACGTGGTTCTCGGCGTGGCCCGCGGGATGGCGGGTCAGATCGAGGCGTTCCGGATCGGTGTAGTGGCGGGGATCGTGGTTCGCCGACACCAGGATGAGCTGCACGGCGTCGCCCTTGCGGATCAGGGTGCCGGCGAGCTCGACGTCCTCGGTGGCGTACCGCAGCTGCGTCATGTGCACCGGCCCGCACCACCGCATCAGCTCGTGGACGGCCCGCGGGAGCAGGTCCGGGTCGTCCCGGAGGAGGCGGAGTTGCCCGGGGTGGGTGAGCAGCGCCGCCGTGCCGTTGCCTATCAGGTGGGCGGTGGTCTCGTGACCGGCCAGGACGAGGGTGAGGACCATGGTCACCATCTCGACGTCGCTCAGCCGGCCGCCGTCGTCGTCATGGGTGCGGATCAGCTCGCTGAGCAGGTCGTCGGTGAGCGCGCCGCGGCGTTCCCGGATCAGCTCGTGGATGTGGTCGATCATCGCGGGGAACGAGACGCTGAGCCGCTCCGGTTGGAGGGAGACGAGGTCGGCACCCCATTGACGCCATTGCGGACGGTCGGCTTCCGGTATGCCGACCAGTTCGCAGATGACCGTGATGGGCAGCGGGTACGCGAAGTGCTGGATCAGGTCGACGACGCCGTCCTCGGCGTGCTCGGGGAGCCGGTCCAGCAGGGTGTCCGCTATCTCCGCCACGCGCGGCCGCAGGTTGGTGATCTTGCGTGCGGTGAACGCGCGGGAAACCAGGCGGCGGAGCCGGGTGTGGTCCGGGGCGTCGTTGTTGAGGATCGAACCGAGCAGGTAGACGCGCAGGTGCTCGGGGAAGCCGAGCATGTCCAACAGCCGCACCGTGGGTGAGTCCTCGGGCCTGGCGCCCAGGGAGGAGGCGACCGGGTTGTTCGCGAACCGCGGGTCGCGCAGGACCTGCCGGACCTCCTCGAAACGGGTCACGAACCACGCGGGCGAGTCGTCCATGAACCGGCCGCGGACGACCGGCCCCTGCTCGCGCAACGCCCCGTACCCGCCGTAGGGGTCGCTGATCAGCGCGGGATCCATCACCTGCGGCTCGCCCGGGTGTTTCCCGACGTGCGCGGTGAGCGGGGAGCGGGGTAATGCCGACATCTTTCGTTCTCCTCCGGTTGGGAGTGGGCGAGGCGGCCGAGGTCGGTCACCGGCCGCCGTCTCCGGCCGCCGCCGCGCCCGCGGCGGCGACGTACCCGCCGCTGGGTCTCAGCGACGTATCTGGCGGTCCATCTCGCGGGCGGACAGCTCCGCCAACTGCTCGTAGAGGGCGATGACTTCCGGTACGGCCGCGGTGGCGGCCCGGTGTGCGTGCTCGGGGGCGGTTTCGAGCGTGCTCCGGACCGTGTGGGCCAGGATCTCCGCACGCGTCCGAGGGGTGTCCGGAGCCCGCTCGTGGAGCAGCGTCTCGGCGGTGAAGAACCCGGTGGCGATCGCCATCAGCGCGTACTGCTGGTGGCGCACCTCCGTGTCGGTGCGCACCAGACCGTGTGCGCGCAAGACCTCGAGGTGGCGTCGCAGGGTCCGGTCGGCCTCGACGATCAGCTCCGCGAGCTCCTTCTTGGCGTGGTCGTTGAGCCGGCCGAGGACGTCGGAGTCGTCGGTGTACAGGGCGCGCAGCACGGGCTCGGCGAGGAAGTCCTGGAAGCGCCCGCGCATCATCCGGCTCGGCAGGACCTCCAGCGGATCGGCGCGGAGGCGTTCCACCTGCCGTTGCTGGCTGCGGGATTGCGCCTTCAGCATGACGGCGAGGAGCAGTGAATCCTTGGTCTTCCAGTGGAGGTAGACCGTTCCCTTGCCCACCTTGGCGCGCCGGGCGATCTCGTCGATCGTCACCCGTGCGTACCCCCAGGCGAGCAGCAACTCCCCGGCCACCTCCAGGATCCGCTCCCCGCGCTCCGCCCGCTCCATGGTTTCTTCCCCCTCCCCCGCCGGCACGCGGATTCTTCGGGCTCCGCGTCCGTCTCTGCGCCTGCCTCCGGGCTCTGACTCCGTGACCAGATACGAAATCTGGTCACGAAGGCCAGGCTAGGTACGGCGACGGGGAGGCCGGAAGGCGCTTTCCGGACAGGTGGGTGATGGTGGGGCGACTGGGCGGCTGGGCGGCGGAGCCGGGCCGCTACCGGAACAACCCCAAAGCCCCGTCGAGCGACCAGCTCTGCCAGCTCATGGCCAGGAGGCCGACGGCCGAGATCAGCGCCATCATGAGGTTCTGCCCCTGTTCCGCCCAGTCGTGGATCATCAGGATCAGGTAGATCAGATTGAGCACGGCGCCGGCGACCAGGGCTATCGGTGTGAGGAAGCCCGTGATCAGTCCGAGGCCGAGGGCCAGTTCGGCGTAGGCGACGAGGTACGCCATCAGGCGGGGGTGCGGCTTCACGAAGCGGTCGAAGCTTTTGCGGACGGCGGGCCAGCGGTGGTCGGCCGCGATGCCGGCCGCCCAGTCGATGCCGCCGCCGGCGAACCAGGTCTTCTTGTCCTTGTGGCGCCAGCTCTCCAGCCACCACAGCCCGAGGCCGATCCGCAGGACCGCGCACCACTCGGCGCCGCTGAGCCAGATCGTGTGCATGGTCGTGCCCATGTCGTCCCTCGATTCGTCCGCGGCGGAAGTGAGATCTGATGGAGCGTCAGGTAGCTGCGATGTCCGCAAGTTCAGCGGGTGGGGGCTCATCCCGCAAGGGGGGCGGCTCGGTCCGTAAGGGTCGGCGTTCCCGGGAGGGGGGAGTTGCCGGGCGCGCCTTGTCGTCGCGAGGGGGAGGTCATAGCCTCGGAACTGATGGGTCGTCAGATTCGGGCCCGTGGGGACTCACCGGCGGGCAGTTGGGGGTACAGCGTGATCAGCAACGAGAGCGGCACGGCGGAGCTTCCCGAGATCATCAGCGTGGACGATCACGTGATCGAGCCGGCGCACCTCTTCGAGACCTGGCTTCCGAAGAAGTACCAGGACAGGGGGCCGAAGCCGTTCACCGCCGGCATCGGTGAGCTGGAGTACGTGGGCGGGAAGTACCGGTTCACCACGGACCCGGACGGTCAGATCACGGACTGGTGGGAGTACGACGGGCAGATCTTCCCGTACAAGCGCATCATCGCGGCCGTGGGCTTCTCCCGGGACGAGATGACGCTGGACGGGATCACCCGGGAGCAGATGCGGCGCGGCTGCTGGGACCCCAAGGCGCGGCTCGCGGACATGGACCTCAACCACGTGGAGGCGTCGCTCTGCTTCCCGACGTTCCCGCGCTTCTGCGGCCAGACCTTCGCCGAGGCGCAGGACAAGGAGGTCGGGCTCGCCTGCGTCCGGGCGTACAACGACTGGATGGTGGAGGAGTGGTGCGGGGACAGCGGCGGCCGGCTGATCCCGCTGTGCCTCATCCCGTTGTGGGACATCGACCTGGCGGTCGCGGAGATCCGGCGCAACGCCGCCCGCGGGGTGCGGGCGGTGACCTTCAGCGAGATCCCCACGTACCTCGGGCTGCCGTCGATCCACTCCGGGTACTGGGACCCGTTCTTCGCGGCGTGCGAGGAGACCGGGACGGTGGTGAACATGCACATCGGGTCGTCGTCGCAGATGCCGGCGGCCTCACCGGACGCCCCGCCCGCGGTCCAGGCCGCGCTCTCCTTCAACAACGCGATGGCGTCGATGATGGACTTCCTGTTCAGCGGTGTGCTGGTGAAGTTCCCGCGGCTGAAACTCGCGTACAGCGAGGGCCAGATGGGCTGGATCCCGTACGCACTGGAGCGCGCCGACGACGTCTGGGAGGAGCACCGGGCCTGGGGCGGGGTGAAGGACCTGATCCCCGAGCCGCCGTCGTCGTACTACTACCGGCAGATCTTCTGCTGCTTCTTCCGGGACAGGCACGGGGTCGAGGCGATCGAGACCGTGGGGGTCGACAACGCGACGTTCGAGACGGACTACCCCCACGTCGACTCGACCTGGCCGCACACGAAGCAGGTGGCGGCCGAGCACATGGCGGGGCTGCCGGACGAGGTGACGTACAAGCTCCTGCGCGGGAATGCGATCCGGATGCTGGAGCTCCCCTTCGACCAGGGGTGAGGTGTTCCGGAGGGGGCGGTCCGGCACCGCGTCGTGACCCGGGCCCCGGGCCCGGATCCTCGCGGTGCCGGACAGTTTGCCGGACAGCCGGCGAGACGAGCCCTACGTCCAGCCGGCGGCCGTGGCGGCGGCGACGGCGTCGGCCTCGGCGGCCTCCGCCTCGGCGTTCAGCGGGTCACTGGCACCCAGGCCGTCCCGCCCGGCGGCCCTTCCGGCGGCCAGGGACGCCTTGAGGGCGGCGTCGTACGCGGCGTCGCAGAGCTGGTTGACGCCGTGGGAGCGGGCAATCTGGGCGGCGAGGACGGCGGCCGCGGCGGCGTTGCGTGCGTGCCGGGCGTCCGCGGCGGGGTCCGGGCCGCCCGCGGCCAACGCGGCGACCGCGTCGGCGGACAGCCGGAGCGCGTTGGCGGCCTTCGCGGAGGCCGCCGCCGGCACGGCCACCACGGCATCCGGGGCGGCCGCGAAACCGGCGAAGCGGCAGGCGGCGGCCGTACGGGCGGAGGCGCTGCGGGCGCGTGCGGTGTGCCTGGCCCTGAGGGCGTCCTGCGAGGTGCTTCTCTGTCGTTGCTCGTCTCCACCGGGCTCGGTCATGGCGGTCTCCTTGCCTGCATCGGCTGTCGTCGCCGGCCGCGGACACGGCGTCCGTCGGGGCCGGCCAACGGGTGCCGCGCAGGGTGGCACGCCGGGCACCAACAGGCCAGAGGCACGACACCGGAACCCCTCGATCGCTCGCGCCCGCTGGCCATCGGCCCTCAGCCATCACCCCTCAGCCATCGGCCCTCGGATAACGCCAGTTGAGGTGCGCGAGCTCGCGTGCCCGGGCCTCGGCGACCGCCATCCGCGCACGGCGCTCCGCGCTGTCCGTGTGGGACGGCTGGCTGGTCGCCTGGCCGGGCCACTTGCGGTAGAGGAGGCCGACCTCCGAGGAGAACCAGCCGCGGGCGGTGGCGTTCAGGGCGAGCAGCAGGCCGGTGTCCTCCGAGGCGGGGAGGGCCATCCAGCCGCCGAGGGCGAGGAGCAGGTCGCGGCGGACGCAGAGGGACGCCGGGTGGACCTGGGCGCGGAAGTCGTTCGCCTTCCAGAAGTCGAGGACGGCGCCGCGCTCGATCGGGCCCGCCTCGGGGTCGCCGGGGAAACCGGCCGTCGAACCGTCGGGCAGCAGGTCGAGGGTCCGGGACGTCGCCCAGCCGATGCTGCGGTCGCCCTCCAGGGCGGCCAGGTCGCGGGCGAGCGTGCCGGGCGTCAGCTGGTCGTCGGCGTCCAGGACCTTGATGTACTCGCCCTCGGCATGGGCCAGGGCGATGGTGCGGGCGACACCGGGGCCACCGGCCCGCCCCTGGCGGAAGGTCACCCGCGCGTCGTCGGGCACGTACGGGGCGACCTCGTCGGTGTAACCGTCCTCCTGGACGACCCAGTGCCACTCCCACCCTTGGGGGAGGTCCTGCTCGCGGAGGGACTTGTAGGCCTCGGGGAGGAAAGGGGCCGAGGGGGCGTGGACGGCCGTGACGATGATGACGCGCCGGCGCACGGCACTCACCACCTTTCGAGGGGAGTGGTGAACAGCATTTCCGTGCGGTCGCCGGGCAGGACGACGTGCGAGACGTCGACGATCCGGTCCCGGGTGTCGATCGAGGTCTTGCGGAGCACGAGCACCGAGGTCCCGGGCGGGAGCTCCAGCTCCTCCGCCTCCTCGGGCGTCGGCGGGCGGGCGGTGACGCGTTCCTCGATGCGGTCGACCTCGATGCCGACGGTGGAGAGCTGGGCCTGCGAGCCGCCCGGCCAGGGTTCGTTGGCCGCGTCGAGCAGGGCCGGGTTCCCCGCGATCAGATCGCGGACGAGGTAGGACGTCACCAGGCTGAAGGGGGCGCTCTCGGCCGCGCAGCGCGTCCGGTAGGAGCGTGCGAGGAGCGGGGTGCCCTCGGGGAGGCCGAACGCCGCCGCGAGGTCCTCGTCCGCGGTGGTCTCGCGGTACGCGGCGTGGAAGATCAGGTCGTCGACGTCCAGGCCGGTCTCGCGCTCGGTGGCGCCGGTCCGGGCCCGCTCCTCCAGGGACCGGCGGGCGCGGTTCTTCTCCCACTGGTGGCGAAGATTGGTGCGCACGGTCGCGGTGCGGGGGCGCCGGACGAAGTTGCCGCGCCCGTGCTGCTTCTCGATCAGGCCCTCGTCCCGCAGGACCCGGAGCGCGTCCCGGACGGTCGGCACGCTGCGTCCGAACTCCTCGGCGAGCTTCGCCTCGGCCGGGAGGCGGTCCCCGGGCTTGAGCTGACCTGCGCGGATGGACTGCCGAAGCTGGTCGGCGATCCGCTCGTACGCCACTGCCATCGCCTTCACCGTCCCGTCGCTCGGCGCCTCGGCCAGCGGGGTGATCAACCGGCTGACCGGCCGGACGACACCAGGTTACGACTCATAAAGAGGTGTTGACGAGTTGGCGGGCGAGCCGGGACCGGCAGACGTGCGCGGCACCTGAACCGGGAGCGGCAGACATGGAAGCGCCCGATCGCTGGCGACGGGGGATGCACCAGCGATCGGGCTGCGGCCAAGAGTAGCAAGGCTGTCAGCACGACGGGAGTCAACTGCTTAAACAGGACCCGGAGTTGTGATCGGAGTCACGTCGTCCCAGGTCGTCGTCATGTGCCGCACGGCGGCTCGTACGAGAGATGGGGCAGGTACTCGCGCCACTTCTCCGGCGTCAGGACGCCCCGCGTGGTGGAGCAGATGCGGCGGATCGCCGGATCGGGGTCCAGGCTCCACAGCCGGACGGTGCCGGCGCCGCTCGACACCGCGAGCAGGTGGCTCTTGGGGCTGAACGACAGGAAATTGCCGGTCTTGGCATTGGGGCTGGCCGCCTGGCCGATGGCCGTGGCCCGGGACGGGACCGTGACGTTCCAGAAGCGGACCGAGTTGTCGTCGCCGCCGCTCGCCAGGGTCCGGCCGTCCGGGTTGAACGTCAGCGAGACGACCGCTTCGGTGTGGCCGGTGAGCGGCGGGCCCAGCGGCGTCGCCCGGCGGGGGGCGGTGACGTTCCACAGCCGGACCGTGTCGTCGTCGCCGCCGCTGGCCAGCGTGTGGCCGTCCGGACTGTAGGCGAGCGCGTTGACGGGACCGAGGTGCCCTCGGAGCGGGGCGCCGGCCGGGGCGGCATGGCGCGGGTCGGACACGTCCCACAGCCGGATGGTGCCGTCCGCGCTGCCGCTGGCGAGCGTACGGCCGTCCGGGCTGAAGAGGAGGGAGTTGATGAAGCCCCTGTGGCCGGTGAGCGGGGTGCCGAGCGGAACCACGTGGGACGGGTCGCCGACGTTCCACAACTGGACGGTGCGGTCGTCGTAGGCGGTGGCCATGGTGCGGCCGTCGGGGCTGTAGGCCAGGGAGTCGGGGCCCGCGAAGCGGGTGTGCAGGGTGAGGGGCGGCCCGGCCGGGACCGGGTGGGCCGGGTCGGCGACGTTCCACAGGTACACCGACCGGTGCCCGGTCCGTACGACGAGGGTGCGGCCGTCGGGGGAGAACGCCATCGAACGGTGGTAGCCGTCCGCGCGCATGAACGGCCCGCTCAGGGGCACGGGCCGGCCGGGGGTGTGCACGTTCCACAGCCGGACCCGTCCGTCGAGCGCGGCCGTGGCGAGCACCCGCCCGTCCGGACGGAACGTCCCGTTCCGGCCGATCATGTCCGACGCCGGTATCGACCACAGGCGGACCTTGCTGTCGCCGCTGCCGGTGGCGAGGGTCCGGCCGTCGGGACTGAAGCCGAGGGCGTACATCTCGCCGCTGCCGCCCGCGAGGGGCTCGCCGACCTGCGACGGGTACGCCGGATCGCTGACGTTCCACAGGCTCGCCGTGCTGTCCGCGCTGGCGGCGGCGAGCATCCCGCCGCCGGGGCTGAAGGCCACCGACCAGATGGGACCGGTGTGGCCGGTGAGCGGCGAGCCGATCGCCTTGGCGCGCTCGGGGTCGGACACGTCCCACAGCCGGATGGTGCCGTCCGCGCTGCCGCTGGCGAGGGTGCGGCCGTCGGGGCCGAAGGCCACGGAGTGGACCAGGTCCGTGTGGCCGGTGAGCACCCTGTCGACCGGCCGGGGGTGGCGCCGGTCGGACACCCTCCACAGCCGGATGGTCTCGTCGTCGCTGCCCGCCGCGAGCATCCGTCCGTCGGGGCTGAACGCGACGGAGCGTACGGCGGCGGTGTGGCCGGTCAGCGTGGCGAGCGCCTTCGGGCGGCGCGGGTCGGCCACGTTCCACAGGCGGACGGTGCGGTCCTCGCCGACGGAGGCCAGGGTGCGTCCGTCCGGGCTGAAGGCGACCAGGTAGATCGTGCCCTGGTGGCCGGCCAGCGGCGCGCCGAGCCGGGACGGGTGGCCGGGGTCGGTCACGTCCCACAGCCGGATCACGCCGTCGTCGCCGGCGCTGACGAGGGTGTGCCCGTCCGGACCGAAGACCGCGCTGCTCACCCAACTCTTGTGGCCGGTCAGGGGCTTGCCGAGCGGCTCGGGGCGGCCCCGGTCGCGCACGTCCCACAGCCGGACGGTGCGGTCGTAGCCGGCGGTGGCCAGGGTTCGCCCGTCGGGGCTGAACGAGGTGAGGTAGACGGCGCCGGTGTGGCCCCGGAGCGGGGTGGCCAGCGGGGCGTTCACGATGGAGAGCAGCCGGTTGTTCGCGCCCTCGTCGTGGGGACGCAGGTGGTGCGCCACCAGGTCGAGTTGGGCCGACAGGGACGGGTCCGTGTACTGGGCGCGATCGGCTTCGGTGAGCACCTGCTGGAACACCGAGTCGTCCCGCTGCTGCCACGCCACCACCGCCGAACCGAGCGCCAGCATCGCCATGACGACCACGGCCGCCACCGCACCACGGCTGAGCCACACCGTGCGCCGGCGCAGCCGGACCGAGGCGGCCAGGAACTCCACCGCGCTGCGGGTCAGAAAGGTGTCGCCGGCGGATTGCGCCCAGTTGCGGGCCTGCTCCAGCCGGGAACCCCGGTAGAGGAGGGAGGTGTCGCGGTCCGAGCCCTCCCAGGCCCGGCCGTCCTCCTCCAGGCGCTGGCGCAGCAGATTGCCGTTCCGGTCCTCGTCGATCCAGTCGCGCAGCCGCGGCCAGGCGTGCAGCAGCGCCTCATGGGTGATCTCCACGGCCTCCGCGTCGAGCGTCACCAGCCGGGCGTGCACCAGCGCTTCGAGCGATTCCTCCGTTTTGTGGGGATCCGTTGACTCGTCCGCCAGTTGGCGCCGCGTCCCCCGCCTACGGGTGGCCTGGGTGTCCTCGCCCAGCCGGACCAGCCTGAGGAGGAGCAGTCGCGCGGCCGTGCGTGCCGTCGGGTCGAGGCCGGACCAGGCCCGCTCGGCGGTCGCCGCCACCGCTCCCTGGATGCCGCCGGCCGCGCGGTAGCCGGCCAGTGTCAGCCGGCCCGCCTTCCGGCGCTGCCAGGTGGCGAGCAGGGCGTGCGAGAGCAGCGGCAGGACACCCGCGTCGTGCGCCCCGCCGGGACCGTCGGCGCTCACCTCCCGGACGATCAGTTCCGCCAGCCCCGGTTCGAGTTCCAGCCCCACGGCCTTGGCGGGCCCGGTCACCGCCTCCCGCAGCTCCGCGCTGGTCAGCGGCCCGAGCACCATGTGCCGGTGCTGCAACGCATCGGCCAGTTCGGGATATCCAAGACATTTCTCGTAGAAGTCGGCGCGTATGCCGATGATGACGAGCGCGGGTGCCGGGTCGTCCGGGCATGGGGGTCCCCCCTGTTCGAGCGGAGTCGAGAACGTGGGGGAGGGCGTGCACGCGGCGTGGAGGAGCTGGATGAACGTCCGCCTGGCCACCTCGTCGGAGCAGAGGGTGAACGCCTCCTCGAACTGGTCCACGATCACCACCGGCCGAGCAGCTCCCGACGCCCCGCGCCGCGCCCAGGCCGACACGGCCTCCCGCACGGCGTGCGCGAAACGGGGGGTGCCGGGTTCCGGCGGGGTGCCGGGCTTGGTGCCGGCGTCCGTCGGGGGGCCAGGGTGCGTGGGAGTACGGGGATCCGCCGGGGTGCCGGGATGCGTGGGAGTACGGGGATCCGCCGGGGTGCCGGGCTCCGTCGCCGGGGGCTCCGTCGCCGGGGGCTCTGTTGCCGTGGGTTCCGTCGCCGTGGGCTTCGGCGCGGTGGGCTCCGTCGCGGTGGAGACGACGCCGGCGAGCTCGGGAATCCGGCGGAGCAGCTCCCCGACCGGATCGCCGCCCGGCACGAGCTGCAGCACCTCCCGCGCCGCACCGCCCGTGCCGTCCCCCACGCCGCCGCTCCGCAACGCGGGCACCAACCCGGCGTTCAGCAGCGACGACTTTCCGGCCCCCGAGGCGCCCACGAGCATCACGAGACCGCCCGTCCGCTCCGCCGCGCGGAGCTGGGTGACGAGGGCCTCCGTGCTCCGCTGTCGGCCGAAGAACCACCGGACGTCCTCCGGACGGTACGAGGCCAGGCCGCGGTACGGGCACACACCGGGTACGGGCGCGGCCTCGTCCGGCGCGCGTTCCTCCTCCTGCGCGGACGCCGCGGCGCGGTCGCCGACCGCCCGCTCCCACAGCCGCTGCCACTGCGCCAGGTCGTACAGGCCCGTCGACACCGGCACCGGCCGCGAGCGCCGGGCCTGGGGGATCAGAACCTGCAGCACCGCTGCGAGGGCGGCGAACTGCGCGGGCACGTTCTTGGCCCGCCGCCAGTCGCTGATCCGCTGCACGGAGACCCGCACCGGCCGCCCTCGCTCGTCGACCCGCTGCAGTCGGACGACCGCCTCGGCGACCTTCTTGAGGGGAGGGTTGCCGGCCTCCTTGTACAGCAACGCGAGACGCTCGGCGAAGACTGAGCGCGCCCCTGAGTCGGAACTCAAGGCCTCCACTCCTTACTTCCCCCGCAGCTGGACATCCGGACCGGAAAACTCACCTTAGCTGGCTGACCTGTGGTTAAGCCCTCGGCCCGACTCCGGAACCTCCTCGCCGGGACCCACGACTGGCAGTATCCCGAACCAGCGGCGCAGCACCCGGGCCTTGCCCGGCCAGGCAAGGCCAGGCCAGTCCACGCACCCAGTATCCGGAGCACCCGAAGCACTCGGAGTTCCGGACCACCACCGGGACCGGTCGGAGTTCTCGCAACACCGGAGTCCGCGGAGTTCCCGGAGCACCGGGAGTTCCCGGAGCAACAACTCCTGACGCCTGTTCCCGGCCACCGCCCTCCGGAATCACCAGCCGGCGGGGACGGCCGGTGCCGGCGGCCGGACGCTCGGCACGAGGACCTGAGGAGCCGGCTCGGCCCGGCCCGGACTGCCGCCGCGTCGACCAGGGTCCGGCCCTTCCCGGATCCGCGCCGGTACGGGGGGCGCGGATCACGCCGCCCGCGCTGTTCGGCACCGGTCCCCACGAGGGGAGGGACCGGCGCCGAATGGCGCGGCGTTGCTTTTGCGGGAGTTCGCGGGGCGGGAGCGTTGGGTGAGCGTGGCGTGGAGCACCTCCGGGCGCCGGGCACGGAACGGTCCCGCACCCAGAGGATGCGGGACCGTGGTGCTGCTTCCAGGCGTGGCGCCGGGTCAGCTCTCGGGCGCTGCCTTCCGGCGGCGCATCCACCACATCAGCCCGCCACCGGCAGCGACCAGGGCCGCGGCCGTACCGGCGATGAGGCCGACAGGGGTGTCGGATCCGGTGTGAGCGAGGTCACCGCCCGGGCCGTTCGTCGGCGGCCGGCTTGCCCCGCCGTCACCGGTGGGCGGGGTGCTCGTGCCCGGGTCCGGCGTGTGGGTGGCCGGAGGGGTCGACGGTTCGCCCGGCTTGCCGGTGTGGGTAGGCGTGGGGGTGGGTGTGGGTTTGTCCCCGCTGCCGTCTCCGGTGGCCTTCGCCGCGGTGTTCCCGCCGAGGAACAGGGTGTCCTGGTTCTCGGCGTCGTCGGTCATGGTGTGCACGGACGTCTGCGTGGTGCGCGGAAGGTTCCGGTGCTGGGCCTGAAAACGCAGGCGGGTGATGTTGCGCTTGGGAGACTTGGAGAAGTCGACACCACCCACGATGTAGATCTGCGTGGTGCCGCCGGTGGGGACCTCGTAGCGGAACTCACCCTCCTTGAAGATCTTCACGTACCGGTTGAAGACCCCCTCGCGCGTCCACTTCTGGTTCGGCGCCCGCAGCGGCCACTTCGCCACGTCTCCGGAGTTGATGATCTTGCGGTAGTCGGTGGGCGCCTTGGCGTCCTGCCGGCGGATCCACTCCGCCGCCACCCGGGAGGTGTAGACGCGGCGCAGGTCCGCGTACTGGGGGGCGGTGTTGATGGTCTTCTCGACCGCGGGCACGATCATGCGGTCGATGACGGCCTGGGCCCGCTTGATCGTGGCCTGGTCCGGGTCGCAGATCGGCTCGCCGGGGCCCTGGGTGACGGTTTTCTGCGCGGTGGACTTCAGGCCGAGCGGTGCGTCGAGGATGTAGATGCCGCCGTCCTGCTCGCGGACCTTGGCGGGCTTGGGCTCGATCCAGTTGCGCAGGCCCGGCATGCACGGCTTGCCGTTCTCCTTGGGCAGGGCCGCCCAGTACCGCTTCCCCAGGTCCGTCTTGGGGTCCATGGCCTTGTAGAAGTCGTGCTTCATCTGAAGGTCGGCTTCCAGCAGCACGCGACCGGCGTCGGTCTTGCCGAACTTGCTGTCCATGATCTTGTCCGGCTGGTCCGGGTTGAGGTTGACCCAGAACTTCTCCGGGGTCAGGGCCAGCCAGGTGAAGAACGCGTCGGAGATGAGCTGGGCCTTGGCCTTGCCGCCGTAGCCGGGGTTGGTCTCCTCGTCGGCCTTCTTGGCGGAGAAGGAATAGTCCATGCCCTGTCCCTTGACGGGCTTTCCGACGTACTTCAACTCCAGCGTGGTGAAGTCCACACCGCCCGGTCCGCGGACCCGCTGACCGGAGTTACCGAGTCGACGGCCCCGCTCGAACTGCTCCTTGGCCTCCTTGGGCGTGGGAACGGACCGGTTGATCTGGTCGTTGCCGCCACCACGGGACCCGGTGAATTTGCCCGGGTTGGGGTTCATGTACGGGTCGTAGTTGCTGAACCGACCGGGCTTGTAGCGGGCGTGGTAAGTGGATCGGTGCTCGTAGCGGATGATGCGGGGCCGGCCGTCGGGCCCGTTGCCGAACTCCTTGGACAGCTTGTCGTACATCTTGCGGGTCTCGTCGGTCTGTTCCTGCCCGAAGATCGGCCGCAGGCGTACCTTCGGGTCCGCCCTGAGGACGGCCTGGTCCTTGGGGCGTTGGCCCCCCGTGTGGTTGCCGCCGGACTTGATCTCGACCCGGTCGCCGGTCTTGTAGTTGACGGCGTCGTACCGGCGGTAGCGCTTGTTGCCGTCCTTGTCGGTGTACTGGACGTTCTCTTCGCAGTACCAGTCCGGCCCGGTCAGCCCGAGGTCCTGTACGACCTTCTTGTGGAAGGCGCGTCCGCGGCCGCCGCGGGCAGCCATCTCCAGATAGGACTCGTTGAGCCAATTGTGGAAGCTGCCGAACTTGTTCTTGCCGCCGGCGTCGTCCAGGAACCGCTTGTAGGAGGCCCAGACCTTGCGCGGGTCGCCTTCCTTGTAGCCCTCCGGCCCGTGTTCGAGGGCATTGAGGAACTTCTGCTGTTCGGCAGGTGTGTCACCTGGCAGGATCACGCCGTCCATGGCCTGGCGCTGGGAGTCGAAGAAGTACTCGTCCCACTCGCTCGAGGGGCGTACCGGCTTGTTCCAGGGGATCTTGTCGATCGGAGTGGGAGGAACGTGCTGGAGGCCGAACATGTCCTCGCACAGTTCCTGCTTCTTCTCCGTCGGCGGCTTCGGTGCCGCGTCCGCGGTGCCCTGAAGGGACGGCAGCCCGGTTAAGGACAGGATGCCGGCACAGGCCAGCGCGATCGCCGTGCGTCCCAGGGCACGCTGACGACGCGGCCGTATCGGATGGGTCACGTGGTTCTCCGTAGGGAGCCCAGAGGTGGGTCTCTGAGTGCGCGGCGTCAGGGGCCCCCGTGGTCGTTGACGCCGCCAAGCCCGCCCACCCTAGGTGACCAACTCACGTATTCCGCAAGGGGATTCGGCGCACCGTCCTGAACTCGCCACCGTGGCCCGGATGTCGGTGGCGGCGGTTACGGTGGCGTGATGAGTGACACCGATTTCTGGAGCTGCCCGCCCGACTCCGGGGTCTGGGGGTCCGGGGACCACACCATCACCCTCGTCCTGCCCCCCTTCTCCGGCCCTGGACCGGTATTCGCCGCGCATGACCCGGTGCGGGCGCAGGAGTTCGCGGAAGCGTTCGGGACCGTCGACGAGGTCCTTGAAGAGGTGCAGTCGGCATCGGCTGCGGAACCGATGGCTCTGGAGACGCGGAAGGACCTGGATTTCATCAGGGTCGGCTGCTGGGGCAATGTGCTCGCGATATCGGATCCGTCCCTGGCGGACAACGGCAATGCGCACCCGGTGCTGGGCCAGGTCACGGCTCTTCGTGACCGGTTTCCGGGGGCTCGGATCGTCGGGTCGGCGCATGTCGACTGCGGGGAGACCCACTCCGAGGACGTCATCGTCGTGCCCGGCGTTCCGTTGCTGCATTCCGAAGGGTGGCCCGGTGAGGAGCCGTGGACGCTCATTGGTGACCTGCAAGCCGTCCTGGACGCCCTCGGCATCACTCCCGAGGTGTTGGAGGAAGAGGATGTCGAGCTGTCAGGCGATCCCCGCTACAGCGACTGGGAGGGGCTGGCGCGCCTCGCGTTGGGACCGTACGACCCCTGGGGCCGTGCGGATCTCCTCACGTCGGTGTTCCGGGTCCGGCACACCGAGTCCGCGACGGCCCTGATGGAAGAGATCTGGCTCCCTGACGTGTGAGGGGACCGCCCCTCTCGGGCACCGTGCGGCTTCGAGCGGGCAGGCGTGTGCGCGTCGGGGCCGCAGTCCTCTGCCGAGGAGGGTGGGAGATACCCGCAGGAGTCCCGGTGCATCAGCTCGGGCGGCATGCGGACGGTACGCGGAGGCCGGTCGGTCCTTGAGACGGGACAGGAGGAGCCGGCCAGCCTCGGCTCCCATGTCGTGGCAGGGCTGGGCGACGGTGGTCAGGCGGGGGTGAAGAGGTCTGCCCACTTGCGTCGTCGAAGGCGATGAGGGCGATGCCGGTGGGGACGGTCTTGCCTCGTTCGGGCAGGGCCCGCAGGGCACCGATGGGCATGTGGTTGTTGCCGATGTCACCGGATGCTGCCCCCTCCAAGCCGCCGAGGACACCCTGTGCTCCCGCGCTTCCAGCTGCCGCCACGTAGTCGCCTTGGCGGTTGCACGCTTTCGCCTATGAGTATCTAGCCGGGGAAGCGCGTCTCCATCCGGCTCGCATGCCCTTCTCGTACCGCGACAGGGCTCCTTGGGTGACCTCAGCAGACGCTGCCAAGCGATCAACAAGGCCGAGGGGGCGAACCCCGCGGAATGGACGCGCTGCGTGAGCTGCGCCACAGCTTCGTCTCGCCGTGGACGGCACCTTCAAGTCGAACCCGGGGCGCTGGTCACCCAGTTAGTCACGCACAACGCAGGAGAGGCACCTACCAAAACTGGTAGGTGCCTCTGACCTGTGTTCCTTCAGTCGGGGTGGCGGGATTTGAACCCACGACCTCTTCGTCCCGAACGAAGCGCGCTGCCAAGCTGCGCTACACCCCGAAGCAACGAGCTCTACTTTAGCGGACCGATCCCCGTAGGCGAAATCCGGTTCCTGGAGAGCCGTGGGGAGGGCCTGACCTGGTCGATCGCGATGGTGATCACGGGGAGGAGGCAGCTCGCCAGGGCGAGGGTGAGGGTGGTGGTGAGGCTGCCGGGGCGGGTGCCGGCCGGGGTGGGGAGGGCGAGGGTGGTGGCGAGGTAGAGGAGGGGGTACGCCGGCCACTGCCAGGCGTGGCGGGGGCGGAAGCCGCGGGGCGTGGTGAGCAGGAGCCAGTCGGCGAGGGCGGCGAGCGGGGTGAGCGTGGTGAGGAGGACGGGGGAGAGGGAGGGGGCGGGCGTGCCGGGGGTGGGGCTCGGGAGGGTGACGACGGTGGTGGAGGTGGCGGGGAGGGCGTGGTGGAGGACGGCGGCGAGGGTGAGGAAGGAGAGGACGGCGCCGGTGAGGCCGGGGCTCAGGGGGCGGCGGCCGGTCCAGGCGCGGTGGGCCGAGGCGGCGGAGACCAGGGCGGCGGCGAGGTTGGCCTGTGCGGTGAAGGAGGCGAGCAGGCGGGTGGGGCCGGGGGTGGCGACGGCCGCCAGGACCAGGCCGGTCAGGGCGGCCGCGGTGATCAGGAGGCGGTAGACGGCGGCCAGCGGGTGGCGGGTCGCGGGGGCGACGGCCGCGGCGGGAGTCCGGGCGGCGGCGCCGGCCGGACCGGTGGCGTGGCGCGTGGACTGCGAGGTCCGGTTGGGGTCGGACATTCCTCCACGTTAGGGGGAGGGGCTCGCAAGGAGGAGGGGGCCCTTCGGCCGGTTTGGCGCACTGGGAGGGAAGCACTCCGGATGGTTCGCCCTGGGGGAGCACTCCGGATGGGTCCCGCTGGAGGGAGCACTCCGGATGGGTCTCGCTGGAGAGGTCCCTGGGCGGTTCCTCCTGGAGGGAGGCGGGCGGTTTCCTCATCGGGAGGGGACGGGGCGGTTCACCCCGTCCCCTCCCGGTGGTCCGTCCGTCCGTACGGCGGCCCGCCGGCGGTCAGTCGGGGAAGCCGCAGCGGATCAGCCGTACGCCTCAGTCGCGGGCGGTGAGGGTGAGGAGGGTTGCTTCCGGGGGGCAGGCGAAGCGGACCGGGGTGTAGCGGTTGGTGCCGCAGCCGGCGGAGACGTGGAGGTAGGAGGTGCGGCCGGCGGCGGTGTGGGTGGAGAGGCCCTTGACCCGGTCGGTGTCGATGTCGCAGTTGGTGACGAGCGCCCCGTAGAAGGGGATGCAGAGCTGGCCGCCGTGGGTGTGGCCGGCCAGGATCAGCGGGTAGCCGTCGGCGGCGAAGGCGTCCAGGGAGCGCAGGTACGGGGCGTGGACGACGGCGAGGGAGAGATCGGCGCCGGATTCGGGGCCGCCGGCCACCTCGGCGTACCGGTCGCGCTTGATGTGCGGGTCGTCCAGGCCGGTGAGGGCGATCTCGACGCCCTCCAGCTTGAGGCGGCCGCGGGTGTTGGACAGGCCCACCCAGCCGGCCGCGTCGAAGGCGTCGCGCAGTTCTTCCCACGGGTTGTGGACGGCGCCCACGACGGGGGCGTTGCCGTTGAGGCCGTGGCGGCCCTGGACCCGCTCGATCAGGTAGCGGGCCGGGTTGCGGAGCTTGGGGCCGTAGTAGTCGTTCGAGCCGAAGACGTAGGCACCGGGGAACTCCATCAGCGGGCCGAGCGCGTCCAGGGTCTCCGGGACGCCCTCGGTGTCGGAGAGGTTGTCACCCGTGTTGATGACGAAGTCGGGGCGGAGCCCGGCCAGCGACTGCAGCCAGCGCTGCTTCTTGCGCTGGCCGCTGACCATGTGGATGTCCGACACCTGAAGGACGCGCAACGGGCGCATACCGCGCGGCAGTACGGGGACCGTGACCCGCCTCAGGCGGAAGGAGCGGACTTCGTAGCCGGCGGCGTAGGCGAGGCCGGCCGCGCCGACTGCGGTCAGGGTCAGGGGTACTCCGTATCGCGCGCGCATGGTTCCCATCGTTGCAGAGTGGCGAGGGGTCGGTACACCGGGAGGGACGGGCGGGGCGCGGACGGGTGTCGGCGCGGGAGGTGCCGACGCGGGCGGGCGCCGGTGCGTAGGGGTGGGGGCCCGGCAGGCCGGCGGGGCCCGGCAGCGGTCGTGGGCTCGCGGCGGGCGCGGGGAAAAGGCGCGGCGGTTGTCGGTGGGTGGGGGCATACTCGACGGCATGACCACGCTCAAGTCCAAGCTGCAGCACGACCTCACCGAAGCGATCAAGGCGCGCGACGAGCTGCGTTCCTCCACCCTCCGTCTCACGCTGACCGCGATCCAGAAGGAAGAGGTCGCGGGCACGGAGGCGCGCGAGCTGTCCGACGGCGAGGTCGAGAAGATCATCGCGCGGGAGGCGAAGAAGCGCCGGGAGGCCGCGGAGGCGTTCGACCAGGGCGGCCGGAGCGAGTCGGCCGCGCGGGAGCGCGCCGAGGGCGAGCTGCTCGCCGACTACCTCCCCAAGCAGCTGACCGACGAGGAGCTGGAGTCGCTGGTCGCGGCGGCGGTGGCGGAGGCCAAGGGCAGCGGCGCCGAGGGGCCGAAGGCGATGGGCGCGGTCATGAAGATCGTCAATCCGAAGGTGGCCGGGCGCGCCGAGGGCGGCCGGGTGGCCGGAATGGTGAAGAAGCTGCTGGCCGGCTGAGCGCCGCCGGAGACCTGGCCGCCTGAGCGTCCGCGGAGACGGAAGTCCTGGCCGGCCGAGCCGGCCGGACGGAGGCTCTTGCCCGTAGGCCATCGGGACGGAGGCCCTCACCGCAGGCGTACGGACGGTGGTCCTCGCGCGGCGTACGGGCGGAAGTCCTGGACGCCCGCGGTGGAGGACGAGGGGCCGCCCCAGCCGGTGCTGGGGCGGCCCCTCGCGTGTCTTTCGGGCTCAGGAGGCGGGCGCCAACCGGGCCGTCACCACCCGCCGTTGCCGCCGCCCAGGATGTCGGGCCAGCCGGGGAGGTGCCAGCCGCCGCCGGGCTTGTTGTCGCCGCCGTGGCCGCGGCCTGGCTTGTGCTTGCCGCCCTTGTCGTCGCCCGCCTTGCCCTTGTCCTTGTCGGGGTCGCCGATCGGGACGGTCGGCAGGGCCGGCGCGGGCCGGCCGGCCAGGGCGCCGGTCATCGCGTCGCGCCAGATGGGGCCGGGGGTGTCGGCGCCGTAGACCTTGTCGTGGGGGACGCCGCCGATGGTGATGTTGTACATCTTGCGCTGGTGCTGGGGGTCGCCCACCCAGACGGCGCCGGCCGCGTTCGGGGTGTAGCCGACGAACCAGGCGGCGTAGCGGCTGTCGGTGGTGCCGGTCTTGCCCGCGCTGTCGCGGCCGCTGAGACCGGCCTCCTTGCCGGTGCCGTCCTCGACGACGCCCTTGAGGAGGGTGTTGATCGTGTCCGCGGTCTTCTTGGACATCGCCGTACGGCAGCTGGTCTGCGGGACCTTCAGGGACCGGCCGCGGGCGTCGGTGATGGACTCGATGGCGACCGGGGAGCAGTACTCGCCGCCGTTGGCGAAGGCGGCGTAACCGGCTGCCATGGTCAGCGGAGACATTTCCTGCACACCGAGCGTCATCGACGGAACTTGCTGCAAGGGCTTGCCGTCGGCCCGCTCGATGCCCATCTTCTGCGCCATCTTGACCGCGGGGCAGATGCCGATGTCGCTGATCAGCTGCACGAAGTAGGTGTTGACCGACTTCGCGGTCGCCTCCTTCATGGCGTACGGGCCGACCTCCTTCCGGTTCTCGTTCTGCGTCGTCTCGCCGCTCCCGCGCCACTCGCCGTCACAGGTCTGCACCGGGCTCGGGTACGGCATCCGGTACGGCGAGGGGTACTCCTGCTCGGGGTTGGTGCCCTGCTCCAGGGCGGCCGCCGCGATCACCGGCTTGAAGGTCGAACCGGGCTGGTAGCCGGCGCCGCCGCCCATGTTGTGGTCGACCGAGAGGTTGATCATGGTCTGGTTCCCGCGGAAGCCGTACGGCCGCGACTGGCCCATGCCGAGGATCTTGCCGGTGCCCGGCTCCACGATGGTCGCGGCGGTGGCGACCTGGTCGTCCTCGTAGACGTGCTTGGCGATGGAGGCCTGGATCGACTTCTGGGTCTGCCGGTCGAGGGTGGTGCGGATGGTCAGGCCGCCCTGGTCCCAGCGCTTCAGACGGGCCTTGCGGGTCTTGCCGAAGGTTCTGTCGCCGAGAAAGGCCTTGCGGATGTAGTCGCAGAAGAAGCCGGCGCCGTCGGTGGCGGTGATGCAGCCGTTCTTGGGCCGGCTGATGGCCAGTTTGATCGGCTTCTTGGCGGCCGCGTCGGCCTGCTCCTGGGTGATGTCCTTCAGATCGGCCATCCGCTGCAGCACGGTGTTGCGCCGCCGGGTGGCCTCCTGCGGGTCGTTGACCGGGTCGTAGCGGCTCGGCGACTGGACGATGCCGGCCAGCAGCGCCGACTCCTCCAGGCTCAGATCCTTCGCGTGCTTGCTGAAGTACCGCTGGGCGGCCGCCTCGACGCCGTACGCCTGCTCGCCGAAGAAGGTGATGTTGAGGTAGTTCTGCAGGATCTTGCGCTTGCCGAGCTCCTTCTCGATCTGGATCGCGTACTTGAGCTCCTTGACCTTGCGGCCGATCGTCTGCTGGGTGGCCTGCGCGACCTTGTCCGGGTCGTCGCCGGCCTCCTCGACGAACACGTTCTTCACGTACTGCTGGGTCAGCGTCGACGCGCCCTGGGAGACGCCGCCGGACTGGGCGTTCTTGTTGAGCGCCCGCAGGATGCCCTTCACGTCGATGGCGCCGTGCTGGTAGAACCGGGCGTCCTCGATGGCGACGATCGCCTGCTGGATGTACGGCGACATGTTCTTGAGGCTCACGACCGTGCGGTCGCGGGAGTAGACCTTGGCGATCTCGCCGCCGTCCGCGTCCAGGATGGTGGTCCGCTGGCTGAGCGGTGGCGTCTTGAGGTTCGCCGGGATCTCGTCGAAGCCCTCGACCGAACCCTTGGCGGCGAGGCCCAGCGCCCCGGCCGCCGGCAGCGCGAGACCGGCGAGCACCGCTCCGGCCAGGACGCTGACACCGAGGAACCTGGCGGTCCGCTGCGTCGTGGACAGACCCCCGCCATCGCGCTTCTTAGCCATGGGAGGCAGCCTAATCCGTTGCCACATACGTGCGGACGGAGCGGGGGGTCCGGGGCCGTTCGTACACCGGGTGGTGACCTCCGGGCGGCGCGGCCGTGACCTCGACGACCTCGGCGGCGACCCGCTCGGGTTTTCCGCCCCGGGCCGTGCGTGACCTCGGGGGCATCCCGAGTCGATCTCCGTATCCGGCCGGATCCGATCTCCGTGCTCGGCCGGATGTGATCCCTCGATGGCCGTACGGGTGCGGTCGCGTCGCACGTGAGGTGCCGAGGTTCCCATTCGCCGGACAGGGGCGCACCTGTTCGCTTAGCCTGTACTCAGTTGCCACAGCCGAATGGTTACGCCTCAGTTCGTCAACCCCTACCTCTCGCGGACCGAGCCCCCACGCGTCCGCGTGTGCCCCCAGAAACCCCGTGTCAGGGCGGCGAACTGTCCCGCCTTGTGCGCTATGTGACGTATGCCGCACGGTCACTCCGTTGGGTGATCTGCCGCGTACGCATAGTCCGTTCGGGCCATTCAAGATTGGGCCCGAAGGGGGTGTTGCGCCCTGTCCGCCCGCCGTAACGTCCTCAACTGGCAACGGTGAATATGCCGTTTGCCGCCGTGGGGGAGCCTCGATTCGGGAGAGGACGGCGCCAGCATGAGCTGGGTAACCGACTGGAGTGCACAGGCAGCCTGCCGCACTACCGATCCGGACGAACTGTTCGTTCAGGGTGCGGCGCAGAATCGCGCCAAGGCGGTGTGCACCGGATGTCCGGTGCGTACGGAATGCCTGGCCGACGCCCTGGACAATCGGGTGGAATTCGGCGTGTGGGGCGGGATGACCGAGCGGGAGCGGAGGGCGCTGCTGCGTCGCCGCCCGACCGTGACGTCATGGCGTCGCCTCTTGGAGACGGCGCGCACGGAATACGAGCGCAGCACCGGCATTCTGCCGATGGACTGTGAGGACGAGACCTTCGACGAGTACGCCGCGGTCGGATAGCCGGACGGCCGGGATTGCACCGGCCGGCGGAACAGGGCCGGTTGGGCGCTGGGCCCGGGTGTGCCCGGTGTTTCCGGCGCGTGCGTCGGCGGTGGTTCGGGCGGCGGTTCAGTCGTCGGTTCGGCCGGCGGTCTTGGGTCGTCGGATCAGTCGTCGGTGTCGGGGTCCGTTGTGGTGCCGTCCAGCGCCAGGCGGTCGCCGATGGCGCGCAGGCCCGCGAGGTCGTGGACGTCGCCGGGCAGCGCGGCGACCTCCGTCACCGGGACCTCGGGATGGAGTGCGGTGAAGCGGTCCCGGGTGCGTCGTTCGCGCGCGAGGACCTGCATACGTTCCGCGTGCAGACGGAGGAGCCCGGCGGCCAGTTGAGCCGCCGAGGCGGAGGTGGGTGCTGCTACCGGGTCCGCCGCGGCGGGGGAGAGGCCGCCAGCGGTACCGGAGGCATCCTTCCCGCCGTCGAGATCCACAATGCCGGTTGGTTCAAGATTATTTTCGGTGTGGACGTCACCGGTGCCGTCCTCCTCCGTGAGGCCCTCGCCGAGGGTCTCCGCGGCGGCCAGGGCCCGCTCGGCGCTGAGTTGGGCGGCGCCGCTGCCGTGCACGCGGTTGAGCACCAGGCCGGCCAGCGGCATCTGCTCGGCGGCCAGCCGCTCGACGAAGTACGCCGCCTCACGCAGCGCGTCCCGCTCCGGCGCGGCGACCACGAGGAACGCCGTGCCGGGGGCCTGCAGCAGGCGGTACGTGGCGTCGGCGCGGGTGCGGAAACCGCCGAACATGGTGTCCATGGCGGCGACGAACGTCTGGACGTCGCGCAGGAGTTGACCGCCCATGAGCTTGCTGAGCGTGCCGGTCATCATCGACATGCCGACATTCAGGAACTTCATGCCGGCCCGGCCGCCGACCTTCGCGGGCGCCATCAGGACCCGGATGAACTTGCCGTCCAGGAAGGAGCCGAGGCGCTTGGGCGCGTCCAGGAAGTCCAGCGCGGAGCGGCTCGGGGGCGTGTCGACGACGATCAGGTCCCATTCGTCGCTCGCGCGGAGCTGGCCCAGCTTCTCCATGGCCATGTACTCCTGCGTGCCCGCGAAGCCGGCCGACAGGGACTGGTAGAAGGGGTTCTCCAGGATCGCGCGGGCCCGGTCGGCGTCCGCATGGCCCTCGACGATCTCGTCGAAGGTGCGCTTCATGTCCAGCATCATCGCGTGCAGTTCGCCGCCGGCGGCCTCGTCCACACCCTTGACCCGGCGGGGGACGTTGTCGAGCTCGGAGATGCCCATCGACTGCGCCAGCCGCCGGGCCGGGTCGATGGTCAGCACCACGACCTTGCGGCCGCGCTCGGCGGCGCGCACGCCCAGGGCAGCGGCGGTGGTGGTCTTGCCGACGCCGCCGGAACCGCAGCACACGACGATGCGGGTGCGCGGGTCGTCGAGCAGCGCGTCGACCTCCAGCCGCGGGGCCGAGGCGTCCAGCGTCGTGTCGTCGGAGGTCATATGGGCCCCTGTTTCCGCAGGTCTCTGGCCAGTTGGTACAGCCCGGCGAGGTCCACTCCCTCGGGGAGCAGCTCCAACTCGTAGGTGGGCAGGCCGATCGCGGTCAGCTCGGCGTACTCGGCGCGCTCCAGCTCGACCCGCTCGGCGTGCTCGCGGGCCTGCTCCAGCAGGGGGTCGATCAGCCGGTCGGCCAGCCCGCCGCGGCGGGCTCCGCCCAGCCCGGCCTGCGAGAGCGCCTTGGCGACGCCGGCACGCGCCCCGCGGGCCGCGAGGAGGTCGAGATCGCCGTTGTCCAGCAGCGCGGGACGGGTCATGTTGATGACGATGCCGCCGACGGGGAGGCCGGCGGCGCGCAGCTCGGCGACGCCGTCCGCGGTCTCCTGGACGGGCATCTCCTCCAGGAGCGTCACCAGATGGACCGCGGTCTCCGGCGACTTCAGGACCCGCATCACGGCCTGCGCCTGATTGTGGATCGGGCCGATCTTCGCGAGACCGGCCACCTCGTCGTTGACGTTCAGGAAGCGGGTGATGCGGCCGGTCGGCGGGGCGTCCATCACCACCGCGTCGTAGACGAACCTGCCCTGCTTGTCCTTGCGGCGGACCGCCTCGCACGCCTTGCCGGTCAGCAGGACGTCCCGCAGGCCCGGGGCGATGGTCGTGGCGAAGTCGATCGCGCCGAGCTTCTTCAGGGCCCGGCCCGCGCTGCCGAGCTTGTAGAACATCTGGAGGTAGTCCAGAAGGGCGCGTTCGGCATCGATGGCCAGGGCGTGGACCTCGCCCGCCCGTCTCCCGCCACCACCCCGAACGGAATCGCTGCGCGATGCACCCTCTGATGCGGGGCCCACCGCGATCTTGCGTTCCTCGTAGGGAAGCGCTTCGGTCTCGAACAGCTGGGCAATGCCCTGCCGGCCCTCGACCTCGACCAGGAGGGTACGGCGCCCCTCGGTGGCCAGGGCGAGGGCGAGGGCAGCGGCGACCGTGGTCTTGCCGGTGCCGCCCTTGCCGCTGACGACATGGAGCCTGCTCACGCAAAGGAGCCTAACCAGTCCGCGTCGCGGCTACGCACGGGATACGCCTGGGAAGACCCGGAGATCCGTCCGTGCCGGACCCGGAGCCGGGTCAGGGATGTCCCGTAGGGGACGGGCCGGCCCGGGCCCGGGCGGCCCGCGGTGGACGGCGTCCGCCGCCGCACCGGACAGGCATTACGCTCGGCCCATGACCAAGTGGGAATACTCGACCGTGCCGCTGCTGGTGCACGCGACGAAGCAGATTCTGGACACCTGGGGCGAGGACGGCTGGGAACTGGTCCAGGTCGTGCCGGGCCCGAACAACCCCGAGCAGTTGGTGGCCTACATGAAGCGGGAGAAGCAGGAGTACAAGGCGTGAGCGCGGCGGAGGACAAGATCGCGGAGCTCGGCCTGAAGCTGCCGGACGTCGTGCCCCCGCTGGCCGTCTACCAGCCCGCGGTGCGCTCCGGCTCGTACGTCTTCAGCTCCGGCCAGCTGCCCATGGTGGGCGGCGCGCTGCCGGCGACCGGCAAGGTGGGCGCCGAGGTCAGCCCGGAGCAGGCCCAGCAGCTCGCCGCGACCTGTGCGCTCAACGCGCTGGCCGCCGTGAAGTCCGTCATCGGCGACCTGGACAAGATCCGGCGCGTGGTGAAGGTCGTCGGCTTCGTGGCCTCCGCGCCGGACTTCACCGGCCAGCCGGGCGTCCTCAACGGCGCCAGCGAGCTGCTCGGCGAGATCCTCGGCGACAAGGGCGTGCACGCCCGCTCCGCGGTGGGTGTGGCGGTGCTGCCGCTCGACGCGCCGGTCGAGGTCGAGATCCAGGTCGAGGTCGACGACGAGGCGTAGGCGTTGCCGGTTCCGGCCGCCGGGACGGGTCTTCGTGCGGGCCGTACGGTCCGCACGGCCTTCCCGGCGGCCATCCCGGCGCCCGCGGGACGCGCGCGCCTCGTAGGAGCGCGCGCCCGCCGGCCCGCCGGAGCGGCCGCCGGCTGCGGCCCGGCGGAAAAGGACCCCTCGAACATCCGCGCGTGAGCGCATAGCATCCGGCCATGTCGTCCACGACGAATGGCCAGTGGTACCCACCGGAGTGGCCGGGCCGCATCCGGGCGCTCGCGAACGGCGAGCTCACCCCTGCCGAGCCCCGCCGGGCCGCGACCGTCCTGCTGCTGCGTGACACCGGGACCGGCGGCCCCGCCGTCCACATGCTGCGCAGACGCACCTCCATGGCCTTCGCCGGGGGCGCGTACGCCTATCCGGGTGGTGCGGTCGATCCCCGTGACGAACGCCCGGTGGCCTGGGCCGGCCCGCCGCGCGCCCAGTGGGCGGTCCGTATGGGTGTCGATCCGGCCACCGCGCAGGCCATCGTCTGCGCGGCGGTACGGGAGACGTTCGAGGAGGCGGGCGTGCTGCTCGCCGGGGAATCGGCGGACACGGTCGTCGCGGACACCACGGGCGAGGACTGGGAGGCCGACCGGGCCGCCCTGGTGGCGCACGAGCTGTCCTTCGCCGACTTCCTGAGCCGCCGCGGCCTGGTCCTGCGCTCCGACCTGCTGGCCGCCTGGGCGCGCTGGATCACCCCGGAGTTCGAGCCCCGGCGCTACGACACGTGGTTCTTCGTCGCCGCGCTGCCCGAGGGCCAGCACACGCTGCCCCAGGGGCTGCCGGTGGGACCCGGGGGGAACGCCGTCGCGGCCGGTGAGGCGGACCTCGCGTTGTGGACCCGGCCGGGGGAGGCGGCCGCCGGGTACGACCGCGGCGAGCTGCTGATGATGCCGCCGACGATCGCCACGCTGCGCGCGCTGGAGCCGTACGCCACCGTCGCGGACGCGCTGGCCGCCGCGGAGGCGCAGGACCTGACGCCCGTATTGGCGCGGGCGCGCCTGGTGGGCGGCGAGATCGTACTGAGCTGGCCGGGCCACGACGAGTTCACCAAGCACATCGCGCCGGGGGGCGGTGCCGGGGACGGTGCCGCTGAGGGCGGTTCCGCCAGGGGCGGTTCCGTCGCGCACGGGGCCACGGAGGCGGGCGGCGATTCCGACGGCCCCTCAGGGGACCGGCGGGCCACCGGCGTCCCAGGAACCACCGGCACGCCCGGAGTCACCGGCACCTCGGGAGGGACCCCCACATGACCGAAGCAGCCGCTCTGCCGGGGCAGCCCCGGGGCGGAGTGATCTCCGGGCCCGCCACCACGCGGGCGCACTGCGTGCTGGCGCCCAACCCGTCGGCGATGACCCTGGACGGCACCAACACCTGGATAGTCGCCGAGCCGGACTCCGACCTGGCCGTCGTCATCGATCCCGGGCCGCTCGACGAGGGCCACCTCCAGGCCGTCGTCGACATCGCCGAACGGGCCGGCAAGCGCGTCGCGCTGACCCTGCTGACCCACGGGCACCCGGACCACGCCGACGGCGCCGCCCGGTTCGCCGAGCTGACCCGGTCGCCCGTCAGGGCGCTGGATCCGGCGCTGCGCCTCGGCGGGGAAGGGCTCGCCGCGGGGGACGTCATCACCACGGGCGGTCTCGAACTGCGGGTGGTGTCCACCCCGGGGCACACCGCCGATTCGCTGTCCTTCCATCTCCCGGCCGACCGCGCCGTCCTGACCGGTGACACGGTCCTGGGGCGCGGCACCACCGTGGTGGCCCACCCCGACGGGCGGCTGGGCGACTATCTCGACTCGCTGCGCCGACTGCGCTCCCTCACGGTGGACGACGGGGTGGCCACGGTCCTGCCGGGCCACGGGCCGGTGCTGAACGACGCCCAGGGGGCGGTGGAGTTCTACCTGGCGCACCGTGCGAACCGGCTCGCCCAGGTGGAGACCGCGGTCGAGGCCGGCCACCGGACCCCGGCCGAGGTCGTCGCCAATGTGTACGCCGATGTCGACCGCTCCCTCTGGCCGGCCGCCGAACTGTCGGTGCGGGCACAGCTGGAGTACCTCGGGGAGCACGGGCTGATCGAGGAGTGACACCGTCGGGGCCGGATGCCCCGGCACGGCGCCTGCCCGCGCCGGTGTCCTACGGGCGGGGAGCCTTCGCCCCGTGGACGGCGAGGTATTCGCCCGCCAGCCAGGGGGCCGGGCCGGAGAGCAGCTCGTCCAGCAGGTGGGGATACGCGGCGGGCGTGCGGGCGGCGCGGGCCGCTGCGCGCATCTGGTCGGCGTGCGCCGGGTAGTAGCGGCCGAAGACCTCCGCGGACTCGGCCAGGTCGCTGGTCCAGCCGCCCCAGCGGGGCATGACCAGTGTGAACCCGGTGCGTACGAGCCGCCGCGTCACACCCCGGGTGAGCCGGGTGCGCGCGGCCTCCGTAGTGGCCGCCGCGGCCTTCGTGCGCAGTCCGGGGAGGTCGCGGAAGAGATCCCCGTTGGTCTCCCGGGCGAGGAGCGAGGTGGGGCGGTAACGGGGCAGCCGGTCGGCGAGGTCCGGACCGTCGAGCGGGGTGCACAGACAGGCCACGAACCAGCCCAGGTCGTGCCGCTCGAGGTCGCTCAGCAGCCGGTCGGCGCCGAACAGCAGCAGTCCCGCGCCGTCGACCTCCCGGAACGCGGTGTCCAGCGCCTCCTCGACGGCGCGGGCGGCGGCGTGGTCGTCGTCGGTGGGCTCGTCCCGTAGGGCGAGCAGGGCGTCCAGATCGGAGACGCCGGGGACGGCGGTGCCACGGGGGATGCTGCCGAAGAGGTAGCTGCTGTGCAGGCGGTCGCCGAAGTGGCCGGCAATACGGGAGCGCAGGGCCGCCACCACCGGTGCGAACACCGGGGACACCCGCTCCAGCGAGCCCTCCCGTACGAAGCAGCCGTCGTGGTCCAGGCCCCTGCCGGCGCCGGGGCCGGTGCCGTTGCGCGTGCTGTCGTGGGTCCCGTCGGGCGTCATGGCGCCACTATGGCGAGGGAGCGCGGCGGGGACGACCGTATTTCGCGGGGTGGGGGTGCGGGGCCCGGGCCAACCACGACGAAGAGGCCGCCCACAACGGACCGCTCACAACGGACCGCCCACAAGGGGCCGCCCGTCAGGGTCCGCCCACTACGGCGAAGGGCCCCGCCGGAGCAGGGCCCTTCGCCGTAGTGGCAGGTGTGTCAGCGCGAGCGCTTGGCGAGCCGCTCGACGTCCAGCAGGATCACGGCGCGCGCCTCCAGGCGCAGCCAGCCGCGGCCCGCGAAGTCCGCCAGGGCCTTGTTGACCGTCTCACGGGAGGCGCCCACCAGCTGGGCCAGCTCCTCCTGGGTCAGGTCGTGCACGACATGGATGCCTTCTTCGGACTGCACGCCGAAGCGGCGCGACAGGTCGAGCAGCGCGCGCGCCACGCGGCCCGGCACGTCCGAGAAGACCAGGTCGGACATCTGGTCGTTGGTCTTGCGCAGTCGGCGGGCGACCGCACGCAGCAGGGCCGTGGCCACCTCGGGGCGGGCGTTCAGCCAGGGCTGGAGGTCGCCGTGTCCCAGGCCGAGGAGCTTGACCTCGGTGAGGGCGGACGCGGTGGCCGTACGCGGGCCCGGGTCGAACAGCGAGAGCTCACCGATCAGCTCTCCGGGACCGAGGACGGCGAGCATGTTCTCCCGGCCGTCGGGGGAGGTGCGGTGCAGCTTCACCTTGCCCTCGGTGACCACGTACAGGCGGTCGCCGGGGTCCCCTTCGTGGAACAGGGCGTCGCCGCGGGCGAGCGTGACCTCTCCCATCGAGGCGCGCAGCTCGGCCGCCTGCTCGTCATCGAGCGCCGCGAAGAGCGGTGCGCGCCGCAGAACGTCGTCCACGAGATCTCTCCTTGTCGACATGCTCCGGGGGACTGTGGTCCCCATCATGCCGGAATGCAAAACAGTGCGATCAATCACAAGTTTGCCGGACCGGTGGCCAGAGCCATAAGGCAGGGGGCCGATTGGAGTCAGGGATCACGGTGATCGAGCCGGATGTCAGTGGCTGGCCTTAGTCTGGCCGAGTGTCCAATACGCCGGTGAGAGCAGAGGACTGGGGGCCGGACGAGTGAGCGCGGGAGATGATTCCGCTGTGGGCGAACAGGCGTCCGGCGGAGCTTCCGAACCGGATAAAAGTAACAAATCGCCCTCCGGGGTGAGCTCGACCCGGAAGCCGGCCCTCCGGAAATCCGGCGCGTCGCGGTCCGCGGCGCAGGACACGAACGAGGCGGGCCCGGCCTCGGTACGTACCGCCTCGGCAGGGAAGAAGGCCGCCGTGAACGAAACCCCCGAGAAGCCGGTGGCCGCGAAGAAGGCCGTCACCAAGAAGGCGACGGCCAAGAAGGCCGCCACCAAGAAGACCGCCACCACGAAGGCGGCGGACCGGACCGCGCCCGCGAGGAAGGCGGCCACCAAGAAGACCGCGGCCAAGAAGACGGCTGCGAAGAAGGCCGTGGCGAAGAAGGCCGTGGCCAAGAAGACGGCTGCGAAGAAGGCCGTGGCGAAGAAGGCCGTGGCCAAGAAGACCACGGCGAAGAAGGCCGCCGCCAAGAAGACCGCTCCCGCCAAGAAGGCCCCCGCGCGCAAGGCCGAGTCGCGCGCGGCCATGGTGCGCCGGGCCCACCAGATCAACGACGGACTCGCCGAGCTGTATCCGTACGCGCACCCCGAGCTGGACTTCAGCAACCCCTTCGAGCTGCTGGTCGCCACGGTCCTGTCCGCCCAGACCACCGACCTGAGGGTCAACCAGACCACTCCGAGGCTGTTCGCGGTCTGCCCGACGCCCGAGGACATGGCCGCCATGCCCCCGGAGGAGCTGGAGGAGCTGATCCGCCCGACCGGCTTCTTCCGGGCCAAGAGCAAGGCCCTGCTCGGTCTGTCCGCCGCGCTGCGCGACCGCTTCGGCGGTGAGGTGCCGGGCCGCCTGGAGGATCTGGTCACGCTCCCCGGGGTCGGCCGCAAGACCGCCAATGTGGTGCTCGGCAACGCCTTCGGCGTCCCGGGGATCACCGTCGACACGCACTTCGGCCGTCTTGCCCGCCGCTTCGGCTGGACCACCGAGGAGGACGCGGTCAAGGTCGAGGCGGACGTCGCGGCGATCTTCCCCGAGAGCGAGTGGACGATGCTCTCGCACCGCGTCGTCTTCCACGGCCGCCGGGTGTGCCACTCCCGCAAGCCCGCCTGCGGCGCCTGCGCCATCGCCCCGCTGTGCCCCTCGTACGGCGAGGGCGAGACGGACCCGGAGAAGGCCAGGAAGCTGCTGAAGTACGAGCTGGGCGGCCAGCCGGGCCAGCGCCTGAAGCCGCCACCGGACTACCCGGGGAAGCCGGCGCCTCCGCTGGCGCCCCCGGCGGCCGCTTCATGACGGCAGCCACGACGCCCCCTCGGGGGACCGATGATCCACGCCAGGCCTGAGGGGGCGCGTATGAGGAGTGCACGGGAGCAGCAGTACGGCGAGGAGACGGGCGCCAGCGCGGCGGCTCCCGGCGGGGAGGTCACGGTCTCGGCCGACGGCCTGCCCGAGTGGCTGGAACCGGTGGCCCGCGCGGCCGCCACGGTCGAGCCGCACCAGCTCAGCCGCTTCCTGCCGCCCGAGGACGGCGGCCGGCAGTCCGCGGTGCTGATCCTCTTCGGCCACGGTCCGCGCGGCCCCGAGCTGCTCCTGATGGAGCGGGCCGGCACCCTGCGCTCCCATGCGGGCCAGCCCTCCTTCCCCGGTGGCGCCCTCGACCCGGAGGACGGAGATCCGGACGGCGCCGGTCCGGTGCGGGCGGCGCTGCGCGAGGCCCAGGAGGAGACCGGTCTGGATCCGTCCGGAGTGCAGGTCTTCGGCGTGCTGCCGCGGCTGTACATCCCCGTCAGCCACTTCGTGGTGACCCCGGTCCTGGGCTGGTGGCGGCGGCCGAGCCCGGTCGGCCCGGTGGACGAGGCGGAGACCGCCCGGGTGTTCACGGTCCCCGTGGCCGATCTCACGGATCCCGCCCATCGTGTGACAACGCGCCACCCCAGTGGTCACGTCGGTCCGGCCTTCCTCGTCGAGAACGCCCTGGTCTGGGGCTTTACGGCCGGAGTGATCGACCGGATCCTGTACTACGCGGGGTGGGAGATTCCGTGGGACCGTGACAAGCAGGTCCCGCTCGACTGGCGCTCGTGAGACGGTGTCCGGCGTGAACGTCCTGGACATTCTGCTGCTGGTCGCGGCCGTGTGGTTCGCGATCGTCGGCTACCGGCAAGGTTTTGTCGTCGGCATCCTTTCCGTGATCGGCTTCCTCGGAGGCGGCCTGATCGCGGTCTATGTGCTGCCCTTGATCTGGAACGAGGTCACCGGCGACGCCACGCCCGGTACCTTCGCGGCCATCGCGGCGGTCGCCATCGTGATCGTGTGTGCGTCCGTGGGCCAGGCGCTCACCACCCACCTGGGCAACAAGCTCCGCCGCCACATCACCTGGTCACCGGCGAGAGCGCTGGACGCGACCGGCGGCGCGCTGGTCAACGTCGTCGCGATGCTGCTGGTGGCCTGGCTGATCGGCTCGGCGCTGGCCGGGACGTCCCTGCCCACGCTCGGCAAGGAGGTCCGTAACTCCAAGGTGCTGCTCGGGGTGTCCCGGGTGATGCCGCCGCAGGCCAGCACCTGGTTCGCGGACTTCTCCTCGGTGCTCGCGCAGAACGGCTTCCCGCAGGTCTTCACGCCGTTCTCCAACGAACCGATCCACAACGTGCCGGCGCCCGATCCCCAGCTGGCCACCAGCCCGGTGGCCGCGCAGGCCAGGCGCAGCATCGTCAAGGTCGTCGGCACCGCCCCGAGCTGCGGGAAGGTCCTCGAAGGCAGCGGTTTCGTATTCGGCCGGCACCGGGTGATGACCAACGCCCACGTGGTCGGCGGGGTGAACGAGCCGACCGTCCAGGTGGGCGGCGAGGGCCGGACGTACGACGCCAAGGTCGTGCTCTTCGACTGGCGGCGCGACATCGCCGTCCTGGACGTGCCCTCCCTGGACGCCCCGGTGCTGCACTTCGCCAAGGCGGACGCGAGCAGCGGCAGGAGCGCCATCGTGGCCGGCTTCCCGGAGAACGGCGGCTACGACGTCCGCGCGGCCCGCATCCGCAGCCGCATCCAGGCGAACGGCCCGGACATCTACCACCGCGGCACGGTCGGCCGCGACGTCTACTCGCTCTACGCCACGGTCCGGCAGGGCAACTCCGGCGGTCCGCTGCTCACCCCGAACGGCGACGTCTACGGCGTCGTCTTCGCGAAGTCGCTGGACGACTCGCGCACCGGCTACGCACTGACCGCCGACGAGATCCGCCAGGACATCGTCAAGGGGCGTACGGCCGAGCGGCAGGTCGACAGCCAGGGCTGCGCGATCTGAGCGGCCGGAGCGCCGTCACGGGGCCTCGGCGGGGCGTACGGCACCGGCAGGGGGCCGCACGAACCGCATGGGGCCTCCGGCGCGCCGACGGGTTGTAGGGCACCGTCCGGACGGGAGCCGTCCGGACGGTGCCGACGCGGCGGGTGCGGTCAGGTGCGGGGATGGCGCAGGCGCGCGCTCATCCAGCGCGCCCGGCGGCGCAGGATGCGCGGAATGCCCATCGGATGCGCCGGATCGGGGGACGCGCCGGACCTGAGGTCCGGAGTGCCCCTGTCCTGAGTGCTCACTGCAGCGGCACTGCTGCGGCGGTTGCGTGCCACGTCACGGTAGTCGTGCGTCCAGCCCATACCCTCGACTCTGCCCGTGGCCCAAGGTCCGTAACCGCCTCGGGGACGGCCAATTGGCCTATGCGCCGGGCAAGTCGCCCTTCGCCATACGAACGTTCGAGCGCCGGGTGGGCGCGCTCCGCCGAGCGGTACGCGCCGTCCCGGTCAGCGGTCCGGTTCCGGGTCCTTCAGCCAGTTGATCAGCTCGGTGGAGAACGCCACCGGGTCCTCCTCGTGCGGGAAGTGCCCGAGGCCGTCGAACAGCCGCCAGCGGTAGGGGGCTTCGACGTACTCGCCGGAACCGGCCGCGCTGCGGGTGCGCATCACCGGGTCCAGCGACCCGTGCAGATGCAGGGTCGGGACCCGGACCGGCAGCTTCATCCGGCGGTTGAACTGGATGCCGTCGGGGCGCGCCAGCGACCGCACCATCCAGCGGTACGGCTCGATCGAGCAGTGCGCGGTCGACGGGATGCTCATCGCCCGCCGGTAGACCTCGACCGCCTCGTCGTCGGGGAGTTGGGGGCCGGACCAGTCCCGGATCATCCGGCCGACCAGCGCCGCGTCGTCCGCGGTCAGTTGCCGCTCCGGCAGCCAGGGCCGCTGGAAGCTCCAGATGTGCGAACTCCGGGCGCTCTGCCGGACGTCGGCGAGCATCGCCGCGCGCCAGCGCCGCGGGTGCGGCATCGAGGCCACCGCGAGCCGGCGCACCAGCTTGGGCCGCATCACCGCCGCGGTCCAGGCGAGATAGCCGCCGAGGTCGTGCCCGACGAGTGCGGCGTCCGGTTCGCCCAGGGACCGTATGACGCCGGTGACGTCCAGAGCGAGGTTCGCCGGGTCGTAGCCGCGCGGCGTGCGGTCGCTGCCGCCGACGCCGCGCAGGTCCATCGCGACCGCGCGGAAGCCCGCGTCGGCGAGCGCCGGGAGCTGCTGCCGCCAGGTCCACCAGAACTGCGGGAAGCCGTGCAGCAGGAGCACCAGCGGGCCGTCGCCCATCTCGGCGATGTGGAAGCGCGCGCCGTTCGCCGCGACGTCGCGGTGCGTCACCTCTCTGTCGCCGGGGACGTCCAGGCGGACGACCGAGGCGGTGCTGTCAGGGGCTGTCATACCGATGAGCGTGTCACAGACTCCAGGACCGGATGGTCCTTGGTCTCGATGCGCGGGTGCGGCTTGGCGTTCTGCAGCACGGCCGCGGTCTCCCGGGCGGAGTTGATCGACCTCTCCGGCTTCTTGATCTTCTTGATCTTGGCCATGGCGATGAGGGCCAGCAGACCGGCGAGGACCAGGAAGGCGCCGCCCACGATCAGGAAGGACCAGGCGAGCCCCAGGCCGAGGTTGTGGATGCCGTACGCCGCCGCGAAGCTGAGCACCGGCAGCGCGAACAGCGCCAGCGCGCCGGCCACGACGAACGCCGCGCTGCCGATGCCGGCCCGCTTGGCGTCCTGCCGCAGCTCCGCCTTGGCCAGCGCGATCTCGTCGTGCACCAGTGCGGACATCTCGGCGGTGGCCGAGGCCACCAGCTGTCCGAGGCTGCGGTCCGCGCCTGTGTCGGCTGCGCTCATCGCCGTCTCCCTCATCTCGTCAACCGGATGCAAAGCCTCTCAGATCATGCCGGACCATCGTCTCCGGCGTGCGTGCCGGAGGCCACTTCGGCAAGCCGCCGGTGTTCGGCGGCCTTTGCCTCATGGATCGCGGCCATCCGAAGGTGATATTCCGGTTTGTCGAGCTCGTAGACGTCGGGGATGCCGTCCTGGTCCTCGTCCCGCTCCTCGTCCTCCGTCAGCTTCTTGTACTTCGCGTTGCGGATCTTGAGCAGGATGCCCGCGAAGACGGCCGCGAGCAGCGAGCCGACCAGCACCGATGCCTTGATCTCGGCGGTCAGTGCGGCATCGCCGGCGAAGGCGAGCTCGCCGATCAGCAGGGAGACGGTGAAGCCGATCCCGGCCAGGGAGGCGAGTGCGAAGACGTCCGGCCACTTGAGGTCGGGGTTCAGCTCGGCCCGGGTGAAGCGGGCGGTGAACCACGTACCGCCGAAGATGCCCAGTGCCTTGCCCACTATCAGGCCGAGGACGACACCGAGCGTCTCCGGGCGGGTGAAGACCTCGTGGAGGGCGCCGCCGGAGAGCGACACCCCCGCGGAGAACAGGGCGAACAGCGGCACCGCCAGCCCGGCCGACAGCGGGCGGACCAGGTGCTCGATGTGCTCGCCGGGGGACCGGGTCTCGCCGTCGCGGCGGTGGCAGCGCAGCATCAGGCCCATGGCGACGCCCGCGATGGTGGCGTGCACCCCGCTGTTCTCCATCAGCGCCCAGATGACCACGCCGAGGGGTACGTAGACGTACCAGCCGCGGACGCCCTTGCGCAGCAGCAGGTAGAAGACCGCCAGGCCGACGGCGGCGAAGCCGAGTGCCAGGAAGTTGATCGTCGAGGTGAAGAAGACCGCGATGATCAGGATCGCGAAGAGGTCGTCGACGACGGCGAGGGTGAGCAGGAAGGCGCGCAGCGCGGAGGGCAGCGAGGTGCCGATCACGGCGAGGACGGCGAGCGCGAAGGCGATGTCGGTGGCGGTGGGGACGGCCCAGCCCTGCAGGGAGCCGCCGCCGAGGACGGTCACGGTGACGTAGACGAGCGCGGGGGTCACCATGCCGCAGAGGGCGGCGATGACCGGGAGCGCGGCGGCCTTGGGGTCGCGCAGTTCGCCGGCGACCAGTTCGCGCTTGAGCTCGATGCCGGCGACGAAGAAGAAGAGGGCCAGCAGGCCGTTGGCGGACCAGTGCTGGAGGGAGAGGTCGAGGCCGAGGGAGGCCGGGCCGAGGTGGAAGTCGCGGACCGCCTCGTAGCTTCCGCTGAGGGTGTTCGCCCAGATCAGCGCGGCCACGGAGGCGACGAGGAGGAGGACCCCGCCGACGGTCTCGGCGCGCAGCGCCTCGGCGACGAAATTCCGCTCGGGCAGGGACATCCGCCCGAGGAATATGGAACGGCGGTTGCTCGTGGGCGCGCTCACGCGGTGACCTCCGGCCTTCGGCAGCTGTGTACGGCTGTGTCAGTTGCCGACCAGACTTCCCGGCGCACCCAGAGTTTCTTAGCGCGTCATTGACGCGGTTCCCACTGTACCGGGCGGGTGCGAGGGAGTACTCGGTGGCCTCACTTTACGGGCAATTCGGGCGGGCGGCCGCCGGTGCGGAGGACCGAGTGCCGGGGGCGGCGGGTGCGGGTGTGCCGTACGCGTGAGGGGGCACCGGACCGCTTCCGGCCCGGTGCCCCCTCCGCGAGCGGTCCGGCTCAGTCCTCGGAGGCCGCGCTCGGCAGCTTCGCCTGGATCAGGTCCATGACCGAGGAGTCGGTGAGCGTCGAGACGTCCCCGAGGTCGCGGTTCTCGGCGACGTCACGCAGCAGCCGCCGCATGATCTTGCCGGAGCGGGTCTTGGGCAGCTCCGCCACCGGCAGGATCCGCTTGGGCTTGGCGATCGGGCCGAGCTGCTGGGCGACATGGGCGCGCAGCTCCTCGACCAGTCCCTCGTCCTCCGCCGCGCTGCCGCGCAGGATGACGAAGGCGCAGATGGCCTGGGTGGTCTGCGGGTCGGTGGCGCCGACGACCGCGGCCTCGGCCACCTTCGGGTGCGAGACCAGCGCGGACTCGACCTCGGTGGTGGAGATGTTGTGGCCGGAGACCAGCATCACGTCGTCGACCCGGCCGAGCAGCCAGATGTCGCCGTCCTCGTCCTTCTTCGCGCCGTCGCCGGCGAAGTACTTGCCCTCGAAGCGGGACCAGTACGTGTCGAGGTAGCGCTGGTCGTCGCCCCAGATCGTGCGCAGCATCGACGGCCACGGCTCGGTCAGGACGAGGTAGCCACCGGCGCCGTCGGGGACCTCGTTGGCGTCGTCGTCCACGACGGTCGCCGAGATGCCGGGCAGCGGCAGCTGTGCGGAGCCGGGCTTGGTGGCCGTGACGCCCGGCAGCGGGCTGAGCATCATCGCGCCGGTCTCGGTCTGCCACCAGGTGTCGACGATCGGTGCCGAGTCCGCGCCGATGTGCTTGCGGTACCAGATCCACGCCTCGGGGTTGATCGGCTCGCCGACCGAACCCAGAACGCGCAGCGACGACAGGTCGAACTTCGCCGGGATGTCGTCGCCCCACTTCATGCAGGCCCGGATCGCGGTCGGCGCGGTGTAGAGGATCGTCACGCCGTACTTCTGGACGATCTCCCACCAGCGGCCCTGGTGCGGGGTGTCCGGGGTGCCCTCGTAGAGCACCTCGGTCGCGCCGTTGGCGAGCGGGCCGTAGACGATGTACGAGTGGCCCGTCACCCAGCCGACGTCGGCGGTGCACCAGTAGACGTCGGTCTCCGGCTTCAGGTCGAAGACGGCGTGGTGGGTGTACGACACCTGGGTGAGGTAGCCGCCGGTGGTGTGCAGGATGCCCTTGGGCTTACCCGTCGTCCCGGAGGTGTAGAGGATGAACAGCGGGTGCTCGGCGTCGAACGCCTCGGGGGTGTGCGTCTCGCTCTGCCGGTCGACGATGTCGTGCCACCACACGTCGCGGCCCTCGTGCCAGGCGATGTCCTCCTGGCCCGTACGGCGCACCACGAGCACGCTGCGGACGTTCTCCGTGCCGGGCCTGGTCAGGGCCTCGTCGACGGCCGGCTTGAGGGCGGACGGCTTGCCGCGGCGGTAGCCGCCGTCGGCGGTGATCACCACGCGGGCGTCGGCGTCGTTGATCCGGGTCGCCAGCGCGTCCGCGGAGAAGCCGCCGAAGACGACCGAATGCGGCGCGCCCAGGCGGGCGCAGGCCAGCATGGCGACGACCGTCTCCGGGATCATCGGCAGGTAGATGGCGACCCGGTCGCCGGCCCGCACGCCCAGCTCGGTGAGGGCGTGGGCGGCCTTGGAGACCTCGCGCTGCAGCTCGGCGTAGGTCAGGGAGCGGCTGTCGCCCGGCTCGCCCTCGAAGTGAATGGCGACCCGGTCACCCAGGCCGTTCTCCACATGGCGGTCGACGCAGTTGTAGGCGACGTTCAGCTTGCCGTCGGCGAACCACTTCGCGAAGGGCGGGTTGGACCAGTCGAGGGTCTGGGTGGGCTCGGTCTCCCAGGACAGGCGACGGGCCTGCTCGGCCCAGAAGCCCAGCCGGTCCGCCGCGCCCTGTTCGTACGCGGCAGCCGTGACGTTGGCGTGCGCGGCCAGCTCGGCGGGTGGTGCGAACCGCCGTTCCTCTTTGAGCAGGTTGGCCAGGCTTTCGTTGCTCACGACTTCTCCCAATCACAGGGGTGTCCGATGTGTCCCAGGCCATAGCTCATCAGCCCGCACCGGCCCCTGACAAGGGCTGTGGACAAAAAATGGTGTAGACCTGTTGACGGCCAGTCGATTCCGTGCTGACGAGTGGGCTGCCGCGCAGGTCAGGCCCTGACCGGGGACGCCTCGCCGCGGACCGCGCGGAACCGCCCGGTGGCCTCGTCGAGCACATACGCCTGGGCCTCGCCGACATGGAAGTACATCCCGTGCAGGGTGAGTGCTCCCTCCGCCACCCGGCGCGCCACGCAGGCGTGCGCCCTGAGGTGGTCGAGCTGCTGCCGGACGTTGACGAGCGCCAGCCGCTCCTGATCGTCGCTCACCGGACGGCCGCACAGCGCGACTTCGCCCCGGCCCAGCCGCCCGATGCGCTGCATCCGGGCCAGGCTCGGCAGGCCGTGCCGCAGCCAGCGGGAGAGCGGGGTCGGATCGCCGTCCTCGGGAGCCGCGGCATTCAGCAGGGCTCCCATGGCGCCGCATCCGGAATGCCCGCACACCGTGATCGAGCCGACCTGCAGGACCTCGACCGCGTACTCGATCGCCGCGCCCACGGAGTCGCACGAGGCGTCCGAGCCGGGCGGGGGCATCAGATTGCCGACGTTGCGCACGGTGAACAGGTCGCCCGGGCCGCTGGCAGTGATCATGCTCGTGACCAGCCGGGAGTCGGCGCAGGTCAGGAACAGCTGGGTGGGCCGTTGGCCCTCGCGCGCCAGCCGCGCCAGCTCCTCGCGCACCAGCGGGGCCGTATGGCGCTGGAACGCGCTGATCCCGCCCAGCAGTTGGCTGCCGCTCTCCGGGGCCGGGTCCTGGTCCGGGTCGGGCCGGGTGCACTCGTGGTGGCGCCACGGCGTCCACGGCCGGCAGGAGTGCGGGTCGGCCGACTCGGCGACCGGCCGGGCCGAGCGGCCACCGAGGGTCACCCAGCCGCCGTGCGCCCGATGGGCCGCCGACCAGGACTGCAGCGCCTCGTAGGCGGCGTGGTCCATGAAGGAGCCGCGGAGTTCGATGACGACATCGGTGTGGGCCGGGACCAGCGCCAGCGCCCGGGTCAGCCGCGGCACCGCCAGGAACGTCAACTGGCCGCTGATGCGCACCCGGTAGCCCTCGCCCTCCTTCGTGACGGTGACGCGCGTGTGGGTCAGCCGGCGCAGTGCGAGGAAGGCCGCGACGGCGATGCCGGTCAGCACGCCCTGGAGGACGCCGAGCAGGACCACACCGCCCAACGTGGCGGCGTAGACCGGGAATTCGCGGTGCCGCTGTACGTGCCGGATGTGCGCGAAGCTCACCATCCGTACGCCGACCACCATCACCAGGGCGGCCAGTGCGGCGAGCGGGATGAGCTCCAGGGCGGCCGCCGTCAGGCCGGCGCACAGCAGCACCCACACGCCGTGCAGCACGGTGGCGCGGCGGGTGGCGGCGCCGGCCCGTACGTTGGCCGAGCCGCGGATCGCGCCGCCGGAGACGGGCAGGCCGCCCAGCAGGCCGGAGACGGTGTTGGCCGCTCCCTGGGCGGCGAGTTCGCGGTTGAGCCGGAGGCCGCCGGCGGGGGCCTCGGACCGCTCGGCGGCGAGCCGGTCCACGGCCACGGCGGACAGCAGCGACTCCATACTGGCGACGAAGGTGACGGTCAGCACCGCGGCGGCCAGGGCCGGGACGGACGCCTCCGGCAGCGTCGGGAGCGCGGGCACCTGCCAGGACGGCAGCGCCACGCGCGGCACCGCCGATCCCGCGCCGACCGCCGTGGCGGCGGCCACCGCGACCAGCGGCGCCGGCAGCGCCCGGGCCCACCGTCCGGCGCGGCCCGGCAGCCGCCCCCAGCCGGCGAGTACGGCCACGGTGACGGCGCCGATCAGCAGCGCGGTGGTGTGCGGATGCACCAGCTGGCCGGGGAGGGCGGCGATGTTGTCGAGCGCCGAACTGTCGGGCCGGCCGCCGAGCACCACATGGAGCTGCCCGATGGCGATGGTGGCGCCGATGCCGGCCAGCATGCCGTGCACGATCGCCGGGCTGACGGCCAGCGTGGCCCGGGCCACCCGCAGGGCGCCCAGGGCGAGTTGGGTCAGGCCGGCCAGGACCGTGATGGCGCAGGTGGCCC
Organism: Streptomyces bugieae; assembly: GCF_036352915.1. Lineage (NCBI taxonomy): Bacteria > Bacillati > Actinomycetota > Actinomycetes > Kitasatosporales > Streptomycetaceae > Streptomyces > Streptomyces bugieae. Next base: position 46,276 of record NZ_JAZBJP010000018.1, read on the forward strand.
GCCAGCCGTAGCGCTGGACGAGGTCGGTGGTGACCACCAGGAGGCCGGTGGCGGCGCCGCTCACCTGGAGGGGCGCGCCGCCGAGCAGACCGGCGACGATGCCGCCGACGACCGCGGCGATCAGTCCGGCCTGGAGCGGGGCCCCGGTGGCCAGCGCGACGCCGAGCGACAGCGGGACGGCGAGCAGGAACACGACGGCCGAGGCGGAGAGGTCCCGGAGCCAGGCGGCCCGGCCGGCCCGCTTCGTCCGGGGTTCGGCGGGCTGGGGGCCGGGCTCGGGAGGGATGTCTGCTCGGTGGGAGCGGGGCGGCTGCGGCGGCGACTTCTCGATCTGCGACATTCCCGTCTCCTCCGGGGCGACGCGGTCGCGCGGGGCGCGATCGTGGGCGGCGGTGTACTGCGGCGGGTCGCGAGCCGGCCGGTGGGCGTCGTGGTGGGTGACGGTCCGGTGACTCTCAAGCGGCGGTAAGCGAAGCGTAATGACGTGTAAAGGTCCGGAGAAGGCTTTGCGGGCATTCGCCCCAATTCACCCCTCTATCGGGTGAAGATCCTGGCTCCGGCGTTGCCGCGGTGGGTAAACGGGGCGGCCGGCCCGGTGGGCCCGGCGCGAGCCGTGCGACGACTCGCGCCGTACGGCGATCAGGCCGGCTGCGGGGCGGCCGTCCCCTCGGAGAGGACGAACGCCGGGTCGACCTGGGCCGCGAGATCGACGCCCGTCTTGGCGTTGCCCCAGCTCTCCGCGTTCTTCAGGTGGAAGTGCACCATCTGGCGCGTGTAGCGCTCCCAGTCGCGGCGCCCGTAGGAGGCGTCGGCCGCGTCGTGCAGCGTCTCCAGGGCGCGGCGGTTGGCCTGCTCCAGATAGGTGAAGCGGGTCGGGCGGCCCTTCTCCATGGCGCGCACCCATTCCGACTGGCCGACCGTCACCAGCAGGTCGTCGCCCGCCGCGTCGCGCAGGAAAGCCAGGTCGTCCGGACTCTGCACCTTGTTGCCCACCACCTTGAGGGGGACCCCGAAATCCCGGGCGTACTCCTTGTACTGGCGGTAGACCGCGACGCCCTTACGGGTCGGCTCGGCGACCAGGAAGGTCATGTCGAAGCGGGTGAACATCCCGGAGGCGAAGGAGTCGGAACCGGCCGTCATGTCGACCACGACGTACTCCTCGCGGCCGTCAACGAGGTGGTTCAGGCACAGTTCGACGGCGCCGACCTTGGAGTGGTAACAGGCCACGCCGAGGTCCGACTCGGTGAACGGCCCGGTCGCCATCAGCCGGACCGGGGCGCCGTCCAGTTCCACCGTGCGCGCGCACGCGTCGTAAACCGGATTGTCCTCGCAGACCCGCAGGAGGCGCGACCCCTCACCGGGCGGGGTCGTCTTGATCATGGCCTCGGCGGACGGGATCCGGGGGTTGCTGCCGCGCAAGTAGTCCTTGAGCAGCGGGAGATGGGCGCCCATCGCGGGAAGCGCGGCGGCCTCCGCCTCGTCGAGGCCGAGGGCGGCGCCCAGATGCTGGTTGATGTCGGCGTCCACGGCGATCACGGGGACCCGGGCCGCGGCGAGATGGCGGATGAACAGGGAGGAGAGGGTGGTCTTGCCGCTGCCGCCCTTGCCTACGAAAGCGATCTTCATGTTCACGAAGGGTAATCCGGCTGTTCCGCTGAGTGAGAGCTCTGCGTGAAGAAGACCACTCCTTCGAGGGGTTCGGGCCGACGGTGCGTAGGGTCGTACCCATGGCTGGCAACTCCCCGGGGACCACCCCCGCACCCCCGAAGGCGAGCGATGATCCGCTCGCGACCCTGGCCTCGCTCCCGGGGGTCACCGACTCCGTGGACTCCGTACGCAAGGGCGTCGACCGGGTCTACGGGCACCGGATCATGCGGCGTCGCAGCAACGAGGTCAGTTCCGAGGCGGCGCTGCGCGGAGCGCGCGGTTCCGCGGCCCTGTCGGGCGCCGACTGGGCGCTCGAAGAGGTCAGGCGCCGGACCGACTTCGGCGTCGAGGGTGAGTCGCGGACGGTCGGCGCGGCCCTGCGGCTGACCGCCGAGGCCGGCCAGCTGCTGAGCGTGTGGCGGCAGTCGCCCCTGCGGGTGCTGGCGCGGCTCCACCTCGTGGCGGCCGGCAAGGAGGCGGCGGACGACACGGTGGGGCGGCCCCGGCTCGCCGCGGAGCCGGTGGACGAGCCGCTCATCGAGCTGCCGCTGCCGGACGCCGACGAGGTGGCCGGGCGGCTGGACGGCCTGTCGCGGCTGCTGCTGGCCGGCACGGAGGCGCCGGCCCTGGTGCTCGCCGCGGTGGTGCACGGCGAACTGCTGGCGCTGCGGCCGTTCGCCTCGCACAACGGGCTGGTCGCGCGGGCCGCGGAGCGGATCGTGCTGATCGGCAGCGGACTGGACCCCAAGGCGATCTGCCCCGCCGAGGTGGGGCACGCGGAACTGGGCCGGGCGGCCTACGTGGCGGCCCTGGAGGGCTATGTCTCGGGCACCCCGGAGGGTGTCGCCGGATGGATCGCCCACTGCGGACGCGCGGTGGAGCTCGGCGTACGGGAGAGCACGGCGGTCTGTGAGGCCCTCCAGCGCGGCGCGGCATGAGCGGCGGAGGCGCGGTATCCGGCCGGTGAGGGCGGCGGTATCCGACCCGGTAGCCGGAATTCCGGAACGCATTGCCTGATTTGGCCCGAACACAGGGTTGCGGCGGTACCAATCGGTGGTACCGCCGCTGGCATGTCTGCCCGGTTACCAGTGCGTGCTCGAATATTGCCCATCAGGTCGGAATCTTCGTCCGGTTACCTGGTGCGGCTGGCCCGTAATCGACGGGTCGGCGTCGCGTGGGTGCCCAGCATTCATGCATCGGTCCGTGGGCCACTTTGCTGCGTTAAAGGTGTTCCTCTCGGATGTCCTTGGTCTCGCGGGCCGTTAAGTCCTTTGTACTCCTCGTGCCGGGCAAGCGGAACCCCGGGCCGCAGATCTTTACGTTTGGCTTCAAACGCGGTCGATACGGGCGGCGCGGCCGGTCCGGCCAATACGAGCCAGGCGCGGCTCAGCGGTTTTCCGCCGGCTCGCGTACCAGACCAGGGTGGCGGTGGCGGCCGCCGCGCTCACCGCGGCCATGGCGGCGAGCGCCGGCCGGGACGGCATGGACAGCACCGGCAGCCGCTGCTTGAGCGGGACCGGGCGGTTGAAGGAGAGGATCGGCCAGCCCCGGGCGACGGCCTCGCGACGCAGTGCGCGGTCCGGATTGACCGCGCACGGATGCCCCACGGCCGACAGCATCGGGACGTCGGTTGCCGAATCGCTGTACGCATAACAGCGTTCCAGGTCATAGCCCTCCGACTCGGCGAGCTCCCGGACGGCCTCCGCCTTGGTGGGGCCGTAGGCGTAATACTCCACCTCTCCGGTGAATCGGCCGTCCTCGCCGACGACCATACGGGTGGCCACGACCCGGTCGGCACCGAGAAGTTCCCCGATCGGTTCGACGACCTCGGCACCCGAGGTGGAGACAATGACGACATCGCGCCCGGCGGCGTGATGTTCCTCGATGAGTGAGGCCGCCTCGTCGTAAATGATCGGGTCGATCAGATCGTGCAGTGTCTCGGCGACGATCTCCCGCACCTGGGACACGTCCCAGCCGCGGCACAAGGAGGAGAGATATTCCCGCATCCGCTCCATCTGATCGTGGTCGGCACCGCCCGCGAGGAACACGAACTGGGCATACGCAGTGCGCAGTACGGCCCGCCGATTGATCAGGCCGCCTTGGTAGAACGACTTGCTGAAGGTCAGCGTGCTCGACTTAGCAATGACGGTCTTGTCCAAGTCGAAGAACGCGGCAGTACGGGGCGTCGAGTGAGGCACGGAGTGGTTTTCCACGGGGTGAGCATAGGCGGCCCACCATTCGGCGTAAGGTCTGGCGCGTGGGTTTGCCTGAGAAGGCTCTCGGGTACACCATGGAAGTCACGGATCGTTCGCGACCGTGCTAACCCGGTCCGGCTCCTCCCCCCCCGAGTCGGCCGTGGGGACGACCCCCGCTCTCCCCCCCGGCGGGGGTCGTCGCATGTCCGGGGGCCTTTTTCGCCGTGAGGCACCGATCCGCCCGCCTTTGCGCCCGCTCGGGGCCTGCCTTCACGACGCCTCCCTCCCCTTACGCACCGTAGTCAACTTGCTGCTCTGAGGAAGGCCCCGACGGGTCGCTCCCTCGTGCCCCCGGAGCGCCTCGCGGGGCCCTCTTGTGTCACGGAAGTGGCCGCCGGTCGCTGGAATAGGTGACGGGGATATTCACAGGCGCGGAGTTGTCCACAGATTTGGACCAAGATCCACTCGGATTTCCCGATCCCTGCATCGTAAAAGTCCGCGAGTTCGCGGAGTGCGAGTCGCGTAGCGATAGGGGACGGGACATGGCTGGAACCACGCGATCGGAAGGGCCGGCCCGGGCCGGCGAAGAGTGGGGCGGCCCGCTGATCATCACCGAGGACGAACGGCTCCTCGACGATCTGCTGCGGCTGTGTGCCGCGGCCGGCGCGCTGCCCGAAGTGGCGCACGGCCTGCCGGCCCGCAAAGGGGGCTGGGAAGCGGCACCCCTGGTCGTCGTCGGGGCCGACTGCGCGGGCCGGTTACGCGGTGCCGGACGCCGCCCGGGCGTGATCCTCGCGGCGCGCGGCACCGACGACCAGGAGACCTGGCGGCGGGCCGTCGCCCTGGGCGCCGAGCGGGTCCTCGGCCTTCCCGACGGGGAGCGCTGGCTGGTCGACCGGATCGCCGACGCGGTCGAGGGCGACGGGCCGCCGGCCCTCACGGTCGGCGTCATCGGCGGCCGCGGGGGCGCCGGGGCGAGCACCCTGGCCGCCGCGCTGGCCGTCACCGCCGCGCGGACCGGGCGGCGCACGATGCTCGTCGACGGCGATCCGCTGGGCGGTGGGCTGGACGTCCTGCTGGGCGGGGAGAAGGAGAAGGGGCTGCGCTGGCCGGCCTTCGCCGAGTCGCGCGGCCGGGTGGCCTGCGGCGCCCTTGAGGAGTCCCTGCCCCGGCTGCACTCCCTACGGGTCCTCAGCTGGGACCGCGGCATCGAGGTCGCCATTCCGCCGCCGGCCATGCGTGCGGTCGTCTCCGCGGCGCGCCGGCGCGGCGGGGTCGTGGTGGTGGACCTGCCGCGCCGCGCCGACGAGGCGACGGCGGAGGCGCTGTCCCAGGTGGACGTCGGGCTGCTGCTGGTTCCCACGGAGCTGCGGGCGGTGGCGGCGGCCCAACGGGTGGCCGCCGGGGTGCAGCCCCTGCTCGGCGATCTGCGGCTGGTGGCGCGCGGAACCCCCGACCGCCATGGACACGGCCTGCCCCCGGCCGAGATCGCCCGCCTCATGGATCTTCCGCTGGCCGGTGAACTCCCGTGGGAACTGGGCCTGTTCGCAGACCTGGCGCGCGGTCTGCCGCCGGGCTCCCAGGCGCGCGGTCCGCTCGCGCGCTTCTGCGGGGAGTTCTGGTCCCGGGCGACGGCGGGCCGGGACGGCGGCGCGCTTCCGGGAGCGGACCGGAAGGGGGCGCCCGGCGGCGCGGATCCGGCGGCCGCGGGCCCGGACGGAACGGACGGAGGCCGGCCGTGAAAGATGGTGAGGGCCTGCTGGAGGCGGTGCGGCGACGGCTCGCCGAATCCGGGGCGGAGCCGACCCCGGCCCGGGTGGCGGTGGCGCTGCGCGAGGAGGGGCGGCTGCTGGGGGACACCGAAGTGCTGGGCGTGGTGGGGGCGTTGCGCTCCGAGATGGTGGGCAGCGGACCACTGGAGCCGCTGCTGGCCGCGCCCGACGTGACGGACGTCCTGGTCACCGCGCCGGACGAGGTGTGGGTGGACCGCGGCGGCGGCCTGGAGCGCACGGACGTCCGCTTCCGGGACGGCGCGGAGATCCGCCGGCTGGCCCAGCGGCTGGCGGCGGTGGCCGGCCGGCGGCTGGACGACGCCCGGCCCTGGGTGGACGCCCGGCTGCCGGACGGCACCCGGCTGCACGCCGTCCTGCCCCCGGTGGCGGTCGGCGGGACCTGCCTGTCCTTACGGGTGCTGCGGCCCAGGGCCTTCGCGCTCGCGGAGTTGGTGGCGGCCGGGACGGTCCCGCCCGGCGGCGATCGGCTGCTCCGGGCGGTGCTGGCGGCCCGGCTGTCTTTCCTGATCAGCGGCGGCACGGGCTCCGGAAAGACCACGCTTCTCAGCACGCTGCTCGGTCTGGTCGGCCCGGCCGAGCGGATCGTCCTGGCCGAGGACTCGGCAGAGCTGCGCCCCGACCACCCCCATGTGGTGCGGCTGGAGACCCGGCCCGCCAATCAGGAGGGCGCGGGTCGGGTGACGCTGCGGGACCTCGTACGCCAGGCGCTGCGGATGCGGCCCGACCGGCTGGTGGTGGGCGAGGTGCGGGGTGCGGAGGTCACGGACCTGCTGGCGGCCCTCAACACGGGCCATGAGGGCGGTTCCGGCACGGTCCATGCCAACGCCGCCTGCGACGTCCCCGCGCGCCTGGAGGCTCTCGGCTCGACCGCGGGCCTGGATCGGGCCGCGCTGCACAGCCAGTTGGCGGCCGCGCTCTCCGTCGTCCTCCACCTGGTGCGCGACCGGACCGGCCGCCGCCGGATCGCCGAGGTCCACGTCCTCGAACGCGATCGCGACGGCTGTGTGGTGACCGTCCCGGCGGCCGCCTGGAGCCCGGACGGCTTCCAACGGGCCCCCGGCTGGGACCGGTTGAGCCGCCTGTGCGAGCGCGGCGGGGGCGAGTGGTCATGAACGGCGCCGGGGTGGTGCTGGTGGGCGCGGTGGTCTGTGCGGTGGCCGCGGCCCGGCTGGCGGCCGGGAGGCGGGAGGACGTACGGCGGCGGGCCCGGGCGGTCCTCGGCGGCGATGCGGGCGATCGCACTGCCCAGGGGTGGTCCCGGTGGCTGAGGGGGGAGGTGCGGACGTGGTGCGCGGGGCAGCTGACCGAGGGCGAACGGCGATGGCGCCTCGGGCGCCGGACCGACATCGGACGGGAAGTGTGGTGTCTGCCGGCCGGACTGGCGCTGGGCGTGCTGGGCGGTTCCGTGCTGCCGGTGCTCGCGGCACCGGTGGCCGGCCACCTCGTCCGGCGGTGGCTCGCCGGCCGTCGGGCGGAACGGGCCCGCGAGCGGCGGACCACCGAGGTGATCGGGCTGTGCACGGCGGTGGCGGGGGAGCTGCGGGCCGGCCGGCAGCCGGCCCAGGCGCTGTACGCCGCGGGGGCACCACCGGCGCTGGGCCCGGCGGTCCGGTCGGCGACCGCGGCCGCGCGCTACGGCGGGGACGTGCCCCGCGCGCTACGGGCCGCGGCGCGGCAGCCCGGGGCCGAGGGGCTCACCGCCGTGGCGGCGTGCTGGCAGGTGGCGGTCGAGGGCGGTGCGGGCCTGGCCTCCGGCCTGGAGCGGATCGCGGCCGGACTCCGCGCCCGCCGGGAGCTGCGCGAGGAGCTGCGGGCCCAGTTGGCCGGGCCCCGGACGACCGCACTGATGCTCGCGCTGCTCCCGGTGGGCGGCCTCCTGATGGGCGCCGCATTGGGCGCCGACCCCCTGGGGGTGCTGCTGCACTCCCCGGCCGGCTGGGGCTGCCTGGTGCTCGGTGGGCTCCTGGAGTGGGGCGGGGTGGCGTGGACGGCCCGGATCGTCGCGGAAGCGGAAGGCAGGGGCGGCACGAGCGGCATGGGCGGCATGGAGGGCGTGCGAGGCGCGCCAGAGGCGGACTGCGCGGAAGGCGCGGAGGGCGCGGAACGCACGGAAGGCGTGGAAGGCGCGGAAGTGCCGCACGAGGGCGCGGGCGTACGGAACCTGCGCAGAAGGGACAAGTGGTGAGCGCAGTGGTGGGTGCGGGGATCCGCGTCGCAGACGTTGTCCACAGGGTGGGGATGACGGTGGGCGTCGCGGTGGCTGTCGCGGCGGTGGTGCTGCGCGCGATGGCGACGGGGTGCGGCATGGGGGTGCTGGACGAGGTGCGCCGGCGCCGGGCCGTACGGAGACGGGTGGCGGCCGTCCTGGGCCACGGGCCGGACGGGGACGGCCGCCGTGGGGGCGATGACGGGGCCGGCGGGTCGAGCCGGCTCCCGGTGCGCGGACGGCGCGCAGGTCGCCCTCGTGCGAAGGCCCGGGACCGTCCAGCGGGACCCGGTGGGCCGGCGAGATGGGCCGGGCCCCTGGGAGCGGCGGTCTTCGTGACCCTCCTCATCGGAGGGGCGGCCGGAGTCCTGGCGGGACTCGTCGCGGGTTTCGTGGCGCACCGCAGACTGGCGCGCCACCAGGAGGCGCAGGCCGCACGGTCGGCGGCCGAGGAGGTGCACCGGCAACTGGCGCCGGCCGGCGATCTGTTGGCCGCCTGCCTGGCGGCGGGAGCCGGCCCACGGGAAGCCGCCGAAGCGGTCGGCCGGTCCCTCGACGGGCCGGTGGCCGAACGGCTGCGGCACGTCGCGGCGGAGTTGCGACTGGGCGGCGAACCCGCTGTCGTATGGCGGCGGTTGGCCGCACTGCCCGGCGCCGGGGAACTCGCCCGCTGTATGGAGCGCGCCGGAATATCCGGTGTGCCGGCGGTGGAATCCGCGTCCCGGATCGCCGCTGCTCTGCGCGCCGAACGGGACAGAGCCGCGGCCGCGCGGGCCCGACGGGCCGGCGTGCTGGTCACTCTCCCGCTGGCCGGGTGCTTTCTCCCGGCGTTCCTCCTGCTCGGGGTGGCACCGGTGCTCATCGGACTGGCGGACGGCCTGCTGGGGCGCAACTGACAGCGAGGGCTGACTACGAGAGCTGACGGCGGGGCCTGAGAGCGAGGCCTGACCCGAAGCGGCGACGCGAGACGACGTCGCCAGCCAACGCCAACGCCAACGACCCAACAACGACAACAACAACAACGACTCAACCAACGACCACAGCCAAACAACGACAACGAGAACGACAACGACCCAGACAAACGACCCAGAGAAACGACCCAGACAACGACGACGAACCGGTCGGGAGGCGGCCGGGGAACGGGGGTTGGCATGTTCCGGCGATGGAGGAAGCGGCTGCGCGGGAGGGCTGCCGACGACCGCGGGATGGCGACGGCCGAGTACGCGATCGTCACGCTCGCGGCGTGTGCGCTGGCCGTGGTGTTCTACCGGCTCATCACGAGCGGCACCGTGCGTGCGGCGCTGCGGTCATTGATCGAGCAGGCGCTCCATGCGCCGTCGTAACGGTGGAAGGACGCTCCGCGGGGCCCGCGCGGCCCCGCGGAGGGCGCGCGACGCCGGCTCCGTGACCGCGGAGACGGCTCTGGTGCTGCCGGTGCTGGTGGTGGTCGTGGCGGTCCTCATCTGGGGGCTGATGGCTGCCTGCGCCCGCATCGAGTGCGTGGACGCGGCGCGGGCCGGGGCCCGGGCGGCGGCGCGGTCGGAACCGCGGGCGGCGGTGCTGGCGGCCGCGCGGCGCGTGGCGCCCCGGGGCGCGCGGGTGGCGCTGGCCCGGGAGGGCGATCTGGTGCGGGTGCGGGTCGAGGCCGCACTGCCCGGTGTCGGGGAGCTGACGGTACGCGTCGGAGGGGAGGCGGTGGCTCTTGCGGAGGAAACGGTGGGGCGATGAGGGCTCGGCGACGGTCTGCACGGTCTTCGCCGCCGCGGCACTGTGCGCGGTCTTCCTGGCCCTGATGGGACTGGGCCAGGCCGTCACGGCGCGCCACCGGGCGGGAGGCGCCGCCGACCTGGCCGCCCTGGCCGCGGCGGATCGCGCCGTACGGGGCCCGGCCGCTGCCTGCGCGGCCGCTGGCCGGGTGGCGGCTGCGCAGCACACACGGCTGGTGCGCTGCGCGGTCTCCGGCCCGATCGCGGACGTCTCGGTGGAAGCAGGCAGCGGTCCCTTCACCGCCCAGTCACGGGCCCGCGCCGGCCCGACGGCCCAAGGGACGCCCACTGCCCGTACAGCGGCGCCAGGGCCCCCTGCCCATACAGCGGCTCAAGGGACGCCCACTGCCCGTACAGCGGCGCCAGGGCCCCCTGCCCGCACAGTGGCCCAAGGGACGCCCCCTGCCCGTACAGCGGTGCATGGGACATCCGCCGTCCGTACGGAGGCGCAGCGGAGTTCCGTTGCCCGTACGGAGGCGCAAGGGCTTTCCGTTGCCCGCCAGGTGGCACACGGGGCTCCCGCCGCCGGTCGTACGGCAGCGGAAGGGACACTCACTGCTCGCCCGGGCGCGCGTGGGGCAGCCGTCGTTCGTGCGGCGGCTGCGCAGGGAGGCCCCGCCAGCCACCGGACAGTACGAGGGACGGCCCTTGCCCGCCCACCGCCCCCGGCGCGTGCGTCAGACGGCGGTCTTCGGGGCCCCGCGGAGGAGTTCGCCCAGGAGGCGGATGGCGCCGCGTTTGTGGAGGGGGTCGTTGCCGTTGCCGCATTTGGGGGACTGGATGCAGGACGGGCAGCCGGCCTCGCACTCGCAGGAGGCGATGGCGCTGCGGGTGGCGGTGAGCCAGTCGGCGGCCGTGTGGAAGGCGCGTTCGGCGAAGCCCGCGCCGCCCGGATGGCCGTCGTAGACGAACACGGTCGGCAGCAGGGTGTCCGGGTGCAGCGGGACGGAGACCCCGCCGATGTCCCAGCGGTCGCAGGTGGCGAAGAGCGGCAGCATGCCGATGGAGGCGTGCTCCGCGGCGTGCAGCGCGCCGCCGAGCTGCCGGGGGCCGACGCGGGCGGCGTCGAGCTGGTCCTCGGTGACCGTCCACCACACCGCGCGGGTGCGCAGCGTGCGCGGCGGCAGATCGAGCTTGGTCTCGCCCAGGACCTCGCCGGTGATGAGCTTGCGGCGCAGGTAGGACACGACCTGGTTGGTGACCTCCACGGAGCCGAAGCACAGCCGGGCGTCCCCCCAGGGGACCTCGGTGTCGGTCTCCAGGATGGAGATGGCCGTGGTGTCGCGGGCCGTCGTGGAGTACGGCGGGCTGGCCTCCTCGACGAGCGCGACGTCGTCGTCCAGGTCGAGCCGGCGCACGACGTACGTACGGCCCTGATGGAGGTGGACCGCCCCGTCGTGCACAGTGGTGTGCGCCGCGGCGGCGTCCACGGTCCCCAGCAGCCGCCCGGTGCCGGTCTCCACGACCTGCACCGGCGCACCGCCCTGGCCGCGGATGTCGGTGAGGTCGGCGGCCCGTTCGCGGCGCGTCCAGTGCCAGGCGGTGGCGCGCCGCCGCAGCAGGGCCGCGGCCTCCAGCTGCGGCATCAGCCCTTCGGCCGCGGGCCCGAAGAGCGGGAAGTCGGCCTCGGTGAGCGGGAGTTCGGCGGCGGCGGCGCACAGGTGCGGGGCGAGCACGTAGGGGTTGTCGGGGTCGAGGACGGTCGACTCGACCGGCTGGTCGAAGAGCGCCTCCGGGTGGTGGACGAGATAGGTGTCCAGCGGGTCGTCGCGGGCCACGAGCACCGCCAGCGCGCCCTGCCCGGCCCGTCCGGCCCGGCCGGCCTGCTGCCACAGGGACGCGCGGGTCCCCGGATAGCCGGCGATGATCACGGCGTCCAGGCCGGAGACGTCCACGCCCAGCTCCAGCGCCGTGGTGGCGGCCAGGCCCAGGAGCGCGCCGCTGTGCAGGGAGCGTTCCAGGGCGCGGCGCTCCTCGGGCAGATAGCCGCCCCGATAGGCGGCGATCCGCGCGGGCAGCGAACGGTCCACCTCCGCGAGCCGTTCCTGGGCGATCAGCGCGATCAGTTCCGCGCCGCGCCGGGAGCGTACGAAGGCGACCGTGCGCACGCCCTGGACGGCGAGGTCGGTGAGCAGATCGGCGGTCTCGGCGGTGGCCGTGCGGCGCACCGGGGCGCCCTGTTCACCGTGCAGCTCGGTCAGCGGCGGCTCCCAGAGCGCGAAGACCAACTCGCCGCGCGGCGAGGTGTCCTCGGTGATCTCCACCACTGGCAGACCGGTGAGCCGGGTCGCCGCCCGGGACGGCTCGGCGGCCGTGGCGGAGGCGAGCAGGAAGACCGGCTCGGCGCCGTAGCGGGCGCAGACCCGGCGCAGCCGGCGGATCACCTGGGCGACGTGCGAGCCGAACACACCGCGGTAGGTGTGGCACTCGTCGATGACGACATAGCGCAGCGCGCGCAGGAAGGAGGACCACCGGGGGTGGGCCGGCAGGATGCCGCGGTGCAGCATGTCGGGGTTGGTGAGCACGTAGTTCGCGTACTGGCGGACCCACTCGCGCTCCTCGACGGGGGTGTCGCCGTCGTAGACCGCGGGCCGCACGGCGTTGCCCAGCGGGGCGGCCAGCTCGCGTACGGCGCGCCGTTGATCGGCGGCCAGGGCCTTCGTCGGGGCCAGATACAGGGCCGTGGCGCCCCTGCCGTTGGGCGCCTCCGAGCCGTCCAGAAGCGTGGAGAGGACCGGCGCCAGATAGGCCAGGGACTTGCCCGAGGCGGTGCCGGTGGCCACCACGACCGACTCGCCGCGCAGCGCGTGTTCGGACGTCCGTGCCTGGTGGGCCCAGGGACGCTCGATTCCGGACGAACGGATCGCGTCGATCACTTCCGGCCGGATCCGATCCGGCCAGTCGGCATGGCTGCCGATGCGCGGGGGCAAGTGCTCCGTATGAGTGATGCGCGCAGCGCGGGTCGCGCCCCGGGCGAGACGTTCGAGAATCATGCCTGGGGAAGGGCGCGCGCCCGCATCCGGCGGGAGTCGATTGGAGGCCATCGGCACCGAGTGTGTCACCGGAGTGACGGACAATGCTCAAAGGGCGTCGTGCACGCCTGCTGGTAAGTGATTGAATGCCATCGCGGCTGCCAGATCCGCCCCTACCTTCGGTGGGGAGGCCCCAGGGGGGCGACCGCTCGATAGCAAGGTGCTGGAGGATCCGTGGACCTGTCCCTGTCGACCCGGACCGTTGGCGACCGTACGGTCGTCGAGGTCGGTGGCGAGATTGATGTATACACCGCGCCCAAGCTGCGGGAGCAGCTGGTCGAGCTTGTGAACGACGGAAGCTACCACCTCGTGGTGGACATGGAACGTGTCGACTTCCTCGACTCCACTGGGCTCGGCGTCCTGGTCGGCGGACTCAAGCGGGTGCGCGCCCATGAGGGCTCGCTGCGCCTGGTCTGCAACCAGGAGCGCATTCTCAAGATCTTCCGTATCACCGGTCTGACCAAGGTGTTCCCGATTCACACCTCGGTCGACGAAGCCGTCGCAGCCACTGACTGACGGCTTGCCGGGCCCCCGCGCCGGCAGGCGCGGGGGAAGGAAGGAGTGGGGGGTACCGGACGGGTGTCCGGCCCCCTGCGTCGCACGCCCGCATATCGAGGGGGATGGCATGGCCACCGTCGAACTCCGTTTCAGCGCCCTTCCCGAGCACGTCCGCACCGCGCGACTGGTCGCGGCTGCCGTGGCACGGCGGGCCGGGGTGGACGAGGCCGTCCTCGACGAGGTGCGGCTCGCGGTCGGCGAGGCCTGCAGCCGGGCCGTGGGGCTGCACGAGAGCCATGACATCGCGTCGCCGGTGCGGGTGCTGCTGATCGAGGACGAGAAGAAGTTCTCGATCGAGGTGGGCGACGGCGTGCCCGGCGGGACCACCGCGGCGGGTGCCCGGGGTGCCGGCGAGGCCGAGGGCGCCGCGGAGAGCGACGCCGAGGGCGAGGACGAGATGGGCCTCGCGGTCATCAGCGGGCTGGTCGACGACGTCGAGGTGACCGCCGGTGAAGAGGGCGGCATGATCCGCATGAGCTGGCCCACGACGACGGCGGCAACGATCCCGTAGCCGCGACCGATGGCCGCCCTGCCGCGGCCCGTACCCGCTGGTACCCGTACTCGTACCGAGCGTCTGTCGTCTTCCTGGCGTGCCCCCGCACGTTCCTGGCGTGCCCCTGCACGCCGCTCTGCGCGGTGGCCGCGGGCTTCCGCCACCCGCTCCCCATGCGTTGCGATCCGGCCTCGATCTGACGGGTCCTCATGGGTCGTCGTGAGTTCTCACGGGCCCTCAGAGGGGCGTCTGTGGGCGGTGGGTCACCCGTTCGGCCGCGGCCGGGCGGCTCAATTCTCTCCGGGGTCACCCGTGCCCCATTCGGCGCAACGGCCGGGGACGGCGTCCTTGAGCAGCGGCGATCAATGCGCGACCAAGCGGTGATCGGTACGACGAAGAGATCATCTGTCGACGGTCAGTGAATTCGGCGCATTCCTTCGTCCGGGCGAATTCCGGGCGCCGTCTACCTTTTGATCTTCGCGACTACCGGCGAATTCCCTTTGAGGCGCCCTGTTTTGATCAACCGGGGCTCCCTACAATCCGTCCACATCTCTTGCTCAGGACGCCTGAGCGTGCTTCCGCGCGCCCATGTGCCAAACGTCAAGGAGGACGAATGGCGGGGCCTTACACCCCTCAGTTGCTTGACACCCCCTCTTTTCTGGCCGGGCCGTCACTGACCGCGGGCAACCGCGGCATCGTGCTGGTGATCGCCGTGGTGGCGCTGGCGGCGCTGGCCGTCGCGGCGGTGCTGGTCCGCCAAGTGCTCGCGGCCGGCGAGGGAACCGACAGTATGAAGAAGATCGCGGCGGCGGTGCAGGAAGGCGCAAATGCCTACCTGGCACGGCAGTTGCGGACCCTCGGCGTATTCGCGGTCGTGGTGTTCTTCCTGCTCATGCTGCTGCCCGCGGATAACTGGTCGCAGCGCGCCGGACGCAGCGCCTTCTTCTTGATCGGCGCGGCATTCTCGGCGGCCACCGGCTATATCGGCATGTGGCTCGCGGTGCGCAGCAATGTGCGTGTGGCGGCGGCCGCCCGGGAGGCCACTCCGGCCGAGGGCGAATCCCGGGAAAAGGATCTTACGGCGGTATCCCACAAGGCGATGAAGATCGCTTTCCGTACCGGCGGCGTGGTCGGCATGTTCACCGTCGGACTCGGTCTGCTCGGTGCGTCCTGTGTGGTCCTCGTCTACGCGGTCGACGCGCCCAAGGTGCTGGAGGGCTTCGGCCTCGGCGCCGCGCTGATCGCGATGTTCATGAGGGTCGGCGGCGGCATCTTCACCAAGGCCGCCGACGTCGGCGCCGACCTCGTCGGCAAGGTCGAGAAGGGCATCCCCGAGGACGACCCGCGCAACGCCGCGACCATCGCGGACAACGTCGGCGACAACGTCGGTGACTGCGCCGGTATGGCCGCCGACCTCTTCGAGTCGTACGCGGTCACCCTGGTCGCCGCCCTCATCCTGGGCACCGCGGCCTTCGGGGACGCCGGCCTCGCCTTCCCGCTGCTGGTGCCGGCCATCGGCGTGCTCACCGCGATGATCGGCATCTTCGTCGTCGCGCCGCGGCGCCGGGACCGCAGCGGCATGACCGCCATCAACCGCGGCTTCTTCATCTCCGCGGGCATCTCGCTGGTCCTGGTGGCCGCCGCGGTCTTCATCTACCTGCCGTCCAGCTACCGCGACCTGACCGGCGTCAGCGACCCCGTGGTCCTGGGCCACAGCGGTGACCCGCGGATGCTGGCCCTGGTCGCGGTCGCCGTCGGCATCGTGCTCGCCGCGCTGATCCAGCAGCTGACCGGCTACTTCACCGAGACCACCCGGCGGCCCGTACGGGACATCGGCAAGACCTCGCTGACCGGCCCGGCCACCGTCGTCCTCTCCGGCATCTCGGTCGGCCTGGAGTCGGCCGTCTACTCGGCGGTGCTGATCGGACTCGCCGTCTACGCGGCCTTCCTGCTGGGCGGCGCGTCCATCACCCTGGCGCTGTTCGCGGTGGCGCTGGCCGGCACCGGCCTGCTGACCACCGTCGGCGTGATCGTGGCGATGGACACCTTCGGGCCGGTCTCCGACAACGCGCAGGGCATCGCCGAGATGTCCGGTGACGTCACCGGTGACGGCGCGCAGGTGCTGACCGACCTGGACGCGGTCGGCAACACCACCAAGGCCATCACCAAGGGCATCGCCATCGCGACCGCCGTACTGGCCGCCTCCGCGCTCTTCGGCTCCTACCGGGACGCGATCGCCACCGCGGTACGCAACATCGGCCGGGCGGCCGGCGGCATGGGGCTCAGCCTGGACATCTCGCAGCCCAACAACCTGGTCGGGCTGATCCTCGGCGCCTCGGTCGTGTTCCTGTTCTCCGGGCTGGCGATCAACGCCGTGTCGCGGTCGGCGGGAGCGGTGGTCTTCGAGGTGCGCCGGCAGTTCCGGGAGAAGCCCGGGATCATGGACTACACCCAGACGCCCGAGTACGGGCGGGTGGTCGACATCTGCACCAAGGACGCGCTGCGCGAGCTGGCCACCCCGGGCCTGCTGGCGGTGCTCACCCCGATCGCGGTCGGCTTCTCGCTGGGCGTCGGCGCGCTGGGCTCGTTCCTGGCCGGGGCGATCGGCACCGGCACCCTGATGGCGGTCTTCCTGGCCAACTCCGGTGGCGCCTGGGACAACGCCAAGAAGCTGGTCGAGGACGGCCACCACGGCGGCAAGGGCAGCGAGGCACACGCCGCCACCGTCATCGGTGACACCGTCGGCGACCCGTTCAAGGACACCGCCGGACCGGCGATCAACCCGCTGCTGAAGGTGATGAACCTGGTGGCGCTGCTGATCGCGCCCGCCGTGGTGAAGTTCTCGTACGGCGAGGACAAGAACCTCGGCATCCGGATCGGCGCGGCCGTAGTGGCGCTCGTCGTCATCGTCGGCGCCGTGTACGTCTCCAAGCGGCGCGGGATCGCCGTGGGTGACGAAGGCAACTCCGAGGAGCCCGACGGCGTCGCCAAGTCGGCCGAGACGGCGGTGGCGTCCTAACCGGAACCGACCGTCGGAAGGGCTCGCGGACCGCTCAACTGGGCGGGTGGACGGCGCATTTTGCAGGCGCCGGACACCCGCCCTCGGTCTGCCCGGGTGGCCCTGCGCTCCTTGGTGCAAATGGCTGCAATGAGGGCCGGACCGGCTGCCCGACCCGGGGACCAGGCCGTTCGGACGTGTATGTTCCGGGGCCGAGAGCCATGGAAGGGACCAATCCGGTGAACAAGAAGCTTGTGGCTGCACTGTCCGGCGGGGCGGCACTGATGCTCGCGCTGACCGGCTGCAGCGAGGACAACAGCAAGAAGCTCAACGACTGGGCGAAGAGTTTCTGCGACCCCGCGCAGGCCCCGTTCAAGCAGATCCAGGACGCCAACGCCGCCATGCAGACGGCCGACAACGGCAGCACGGACTCCAAGAAGGTCCAGCAGACCGACTCGGCGGCCTTCCAGAAGATTTCGCAGGCGTACTCCTCGCTGGCCAAGTCCCTGCAGCAGGCCGGGCCGCCGCCCACCGACCAGGGCAAGCAGGCGCAGGAGAACGCGGTCAAGGAGCTCAACTCGCTCTCCAAGGGCTACGCGGACCTTCAGAAGCAGGTCAACAGCCTCGACACCTCGGACAAGCTCAAGTTCGCCGACGGGCTGCGTGACCTGTCCAACGGCATCAACAAGCTCAACAAGCAGAGCGAGGCCGCCTTCAAGAACCTGGAGGCCGGTGACGTCGGCGCCGCGATGGCGAAGCAGAAGGGCTGCCAGAACCAGGCCGCGTCCGGTTCCCCGGTGCCCACGCCGTCCAAGAAGTCGTAACGCCTCCGCGGGCCTTTCACCGGCCCGGCGACGCGCCCGGGAAGGGCGTGCCGCCGGGCCGGTGCCGATTGTCAGTGGCAGCACGGACAATGGTCGGTGTGAGTACGCACCTCCCCACCGCCGATGTCCAGGACCCCGAGAGCAACGCCCGCACCGCCCGGCTGCGCGAGGCGCTGCTGACCGCCGCCTTCACCGCCGACGGGCTGCTGGACCTGCTGGGCGCGCCCGCCTACGCCGCGCTGGCGCGCAACGAGACCGTCCCCGCGCTGCGCGCGACCCGCGGCGACAGCCCACTGGAGACCCTGGTGCGGCTGTTCCTGCTGCAGCGTCCGGTGGAGCCGGGCCGGGCGCGGGCGGCCCTGCCGGTCGAGGACTGCCTCGCCGACGGCTGGGTGGTGCAGGACGGCGACACCCTGCGCGCCACGGTGGACGTCCGCCCGTACGGCGGCCCCGAGGGGCAGGACTGGTGGATCGTCTCCGACCTGGGCTGCGCGGTCGGCGGCGCCGGCGGCATCCGGGGCGCCGGGGAGACCGAGCGCGCGCAGCTGGTGCTCGGCGTCGGCGGCGCGTCCACCACCCTCGCCGGGATCACCGTCCGCCGGCCGGTCGGCAAGGCGCTCGACCTCGGGACGGGCTCCGGCATCCAGGCGCTGCACGCCGCCCGGCACGCCACCCGGGTCACCGCCACCGACCTCAACCCCCGTGCCCTGCGGATCACCGCGCTGACGCTGGCGCTCTCCGGGGCCGGCGCTGCGGACCTCAGGAAGGGCTCGCTGTTCGAGCCGGTCGGGGACGAGACGTACGACCTGATCGTGTCGAACCCGCCGTTCGTGATCTCGCCCGTCGGGCCGGACGGCGCCCGGCTGACGTACCGGGACGGCGGGATGGGCGGCGACGACCTGTGCCGGATCCTCGTCCAGCAGTCCGCCGCGCACCTCAACGACGGCGGGTACTGCCAGATGCTCGCCAACTGGCAGCACGTCGAGGGCGAGGAGTGGCACGACCGGCTGCGCTCCTGGGTGCCGCGCGGCTGTGACGCCTGGATCGTGCAGCGCGAGGTGCAGGACGTCACCCAGTACGCCGAGCTCTGGCTGCGGGACGCCGGTGACCACCGCGCCGGTGACGAGGAGTACGCCGCGCGGTACGACGCCTGGCTGGAGGAGTTCGCGGCCCGTAGGACCAAGGCCGTCGGCTTCGGCTGGATCACGCTGCGCAAGTCCGGGTCCGACGCCCCGTCCGTCACGGTCGAGGAATGGCCGCATCCGGTCGAACAGCCGCTGGGGGACGCGGTCGTGGCCCACTTCGCGCGCCAGGACTACCTGAGCGCCACGGACGACGCCGCGCTGCTGGCCGGGCGCTTCCGGCTCGCCGACGGCGTGGTCCAGGAGCAGGTCGGGCTGCCGGGGGCCGAGGACCCCGAGCACGTGGTGCTCCGTCAGAACCGCGGTATGCGGCGGGCGACGAAGGTGGACACCGTCGGGGCGGGCTTCGCCGGTGTGTGTGACGGCACGCTGCCCGCCGGACGGATCCTGGACGCCATCGCCCAACTCGTCGGCGAGGACCCGGTGCTGCTGCGGGACCGTACGCCCGCCTCGATCCGGATGCTGGTCGAGCAGGGCTTCCTGGAGCCGGTGGCGGAGGAGAAGTAGGGAGGAGTAGGGAGGAGCCAGGGGGGAGCGGCGGGGACGGCACGGGGCTTCGCCCAGGACGGGCGGAAGGCGTTCATCCGGTGTTCGCCGGGATGCCGTCCCGGGGTGCCACGCTGCCCGCATGGAGAGAGGACCCGAGGCATTCGCCGGTGTGGCGTTCGCGCTGTTCGGCGCCGGACTGCTGGTGTGGACGGGGGTGTGCGCCCGGACCGGTACGCCGGTCGCCGAGGGGGTCAGCCGGCCGGTGGCCGCGGTCACCGCGCTGTTCGCGGGGGTGCTGTTCCTGGTCGTCGGGGGCTGGCTGCTGGTGGCGCTGTAGCCGGCAGCCGGAGGTCCGCCCGCGGTGTGCGTCCAGTTCCAGACAGTTCTGTTACAGATGGCCGATCTGTGACGGTACGCGGAACGTCCGCGGGCCGTCCGTCATGTTCCTCGGTGAAGGTCACCACGGCCCACACACCGACAGTGAGGAACTCTCATGAACCGCGCACTCCGCTACGCCACCGTCGGCGTCATCGCCGTCTCCCTGTTCGCCGGGGGCTCGGCCGCCGCCTTCGCCGCGCCGCAGGACCTGCACGCCGCCAAGCCGGTCGTGGCCACCGCCCCGGCCGCCGCGTCGCTGACCGCCAAGGCCAGCGTGAACTCCGTCAAGGCCTGGCAGGAGTTCCGGATCTCCGGCGCCGCCAAGGGCATCACGGCGGGCACCAAGGTCACCGTCCAGCAGAAGCAGGGCACCAAGTGGGTCTCGCTGCCCGCTCAGTCCCCGGTCGCCAAGAGCGGTGCCTACTCGGTGCGGGTCAAGCTCGGCATCAAGGGCGTCAACCAGCTCCGCATCGCCGCGGCCAGGACCGTCTCGCCGGTGGTCTCCGTCACCGTCCGCTGACCCGGGAAGTCTCCGTCACCGTCCGCTGAACCCGGCGGTCACCGTCGCCGTCGGCCGATGCCGCCGGGCGTCAGCCGGCGAGATTGCGGACGAGCATCCACACCGCGGCAATGCCGAACACCACGGCATTGCCGCGGCCGGTGAGCTGCAGCCGGTAGGCGCGCCCGCGCAGCCCCTGGACCAGCCAGCGCAGCAGGACGTACGCGATCGCCGGCACGCCCAGGACGAGCAGCACGGCGTTGTCGTGGAACGCCTGCACCGCATCGCCGTGCAACAGGTCGTACGCCATCCGTGTGCCGCCGCACGCCGGGCACAGCACCCCGGTCATCAGCCGGAACGGGCAGGGGATCAGCACCTGCCCGGACCGGTGCGGATTCGTGTGCCAGAGATAGACGGCGGCCGCCGCACCGGCGGCGAGGGCGAGCGACGCCCGCCGGACGGTGCGGCTCCGGATCGCCGCCCCGGAGGGCGGCCCGGACCGTTCCACGTCGCTCACACGCTCAGCGACCGTGCGTAGTTGACCTGGTTGAGCACGAACATGACCTGCTCGCGCGACTGCACCGGGACCATCGTCGAGTGGTGCCGGCCCCCGCTGGCCACCGTGACCTGCACGAAGCCGGTCGTCGTGCGCTCCTTCATCAGCAGGAAGAGCAGGCCCAGCAGGCAGAAGAAGAAAAAGATGATGGCGAGCACGACCGCGTGCGCCGGCATCTTCTCCTCGGTCCGCGACATGTCCGTCGCGGTCCACACGGCGCCCTTGAGCGGCATCGACCCGGTCGGCGTCATGATCGTGTCGCCGCTCACCGCGATGTCCCCGAGCGACAGCGCCATCCCGGCGGGCTGCGGACCTGCCTGGAAGCCGCCGGGGCCCGGCGGCGGGGGGCCGACCGGAGCGCCGGGGGGCGGGAAACCGGGCGGCGGGGGCGTCGAGCCGGGCTGCGGATAGCCGTACCCGGGCTCGCCGGGGCTGCCGCCCTGCGGATAGCCGTAGGCGGAGTCGGCCGGGGCGGGCGGCGTGGCGTACGGATTCTGGCCGGGCTGAGCGGGCTGAGCGGGCTGGCCGGGCTGACCGGGCTGCTCCGGTGGCGGTCCGGGGTACTGGTTCGCCATGGGTGAGATTCCCCCCGAGAGTGTCACGTGACGACGGCGGTACCCGGCCCGAGCGGTGGGCCGTGCCGTGTCCATCCTGCGCCCATCCTGCCAGCAGGCTCACCTGACGTATCAAGACGGTGACAGGATCCGGGGCCGCCTTGTGACAGTCGCCGTGGCGGCACGCGGACCGGGGATCCGGATCATGCGCGGGCCTCCGGGCGGCGCCGCGGGGCCGTCATGATCCAGATGGCGCGAGCCGGACCCGCGGTGGGCGGCTGAGGTGGTCCAGGCGGCATGAAGGCATGTAGTCGGGTTACCGTTCGAGTGGCGTTGCGGGGTTTTTCCGTTTGACACGGGGGCGGGAGGTACCGTCACACTCCGCAGCGTCAAGCGTCACCGCAGTGCGCCCCCGCATCCGGCCGGGGGGCATTTTCCGCGTCGACCGGAGAGAAGAGCGAAGTTGTCCCCGACCAGCGAAGCCACGAAGGGCGGCGGCCGCCGACTTGTCATCGTCGAGTCGCCTGCCAAGGCGAAGACGATCAAGGGCTACCTCGGCCCTGGCTATGTGGTCGAGGCCAGCGTGGGGCACATCCGTGACCTGCCCAACGGCGCGGCGGAGGTCCCGGCGAAGTACAAGGGCGAGCCCTGGGCCCGGCTCGGGGTGAACGTCGACGCCGATTTCCAGCCCATCTATGTGGTGAACAGTGACAAGAAGGACCAGGTCAAAAAGCTCAAGGAGCTGCTGGCCGAATCCGACGAGCTCTACCTCGCCACCGATGAGGACCGCGAGGGCGAGGCCATCGCCTGGCACCTCCAGGAGATCCTCAAGCCCAAGGTCCCGGTCCACCGCATGGTGTTCCACGAGATCACCAAGGACGCGATCCGCGAGGCCGTCGCCAATCCGCGCGATCTGAACCAGAAGCTGGTCGACGCCCAGGAGACCCGCCGGATCCTCGACCGCCTCTACGGCTACGAGGTCTCGCCGGTCCTGTGGAAGAAGGTCATGCCGCGGCTGTCGGCCGGCCGGGTGCAGTCCGTGGCGACCCGTCTCGTCGTCGAGCGGGAGCGCGAGCGCATCGCCTTCCGCTCCGCCGAGTACTGGGACCTGACCGGCACCTTCTCCACCGGGCGGGCCGGTGACCCGAGCGACCCCTCGACGCTGACCGCCCGCCTGAACAGCGTCGACGGCCGCCGCGTCGCACAGGGCCGCGACTTCGGCCCCAACGGGCAGCTCAAGAACAGCGACGTGCTCCACCTGGACGAGGCGAACGCCCGCGCGCTCGCCGCCGCCCTGGAGAACACCGACTTCTCGGTGCGCTCCGTGGAGTCCAAGCCGTACCGGCGCTCCCCGTACGCGCCGTTCCGGACCACGACCCTCCAGCAGGAGGCCAGCCGCAAGCTCGGCTTCGGCGCCAAGGCGACGATGCAGGTGGCGCAGAAGCTGTACGAGAACGGCTTCATCACCTATATGCGTACGGACTCCACCACGCTCTCGGACACCGCGGTCGCCGCGGCCCGGGCGCAGGTGACGCAGCTGTACGGTGCCGGCTACCTGCCGGACAAGCCGCGCACGTACGCCGGCAAGGTCAAGAACGCGCAGGAGGCGCACGAGGCGATCCGCCCCTCCGGCGACCGCTTCCGCACGCCCGCCGAGACCGGGCTGACCGGCGACCAGTTCAAGCTCTACGAGCTGATCTGGAAGCGGACCGTCGCCTCCCAGATGAAGGACGCGACCGGTAACTCCGTCACCGTCAAGATCGGCGGCACCTCCGCCGACGGCCGGGACGCCGAGTTCAGCGCGTCCGGCAAGACCATCACCTTCCACGGCTTCCTCAAGGCCTACGTGGAGGGCGCCGACGACCCCAACGCCGAGCTGGACGACCGCGAGCGCCGGCTGCCGCAGGTCGCCCAGGGCGACGCGCTGGCCGCCCGGGAGATCACCGCCGACGGGCACGCCACCAAGCCGCCCGCCCGCTACACCGAGGCCACGCTGGTCAAGGAGCTGGAGGAGCGGGAGATCGGCCGCCCGTCGACGTACGCGTCGATCATCGGCACCATCCTCGACCGCGGCTATGTCTTCAAGAAGGGCACCGCGCTCGTCCCCTCCTTCCTCTCCTTCGCGGTGGTCAACCTCCTGGAGAAGCACTTCGGCCGGCTGGTCGACTACGACTTCACCGCCAAGATGGAGGACGACCTCGACCGCATCGCCCGTGGTGAGGCACAGGCCGTGCCGTGGCTGCGGCGCTTCTACTTCGGCGAGGGCGAGGAAGCGAGTTCGGTGGGTGCCGCGTCGGACGCCGGCAACGGTGACGGCGACCACCTCGGCGGGCTCAAGGAGCTGGTCACGGACCTGGGCGCGATCGACGCCCGGGAGATCTCGTCCTTCCCGGTCGGCGAGGGCATCGTGCTGCGGGTCGGCCGCTACGGCCCGTACGTCGAGCGCGGTGAGAAGGACAGTGAGGGCCACCAGCGCGCCGACGTGCCCGAGGACCTCGCACCCGACGAGCTGACCGTGGCGTACGCGGAGGAGCTGCTCGCCAAGCCGAGCGGCGACTTCGAGCTGGGCATGGATCCGGTCAGCGGCCACCAGATCGTCGCCAAGGACGGCCGCTACGGCCCGTACGTCACCGAGATCCTCCCCGAGGGCACCCCGAAGACCGGCAAGAACGCGGTCAAGCCGCGCACCGCCTCGCTCTTCAAGTCGATGTCCCTGGACACCGTGACGCTGGCGGACGCGCTCAAGCTGATGTCGCTGCCGCGCGTCGTCGGCAAGGACCCCGAGGGCGTGGAGATCACCGCGCAGAACGGCCGCTACGGCCCGTACCTGAAGAAGGGCACGGACTCGCGCTCCCTGGAGGGTGAGGACCAGATCTTCAGCATCACCCTCGAAGAGGCGCTGGCGATCTACGCCCAGCCCAAGCAGCGCGGGCGGGCCGCCGCCAAGCCGCCGCTGAAGGAGCTGGGCACGGACCCGGTCAGCGGCAAGCCGGTGGTGGTCAAGGACGGCCGGTTCGGCGCGTACGTGACCGACGGCGAGACCAACGCGACGCTGCGGCGGGACGACGACGTCGAGACGATCACCCCCGAGCGCGGCTACGAGCTGCTGGCGGAGAAGCGCGCCAAGGGGCCGGCGAAGAAGAAGACGGCCAAGAAGGCGCCGGCGAAGAAGACGGCCGCCAAGAAGACGGTGGCGAAGAAGACCGCGGCCAAGAAGACCACCGCGAAGAAGACGACCGCCAAGAAGGCCACCGCGAAGACCGCGGCGGCCAAGAAGACGGCGGCTTCGGCGGAGGACTGAGGCCAGGACCGGGCCGGGCCCTGCGCCCCTGGTCAGGCGTGGTGTGCGGGCGGGCACGACGGACGCGTTCCGTCGTGCCCGCCCGTTTGTTCGGGCGGGCGCTCGACGGTGTGCGCCCTCCCGATAGGCTGGCGGGATGACGCGTGCCGAGCAGCCAACGGTCGTGACCCCCACTTCTGGCGCCCTAGCGGCGGATTCCCGCGAGCGCGCCGTGCGAGCCCTGCTGCGCTTCCCCCCACTGAAGCGGCTGTGGAGCGCCCAGTTCGTCGGGGGCATCGGCGATGCCCTGTCCATGCTTGTCCTGGTGGTACTCGCCCTGCAGGCGGCGCTGTACGTGCCGCTGGGGGGTGAGGCCGTCTTCGGCGGCGGCTATCGCGGTGCCGCCCTCGCGGTCACCGCGGTCTTCGGTGCCCGGATGCTGGCGACGCTGCTCTTCGGGGCCGTCCTCCTGGGCCCGCTGTCCGCGCTCACGGCGCCCTCCGGGCCGCTGGACCGCCGCTGGACGATGATCGCCGCGGACGTGCTGCGGCTCGCGCTGCTGGTCATCGCCCCCCTCTGGATCGACTGGACCCCCGGCAACGCCCTCGCCTGGGTGCTGGTCACCGTCTTCGTCACCGGCGTCGCCGAGCGCTTCTGGACCGTCGCCAGGGAGAGCGCGGCGCCCGGCCTGCTGCCCGCGCCGCCGCCCGAGGGCGCCGCGGTCCGGCCGCTGCCGGACAACCTGGACGCCCTGCGCCGCCTCTCGCTGCGCACCACCTTCGTCTCCCTGCCGATCGCGGCCGCCGCCCTGGTGGTCGTCACCCTCATCAGCAAGCTCCTGGGCACCGGCATCGACTGGTTCGACATCCACCAGGCGGCGCTCGCCTCCTATGTGGCGGCCGGCCTGTTCGCCGCCTCCGTGTCGATCCTGTACTTCATCGAGCTCCCCGGTGGGCAGACGCCGCGGCCGCGCTCCCCGCTGGAGGGGCTGCGCCGCCCGAAGGCCGCGAAGTCCGCGCAGGGCGAGCCGGCCGGCGTCGACAAGGGCCGTACGGGCGCCATCCCGCTGCTGGTCACGGCCTGTGCGGCGGTCGCCGCCGGGATCGCCGCGGCGGTCTCGCTGGCCGTGCTGCACGCCTACGACCTCGCGGGCGGACCGGCCTCCTTCGCCCTCCTGGTGCTCACGCTCACCGGCGGTACGGCCGCCGGCATCCGCGGCGCCCACCGGGTGCTGCCCGCGCTCTCCCGGCGCCGGCTGCTCGCCCTCGCGGTGGCCGCCACCGGCGTCGCCCTGCTGGCCATGGGCCTGGTCCCGGACCCGACGACCGTGCTCGTCCTCGCGCTGCTGGCCGGCGTCAGCGCCGGCATCGCCGCCCATACGGGACACGTCCTGCTGGACCAGGAGGCCGAGGAGTCCCGCACCGCCCGTACGACCGAGCACCTGCAGGCCGTCGTACGGCTCGCGATCGCACTGGCCGCCATCGTGGCGCCGCTGCTCGCCGCCCTCATCGGGCCGCACCACCTGGGCAACGACACCTTCGACTTCGCCTACGGGGGCGCCGCCTACACCCTGATGCTCACCGGCGCGCTGCTGCTGCCGGTCGCCGCACTGGTCCTCGGCAAGGTCGACGACCGGCACGGCGTCCCGCTCCGCCGCGACCTGCGGGAGGCGCTGCGCGGCGGCGACCCGGCGCAGGCGCCCGCGCCCACCGGCTTCTTCATCGCCCTCGAAGGCGGCGACGGGGCCGGCAAGTCCACCCAGGTCGAGGCGCTCGCCGAGTGGATCCGCAACAAGGGCCACGAGGTCGTGGTGACCCGCGAACCGGGCGCCACCGCCATCGGCAAGCGACTGCGCTCGATCATCCTGGACGTCGCGACGACCGGGCTGTCCGACCGGGCGGAGGCGCTGATGTTCGCCGCCGACCGCGCCGAGCACGTCGACAGCGTCATCCGGCCCGCCCTGGAGCGCGGCGCGGTCGTCATCTCCGACCGGTACATCGACTCCTCGGTCGCCTACCAGGGCGCCGGGCGGAACCTCGCCCCCACGGAGATCGCCCGGATCAACCGCTGGGCGACGGACGGCCTCGTCCCGCACCTGACCGTCCTGCTCGACATCTCCCCGGAGACCGCCCGGGAGCGCTTCACCGAGGCGCCCGACCGGCTGGAGTCCGAGCCCGCCGAGTTCCACCAGCGGGTCCGGGCCGGCTTCCTCACCCTGGCCGCCGCCGACCCCGCGCGCTATCTGGTCGTCGACGCCGGTCAGGACCCCGAGGCCGTCACCACCGTCGTACGGCACCGCCTCGACCAGGTGCTCCCGCTGTCCGAGGCCGAGACCAAGGCCCAGGAGGAGGCCCGTAGGGCGGCCGAGGAGGAGGCCCGCCGCCGGGCCGAGGAGGAGGCCGCACGCAAGGCCGAGGAGGCGCGCCTGGAGCGGGAGCGCCAGGAGCAGCTCGCCAGGCTGCGCGCCGAGGAAGAGGAGCGCAAGCGCCAGGAGGCCGAGCAGGCCAAGGCGCTGGAGGCCGCCCGCCAGGCGGCGGAGGCCCGGCAGCGCGCCGAGGAGGCCCGCCAGGCGGCCGAGGCCGAGCGCCAGCGCCGGGAGGCCGAGGAGCGGGCCCGCCAGGCCGAGCAGGAGCGGCTGCGCAAGCAGCACGAGGAGCAGGCCCGGCTGCGCAAGGAGGCCGAGGAACGCCGCCTGGAGAAGCAGCGCAAGGCCGAGGAGGCCCTGGTACGCGCCGAGCAGGCCCGGATCGCGGCTGCGGAGGCGGCGGCCGCGGCGGAGGCGAAGGCGGCGGCCGAGGCGGCCGCTGAGGTCGAGGCCGCGGAGGCGCCCACCAAGGAGACCCCGGTGGCGGACCTGCGCAAGCGGCTGGGCGAGGAGAGCGGCGACGGCTCCTCGTCCGGGTCGGCAACGTCGGGGGCCTCCGGTTCGGAGGTATCCGGTTCCGGTTCGGCGGGTGCCGAGCCGCACGAGCGGACGGAGTCGCTGCCGCGGCCCGAGGCGCGGGGCGGCAACGCGCCCGGCGCGGCGGACGAGACGGCGGTGCTGCCGTCGGTCCGCGACGCCGGCCCCGACGCGGGCACCGACGCCGAGCAGACGGCCGTCCTGCCGCCCGTACGGGACACCCGGCAGGGTGGTCAGGACGCCTGGCACCAGGACACCCGGCCGGAGCGGCAGGACGACCGGCAGGGCCGGAACGACTGGCAGGCGCGGGACACCCGGGGCGAGGACCCCACCGAGCGGGTGCCGTCGTGGATGTTCCGCAAGGAGACGTCGAGCGGCGCCTCGGCCCCGGAGTCGGGCGCCGAGCGCACCCGCGAACTCCCGCAGATCGACCCGTCCACGGGTCACCCGTCGGAGAACGCGCCGCGCGCCCGCCGGCGACCCGAATGGGCGGAAGAGACCCCGCTGGACGATCTGCCCACGCTCGCCGACGAACTGCTCGGGCCGCGGGAGGACGAGGACGCGGACGACGGCGCGGGCGACGACGGCCGCCGCGGGGGCCGGGGCCGGCGCCGCTAGCCCGGACGGGAGCCGTCGCGGAAGTCGTGGCAGGCACGGGCCGTGGCCGCAGTGGGAACACTGCGGCCACGGCCTTTTCGCGGCCTTCCGCGGGCCCGTGCGCCGGCTCCTCGGGCGGCCGGACGGGGCCCGCGCGGCCTCGTCCGGCCGCCCCGGCGCCGGCTTCCGGATTCGTTTGTCAGTGGGTTGCACCACAATGGGTCAGGTCGCGGGCGACGCGCGGACGGCGACCCCGGCCGCGGCGGCGACCGGCGGTCACAGACACGAAGGCACCGGAGAAGAGGAACGGCGGCAGCGATGGCGGTGTGGGACGACGTGGTCGGCCAGGAGCGGGTGACGGCTCAGCTGGCCGCTGCCGCGCGGGACGCGGACGCCCTCGTCACCGCCGAAGCGGAGGGCCGGGCCGGGGCATCGCAGGGCCGGCCCGGCACGCCGCCCGCGGGCGAGCGGGGCGGTGCCTCCCAGATGACCCACGCCTGGTTGTTCACGGGCCCGCCCGGCTCCGGCCGGGCCACCGCCGCGCGCGCCTTCGCCGCCGCCCTGCAGTGCGTCAGCCCCGACCGCGCCCTCGGCGGGGCCCCCGGCTGCGGCTTCTGCGACGGCTGCCACACCACCCAGGTGGGCACCCACGCCGACGTCGAGATCGTCCGTACGGACCTGCTCTCCATCGGCGTGAAGGAGACCCGCGACCTGGTCCGCCGGTCCTCGCTCTCCCCGGCCGGCGGCCGTTGGCAGGTGATCGTCCTGGAGGACGCCGACCGTCTCACCGAAGGCGCCGGCAACGTCCTCCTCAAGGCCGTCGAGGAGCCCGCGCCCCGTACGGTCTGGCTGCTCTGCGCGCCCTCCATCGAGGACGTCCTCCCCACCATCCGCTCCCGCTGCCGTCACCTCTCGCTGCGGACCCCGCCGGTTGCCGCGGTCGCCGACGTCCTCGTCCGCCGCGACGGCATCGCCCCGGAGGCCGCCGACCGCGCCGCCCGCGCCACCCAGGGGCACATCGGCCGGGCCCGCCGCCTGGCCACCGACGAGCGCGCCCGCGCCCGCCGCGCCGCCGTCCTGAAGCTCCCGCTCCGCGTCGACGACATCGGGGGCTGTCTCAAGGCCGCCCAGGAGCTGATCGACGCCGCGGGGGAGGACGCCAAGCAGGTCGCCGAGGAGGTCGACACCAAGGAGACCGAGGAGCTGCGCGCCGCGCTCGGCGCCGCCGCCGGGACGGGCGGCCGGCTGCCCCGGGGCACCGCCGGCGCCATGAAGGAGCTCCAGGACAAG
Organism: Streptomyces bugieae; assembly: GCF_036352915.1. Lineage (NCBI taxonomy): Bacteria > Bacillati > Actinomycetota > Actinomycetes > Kitasatosporales > Streptomycetaceae > Streptomyces > Streptomyces bugieae. The sequence goes on from NZ_JAZBJP010000018.1 coordinate 75,475, forward strand.
CAGAAGCGCCGCGCGACCCGCACCCAGCGCGACAGCCTCGACCTGGCCCTGGTCGACCTCACCGGCTTCTACCGCGATGTCCTCGCCCTCCAGATGGGCGCCTCGGTCCCGCTCGCCAACGACGAGGTGCGCGACAGCCTGGAGCGCATCGCCGCCGGTTCCACCCCCCAGCGCACCCTCCGCCGGATAGAAGCGGTGATCGCCTGCCGCGAGGCCCTGGACCGCAACGTCGCCCCCCTCCTGGCGGTCGAGGCGATGACCGCCGCCCTCCGCGCCGGCTGAACCACCCGCCCCCGCCGCCCGTAAAGCCGCAGCGGACCCCACCGCCCACCCGACCAGCCACCGCCACCACTCCGCACCCGCCAACAGCCCACCCGCACCCGCACCCGCTCGTCAGCACCACCGAAGCGCCGCCCAAGCACCACCGAAGCGCCGCCCGAGCACCACCGAAGCGCCGCCCGAGCACCACCGAAGCGCCGCCCGAGCACCACCGAAGCGCCGCCCGAGCACCACCGAAGCGCCGCCCAAGCACCACCGAAGCACCGCCCGAGCCCCACCACCACGAGGTACCCACCACCCCCGACCACCGGCTCTCCCGGCTACCAGACCAGGCTCCAGCTTCCAGGGACCGCGACCAAGGGACCGTCCATGGCCACCAGCCGTCTGCTCCGCACCTCCGCCGCCGTCGCGGCGGCCACCGCTCTGCTGATCTCCGGCTGCTCCTCGGGCAGTTCGTCCCCCGATGCCCATGCGTCCTCCGGCCGTACGGCGGAGGCCGGCGCCCAGCGGCCCGCCGATGACGCCACCCTCCGGCCCCTGCCGGCCGCGATCCCGGCCAACCTGCGCCCGTACTACGACCAGAAGCTCACCTGGCATCCCTGCGGGGTCGCCGGCTTCGAGTGCGCGACGATGAAGGCCCCCCTGGATTACGCGCACCCCTCCGCCGCCACCGACCTGAAGCTCGCGGTGGCCCGTAAGAAGGCCACCGGCCCCGGCAGCCGGCTCGGCTCACTCATGGTCAACCCGGGCGGCCCCGGCGGTTCGGCGATCGACTACCTCCAGCAGTACGCCCCCCAGCCCGCGTCGGTCCGCGCGCGCTACGACATGGTGGCGATGGACCCGCGCGGCGTGGCCCGCAGCGAACCGGTCGAGTGCCTCACCAACCAGCAGATGGACCGCTACACCCAGACCGACCAGACCCCGGACACTCCGGCCGAGCTCAGCAAGCTCGTCACCGCGTACCGCGACTTCGCCAAGGGCTGCCAGGCCCGCTCCGGCAAGGTGCTCCGGCACGTCTCCACGATCGAGGCGGCCCGTGACATGGACGTCCTGCGCGCCGTCCTGGGCGACAAGAAGCTGACGTACGTCGGCGCCTCCTACGGCACCTTCCTCGGAGCCACCTACGCCGGCCTCTACCCCTCCCGCACCGGCCGCATCGTGCTGGACGGCGCCATGGACCCGGAGCTGGACTCCCGCACGATCAACCTCGACCAGACCAAGGGCTTCAACACCGCCTTCACCGCGTTCGCCGCGGACTGCGTCAAGAAGAAGGACTGCCCGCTCGGCCACAAGGACGCCGCGGACGCCGGCAAGCGGCTCGCCGCCCTGTTCAAGAAGCTCGACGCCCACCCGGTGGAGACCGGCGAGGCCCGCAAGCTCACCGAATCCCTGGCCACCACGGGCGTCATCGCCGCGATGTACGACCAGCGCGCCTGGCCGGTTCTGCGCGAATACCTCGCCCAGGCCGAGGCGGGCAACGGCCGCGGACTGCTCACCCTCTCGGACAGCTACTACGAGCGCGACCCCAGCGGCAAGTACGCCAACCAGATGTACGCGAACCCCGCCGTCAACTGCCTCGACCTGGCGCCCCCCTTCACCGGCCCCGACCAGGTCCGCGCCGCCCTTCCCGCCTTCCGCAAGGCCTCCCCGGTGTTCGGCGAGAGCTTCGCCTGGTCCGCGCTGAGCTGCGCGTACTGGCCGGTCAAGCCCACCGGCACGGCCCACCGCATCCCCGCCAAGGGCGCCGCCCCGATCGTCGTCGTCGGCACCACCCGCGACCCGGCCACCCCGTACGCCTGGGCCCAGGCCCTCGCCGCCCAGCTCTCCAGCGCCACCCTCCTCACCTACGAGGGCGACGGCCACACCGCCTACGGCCGCGGCAGCAGCTGCATCGACAACGCGATCAACACCTACCTCCTGACCGGCACCACCCCGCCCAAGAACAAGCGCTGCACCTGACCGCACCCCGGCCCACCGCGTGACCCACCCCACACCCCACCCGCCCACCTCTGACCAGCCCCGCAATCGGTTACGGACCACCCCTCACTGGTGTGTAGACTGGGCCGCGCACCACGCCGCCTTAGCTCAGTTGGCCAGAGCAACGCACTCGTAATGCGTAGGTCTCGGGTTCGAATCCCGAAGGCGGCTCCACTTGAAACCCCAGCTCAGATGGATTCTGAGCTGGGGTTTTGCGTTCAGCGGATGTGGCGCTGACGGCGAGCCCGGGCCATGCGGGTGTCGGCGGTCTCGGTTTCGGTCTCAATTGCGGGCCCCGGGCGGGGGATGAGGACGTCCCCCCTCCGCCGCATCGCGTCCGTCGGCAGGTGTGATCTGCCCTTCACGTACCGCCGGGTCCGGCTGATCTGGGTGTGCCGGAGGATCTCCATGATCGTGGGCATGTCCACGCCGATTCCGGCTTCCGTGCTTGGTGCACGTCCTGGCGCAGGGCTGTGGACAGCCGCGCTTGCAGCCCTTGTGCGTGATGCGGTCAGGCTGGCACAGAAGCTGCCCTTGCGGGGTGGAACAACCCCGCCTTCCGCCGCGGGGGAGGCCGAATGGGACTGATCCGGTGTGCCTCGGTCCGGACGAGGTGCCGCGTGTGCCGGGTGCCGGCCCGGCCCTGCCCTGTGTGCGGTGTTACTTGAGGCCGCTGAGCATGACCCCCCGGACGTAGTGCTTCTGCAGCAGCAGGAAGAGCAGCAGGACCGGCAGGACGCTGAGGACGAGGCCGGCCATCATGACGGGGACCATGCGGTCCGGATCGAGGTGGCTCTGCAGCAGTTGGATTCCCACCGGCAGCGTCATCAGCCGTGGATTCGCAGTGGAGACCAGCAGCGCCCAGATGTATTCGTTCCAGGAACTGACAAACGTGAGCAGGGCGAGCGTGACGGCGACCGGTTTGGTCTGCGGCAGCACGATGCGCCACCACACGGTGAATTCTCCCGCACCGTCGATGCGGGCCGCCTCCAGCATTTCGTCCGGGATGGACACCATGAACTGTCGCATCAGAAAGATGCCGAAACTGGAAACCAGGAACGGCATGACGAGGGCGGCAAGGCTGACCGTGAGGCCCGCGCCACCGCGGCCGAGCAGATCGTTCCCGCCGGCGGCCGGCCAGTGCACCAGGATCAAGAAATGCGGGATGAAGAAGAGGAACGGCGGAAACATCATCGTCGCAAGGACCAGCCGGAAGACGAGTTCCCGGCCGGGAAAGCGGAGTTTGGCGAGCGCATAGCCGGCGAGTGAGGAGGTGAGGAGGGTGGAGCCGGTGATCAGGACGGTGGCGAGCGTGCTGTTGCGGAAGAGGAGCGGAAGGTCCAATTGCCTGATCGCGGCTCGGTAGTTGGTGAGACTGAATGCCTCGGGGAGGAAGCGGTACGGGAGCTTTCCGTATTCGCCGGGGCCTTTGAACGACGTCATCAGCATGTCGAGGAACGGGATGACGGTGAGGGCGGCGCCGGTGATGACGATGGCGTACGAGAACCAGGGGGTTCGGTTTCGGAGCCGGAGCCGGAGCCGGGGCCCGAGCTGGAGCCGGATGCGTCGTCCGGTGGGCGGGTTACCGCTCGGCGTGCTCCCGCTTCTCCGCGCCCGCTCGTCCCGGTGCCCGCTCATGCTTCTTCGTCCTTTCGCCGGAACAGCCAGAGTTGCAGTGCAGTGATCACCGCGATGACCAGGAACAGTACGAACGCGGCGGCGCCGGCGATGCCCCAGTCGCCGTACCTGAAGGCCTGCTGATACATCTCCAGTGCTGCGACATTGGTCGCGTCGCCCGGCCCGCCGTCCCCCGTCATCACATTGATCAGGGCGAACGACTGGAGCCCGGCGATGAATTGGGTGAGGCAGACGAAGAGCAGGGACGGTCGGAGCAGCGGCAGTGTGATGCGCCAGAAGATGGTGCGATCTCCGGCCCCGTCGAGTTCCGCGGCCTCGTAATAGACACCCGGAATGGCGGTGAGGCCCGCGGTGAGAATGAGGATCGCCGATCCCGTGGAGGCCCAGGCCTGCACGACGATGACGGACGGCAGTGCGGTGTCGGGGTCCTGGAGAAAAGCGAGGGACGGCAGGCCCAGGCCGTTGAGCACCCCGTTGATCAGCCCGCCGGGTTCGTACATGTACTTCCACACATTGCCGACCGCCACCACCGTCGTGACGAGCGGAAGGAAGTAGAGGGTGCGCCAGAAGCCCCGGAAACGGAGACGGTTGATGCAGTGGGCGATGACCAGGGCACCGCAGAGTGCGAGCACCACCGTGCCGAAGGCGTACAGCAGCGTATTGGTGAGGATCGGGGTCAGGAAGGTGGAGCCACGGGCGAAGAGGGCCGCGAAATTGGCCATGCCGACCGGCCTGATATCGGAAAGGTCGAAGCCGGCCCAGCGTGACAGGGCCAGCAGCGCGGCGAACAGCAACGGCAGCACGAGGAAGACGAGAAAGAAGAGCAGGGTCGGCGCGAGGAAGAGATAGGCGATGACGGTCTGCCGGCGTCGTATCGCGCGGGAGGCACGAGGTACGGCCGGGGAGAGGCGGGGTACGGAGGTCGGGCGGCCGATGCGGTGTAGGGCGGGGCGTTGGGCAGGGGGCGGTGCGGATGGTCGGGCGGGGTCACCGACGGCTGGCGCCATTCGGCATCACCTCTCGATGACGAGGAGGGAGGGGAAAGGGGGAACGAGGGAAGGGGGGAAGGGGGAACGGGGGAAGGGGAGGGCGGAGGAGAACGGCGAAGGCGCGGCGAAGGCGCGGAGCAGGGCCGGTGTTCAGTACGGCCGGGAGAGTTCCTGGTCGACCTGTCTGCTGAGGGTGCGCAGCGCCGCGTCGACCGGGGTGCGGCCGGTCCAGACCTCCTCGATGTTCTTGCGCAGCAGGGTTTTGGCCTGTTGTGCGCGTGGACCGTTCGGTTCCGCAGCCGCGTAGTGCAGGGCGTCCAGGAAGGGGCGGAGGTTGGGGTCGACGGATGTGGCGCCGGCAAGCTCCAGCAGCAGCGTCCGCATATCGTCGGCGCGCCCCGTCATCGAACCCACCGACACCTGCAGCGCGCTCATCCTGGTGACGAGTGACCGCCCCTGCCATGACCTTCCGGCGCCGTGGACTGGCTTCCCTACGGCGCCGCCTGCCTTGCTCCCGTTGGCCGGGACCTTGGCCGCGTTGAGCCAGCGCAGGAATTCCCATGCCTCCTGCGGATGTTTGCTCCGCGCATTCACGCCCATCAGGAACCCCGTGGCGAGCGTCCCGCGGTCGTCCGCCGTACGGCCGGGCACCGGCGCCACCCCCACCTCGCGGTAACTCGCCCCCATCACGTTCCGCAGACTCGCCGTCCACCAGCCCGCATTGATGGCCATCGCCACCTGGCCGGCCGGAAAGGCCTTGAAGAGGGAGACGCCGGGGTCCGCGGCGCCCCGTTCGATGAGCCGGTGCTCCAGGTCGAGCACCGCGCGGCCGGCCGGGGAACCCAGGGCCGTACGCCGGCCGTCGGGCGTGAGGAAACGGCCGCCACGCGCGGCCAGGAGGGCGAGGGTCTGGCCCACGACCGTGGAGTCGTCACTGCGCGAAAGCCCGAAGCCCTGCACCAGCGTGTTGCCGTGGCGGTCGCGCCGGGCGGTGCGGTACGCCGCGTCCTCCAACTCCTCGCACGTACGCGGCGGCCCCGCGATCCCGGCGGCGTGCAGCAACCGCTTGTTGTAGTAGAGGCAGTAGGTCTGCACCTCCGTGGGATAGCCGTACAGGGTGCCGTCCACGGAGGCGCCCGCGACGGCCGCCGCGGAGTAGTTGCGGCGGATCTGCCGCGCGACCTCCGGGGGCGCCGGCCGCAGCACGCCGGCCCGTACGAGCTGTCCGGTCCACAGGCAGTACGGGTGGAGGATGTCGGGCTCCTGGCCCGCGGCCTGCCGCACCATGTACGTCGTCAGCAGATCGGGGAACGCGACGGCGGTGGTGCGGACCTGGATACGCCGGCGGGCCGTCTCCGCATCTGCGTCCGCGTCCGCGCGGGCGCCGCCCGCACCCGGACCCACACCCACACCCATACCCGCGCCCGCATTCCACGCGTCGACGGCGCCCTGCAGCGCCGACTTGAGGGGTTCGTTCGCGTAGTGCGTGAGCACGGTCAGCGTGACGGGCCCTGCTCCGCCCCGCCCTTCCTCCTCTCGACCGCCTCCGCCCTCTCGTAACGCCTCGTTCCCCGGTGCCGTGCAGCCGGCGAGGCCGGACAGCGCACCGCCCGAGGCCACCGCTCTGGCCATCGCGCCATTCGTCATGAGACTCGCCAGGCCACTCGCCATGCGACTCGCCAGGCGACTCGTGATGCCACCCGCCGTGCCGCCCACGGCACGCCCCACGAACGTCCGTCGCTTCATCCGGCCTCCCTCCGCCCCTCGACCGCACGCCCCCGCCGCCCTCTCCCCGACCTCACTCCCACTGCGACCTCACTCCCACCGAGCCCCTTACTCCCACCGGTCCCCTCACTCCCACCGCGACGTCACCCCCACCGCGACCTCACTCCGCCTCCCACCCCAGCACCGAGAAGGTCCGGGTCGTGGTGAACCCGTTCGCGCGGTACAGATGCCCCGCCGGGCTGTGTTCGCCGGTCCACAGGAACCACGCGCGGTGCGCGCCGAGCGCCCGCATCCGCTCCAGAGCCAGGTGGAGCAGCACCTTCCCCAGGCCGGCGCCGCGCAGCTCCTTCCGTACGCCGAAGGGGCCGAATCGCTCGGTCATCCCCTCGTACGCGCCGTGCACGGCCCAGCCCGCCAGGCGTCCGTCCGGTGCGTGGGCGACGACGATCCGGTCCAGCGGCGCACCGCCGGCCAGGCACTGCCGGATCGCCAGCGCCCAGTCGGGGGTGAACTCGTCGGCGGCCAGCGGGAGCAGCTCCACGAGGTCGTCGTCCTCCGGGGTGCCGAAGCGGAAGCCTCGTGCCACCAGGTCGTGCTGGTGGCGGCGGACCGTGTCCGGCATGCGGTGGCCGACCAGGTTGCGGTGCATCGCGGCCGCCTCGCAGCGGAGCCGGAAGCCGAGGTCCGCCATCAGCCGTGCGGCTTCGGGGTACGCGGCCCGGTCCAGGCCGGGGAGCACGTAGTGCGGGGTGTACGGGGCGAAGCCGACCCGGGTGCGGCCGTGCCCGCGCAGCCAGTCGAGGGCGTCGCGCAGCAGTCGGCGGCCCAGGCCCGTGCCACGGTGCCGAGGATCGACGAAGAAGAAAAGGATCCAGCCATCCTGCGGCTCCAGGTCGGTGCCGGCCAGCGGGGTGCGGCGACGCACCGCATACGCGGCGCCGACGACCTGACCACCGAGATCGGCCACCCGTAGTCCCTCGGGGGCGAAATTCGGATCGAGCAGGATCAGCGTGCGGAAACGGGCGGTGGTGATCGGGTCCTTTGGGGCGCTGCGACACCAGGCCGCCACTACGGCGGGCCCGTCACCACGACGGAAGGAACGCAGGCGCGGCTCCATCGGCACTCCCGGCGTCTCGGCGTACGGCGGGTACGGGGGCGGGGCCCCAGGCGGCCCAGACCGCGCCATGGCGCCGTACCGCACCGCCCCCGGCATACCGCAGAACCCGGCGCTTGGCGAGGCGGCCGGGCGCGGCCTCACGGATACGGCTGCCGGGTCACCGGAACGGACGCGTGCCCGCCGGCCGTTCACCGGTCTCCCCGCTCACCTCGCCCCCTCCTCCCACCACCGGCCCTGACCTGGGGAAACCTGCGGAGGGGCGCTGCGGCGAGCCAGCGGCGCAGCGGCCCGCGCCCGACCGTCACCGGACCGTCCGCGTGGCCGACCCGCCGGGCCGCAGGCACGTTGAAGGTCTACGAGTCCTCTGCGCCCACGGGCCTATGTGGCGGGGGCCCGGTGTGCGCGGGCCGAGCTGGAGGCTGCCGCATGCTTCGGAGATCGTTGCGGATACCGGCCGCCGGAGTCGCGTATCTGGTGACGGCGGCGATGTCGTCGTCGGCCATGGCGTCGGGGCCGGAGGAGTACGCGGACGTCACCGTGAGCAGCGGGGCGCGGGCCGGGCCCGGCACCCCCGCCGCCATGGTCATCGCGCACCGCGGTGCCTCCCGTTACGCGCCGGAGAACACGCTGGCCGCCGTGGACGCGGCACATCGCCGCGGCCTCATATGGGTGGAGAACGATGTGCAGCGCACCAAGGACGGCCGGCTGGTGGTGATGCACGACACCACGCTCGAGCGGACCACCGACGCCGCGAAGGTGTTTCCCGGGCGGGCGCCCTGGCGGGTGGGGGATTTCACGGCCGCCGAGATGGCGCGGCTGGATGCCGGGAGCTGGTTCGGCAAGCGGTTCGCGGGGGAGCGGGTACCGACGCTCGCCGACTATCTGCGGCGCCTGGACCGTAACGGGCAGCGCCTTTTGCTGGAGATCAAGTCCCCTAAGGACTATCCCGGAATCGAGGCTCAGGTCGTCCGGGAACTGCGGTCCCGCGGATGGCTGGATCGCGACCATGTGCGGAGCCGACTGGTGGTGCAGAGCTTCAGCGTGGCCACCGTGAAGACCGTGCACGAACTGGTGCCACAGGTGCGTACGGGAATCCTGGGGGCGCCCGATGTGCACAAACTGGCGGCCTATGCCCGCTTCGCCGATCAGATCAACCCCCGTATGTCCGCGCTGAGTTCGCGATGGCTGGCGGCGGTCCACCGGCTGCGCGGCCCGCACGGGCGCCCCTTGCAGGTCTACGCCTGGGACGTGGCGAAGAACACCAACGCGCGGTCCGTGCGCGCCAGAGGAATCGAAGGTGTTATTGAATAGCGGGTGGCGTCGCCGACGGTGCGCCGGCCGGCTCCGGCCCCTGACGGTGCGTGAAGGTGCTGTGGAGGGTGGATGGGTGCCGGGTGGCTGCCCCAGGCGGGGATTTACGTGATTCCCGCCGCGGAGCTAAGGTGCCTGAGATGTTCGACGCCGCCACCCTTCCCGTAAAAGAACTAAGACGCAGGATTTGGCTTTTGGGTTCCGATTTGCGGCCCGGCGCGGGCCAGCTTCCGGCTCCTCCCGTGGGCCCGTTCCGGGAGGCTTCTTGAACAACGATTTTCCGGTATACGGCCAACGGCGGGTCCCACTCCCCCCGCCGCGGCAGACGCCGAACGGCACGAACGACGGTTCCGGGGCCGGCGCCCCGTACTCCTCCTCGTACTCCTCGCCGTATTCCTCCGCGTCCTCGTATGCGTCCCCCTACGCGTCCCCGGCAGCAGCGACGGCCGCGACGACGATGGCGCCCGCCGCCTCGGAATCGTCCGTGTCCGAACGCGCCATGGGCGACCTCGCCATGGGTGAACGGGCCCTGAGCGACGGGGTCGTGGCGGACGGGTCGGTGGCGGAACGTTCCGCGGCACCGGCGGGCGGACGGGCCCCCGGCTCGGCCTCGCACGCCAGGCCCCGGGGCCGGGCCAAGGGCCGGATACAGGGCCGTGCCGTGAACGACGGCACCGTCGACGCCAAGGCCGGTGCCAGTGCCCAGGCCGCGGGCGGCGCCAAGCCGAAGTCGCGCGACGCGTTCTTCGACAACGCGAAGTACCTGGCCATCGTGCTGGTCGCGATGGGGCACTCGTGGGAGCCGCTCCGCGACGGCAGCCGGTCGGCGGCGGCGCTGTATATCACCGTCTACGCGTTCCATATGCCGGCCTTCATCATCATCTCCGGCTATTTCTCGCGCAGTTTCGATATGCGCAAGGACCGTTTGCAGCGGCTGATTACCGGCGTCGCCGTCCCGTACATCCTCTTCGAAGTCGCCTATACCTTCTTCAAGAAGTGGGCGGATAACGACCCGCACTACCCGATAAGCCTGACGGACCCCTGGTATCTGACCTGGTTCCTGCTGGCCCTGTTCATCTGGCGGCTGACCACCCCGCTGTGGAAGATCGTGCGCTGGCCCGTACCGCTGGCGCTCACCATCGCCGTCCTCGCGTCCGTCTCCCCGGACATCGGCGACGACCTGGACCTCCAGCGGGTGCTGCAGTTCCTCCCGTTCTTCGTGATCGGGCTGTCGCTGCGGCCCGAACACTTCAAGCTGGTCCGCCACAAGAAGGCCCGGATCGCGGCCGTCCCCGTCTTCGCGGGCGCCCTCGTCTTCGCGTACTGGGCGGCGCCGCGGATGAACGCCGCCTGGTTCTACCACCGGGACGCGGCACAGGAACTGGGCGCTCCGTGGTGGAGCGGCGCGGTGATGACGCTGGCGATGTTCGGGTGCTCGCTGGTACTGGTGGCGTGCTTCTTCGCATGGGTACCGGGCCGCACGATGTGGTGCACGGCGCTGGGCGCGGGCACCCTGTACGGCTATCTGCTCCACGGTTTCCTGGCAAAGGGATCGCGCTTCTGGAACTGGTACGACGTGCACTGGGTCCACACCCCGTGGGGCGCGGTGCTGCTCACCCTCGCCGCCGGCACCCTCATCACGCTGCTCTGCACCCCACCGGTCCAGCGGATGTTCCGCTGGGCCATGGAGCCGAAGATGACCTGGGCCTTCAAGAAGGACCCGGTGGAAATGGCCCGCGGCCGCACCTGACCACCGCCGAGAGCGGCAAGAACAGCACCAGGGGCGCCTGCGCCGCCGGGAATCCGGCGCGCGGGCGCCCCTGGCGCGTACGGGCTCCCACGCGTACGGGCTCCCACGCGTACCGCCGGTCCTGGCACCCGTGGCGCGTGCTTCCGGCCTGGCGCGTGCCTCCGGCTCTGGCGCGTGCCGGGGCCTCATCCGGGATGGACCTAGGTCGCCTCGGGGAAAGGCCTTAGGACGAATAGCCGATCCCGCCGCAGCGGCACTTCTCCTACGCTCGGAAGAGAAAAGACCAGGTCAACGGGGAGGACGAAGCGTGAGTACCAATGCCGCTTGGGGCGGTGATCGGCTGGACCTGGAGGCGTATCTCGCCCGCATCGGCTACGAGGGCGACCGCCGGCCCACCCTGGAAACCCTGCGCGCACTGCACGCCGCCCACCTGGCCTCGATCGGCTTCGAAAACCTCGAGATCGTGCTGGGCCGTCCCGTCCTGCTCGATCTGGAGTCCTTGCAGACCAAGATGGTCGCGCAGCGCCGCGGCGGCTACTGCTACGAACAGAACCTGCTCTACGCCTCCGCTCTGGACCGCCTCGGTTTCCGGATCTCCGGCCTCTGCGCCCGGCCCCGCATGGGCGACCGGCGCATCCGCCCGGCCACGCACGCGCTGCTCAAGGTCGAGCTGGACGGTGAGGACTGGATCACCGACGTCGGCTTCGGCGCCGAGGGGCTGCTCGAACCCCTTCCGCTACGGGACGGCGTCGAGTCCCACCAGGGGGAGTGGGCCTTCGACCTGGTCCACGAGAAGGAAACGGAGACGCGGAACGAGACGGAGACGGTGAAGGGGACAGAGACGGGCAAGGAGACGAAGACCGGGAAGGAGGCGAAGCCCGGGAAGGAGGCGGAGACGCAGGAGGAGGCGGACCCCGAGGCAGAGGCCTGGGTGCTCCGAACGCGCCACGCGGACGACTGGTTCGAGCTCTACGCCTTCGGGACCGAACGGCGCTTCCCCGTCGACTACGCGGTCTTCAACCACTACATCTCCACCCACCCCCGCTCGCCGTTCACCGGCCAGATGGTGGTGCAGCGCCCGAGCCGCGAGCTGCGCAGGACGCTGATCGGCCGGGAGTACGCCGTGACCCGCCCGGACGGCACCCGCGAAGCGCACGAGGTGAGCCCCCAGGAACTCCCGGACCTCCTGGCCACCGAATTCGACATCACCTTGACGGCAGCGGACGCGCGTGCACTGGTGGCGTTCCACGAACGCTGAGGGAGACACCCCTGGGCCGCTAAGGGAAGACCGTCTTAGACGGGCGGGCAGTCGCCTGCCCCCTGCCCCCTGCCGCCTGCCGCCTGTCGCCACACGCCAGGCGGCAGACGGGCAGCCCAGGCGACCTCTCGTCCCCTCCCCCTCCCCGCTACCAACTACCGGCCATCGGCGGTCAGCTACCGCACCACGGCGATCCCCTCGATCTCCACCAAGGCCGCCTCGTCCCAGAGCCGGGTCGCGCCGATCACGGCCATCGCCGGGTAGTCACTGCCGACCAGCCGCTTCCACACCCGGCCGATCTCGCGAGCGTGCCGGCGGTAGTCCGCGATATCGACGGCGAAGACGGTGAGTTTGGCGAGGTCCGACGGCGCCGCCCCGGACGCGGCCGCGACGTCCAGGAGGTTCGTCAGCGCACGCTCGAACTGCTCGACGATCCCGTTCCCCACGATCCGGCCCGTACCGTCCAGCGCGGTCTGACCGGCGAGGAAGACCAGCGTTCCCGGCGCGGCCCGGACGGCGTGACTGAACCCGGTGGGCGGGGCAAGGTGCGGCGGATTGATCCGCTCCAACTCCCCGTCGGACACGGCCTTCCGCCCACCATCCACCGAGTTACGCGCAACGGACGGGCCCAGCGCGTCACCGGCACCGTTCGCCGCCTGCTCCGACTCACCACTCATCTCACTCTCCGCACTCATCCCACGAACTCCCCTCCACCGCCAACTCGCATCGCACCCGCACCCGTCTCACACGCGTACTCGTCTCACACCCACACCCACCCCCACACCCAAACCCACACTCACATCCACGCTCCAGGGATTGAAGCCCGTCGGGGTGGGCCACCATCACACCCTGCCCCGAGCCGCCGCCGTCAGCACGCGCTTGATCAGTGCGCTTCCCCGCGGTGGGTGGCAGCAATGGCCGTTGCCGTTGTCGTGCCAGCAGTCGCCAGCGGGTCCCGGCCGTCCAAGGTGCCTTGGGCGGCATAGGGGAGGCAGCGTACGAATCCGGCCTCGTGGTGGAACGGTGCTCTCTGATGCGCCTGGATCGCTGCCTTGTGATCGGGCTGGGCGCTGCCGTACGCGTAGCGGCGCATCGCGTCCACGCTCTGCCATATGGAGAACGTGCTGACGAAGCGCGGTGGTCTGGCCAGGGCGAGGGACGCGAGCAGCGCGGGATCGGCGGCCGCTCGCCCGGCGGCCCGGGAGTTGGCGCGGAGGAACGGCAGGGCGCGACGGAGGCGGAGCTGTCCGAGGGTGAGGACGGCGACCGGGGTGGCGGCCGGGCCGGCCGCCACCCCGACTTGCCGCTCGCAGCCTCCCCGCCCGCGGCTTCCCGGCGCGCGATATTCCTGCTCGCCGTCTGCCTGCTCGCGGAATGCCTGGTCGCCGCCGTATTTCTGCTCGCCGCCGTATTCCTGGTCGTCATCCGCCGCTGTGCCGGGTGCGACCTCCACCGGCATTGCGCTCCACGATCCGGACATCCGGATGGGCCGTAGTCGTACGTGCCAGCCGTCTGCCAGCCGTTCCGCCAGCGCATGCTTTTCGAGGAAGCCGTCGAGTGCGGCGTCGTCGTCCCAGGAAGCGAGCAGGGCGACCCGGCCGGGGTGCAGCTTGGGTGGGCCGGCCGCGATGGCCCCGGTCAGTGTGGTCTCGGCGGAGCGCAGCCCCGGGACGGCGTCCGGATGCGGACGCGCGCGGAGGAGGGTGGGTACGGCGCGCGCTCCCACGTCGGCGACATGCAGGGAAATGATCACAGCGACCCCCGTATCCGGGCGCCTCACGGTGAGCCGACCCGTAAGTTACTTATGCGTATACCAAGTGGTACACGACCTAGTATCCTTCATCGCAGCGATGATTGCGAGAGGAATCGAGCAGTCGAAATCGGCCAAACGTGAGGGCTGGACGTGAGGGGTGGCGAGGGTCGTATGAGGGAGATCGACCGGGGGCGCGCGGCGCGCGCCGAGGCCAGGACGCGTATCGAGGACGCCGCCGCCCGGCTGTTCGCCGAGCGCGGCTACGCGGGCACGACCATCGGGGAGATCGCCGCCGAGGCCGGTCTGAGCAAACCCATGCTCTACCGCCACTTCGACTCCAAGCAGGAACTGCACCTGGCCCTGCTGGAGCGGCACCGCGACGAGCTGGCGGCCGCCCCGGTCCAGCAACTCCTGCACGGGGAGGGCGATCTGGACACTCGCATGAGGGCGATGTACGACGCCTGGTTCGGATATGTGCAGAGCCATCCGTACACCTGGCGGATGATGTTCCGCGACACCACCGGGGACGCGGAGGTCCAGGACTTCCATCGTGAACTGCAGCGCAGGCAGCGCGAGACGGACATGGCGCTGCTCCGCGAGTTCGCCCCCGGTCTGCCCGAGGGCGAACTGGAGCCGCTGGCCGAGGCGATCCGCAGTTCGCTCTACGGACTCGCCCTGTGGTGGCTGGACCAGCCCGACCGGCCACGGGAACTATTGGTGTCGGCGATGACCCGGATCACCCGTGGCCTGATGTCAACCGTCGAGTAGCCGGGGGACAGGCAGCTCACCGCGCCCGGATCGGCGCAGTGGGCGCAGCGCGCTCAGGCTTCCGCCCCCGCCCCTTCCGCCGGCTCCGGATAGAGCGCCGACCGCACATGATCCCTCCAGTGCGCCTTCGTCTCCCTCGCGAGGCGGGTTCCCGGAGCGTGCAGTTCGAAGCCGTGCCAGGCGCCGGGGACGTTGCGGACGGTCACCGGCACGCCCGCGTCCATCAGGCGCCGGGCGTACGCCAGACCGGTGTCCCGCAGCGGATCGAGATCGCAGACCATGACGTACGCGGGCGGCAGGCCGGAGAGGTCGGTGGCGCGAGCCGGCGAGGCATAGGCGTCCGGCACCGTCGTCCCCTCGGGGAGGTAGTGCTGCCAGACCAGGCGCACCGTCCGCAGGCTGTTCAGCCAGGGGTTCGGCGGGGCATCGGCCCCGGAGCCGGCGCCCGCGTCCTCCATGACCGCCGGGATCGGCTGCTCGGCGGCGCGGTCGTCCACGTCCGGCACGCACATCGACTGATAGACCAGCGCCGGACCGCCGCGATCGCGCGCCATCAAGGCGACGGCCGCGCTCAGCCCACCACCCGCCGAATTGCCGGTGACGGCGATCCGGTCCGCGTCGATCCCCAATTCGCCCGCCTGCTTGGCCGCCCACTCCAGGGCGAGATAGCAGTCCTCCACGCCGGCCGGGTAGCGGTGCTCCGGAGCGAGGCGGTATTCCACCGTGACGACAATGGCCGGCAGGTCACGACAGAGCGCGATCGCCGACCGGTCCTGACCGGGCAACGAGCGGCCGATGGCGTATCCGCCACCATGGAAGTGCAACACGGCGGGCAGCGGGTCTTCCCCCGCCGGACCCTCCGCGCCCTCCGCGCTCCCCGTACGCTCCGGCCGATAGACCTCGACCGTGAGGGCGCTCCCGTCCGGCCGCGCGATGTCGTACCGCGCGCTGCTCACCCCGGTCCGATCCGCCGGGCTCAGCGCCAGCAGCCCGAGGAACCTCTCGCGGGTGGCCTCGATGTCCTCGTACGGATTCGAGAACGGCCGCAACTGGCCCAGATAGGGGACGAGTTCGGGATGCACGGCACGACCGGGCGGGACGATCACAGGGAGTCTCTTCTCAGCCATATGCGTTTTCCTATCAGCGTTGAGGTGCGGAGGGGGCGGCATAGCGAAACCCGGGCGCGCAACAGAGGAGACCGCGAGGCAGGAGAGGCCCCTCACGCACGAAAGGGAAGGGTGCACCTCACTTCGCGTCGGCGTAGCACTCCACCACCGCCGTGGTGAAGGCGAAACGGACGGGCGTCTCGCCGAAGGCGGTCCGGCCCGCCGTCGCGGCCGCTGCCGTGATGGCCTCGGACACCTCGGCCGCCTCCTCCGCCGGGCAGTGCACGATCACCTCGTCGTGCTGGAAGAACACCAGCTCGGCACGGAGACCACCCGCCCACAGCGCCCGGCGCAACGCGGCCAGCAGCAGCAACGCCCAGTCGGCGGCGCTGCCCTGCACGACGAAATTACGGGTGAACCGGCCGCGGGCGCGGGCGGCCGCCGAACTGCCGCCGTACGCCGTGGACGGCTCCTCCTCCTGGGGCAGACCCGCCTCGTCGGGTGGTGCCATGGAGGCGGGCGGGCAGGTGCGGCCCAGCCATGTGCGCACCAGGCGCCCCTCCTCGCCCGCGCGTGCCGCGTCGTCCACATACGCCACGGCCGCCGGATAGCGGCGGCGCAGATCGGCCATGTGCTTGAGGGCGTCGCCCGACGTCTGGCCGTAAATCGCCCCCAGCAGGCCGAGCTTGGCCCGGTCCCGGTCGCCGCCGAACGCGCGGGCGGCCAGGCCCGCGTAGAGATCCTCGCCGCTGCCGGCCACCTCCATCAGCCCCCGGTCGCGGGAGACGGCGGCCAGCACCCGCGGCTCCATCTGGGCCGCGTCGGCGACCACCAGGCGCCACCCCGGATCGGCGCGCACCGCCCGGCGGATCACCTTCGGGATCTGCAGCGCGCCCCCGCCGTTGGTCGTCCAGCGGCCGGAGACCGTGCCCCCGGGAAGGTACTCGGGACGGAACCGGCCGTCGTGCACCCACTGCTGCAGCCACGCCCACCCATGGGCGGTGTGCAGACGGTAGAGCGTCTTGTACTCCAGCAGCGGCGCCACCGCCGGATGATCAACCTGTTGCAGCTCCCACTTACGGGTCGAGGTCAGCGAAATCCCGGCCCGGCCGAACGCCTTGATGATGTCGTTCGGCAGGTCGGGACGCACCCGCGCGCCCGGGCCGAACGCCCGGGACACCTCGTCCGCCAGCTCCGCCATCCGCCGCGGCTCCAGCCCACCCGGAAAACGCTCGCCCAGGAGCTCGTCGAGCAGCGCACGATGCACGTCCGCGCGCCACGGCACCCCCGTACGCCCCATCTCCGCGGCCACCAGCATGCCCGCGGACTCGGCGGCGAGCAGCAGCCGCATCCGCTCCGGATGCTCGGCCCGTGCCGTCCGCGCCACCTGCGCGGCATAGACCTCCGTCAGCGCCGACAACTCGTCCGTACCGGGCGGCAACGGCACCGGACCCGGCTCGAAGAGGGACGGCTGGGTCTCCGCCGTGCGCGGCGGAGCGTCCGGCGGTACCGGCAGGGAGCGCAGCCGCGCCCAGGCCGCGGCCAGCGACCGAGGCTGCCCCGACTGGCCCTCCTCATGGCCGATCAGCAGCGCCTCCGCCGCCTCCACGTCATAGCACCGCTCGACGCGCACCCCGGCGGCCAGCAGCCGCCGGTAGATCTCCGCGGTGGACCGCCACACCCACCGCTCGACCTCCGGCCGCGACCGCACGGCCCCGGCGAGCGACGGCTCGCTCACCACCGGCCCCGCCGCCCGGCCGTCCGGAGTGAGCGGGCAGAGACGAGCACCCCCGTCGCCCGTCTCCACCACCGCCCATCTCATGTCCTGAGTCTTGCACCAGGGTCTGACAATCGCTTTGACCTGCACGTTCGCCACACGGCAGCAGCGCAACCCGCCCCGGGCAGCCACGAACACGGTCGCGGCCGCGGCCTACCCCACCCGCACCACCAGCCGCCGTTCGCGGCCCGTACAGCGGGCCAGATGGGCGGCCTCCGCCTCCAGGCCCGCGGCCGGTACCGCACCGTGCTCCGCGAACAACGTCACGTCCACCGTCTCCTCGGTGAACTCCCATACGCCCGCCACACGGCCCTCGTGCACCACCACGGGCGAGATCCAGCCCCCGCTGCGGCTGACCGCCGTACGCCGCGCGGCGGCGATCAGCCGCGTATCGGCCGTCCCGGGACCGAGGACGTACTGATCGAAACCCGCCAGCAGCCGCACCTCCTGCGACGGCTTGATACGCGCCAACTCCGCCACGTCCGCACTCCGCACGTACGCCGTACCCCCACCCGCGCCCCCGTCCGTACTGCCGCCCTCGGCCTCGATCTCGACCGGTGCCAACCGGTTGCCGAGCGACGCGAACCACCCTCGGAGCACTGCGTTACGGGTCGCGCCGCGCAGCAGCCAGGCGTCGAACGTGGCCGGTGTGGCCGGACCGTGGGCCGCCAGGTACGCCGAGATCACCGCCGGCGCGGCCTCGTCCGGGTCCGGCACCCCTGGCCATCCGGGCACCCAGGAGCGCGGCGCGGTGAACGTGACGTTCTGCCCCTGCGGCGGGCCCTGGATCAACCGGCCCGTCCAGGCCAGCGGTTTGAGGACGGTGCCCCAGCCGGACGCCAGCTGCTCACCCAGACCTCCGAGGCCCGGCCGGGCCAGCACCGCGTCGATCAACTCCCGACGGGTCAGCACCTTCCCGTCGAGGATCTCGTCGACCGCCTCACCCAGGGCCACCATCTGCTGCGGACCCACCCCGAACGCCCGCTGCCAGGACGGTTTTTCCCACGTACGCGCCGCCCCCAGCAGTGCCAGATACGCCGCCGCCCCGTCGGCCGGCAGCAGATGCAGCGTGCCCCGCATCGCCCACGTCCTGACCAGGGAACGGGCCGCGAGCGCCTCCTGGACGACGCCGCGGCGGGGATCTTTCTGCCGTGTCGCCAGGGCGAGTTCGGCCGCGGAGGCAACCTGCGCCTGCACGCCGGCCAGTTGCCCGACGAGCCGCTCCACCGGGGCGGTCGTCCGCGGCGTCAGGCTCTGCTGCCGCAGCCGCCACGCCAGCACCTGCGCATGTGTCACCTTCATACCGCCATTGGAACCGACGCCACTGACAATCCGCTTCGACCAGGCCTGAGTTGGCGATATTGCGCAGCCGCGACGCGCACGGCGATGACGACGAGATGCCCGACAGGACGAGCTGCCGAACGCCAGCGGTCGCCAGATATGCGAGACGTCCCTTTCACCCGTTTGAGCCGCTACTTTTACCCCAGTTGGTGAGTTGAACTGCTTGTCGCTCTAAGGGGCGCCGCAAGTAATTGAATGCAGCTCAGCGAAGAGGTTCACCGTGAAGTTTGTCTCTAAGGCCGTCGTCCTGTCCGCAGCCGCGGGCATCGCCGTGGTGGGGGCGGCCGGTATGGCCAGTGCCACCGGCGGTGCCTCCGCCGCGGGTGGCGCCGTGAACTCCCCCGGTGTCATCTCCGGCAATGCCATCCAGATTCCGATCGACATCCCGATCAACGCGTGCGGTAACACCGTCAACATCATCGGACTGCTCAACCCGGCGTTCGGCAACAACTGCCTCAACCGCTGAGCAATGTAAAGAGGTTGAGGAGCCGGGCCGCTGACGCGGGCGGCCCGCCACGAAGGCCGGTACGTATTCCCGTACCGGCCTTTGTGTCGCCCACCACGCATCCGCGGCCGAACGGCCGCCCGGATGCAGTGATATGTGTCTATGGTTCCGCGGCATTCGGGTGAATCGGCGAAACCGCGCCCACAGAAGCGAGTTGACCAGGACGCTCCGGATACGGGCACTCCGCTTCGAGAAGGGTAAAACGTGATCAAGAAGGTCCTGGCCACGACGGCTGTGGCCGCGTCCGTCGTCGGCATCTCGGCGACGGTCGCACCCCAGGCGATGGCGATCGGCAACCACCACGGCACGTCGACGGTCAATGGCAACGGAGCCAAGAGCGCGTTCGGCAACTCCGTCACGCACGGCAGCATGAGCCCGCAGCTGGAGCTCATCCAGGGCTCGCTGAACAAGCCCTGCCTCGCTGTGGGCAAGGTGCCCGTGCAGATCCTGTCCGGCCTCCACGTGCAGGACATCAACGTGCTGTCCAACCCGCAGAACCAGCAGTGCGTGGACAACTCGACGCAGGCCAAGGGCGACGAGACGCTGTCGCACATCATCGACGACATCCCGATCCTGTCCGGGAACGGCGTCGGCAACCACTGAGCCGGCCAACGGCCGCAGGTCCGGACCGCCGGCTCTCACTTTCAGGGGGGTCCGGCCCTGTGGCGTCCCTTACGAACCGTAGGGGGCAGAAATTCTCGATCACCTTTTCGGTAGGAATTCGTATTCGGCGGGTACCTCGTTCGTTCGGACACCGGTGTTTTTTCCGCGTCGTATGCGCAGTGGCAATCCCCTGAAGCGGTCTTGCACCCTTCGGGCGATTCCGCCGAAAACCTCCGGGCAAGAGTTTCGTCCACGAGGAGAAATCGTTACCAATATCGGCAGCGGCGTTACGGGCGAGCAGATCAGCGCCCGTGCGATACGACGGTCGTGTTCGCTACGGACCCGCTGCAGGAAGGGCTGAAAGTGAAGTACGCAAAGGTCGCAGCAGTCACTGCCGGCACGCTCATGGCAGTGGGATCGGCTGCGCCGGCGTTCGCCGACGCGGGTGCCGCGGGCGCCGCCAAGAACTCCCCCGGTGTCATCTCGGGCAACGCCATCCAGGTTCCGATCCACATTCCGATCAACCTGTGCGGCAACACCATCAACATCGTCGCACTGCTGAACCCGGCGTTCGGCAACAACTGCCTGAACCACTGACTCGAAGGATTTCGAGCGATGTTCATGTGAACCGACCCCGGTGCGCGGTCCCTGTGCATCGGGGTCGGTCGGCATTCGCTCGGCCCCGCCGGACAGAATGCGTGCGCCACACCTTTCGGGTGGCGTTACCGGGAAGCCGGAACTTCATAGTTTCTCCGGGCGGCAGCACTCGTTAGTGAAGTGGAAAGCGGTGAACGGAGCAGCGAAGTGCATGCTCACGCGGCGTCGGCGTCGCGGGCCCGTCAAACACCGCCGGAGAAGGGACAGTTGAAAGTGAAGTACGCAAAGTCTGCGGCGGTTGTGGCCGGTTCCGTCATGGCGCTCGGTGCCGTCGTGCCCGCTTTCGCCGCCCAGCCCGGAGCCCCGCGGATGAGCCTCAACGGCGGGCTGACGGACGCGGTGAATTCGCTGCACAGCAAGCTGGACGGGCACCAGCTCGCGCCGGTGGCCAAGAAGGTCAAGCGCGCGGGGGAAAAGGTCAAGTCCGCCAATGCGAACCAGCTGATCCGTGGGGTCACCGGGGCGGCCAAGAGCATTCCGATGCTCGGCGGTCTGCCGCTCAAGCCGTAACCGGGGCGTACGTGCGGCACAGGCCGCCGACCATCGATCGTCGAGTGCAGGCGTAGCAAGCCGGCCGAGGACTTTCCGCGTAATGTGCCAAACCTCGATCGCGGGGATATCGGCGGGTCGTAGAACGCTCCTGTCCGGTTCCGTGTGCAGCGTGATGAGAACGCGCGAGAGACCGTCGCTCTCGCCCTGGATGCTTTCTCGCCGGATGGCGGTTTCGACAGTAAATCCGATCGGTAAGACGGATCAGGGCACCAGCGCATTTGAGTGAATGAGCACAACCAACCTCGCCCTGGTGAGTTGGGCAGATTGCCCGGCCCAAGGGTATCCCGAAACACGAAGGACCAAAATGATCAAGAAGGCTCTGGTGACCGCAGCCGCGGCTGCGTCCATTGTCGGCGTGGCCAGCGCTGCTGCCCCTCAGGCGATGGCGATCGGTAACCAGCACGGGACGTCTTCCGTCAACGGCAACGGTGCGGCGCAGTTCTACGGGAATTCGACCACGTACGGCTACATGAGCCCGCAGATTGGTCTGATCCAGGGCTCGCTGAACAAGCCCTGCCTCGCTTTGGGCAAGGTTCCCCTGCAACTCCTGGGCTGGCTGGCCCAGGTCCAGGACATCAACGTGCTGTCCAACCCGCAGAACCAGCAGTGCGTGGAAAACTCGACCCAGGCGAAGGGTGACGAGCCGCTGTCGCACATTCTGGACAACATCCCGATCCTCTCGGGCAACGGCGCCGGAAACCACTGACCGGCTGAGCAAACGCCCGGGCCGCCCGGCCCTCCTTCTTCCGAGCGGCCCGGGTTTTTGCTGTCCATCTCCGAGCCGGGGAATTGTTATTCGCTCGTTACTGAAATTCGTCGCATCCGGTCGTTAGGAAGGGTGTGTGGAGGGAAGCATGCCAATGCCCTTGCGAAATTGATGGGGTTGCCAGGGCATTGGCATGCCGGCCGGAAACGAGAACAGGGCCTGTGCAGCCGTTCGGCGGCGGCGCGGGCCCTGTGTTGTGGCGCGAGGCCTGATGAGCCGGTGAAGCGGGACAGCAGCAGAACACCGAAATTTCGGCGTGGATTTGTCGCATTGTCGTTTCGGGGCTGGTACGGGTGGCCTCTTTTCCAGAGGCGCGGGACAGCTATTCGGGTGACGTCACGCAACCCGTGGACGCGTGGCGGGTTGTTCAAATAGGGCTCCCGGGCCGGGAGTTCCGTCTCCTGAAGGGTTTGCGTGAATGAAGAAGATTATGGCGGGCGCGGCCGTGGCGGCGTCGCTGATCGGCATCTCCGTTGCGGCCGCTCCGCAGGCCATGGCGATCGGTGACCAGAAGGGCACCCAGTCGGTCAACGGGAACGGGGCGCGGTCGATCTACGGCAACTCCACCACGCACGGCAAGCTGAGCACCCAGCTCGGGCTCGTCCAGGGCTCGCTGAACCAGCTGTGCCTCGCTGTGGGCAAGGTGCCCATCCAGGGCGGGGCCCTGGGCCAGTTCCAGGACATCAACGTGCTGTCCAACCCACAGAACCAGCAGTGCGTCCAGAACTCGACCCAGGCGAAGGGCGACGAGACGCTGTCGCACATCATCGACGACATCCCGATCCTCTCGGGCAACGGTGTCGCCAACCACTGAGGACGGCCGACGGCTTCGGCCGTTGCACCGCTTGTGTCTCCGGGCGGTCGGCGCCGCGTACGCGCTGCCGGCCGCCCGGCCGTATTCGCACCACGGGGGGAGCGGGCCGCGGGCCCGTACGCAACGACTGCAGACGAGGGATGAGAGATGCGACAGAGCCTCAGGACCTGCGTGCTCATGGCCGCGGCGTCGAGCGTGCTCGGCGCGGGCGGCGGGACGGCGTGCGCGGACGCCGGTGCCGGGGGAGGCGCCTCGGGCTCTCCGGGGGTGCTGTCCGGCAACAGCATCCAGGTGAGCGTGGACACCCCGGTCAACGCGTGTGGCAACTCGGTCGACGGGGCGGCGGCGCTCAACCCCGCCATGGGCAACTCCTGCGGGAGCGGTGTGGCGCCCGCGCCGGCCGTACCGCCTCCTCCGGTGGCGCAACGGCCGCCCGTGTCGCCGGGGAAGGCGGCGGAGCCGGTGCGGCGTCCGGAGAAGGCGCGGGCGCGGCATGCGGCCCCCGCGCCGGTGAAGCCGGTGCCCGAGCAGGCGCGCCCGGCCGGCCACCAGCCCGCGCACGAGGCCGTGCACCGGCCCGCACCGCGGTCCGTACCGGATCAGCGGATGGGCGCCGTGGCCCGGGCCGGGGCGTCCGCGGGCTCGGCGCTGCTGGCGTCCACGGGGACCGGCGAGCTGGGGACGGCGGCCGGTGCGGGCGGGGGACTGCTGCTGGGCGGGGCGCTGCTGCTGCGCAGGGCCCGTACGCGAAGCCGGTGATGCGGCGCGGACGACGCTGATCACCGGGTGGCGGACGACGCTGATCACCGGTGGGGGAGGAAGCGCGCGGTGGCGTGCGGTGATTCCGGGGTGCCGGGGGCGCAGCGGCCGGCCGAGCGGGTCCGGCGGGCCGCTCGGCCTGGGCCGCCCGGTCGAGCCGGCCGTCGGCGTCACCGGACGGTTCGACCGCGGGCCGTCGCATCGCTTCCGGCGGGCGGGGCTGCGGCTGGAAGCCGGCCTTCCGGTGGTACGACGGATCGTGCGGATCAACGCCTGAGCGCACGCTCCGGCACGGGAAGGATCGTTCGTTCGCTCATTGGTGGGACCTGCCTCGCAGGGCGTTTGAAGTGCGCGGAAGCGGGAGTTTCGCGGGGTGGGTGCCGGGCGGTTCGGCCTCTGGCAAAATGGCGAAAAAGCCGCAAAAGTGATGAGTCGATGAGGTGGGGACATGCTCATTGCGCTGGCGCAGACCGACTGCGTGCTGGGCGAGGTGGCGGACAACCTCAAGACCGCCCATGAGCAGATCGAGCAGGCCGCGACCCAGGGCGCCGATCTCGTCGTCTTCCCCGAACTGAGCCTGCACGGCTACCACTTGGGCGCGCTCAAGCGCGACGAGTCCCTTCAGGCCAGCGATCCGCGGCTGCTGGAGCTGAGCACCCTGGGCCCCGACGTCCTCGTCGGCTTCCACGAGCAGACCAGCCTGCGCGCGTACAACACGGCCGCTCACTACGCGTCCGGCGCGCTGCTGCACGCCCACCGGAAGCTCTATCTGCCCAATTACCTCGCCTGGGAGGAGCGCAAGCACGTCAGCCCCGGGCAGTCGCTGCGCGCCTACGAGCTGAAGCGGTCCCGGAGCGGCGGCCGGGGCGCGACGCTGGTGTGCAACGACGCGTGGCAGCCGGTGCTGCCGTGGCTGGCGGTGCAGGACGGGGCGGAGGTGCTGTTCGTGCCGACCAACAGCGCGGCGAGCCTGGATCCGGAGGCGATGGACACCGGCCTGTACTGGGACACCCTGGTGTCCTATACGGCGAAGATGCTGCAGTGCTGGGTGGTCTTCGTCAACCGGGTCGGCAATGAGCACGGTGCGACGTTCTGGGGCGGATCGCGGGTGGTGGACCCGCGCGGGGCGGTGGTGGCGCAGGCGCCCAAGTGGGAGCCGGCGCTGGTCACCGTCGAGATCGACCTCGCCGAGGCACGCCGCCAGCGCCGGGCGGTGCCGCTGGTCGCCGAGGCCCGGCTGGGCCTGATCGACCGCGAGGTGCGGCGGCTGATCGACGAGGGCGGCGACCACTGACCGGGGCCGGGCGGCCGGCCGGGATCAGTGGCTGGCGGCGGACTCCGTACGGGGTTCCGCGCGGGGCGTCTCGGCGGCCCGGTCGTCCTTGAGGGCCTTGGCCTCGGACTTCAGGATCCGCATCGAGCGGCCCAGCCCGCGTGCCATGTCGGGCAGCTTCTTCGAGCCGAAGAGCAGCACCAGGACCGCGATGATCAGGAACAGGTGCCAGGGTTCGAAGGCGTTGCGGAGCATGGGCGCACTCGCTTCCGTCGGGGGGCCGCCGGGGGGTGGCGGGCGTTCTGTCCAGTATTACCCGGCCGCGCCGGGCGGTGCGGTCCGGGGGTCGCGGCCGGCGCCGGGCGGTGGAGCGGGGCGCCGGCCGGCGGGGCGGGCGCGGGTGGCGGCGCGACCCACTGCCGGTGTGCGGCAACTGCGGATGACGGCCCGGAGGACGGCCCGGCGGGCCGCGTAACAGGCGACGGCCGCCCGGCGCCGCGCGTTCCCCGTGATCCCGCCCTGCCGCGGCACCGAAGGCGTCGAAGGCATCGAGGGCATCGAAAGTGCTCCTTCCGGTAGAGGCCCAGGTCAGAGCCTATTGAAAATGGAAACCATTTCCGTATACTAGCCGGCATGGCCCGCAACGAACTACGCCCGGTCGTCAAGCTCCGGTCCACCGCCGGCAGCGGATACACCTACGTGACCCGCAAGAACCGCCGTAACGACCCCGACCGCCTGGAACTGCGCAAGTACGACCCGGTGGCCGGCCGGCACGTCACCTTCCGAGAGGAGCGCTGAGCCCCATGAAGTACGGAATCCACCCTGCCTACGGGCCGGTCGTCTTCCGCGACCGGGCCGCAGGCCACGCCTTCCTCACCCGGTCCACCGCCACCAGCGACAAGACCGTCGAGTGGGAGGACGGCCGCACCTACCCCGTCATCGACGTCGAGATCTCCTCGGCGAGCCACCCCTTCTACACGGGCACCGCCCGGGTGCTGGACACCGCCGGCCGCGTCGAGCGGTTCGAGCGGCGTTACGGCAAGCGGGCCCGCTGATGGACCGGCTGAACGTCGTGCTGGTGGGCGGACTGCACGCGGCCGCCCGGCGGGCCACCGTCGAGCGGCTGCTGCACTCCGTCCCCGGCAGCGTCGCCCTCCACCACGACCTCGCCCCGGCCGCCGACGGCACCGTCCGCCGCACGGTCCGCGACGCCGGCGGCACCCTCACCACCGGTGAGACACCGCTCGTCAACGACTGCGCCTGCTGCGCCCTGCGCGAGGACCTGGTGCCCGAACTGGAACGACTGGCCGCCGGCCGCACCTGCCGGCTGGCGGTCGTCGAACTGTGGGACTCCGTCGAACCCAAGGCGATGGCCGAGGTCATCACCGCCTGCGGCAGCGAGAACCTCGCGCTGACGCAGGTGATCACGGCCGTCGACCCCGCACTGCTGCTGCCCTACCTCGGCTGCGGTGACGACCTCGCCGAGGCCGGCCTGGCCGCCGCGGCCTCCGACCGGCGCACGGTCGCCGACACCTGGGCCCGGCAGCTGGAATACGCACCCGTACTGGCGCTCGCCACGGGCGACGAACCGGCCGACGCCGCCGACCTGGCGCTGCTCGCCCAGCTACACCCCACCGCCTGCCAAGTCGCCGTGGAATCCGGACAGTTGGCGGCCGCCGCCACCGCCGGATTCGACGTCGAGGCGGCCGCCGCCCGCCAGCACCCGGCCTGCGCGCTGCTGCCCCAGGAGGCCGACGCGGACGGCGTCAGCACCCTCGTCTGGCGACACACCCGGCCCTTCCACCCCGAGCGGCTCTACACCGCGCTGGAGGACCTGACCTGCGCCGCCGCGCGCAGCCGGGGCCGCTTCTGGCTGGCCGACCGGCCCGACACCCTGCTCTCCTGGGACGCCGCCGGCGGAGCGCTCTGCGTCGAGAACGCCGGGCCCTGGCTGGCCGCACTGCCGGACGCCGCCTGGGAGATGGTGCCGCCGATGCGCCGCGCGGCCGCCGCACTGGACTGGCACCCCGAGCACGGGGACCGCGCCCAGCACCTGGTCTTCACCTCGCCGGGACTCGACCGCGAGGGGCTCACGTCCCTCCTGGACTCCTGCCTGCTCACCGACGCCGAGTACGCGGGCGGGCCGCCGGCCTGGAAGAGCCTGCCGGCCGCCTTCGACGAGCTCCTCGATCCGGTTTCGTAGCTTCGGGGCCTTTCGGCAACAGCCCGCCGCACTTCGCCCTCCGCGCCCCTCCCCGCCCTCCTCGCCGTCCTTCGACAAGGAAGTTCCCATGCCCCGTCGGCACGACCCGCGCCGCCAGACCACGCCCCGCCCCAATCCGCTCGACGCGGCGGGCATCACGTACATCGACTACAAGGACACCGATCTGCTGCGGAAGTTCCTCTCGGACCGCGGCAAGATTCGCAGCCGCCGGGTCACCCGGGTCACCGCGCAGCAGCAGCGGCAGCTCGCCCGGGCGATCAAGAACGCACGGGAGATGGCGCTGCTGCCGTACGCCTCGCGGTGACGGGGGATCCCCTGCGCCATTCCGCGATGCGCCGGCGAAGGCCTGGCGGGCGCTGGTCGAGCCCGGGGTGATCGCCCAGTGGCTGATGCCCGGCGATTTTCGGCTGGCCGTGGGGCACCGCTACGAGACGCGGACCGCCGCGGCCGAACGCCGACTTCTCCGGCACGGTCGCCGCCGGGGTGGTCGCCTTCCGGCCGCGGGCCCTGGAACCCGGGGGACGTGGCACACGTCTCTTCCTCGTCCATGAGGGCTTCGGCCCGGACGGCCCGTACCAGGTACCGGCGCACCGCGTCATGGGCGGCGGCCGGCGATCGATCGTGGGGGAGTGCTTGGGGCAGGTGCTCGACGAGCTGTGACGGGAGCGGCACCGGCTGTCGTGCACGTGCATCTGCGCATGCATCCGCATGTGAACGCAGCTATGATCCCGGGCAGTTGACACCATTTCTCACCGGGAGAGCCCTGTGCCCCACGCATACAACGGCATGGCCGCAACGGATCTCCGTGACGTGACCTGGCAGAAGAGCCGGCACAGCAACTCCCAGGGCTCCTGCGTGGAGTTCGCCAAACTCCCCGGCGGTGAGATCGCGGTCCGCAACTCCCGCTTCCCGGACGGTCCGGCGCTCGTCTACACCCCGGCCGAGGTACGGGCCATGCTGCTCGGTGTCAAGGACGGGGAGTTCGACCACCTCGTACCGGACTGATTCGACCGCCTCGTACCGGCCTGAGCGGCTGCGCGACCGAGCGGCTACGGGGCTGAACGGCGCCACGCGTCGTCGCCACGTGCGTACGCGTCGCCGCCACGCGCGGACGCCTCGTCGGCACGTGTGTACGCGCCGTCGGCACATGCATATGCAAGGAGCGCCTGCCGGCATGGCGGGCGCTCCTCGGGTGCGACGGGTGGCGGGCACGGCCGGCTACGGCAGCCGGAACAGCGCCCACACGATCTTGCCGTGGGTGACGCCGGAGAGCGGGTGCCAGCCCCAGCTGTCGCTGAACGAGTCGACCAGATAGAGGCCCCGCCCCGATTCGGACGCCGAGTCCGCCGCGGAATCCGCCTCGCCGGCCACCGGTGAGTCGTCGCTGGGGTCCCGCACCGCACAGATCAGCCGCTGCGACCAGCGCATCAGATGGAGCCGGGCGGGCGGCGGGGCGTCGGCGTGCTCGGGGGCGGCGAGGACCGCATGTCTCAGGGCGTTGGTGACGAGTTCGGACACCACCAGCGCGACCGAGTCGAAGAGCTCGTCCAGTTCCCAGCCCTGGAGCGTGTCCCGGGTGAACTTCCGCGCGGAGCGCACCGATTCGTACCGCGGGGGGAGCGTGCACGACGCGGATCCGGAGACGGCCAGCGGGTCGACGGGAGGAAAGCCCTGCCATAACGGCTCGAGCATGGTCAAAACCTTGGTCCCCATGCGAGGCACTCCTGGCGTTCGCGGACGTCATGACCCTGGCCGGTTCAGCCGGATCTGGCGGATCTTTCACGAGCGTGCATGCGTGCGCCGCCTATGGTTCCCAATGTGCGAGACAGATGCAAGGGCAGATGCACGTGCACGCGCCTCGATTGCGGCAAAGCAGCCCGGTTTGACGGCAATTATCGCCACCGGTTCTTGTGGAGGGGTTGCGAGAGCGGCTCATATCAGTAACCGGATGAGCACTCAACGAAGCCTGAACGTGGCAGACTGCGGCCCACCATTGGACGGGGTGGGTCACAGGAGGGTCAGAGAGGTGTCCGCAAGTGAGTCGAGCGGGTCGGTGGTGCGGCGGATCCTGCTCGGGTCGCAGCTCCGCCGACTGCGTGAATCCCGTGGGATAACCCGCGAGGCGGCCGGCTACTCGATCCGTGCGTCCGAATCCAAGATCAGCCGCATGGAGTTGGGCCGGGTCAGCTTCAAAGCACGCGACGTCGAGGACCTGCTCGTGCTGTACGGAGTCAGCGATCCGCAGGAGCGCGAGCCGCTGCTCTCCCTCGCACGCGAGGCCAACGTCGCGGGCTGGTGGCACAGTTACACCGATGTGCTACCCAGCTGGTTCCAGACGTATGTCGGCCTGGAAGGAGCCACTTCGCTCATCCGGGTCTACGAAGTCCAGTTCGTACACGGGCTGTTGCAGACCGAGAGCTACGCGCAGGCCGTCATCCGGCGCGGTATGCCGGACGCCGCGCCCGCCGACATAGAGCGCCGGGTCGCGCTGCGCATGGAACGCCAGAAGCTGCTCGTCGCCGAGCGGCCCGCGCAATTCCACTGCGTACTCGACGAGGCCGCGCTGCGCCGCCCGTACGGCGAACGCGAGGTGATGCGCGAGCAGTTGCGGCATCTGATCGACGTATCCGAGCGTCCCAATGTGCGTCTCCAGGTCATGCCGTTCAGTCTGGGCGGGCACGCGGGGGAATTCGGCGCCTTCACCATGCTCGGATTCCAGGAATCGGGACTCCCGGACGTCGTCTTCCTGGAACAGCTCACCAGTGCACTGTATGTGGACAAGCCCGAAGAAGTGGCCCAATACGCACGGGTGATGGATCGCCTCCAGGAAGAGGGACCCAGTCCGGCGGAGACCAGAGACCTTTTGCGTGGTCTACTCCAACTTATGTGACGTCTATCCCATCTCATGTGACGCGTCGGTAGGATGCGCCCCATCAGGAGTCAGCACCCCCCAACTAGGCGCCCCGCGCGCCCTGTTCTCCAGATCGGGATGGCATGTCCTACTTCGACGAGTTGGCCTATCAGTTCATCGACGGTGAGTGGCGCTCCGGAAGCGGCTCGTGGGACATCGTCGATTTCAATCCCTACAACGGCGAGAAACTGGCCTCCATACCCTGCGCCACGGTCGAGGAAATCGACCAGGCCTACCGCGCCGCCGAGCGTGCGCAACGGGAGTGGGGCGCGGTCAATCCGTACACCCGGCGGCTGGTCTTCGAACGGGCCCTGCGGATCATCGACGACCGCGAGGCGGAACTGTCCGAGGCGATCGCCGCCGAGGTCGGCGGCACGCTCACCAAGGTGGGCTTCGAGCTGCACCTGGTCCGGGAATTCCTGCGCGAGGCGATCCAGCTGGCGCTGCGCGCCGAGGGCCGCATCCTGCCGTCGCCCATCGACGGCAAGGAGAACCGCCTCTACCGGCTGCCGGTCGGCGTCGTCGGTGTGATCAGCCCCTTCAACTTCCCCTTCCTCCTGTCGATCAAGTCCGTCGCGCCGGCCATCGCGCTGGGCAACGCGGTGGTCCTCAAGCCGCACCAGAACACCCCGATCTGCGGGGGCGGGCTGGTCGCCAGGCTCTTCGAGGAGGCCGGGCTGCCGGCCGGCGTGCTCAACGTCGTCGTCACCGACATCGCCGAGATCGGCGACGCGCTCATCGACCACCCCGTGCCCAAGACGATCTCCTTCACCGGCTCGGAGAAGGTCGGCCGCCATGTCGCCACGGTCGCCGCCGCCCACTTCAAGCACTCGGTGCTGGAACTCGGCGGCAACAGCGCGCTGGTCGTCCTCGACGACGCCGACGTCGACTACGCCGTGGACGCCGCCGTCTTCAGCCGTTTCGTGCATCAGGGCCAGGTCTGTATGGCCGCCAACCGGATCCTGGTCGACCGCGCCGTCGAGCGCGAGTTCACCGAGAAGTTCGTCGCCAAGGTGGCGTCCCTCAAGGTCGGCGACCCCACCGACCCGTCGACCCATATCGGCCCGCTGATCAACGAGGGTCAGGCCGAGGCAGTGTCCTCCCTCGTGGACCGCGCGGTCGCCGAGGGCGCGTCGGCGCTGCTGCACGGCGAGACCCACGGCACGCTCGTCGCCCCCAGCGTCCTCAGCGGTCTCCCCGACGACTCCCCGCTCCTCACCCAGGAGATCTTCGGCCCGGTCGCGCTCCTCGTCCCGTTCGACGGCGACGAGGAAGCCGTACGGATGACCAACTCCACGCCCTTCGGGCTCAGCGGCGCGGTGCACACCGGCGACATCGAGCGCGGGGTGCGGTTCGCCAAGCGCATCGACACCGGGATGTTCCACGTCAACGACGCCACGGTCCACGACGAGCCGATCGTCCCCTTCGGCGGGGAGAAGAGCTCGGGGGTCGGACGGCTGAACGGGGACGCGATGGTGGAGGCCTTCACCACCACCAAGTGGATCTCCATCCAGCATGGGCGGTCGGCGTTTCCGTTCTGAGGCTCTTCTGGGGGCCCCTCGGGTCTGACCCCATGAGGCTCCCTCGATGAGGCTCCCTCGGGTCTGACTCCATGAGGGCTCCTTGGGGTGACCTTGCCTGGGTGATCTGCGTGAGGGCCCCTTGGTTTGACCTCACCTGGGCGATCTGACTGACGCGGCCTGGACTGACACCACCTGGGCGGGTGCGGTGCCTTCGGGCCGGGCTGCCTCCTTCTTTTCCGGCAACGATTACGGAGGGTAGTTTTGTTCCCCTGAGAGTAGCAGAGAGTGAGGGGCGGGGGGAGGGGGATGGAAGGGCAGACGGACGGAAGGGCAGACGGACGGGTAGGTGGAAGGGTGGGAGGAGCCGGTGGCGTGGCTTGTGCGTTCTAGGCTGGGCGTGAGGGTCGGGGCTTCGTCCGGTGGCGGGCCCGGCCAGGCGTGATGCCGAGATGACGCAATGCCGACGCGATGTCGAGCCGACGCGATGTCGAGACGATGTCGAGACGGCGGGATGTCGAGGCGGCGTGTTGTCGGGTGGCGGACGCAGAGGTGACGGGACGCGAGGGGTGCGATGTCGGCGATCCGGCTGCTGGTACTGGGCGCCGTGCGGCAGCACGGGCGGGCGCACGGCTATCAGGTGCGCAACGACCTGGAGTACTGGGGCGCCCACGAGTGGTCGAACGCCAAGCCCGGCTCGATCTACCACGCGCTCAAGCAGATGGCCAAGCAAGGGCTGCTGCATGCGCACGACATCGCGCCCAGTACGGTCGGCGGTCCGCCGCGTACCGAGTACGAGGTGACGCCGGCCGGTGAGGCGGAGTATTTCTCGCTGCTGCGGGAGGCGCTCTCCCGGGCGGACCAGAAGTTCGACGTGCTGAGCGCGGGCATCGGCTTCGTGGTGGATCTGCCGCGGGACGAGGCGGTGGCGCTGCTCAAGCAGCGGGTGCGGGCGCTGGAGGAGTGGCGGTCCACGGTCACCGATTACTACACGCCGGAGGAGGGCCCGGGGCAGCTCGGCCATATCGGCGAGATCATGAACCTGTGGGTGCACTCGGCGGACAGCGGTGCGGAGTGGACCCGCGGGCTGATCGCGCGGATCGAGGGCGGGGCGTACGTCTTCGCGGGCGAGGGGGAGCCGTTCGTCGGGGTGCTCGCCGAGGGGGAGGAGAACCCGTACGCGACCGGGAAGCCTCATCCCGGGGATGTGCACTGAGACCTTCGAGGACGTTTGAGGGCGGTCCGAGGACCCTTTGTGAGGACCGTCGGGGCCCCTTTTTGTGAGGGCCGTCGAGGTCCCTTTGAGGGCCTTCGAGGCGGCAGCCGCTGCGGACCCTGCGCACCCCCCCCCGGGCCCCGGGTGCCTCTGCGGACCCCGCGCAGACCCGAACGGCGCCCCCTGGTGGTGGAACCGGCGCCCCCTAGTGGTGGAAGGCCGTGGCCAGGCGTTCCGGGCGGTCCAGGGGGGCGGTCTGCTGGCGGAGTTCCGGGAGGAGTTGCGTCAGGTCGGCGAGGAAGAGGTCGGCCAGGTCGTGGGAGAAGCCGTTGCGGCAGACGATCCGCAGGACGGAGAGGTCCTCGCGGTTCGGCGGGAAGGTGTAGGCGGGGAGCAGCCAGCCGCGTTCCTTCATGCGGCGGGAGACGTCGAAGACGTCGTACGAGGTGACGTGGTCGGCCGTGGTGAAGGCGAAGACGGGCAGTTGGTCGCCGCGGGTGAGGAGCGTGAAGTCGCCGAGGGCCTCGATGCGTTCGGCAGTGGAGCGGGCCACGTCGCGGGTCGCCTGCTGGACGGCGCGGAAGCCGGCCCGGCCGAGGCGGAGGAAGGTGTAGTACTGGGCGGCGACCTGGGCGCCGGGCCGGGAGAAGTTGAGCGCGAAGGTCGGCATGTCGCCGCCCAGGTAGTTCACGCGGAAGACCAGCTCCTCCGGCAGGGCCTCCATGTCCCGCCACAGCGCCCAGCCGACGCCCGGGTAGACCAGGCCGTATTTGTGGCCCGAGGTGTTGATGGAGGCGACCCGCGGCAGGCGGAAGTCCCAGGCCAGTTCCGGGTCGAGGAACGGGGCGATCATCGCGCCGGACGCGCCGTCCACGTGGACGGGGATGTCCAGGCCGCTCCGTTCCTGTACCTCGTCGAGCGCGGCGCAGATCTCGGCGACCGGCTCGTACGACCCGTCGAAGGTGGAGCCGAGGACGGCGACGACGCCGATGGTGTTCTCGTCGCAGAGGCCGACCGCGGAGGCGGCGTCCATGTGGAAGCGGTCGCCCTCCATGGGCACCAGGCGGGGCTCGACCTCCCAGAAGTTGCAGAACTTGTCCCAGCAGACCTGCACGTTGGCGCCCATGACGAGGTTGGGGCGGGCGCTGCTCGGGTAGCGTTCGGCGTTCCGTCGCATCCAGCGCCGTTTGAGCGCCATGCCGGCGAGCATGCCGGCCTCGCTCGACCCGGTGGTGGAGCAGCCGACGGCGGCCGACGGGTCGGGTGCGTGCCACAGGTCGGCGAGCATCGCCACGCAGCGCCGTTCCAGTTCGGCGGTGCGCGGGTACTCGTCCTTGTCGATCATGTTCTTGTCCCGGCACTCCGCCATCAGGACCCCGGCCTGCGGTTCCATCCAGGTCGTGACGAAGGTGGCGAGGTTGAGCCGGGCGTTGCCGTCCAGCATCAGCTCGTCGTGGACGAACTGGTAGGCGGTGTGCGGGGACACCGGCCCGTCGGGGAGGATGTTGTGGGGTGGTGACTCCTCCATGCCGGAGACCGGGTCGGCCTCGCCGTAGAAGGGGTTGACCGGACGTGCGGTGCGCTTCCGGTCGGATGCCGATGCGCCTTTGTGCAGAGTCAACTGTCGCCCCTTCGCGTCACGTTGCCGGCGCCAGGCCGTGCTTGATGGCTTTGGTGAACTTCACGACGCGCTGCGCCTGGATACGGGCGGCGGTGCGCGCGTCCTCGTCGAGCGGGGTCTCCGGGCCGCCGACGTGGGAGGTGCCGTACGGGTTGCCGTCCCGGTATTTCGCCGGGTCGGTGTAGCCGGGAGTGACGAGGATGCCGCCGAAGTGGTGGACGGTCTGGTAGAGCGCCAGCAGGGTGGATTCCTGGCCCCCGTGCCGGGTGGCGCTCGCGGTGAACCCGCTGTAGACCTTGTCGGCCAGCCTGCCCTGGTGCCAGAGGCCGCCGAGGGTGTCGAGGTACTCCTTGAGCTGGGCGCTGACGTTCCCGAAGCGGGTCGGCGTTCCGAAGATCACCGCGTCGGCCCAGAGCATGTCCTCGTGGGTGGCTTCCAGGATGTCCGCGGTGGCCTCGGCGTTGGCCGCCCACGCCGGGTTGGCGTCGACGGCGGTCTGCGGCGCGAGTTCGGCGGTCCGCCGCAGCCGTACGTCCGCGCCCGCGTGCTCGGCGGCGTCCGCGATCCACTGGGCGAGCGTGGCGATGGTGCCCGTCGACGAGTAGTAGATGACGGCGACGTGCACGTCGTGCGCGGGCAGGTGCATACGGCATACCTCCTCATGCCCGACAATACGGGCATGAGGAGGGTGGGGCCATTACCGTCGGCCCGACGGTGGCTCAGGCGCCGAGCGTGCCGTTCTTGACGGCGTCGACGAAGGCGGACCAGTGGGGGGCCGCGAAGACGAGCGCCGGTCCGTGCGGGTCCTTGCTGTCCCGGACGGGGACGAGGCCGGGGAGGTCGTCCCGGACTTCGAGGCAGTTGGCGCCGTCGGGGTTGCTGTGGCTGGACTTCCGCCAGTGGGCTGCTCCGATGAAGTCCTCGGCTACTTCGAGGCAGTCGGCGCCGTCTCCGTTGCTGTAGCTGCTCTTGCGCCAGGTGGCTGAGCTCAGGTCAATTCCTCTTCTGCGCTTCATTTCTGTAGCCCCTCGCCGCGTCCTCGATCATGGCCAGGGACGCCTCGGGTGGCAGTGCGGCGGCCCTGAGCCGATCGTACGACTTACGGTATGCCGCCACGAGCGGCGGGAAATCGAGGGCTTCACCGCTGAAGTCGGCTTCGACCCAGACCACGGGCGGCGCGTCTGCGAAGGTCATGATCTTGGCCAGGCCGCCAGTCATGAGCGGGTGGCCGACGGTGGTTTCCGGCAGGATCTGAAGAACGCTCTGGGTGGAGTGCATCACCTCGGCGATGTGCTCCAGTTGGTCGGCCATCTGCGCAGGCGGGAGCAGCGGGTTGCGGATCAGCGATTCGCGGAGGATCGCCCAGTACGTGGGGCGTTCCTCCTGCTGCCAGAGCCTCGCTCGCGCGAGCCGTGCGCGTACCGTCTTGTCGGCAGCGGCGGCCGGCTCCCACGGTTTCACGGCGCGGATGAGTTCTCGGACGTACGGTTCGGTCTGCAGCAGGCCGGGGACCACGTAGGGCGCCCAGTCCTCGATCGTTGCTGCGGCTTTCTCCATCTCGGGGATGTCCGCGTAGTAGCTCGGGTGCCCGACTTGGCGCGCCTTCCGGGCATCTTCACAACGGCGCTCGAAGAAGCCGTCCGTCCCCAGTTTCTGGTCCACATGACGGGCCAGGTCCTCCGGCATCCGTCGCTCTCCGCGTTCGATCTGGCTGAGGAAGGAGACGCCGCGGTAGCTGCCTTCCACCAACTGCTCCAGCGTCAGGCCGGCTTCCTCCCGCTTGTAGCGCAACTCGGCGCCGTAGAAGCAGGGGACGCTCACCGAACCGTCGGGGTCTTTCCGAGGGGGCATAACTCACCACCACTGTTTGCGGGTTGCCGTGCGCAACCCCAGTCCCTTCCACGCTACGCGGCGTGACGTCACGCTGTGAGGGATTCGTCACACAGTGCACAGAAGGGTGCCCAGCTCATGCTCAGCCATTTCCCTCACGACCAGGACGTCCACGACTGCACCGAGGCGCTGCGGACCGCGCTGCGGGCGCACGACATCACGTTGCCGTCGCTCGGCGTCGATCTGCCGGGGCTCGCGGGGAGTTACGCGCTGCCGCTCGTCGCGCTCGGGAGCTGCAACACCGAGACGGCGCGCAGGCTCACGGACGCGCTGCACCGGGCGGCAGCGCGGTAGCCGCGGGCAACGGAAGCGGGTCAGCTCGCGCTGGCCAGGGACAGCTTCGCGGCGAAGCCGAGGAAGGCCGCGCCGGCGCCCGCGGACAGGCCCGCGGTCAGGCGCCGGCGGCGGCGGAAGGTGGCCGCCAGGTACGTACCGCTGAAGATCAGGATCGACAGGTACGTGAAGCTGAACAGCTGGGCCCAGGCGCCCAGGGTCAGGAACGACAGCACCGGGTGGGCGTAGGCCGGGTCCACGAACTGCACGAAGAAGGAGATGAAGAAGAGGATCGCCTTGGGGTTCAGGAGGCTGACGATCAGCGCGCGGCGGTAGGGGCGTTCGGCGGCCTCCTTGCGGGACGCCGAGGACGCCGCGGATGCCGAGGGCGCCGCGCCGGCCGCCTCCGGGGTCTCCGCGCCGCGGGTCGCCTTCCGCGCCTCGCGGCCGCGCCACAGTGCCCAGGCGCCGCGCAGCATGCCGACCGCGAGCCAGGTCAGATAGCCCGCGCCGGCGAACTTGACGATGCCGAAGAGGACCGGGCTGGCCTGCAGCAGGGAGGCCACGCCGCCCGCGGACAGCGTCATCAGGACCGTGTCGCCGCACAGCACGCCGGCGGCCGCCCGGTACGCCACCCGGGGGCCGCGCCGGGCCGCCACCGAGACGACGTACAGCGAATTGGGCCCGGGCAGCAGAATGATCAGCGCGAGCCCTACCAGATATGTCGACAGATCCGTTATCCCCAGCATGGGCGGAAGGATCTCACCCCCGATTCCGCCGCCCCACCGCTTTTCAGAATCCGGACTTGCACCTCACGCGGCGTGAGGACACATCGTGGAGTGCGTACCGAGAAGGGAGCGGAAGTGAGCTATTCGGTAGGGCAGGTC
Source organism: Streptomyces bugieae (assembly GCF_036352915.1). Taxonomy (NCBI): domain Bacteria; kingdom Bacillati; phylum Actinomycetota; class Actinomycetes; order Kitasatosporales; family Streptomycetaceae; genus Streptomyces; species Streptomyces bugieae. The sequence continues at coordinate 112,735 of NZ_JAZBJP010000018.1, forward strand.
GCGGCCTTCGCCGGGGTGACGGTGCGCACCTTGCACCACTACGACGAGATCGGGCTGCTGCACCCCGGTGAACGCAACCACGCAGGTCACCGCCGCTACGGCGACGACGACCTGGACCGGCTGCAGCAGATCCTGTTCTACCGCGAGCTCGGTTTCCCGCTCGACGAGGTCGCGGCCCTCCTGGACGATCCGGGCGCCGATCCGCAGGAACACCTGCGGCGCCAGCACGATCTGCTGACCGCGCGGATCGGCAAGCTCCAGGAAATGGCCGAGGCCGTCGAACACGCCATGGAGGCACGCAGGATGAACGTACGGCTCACACCGGAGGAGAAATTCGAGGTCTTCGGGGATTTCGACCCCGACGCGTATGCCGCGGAGGCCGAGGAGCGCTGGGGCGGCACCGACGGCTACAAGGAGACGCAGCGCCGGACGGCGGCGTACACGAAGGAGGACTGGAAGCGGCTGACGGCGGAATTCGACGCCATCCACCGCCGGATGGCCGATCTGCTCGCCGAGGGCGTGCCGGCGGACTCGGAGGCGGCGATGGACGTCGCGGAGGAGCACCGGCGGTTCATCGGCCGCAGCTACTACGCGTGCTCCCACGAGACGCACACCGGGCTCGGCGAGATGTACGTCGCCGACGAGCGGTTCACCGCCACCTACGAGGCGATCCGGCCGGGGCTCGCCGTGTACATGCGGGACGCGATGCTGGCCAACGCGGTCCGCCACCTGTGATCCGTACGGGCCGGGGGACCGCAGTTTTCCGCAGGGCGCCCCCGGCCCGTACGACGCGCGTCCGGGCGCCCGCCGGCCGGGGTGCCGGTTCAGGCCATGGGGGCGATCACCACGGCGGTCCCGTAGGCGCAGACCTCGGTGCCCACGTCGGCCGCCTCCGTGACGTCGAAGCGGAACATCAGCACCGCGTTCGCGCCGCGCGAGCGGGCCTGCTCGATCAGCCGCTCCATCGCCTGGTTGCGGGTCTCCACGAGGGTCTTGGTCAGGCCCCGCAGTTCGCCGCCGACCAGCGACTTCAGCCCGGCGCCGATCTGGCTGCCGAGGTGCCGGGAGCGCACGGTGAGGCCGAAGACCTCGCCGATGACCCGTTCCACGTGAAACCCGGGGACGTCGTTCGTCGTCACCACCAGGACGTCGGCCTGTGCGTGCTGTCCGCCGCCGTAATCCTCGATGCCCATGGGTGTGCACCTCCTCAGGGGCCAGGATCACCCGGGTCCGGGGGCACGGCCAGCGGTGGGGGAGCGGTCGGGTGGGACCCGGGGCGGGGGCCGGGGCGGGCGCCTGGAACCGAGGGGGGTCGCGGGGCGTTGATAGCTTTGGGCCGACACCCGGCGCCCGCGCCCGTTCCACAAGCTCGTGTCCCAGCTCGTCGCACCCGCACGATCCGGCGCCCTCGACCCAGGAGCCTTCACCCCGTGAATACTCTCGCGCTCGGCCCCCAGTGGCTGGACCCGGACTATCTGATCGCGACGTTCGGCCTGATCGGCGTCCTGGTCATCGTCTTCGCGGAGTCCGGCCTGCTGATCGGCTTCTTCCTGCCGGGCGACGCGCTGCTGTTCACCACCGGCCTGCTGGTCACGACGAACAAGATCACCCAGCCGCTGTGGGTGGTGTGTGTGCTGATCGTGCTCGCGGCGGTCCTCGGCGACCAGGCCGGCTACCTCTTCGGCCGCAAGGTGGGGCCGTCGCTCTTCAAACGGCCCGACTCCAAGCTGTTCAAGCAGGAGAACGTGGTGAAGGGCCATGAATTCTTCGAGAAGTACGGCCCGAAGTCGCTGATCCTGGCGCGCTTCGTGCCGATCGTCCGGACGTTCACGCCGATCATCGCGGGCGTGAGCCGGATGAACTACCGCCCCTTCATCACCTTCAACCTCATCGGCGGCGCGCTGTGGGGTGCGGGGGTGACGCTGATGGGCTCGCTGCTGGGCAACATCGCGTTCGTCCACAAGAACATCGAGATGATCCTGATCGCGATCGTGCTGATCTCGGTCGTGCCGATCGTGATCGAGTTCCTGCGCGCCCGCGGCAAGGCGAAGAAGGAAGCCCCGGCCGCCCCGGCCGGCCCCCGCCCGCACGGCGCGTCCCCCGCCGAACCGGCCCGGCGCGGCCGCCACGCCAAGCGCTGACCGACCGGCCCGGCACCACACCACCGACGCGAGCCCCCTCCGGCCTCCCCTCTCCCCCCAACGGGAGGGGACGGGCCGGAGGGGGCTTGTGTGTGGGCTTCGCTTCCGACCAACCACCACGGCGGGTCGGCCGGCGGCGTACGCGGACCCGCCCGCCACAGGCACGGCGGGCATGCAAGCATCGTGGGTAGGCGGCACAGTGCAGCGATTCGGCACAGCGCAGCGATACGGCACAGGAGGAGCGAACACCGTGGCGTCGGACCCACAACGCGGCCAGCGCAACAGCAACGGAAAGAGCGGCGACAGCGACGGAGGCCCCCGCGGCGGCAGGGGCGGCGCGGGCCACGAGGCGGCGGGCGAGGAGCGCAAGCCGGCCTCCGACGAGGCGCACAGCGCCTTCACGCCGCCGCTCGGCGTGCCGTACCCGCCGCTGCCCGAGGACGAGCACCCCACCTCGGAGTTCGCCCTGCCGGCGGGGCTGCGCCCGGAGCCGCCCGCCGAGCAGGAGGGCTCCGCGTTCACGCCGCCGGCCGGCACCACCACGGGCCAGACCCCGCTCCCGACGCCCGTGGGCGCGACCGCCATGGGCCTGGCCTTCACCCCGCCGCACGGCATCCCCACGGTCCGCCTCACCAAGGAGGCGCCGTGGCAGGACCGGATGCGCACGATGCTGCGGATGCCGGTCGGGGAGCGGCCGGTCCCCGAGCGCCGGGAGCGCGGCGACGAGGAGACCGGGCCGGCCGTCCCCCGCGTCCTCGACCTGACCCTGCGCATCGGCGAGATCCTGCTCGCCGGCGGTGAGGGCGCCGAGGACGTCGAGGCGGCGATGTTCGGCGTGGCGCACGCCTACGGGCTGGAGCGGGTCGAGCCGACCGTCACCTTCACCCTGCTGTCGATCTCGTACCAGCCGTCGCTGGTCGACGACCCGGTGACGGCCAGCCGGACGGTGCGGCGGCGCGGGGTGGACTACAACCGGTTGTCCGCGGTGTTCCGGCTGGTCGACGAGATCGCCTCCGAGGGGATCACCCTGGAGGAGGCGTACCGCGGGCTGGCCGAGATCCGCCGTAACCGGCACCCGTACCCGAGCTGGGCGCTGACGGTGGCCTCCGGGCTGCTGTCCGGTGCGGCGTCGATGCTGGTCGGCGGCGGGTCGCTGGTGTTCCTCGCGGCGGCGGTGGGCTCGATGCTCGGTGACCGGCTGGCGTGGCTGGCGTCCGGGCGGGGGCTGCCGGAGTTCTACCAGTTCGTGGTGGCCGCGATGCCGCCGGCGGCGGTGGGTCTGGCCTTCGGGCTCGCGCACTCCAGCGTGCAGGCGTCCGCGGTGATCACCGGTGGGCTGTTCGCGCTGATCCCGGGGCGGGCGCTGGTCGCCGGGGTGCACGACGGGCTGACCGGCTACTACATCACCGCCGCGGCCCGGCTGCTGGAGGTCGGCTATCTGATCGTCGGCATCGTCGTCGGCGTGCTGAGCGTGCTGTACATCGGGTTGCAGGTGAACCCGGGCCTGAAGCGGCTCAATCCGGAGCAGGCGCTGGGGGCGTACAACGAGCCGCTGGTGCAGACGCTGGCGTCGATGCTGCTGGCGCTGGCGTTCTGCGTGCTGCTCCAGCAGGAACGTCACACCGTGGCGTTCGCGACGCTGAACGGCGGGGTGGCGTGGGTGGTCTACGGCGCGCTCGCCAACGTCGCGGGGATCAACCCGGTGCCGGCCACCGCGATCGCGGCCGGTCTGGTGGGCCTGTTCGGGCAGTTGCTGTCGCGGTACCGGTACGCGTCCGCGCTGCCGTACGTGACCGCCGCGATCGGTCCGCTGCTGCCCGGTAGTGCCACGTACTTCGGGCTGCTCAACTTCGCCCAGGGGCATCTGCCGCAGGGGCTGACGTCGTTGGTGCAGGCGGCCTCGCTGGCGCTGGCCATCGCGGTGGGGGTCAACCTCGGTTCCGAGGTCGCCCGGCTGTTCCTGCGGGCGCCCGGGTTGCTGGAGGCGGGCGCCGGCCGCCGCGCGGCCAAGCGGACCCGCGGGTTCTAGCGGGCGGGCCCGCCGAGGGAAGAGGCCCCTCGGGGGGAGACACCCCCTGGGGGTGTCTCCCCGGTCAGGCCGCGCTCGCGGCCGGCAGTGCGCGCTTCGCGCCGCAGGCCAGGGCGCGCTTCGCGCCGTCGGCGAGCGCGGGCTTCTCGTTCTGCGCGAGGACGTAGAGGAGCGCCGGGTGCGTGGCGCCGAAGGCCAGCACGAAGCGGTTGAGTCCCATGAACTGCCCGATGCCCAGGTGGAAGAGGGTCATCGAGCCGAGCCAGGCCTTGGCCGCGGGCTTCGGCAGGACGAAGACCAGCGGGAAGCCGACCTCCGCGGCGACCGTTCCCCAGGTGATGAGCTTGCCCAGCATCGGGTACTTGTGCACGAGCTGGAAGATGCGCGGGTCGCCGTAGTTGTGCGTACGGATGACTCCGCTGAACGCCTCGCCGCTGAGCCACACCGGGGACACGAGCTTGACCACGCCGGACGCGACGTAGGAGATGGTCGTCTCCAGTGCCATGGCGCGCATGGCCACGTCGCGGGCCTTCTCACCGTCCTTGAAGGTGCCGGTCGAGGCGAGGACGACGTTGATCACCTGCTGGAGCTGGTCGGCACCGTCACCACCGAAGGGGGTGTGCAGCCGTCCGGCCGCGCCCGTCACGGCGAGGACGGCGCTGCCCGCCGTGCGTACCCCGCGCTTGTGGCCCCAGATCAGCGTGGCGGCAGAAGCACCCGCCTGCACTCCGTAGAGGGCGACCGCCGCCTTCTTGGAGCTGAGGGCGCGGGTCAGCCGGGGAAATCGCTTGGCGAACTTGGGGCGCATATTCGCCAGTTGGCCGCTCAGCAATTCACCGTCTTCGAACTTACGCGTCTGGCTCAGCATTTCCAGTGCGGAGACCAGCGTACCCAGCGAAGCCACTCGGCGTGCCGTGACCTCGGGCGGAGCGTCGAGGAACATGGATGGGTGCTCCTGATGATGTGATGCGAGTACGGTGGAATGGGAAGCGGCGGCACGGTATGCGTATCGGGCGTACCGTGCCGCCGCGTCTTTGATCAACCGGGGCTAACGGTGCCGGTCAGGCAGCACCGTCTGCCGGTCGGCTCAGCCGTGCTGGACGTTGTGCGTGACCTGGTTGAGCGCGATGGCGGTGGCGCAGGTGACCGCGATGCCGGCGGAGACGGCCTCGGGGGTCGCGACGGTGGCCAGCGGGGTCATCATGGTCGGCGCGGCGTCGGAGCCGATACGGCCCGGCTGCACGTCCATCAGGTTGGTGTTGGCGAATTCAGCCACAACAGACATTACTGTCCTCTTTCTCTCAGAAATCTCAGAGCGAGTTCTCCAGCCGTTCGGCGGGAGGGCGCGAACTCACGCGGTGCAGGGGCTTCCGAGTGAGCTCGCAGCTTCCGGCCGAGGGGGTTGATCGGCTCGCTAAGCCGCTACGGGAAACGCGGCCGCTTCAGGGGTGGCGTCACTGGCGTGGTCGCTCAGCGGGAATTGCAGGGAGACGAAGACCGGCTCGATCTCCCGGTCCCCGGGGGCCTTGAGGAACGACTGCATCAGCATGAACTGGCTGTGCGAGGCGCCCTCGGCATGGGGCAGATGGCGCTGGATGTAGCGGGAGAGCAGGCGGTAGCCGGACCCCAGCGTGACGAGGTGCAGTTCCGGTCCGAAGGCCACCGAGCGGCCGATGGTGTCCTGGCTCGCGTCGAACAGGGCCTTCGGGGAGCGGTTGCGGGCGTTCCAGGCCAGGGCGTACCACGGGCGGTCGCGGGTGATGGGCACTTCCTCCCATTCACCGGGCTCGCCGTCGACGATGTCCCGGTAGAGCAGGTGGTTGTCCTTGACTCCGGGGTTCGGCCCGAAGAAGCGCCAGTTCGGGACCGGTATCTGCCACCTCCCGCGCCGCAGGAGGTTGTCGAAGCGGTTCTCGGGCAGCTGCCCCGCCGCCGTCGCCACCAGCCAGGCGGCGAGCGACGCGGTGACGGCGACCGTCTTCACGCGCTCGGTGTTCACCTTCACGATCACGCCAGCTCCTCTTCCCGTTCCGCGGCACGCCTGCCGGCCGGGCGGTCCTTGACGGACTTCTCCCGCTCCGGGCCGGTCCCGGAGGGCGGTTCGCCGGCGATCACCTCCGCCACCTGTGCGGCGTGGGCCGGCACCGCGAGCACGGACTCGTGGTCCGAGCCGTCGATGAAGTGGTGCCGGGACCGCTTCGAGATGGCGGCGAGCCTGGCCTGGACCGCGTGGTGGGTGGCGTTGTCCCCGACGTTGTTCTCCGCGGTGACGACGGTCAACGGGCAGTCCAGGTCGGTCAGTTCGGGGAACGTCATGGCGTCCAGGTACTCCTGGCGGGCGGTGGCCCAGGCACGCGGGTGCGTCATGAACGCCGTGTAGCTCCGGTTGATCTGCGGGCGGTACTGCTTGTTCACGTTCTTCGCCGGGCGGAAGGCCGAGAGGCCGGCCCAGGCGTAGACCTGCTCCATCACCAGCGACTGGCGGGCCCACCGGTCGACGTTGGTACGGCGGGAGTGGCGCAGGCTGATCACTTCGGTGGCGTCGATCATGACCACCGCGGTCACGCCCTTCAGCGCGCCCGGATGCCGCGACGCGTAGGCCGCGACGAAGTACCCGCCCAGGGAATGGCCCGCCAGGACGACCGGGAGGTCGGCGATGTAGGTGTCGCGCAATTCCTGCAACAGCTCGAAGTGCCGGTGCAGACCGTATTGCGTGACCGGCGTGCTGAGCCCGTAGCCGGGACGGTTGAACCGCACGTATCCCATGTCGTCGGGAAGTGCGTCGCACACCCAGTCCCAGTATTCGTGGGGTGCGCCCAGGCCGTTGTCGAGCAGAACGACGCGCCGCGCCTGCGGAGGAATATGGACGGCGACCTCGACGAGGCCGCCGTCCGGCCTCTCGTGCAGCAGGTAGCGGCGCGCACGTTCGCGCCCACCGGTGAATCGCGTTACTGCGCCGGTCAGCAGGCTCGCGCCGGCCAGACCGGCCAGGCCGACGGCGAATTGGCGCTCAAGAGACGCCACATTCCCCTCCCCCGTGATTCGAAGTGGCTGTTGCCGAAAAACCTAACACGCGATTCCCGGATAAAATAACGAGTTAATTGACTCTTTGTGCCGGGTGAGTCCTGCCGCGGGGCAGCGGAACACGGATGCCCGCGCCGCGGCTGTGCTTGCGGAGTTCCATGTAGAGCTCGCCTATCGTGGCCTTCAGGTTGGCGATCTCCTGGGTGAGTTCGGCTATCCGGGAGGCATTCTCGGAGGTCTTGCCGCTCTCGCCGGCGAGGCCATTGCGGCCTCCCTCAATAAACTGCCGGCGCCAGTTCGAGACGGACTGCTCGGAGACTCCGGCCTCGCGAGCTGCTTCTGCTGCGGTCAGTTCACCGGTCACCACTCTCAGTACGAGAGCGAATTTCTTGTCGGCCGGCAATATCGGAGGACGTCCCACGTGCGACCCTCTTTCGTCATCCGTTTTCTCGGTGCTGCCCTCAGGGCTTGACGTAACAGCAGATGAACATCGGGGCGCGTTCGCTGTAGGGGCTGCCGTCCCAGTGCGCCAGATGGGATTCGGGCGTGAGGCCGGCCGCGCGGGCGTAGCCGTCGATGTCCTCCGGCGTGGTCAGCCGGGTGAGTTCGGAACCGACCCGGGTGGTGCCGTCGGCCTGGTAGAGGATGTGGGAGCAGTGCCACAGACCACCGTCGAGCAGGGTGGAGTGGGTCTGTACGCCGCTGCCGGGCTCCGGGTGGGGCATGAAGTAGGTGGTGCGGCTGAGGCCTTCGTGCAGGGCCACGACCGGCGGCTTGTTGTGCGTCTCGATGACGAGCCGGCCGCCGGGGGCGAGGAGGTCGGCCGCGCGTCGGACGGCCTGCTGCTGGTCCTCGGGAGTGGTGAGCACCGAAAGCGTCGCGCAGACGCAATACACCAGGGAGTAACGGGATTCCGAGGTGTAGGTGCGGATGTCGCCGTGTACCGGGGTGACGTCGCCGGCGCCGTCCGTCAGCTTGACGCGGAGCGCGTCCAGCATCTCCGGCGAGGAGTCCACGCCCGTTATGTGGCCGATCTTTTCGGAGAGCGGGAGGGCAATCCGTCCCGTTCCGACGCCGAACTCGAGGGTTCCCCCCTCGGGATCGGGATGGAGGGCCGCCAGCCCCTCGACGGCGGCGGCGGTAATCGCGTCGTCCGGAAGCAGTCGGTCGTACCAGCCGGCGAACTGGCGTCCGTAGCCTATGTCCTGGACTCCATTTTCCACCCGTGTTTCCCCTCTCTTCTGCCCCCACTGTCGATGCCCGGGGAACGTCAAGAAGACGAAGAGCGAGGCAAGGCGCGATACGTCACCAACGGGTGGCCGTACGGGAGAACCGCGGCCGGCTGCGTGGTTGGTCAGACCAGCAGCTGTGGTCGATCCCGCGATGACGTCTCAACGAAGTGTGGGGGGAGTAACTTTAGAACGAACGATATCAGCCACGTCAGCGGGCCCGCAATCGATTATCTGGCTCAATCCCCATGCCTCCAGGGCCGGTTGGGATTGGTTGACGCCGAAACAGATGAGTGTTCCTGCATTAGTTGGCAGGGCTGAATTGACGCGGTGTCGGCGAGAGTGACACGTCGGCTGCGGTGCGTATACCGAAACAATGCCGGAGCGCCGAGAGCGCCGCGAAATAGCCGGACATGCCGTGCACGCCGGGCCCCGGCGGGGTGGCCGAGGAACACAGGAAGACGCCGGGCAGCGGCGTGCGGTAGGGATCGAGGCGCGGCACGGGCCGGGCGATGCTCTGGTACAGCGTCATCGCGCCGGTGCCGATGTCCCCGCCCACGTAATTGGGGTTGTAGGTCTCGTACGACGCGGCGGCGACGGACCGGTGCGCGAGGACGGTGTCCCCGAAACCCGGGGCGTAGCGCTCGATGCGGGCCCGCACCAGCTCGAACGGGTCGGTGGGATCGCCGTTCGGCACGTGCGCGTACGCCCACACCGGGCGCTTCCCGGGCAGCGCGCGACCCGGATCGGTCGCCGCCGGGTCCACGACCAGGACGAAGGGCTCCCGGGTCCGGATCCGGCGGGCGGTCGCCGTCTCCTGCCGGACGATCTCGGCGCGGGTGCCGCCCAGGTGCACCGACCCGGCCCGGCCGACCGCGGGATCGGTCCAGGGGATCGGCTCGGAGACCAGGAAGTCGACCTTGGCGGCGCCCGGGCCGTAACGGAACCGCGCCAGGCCGCGCGCGTACGGGCGGGGCAGCCGGTCGCCGGCGAGCGCCAGGAAGTTCTTGGGGCTGGTGTCGAGCAACACCGCTCGTGCGCCGCCGAGTTGGTCCAGGTCCGTCACCTCGTGCCCGGTGTGGAAGACGCCGCCGTGCGCGGTGATGTCCGCGGCCAGCACCTCGGCGATCCGGGCGCTGCCGCCGCGGGGCAGCGGCCAGCCCGTGCCGTGCGCGAGGTGGCCGAGCAGCATGGCCACCGCGCCGCCCGCGAGGCTCGGCAGCTTGCCGACCGCATGGGCGGCGACACCGGTGAGCAGGGCGGCCGCCTCCTCGCCGGCGAAGTGCGCCGCGCCGAGCCCGGTGCCGTGCACCGCCACCCGGCTCGCCAGCAGCAGGGCTGCCGCGGGGTCCCCGGGCAGCCGGCGCTGCCCGTTCATGACCAGGTCGACGATGCCGTCGCTGTGCTCCAGCAGGGGCTCCATCAGCCGCCGCCAGCGCGGGCCGTCGGCGCCCAGGTGCGCGCAGGTCTCGGCCAGCGACCGGTACGCCAGGGCCGCGCGGCCCCCGTCGAGCGGATGGGCGTAGGCGATCTCGGGCTGCAGCAGCTCGACGCCGCGCTCCGCCAGGCCGAACGCCCGGAAGAACGGGGAGGCGGCGGCCATGGGGTGGACGGCGGAGCAGAGGTCGTGCGGCACGCCGCTGTCGAAGAGGGGCGCGGTGCGCAGCCCGCCGCCGATGGTCTCGGCCCGTTCGTACAGCGCCACCCGCAGGCCGGCGCGGGCCAGGACCACGCCGGCCGCGAGTCCGTTGGGGCCGGTGCCCACGACGGCCACGTCGGTGCCGTTCACCACTGCTCCTCGCTCCTGATGGGCCGGAGCCGGATGGTCTGTTCGTTGAGGGTGGCCGGCGGGAGCCCGCCGAAGGCCAGGGAGAGGGAGAGCGTCGTCTCCGAGTCGCGGGGGTGGTTGCGGTCCGGGACCCGGGCGGGGGCGCGGCCGCCGGAGTCGGCGTGCAGCTGGGAGCCGGCCAGTCGCCGGTAGAGCGCATCGCGGGTCATCAGGTCCTGGTGCCGGCCGGTGGCCCGGACCCGGCCGTCCTCCAGCACCACGATCTGCTCGGCGTCGATCACCGTGGAGATCCGGTGGGCGATGGCGATGACCGCGCAGTGCCGGGAGACCCGCTGCAGGACGTCGCGGAAGTCCCGCTCGGAGTCGGAGTCGAGGTGGGAGGTGGCCTCGTCCAGCAGCATGACCGCCGGCTTCTGCAGCAACGTGCGGGCGATGCACAGGCGTTGGCGCTGGCCGCCGGACAATCCGCTGCCCTGGTCGCCGAGTTCGGTGTCGAGACCTTGCGGGAGCTTGGCCACGACCTTGGCGAGCCCGGCCATCTCCACCGCCTGCCGGATGTCGTCCTCGCCGGCGTCGGGGCTGGCGTAGGTGAGGTTCTCCCGGACGGTGCCGCGCAGCGCAGCGCTGTCCTGCTGGACGTAACCGACCAGCCCGCGCAGGGCGTCGAGGGGCAGCGCCTCGATGTTCCGGCCGCCGACCAGGATGCTGCCGCCGCTGGCCGGATAGAAGCGTTCGATCAGCTGGAACAGGGTGGTCTTGCCCGCGCCGGACGGTCCGACGACGGCGGTGAGTCCGCGCGCCGGGACGTGGAACGAGACGCCGTGCAGGACCGGGGACCGCTCGCCCTGGTCCCCGCGCTCGTAGCCGAAGCGGACGTCGCGGAACTCGACCGCCGCCCGGCCGTGGGCCGCCAGCACCATCGGCGCGGCGCGCCCGGCGTCCGCCGTCCCGCCGCCCTCCTGGGGCATGTCGGCCAGCTCGTCGACCTTCTGGATGGCGGCCCGGCCCTGGACGAACTGGCCGACCGCCATGAAGAACATCACCAGCGGGGACACCAGCTGGAACAGGTACATGATGAACGTGGTCAGGGCGGCCATGGTCATCTCGCCGCGGGCCACCCAGGCCATGCCCACCCCGACGACGACGGCCAGCGCGCCCTGCGTGCCCACGTTCATGGACGGCGTCAGCAGGGCGCCGTAGGCGGTGCCCCGGATGCCGGACCGCCGGGCGTTCCCGGCCAGCGCGCCGATGCGGTCGGCCTCACGGGACTCGGCGCGGGACGCCTTGACCGTGGGCAGGGCGGAGAGCACGCGCTGGACGGCGGTGCCGAACGCGCCGATGTCGTCGCGGTTCTCCAGCGCCACCTTGCGCAGCTTCCGGGCGAGCAGCAGGGAGACCACGCTGGCGGCGCCGAGACAGCCCAGGGTGATGACCATCAGCCCCGCGTCGATGCAGAACATCAGCACCACGCCGCCCAGCACCGTGACGCCACTGGTGATCAGCTGGGTCAGGCTCTGCGAAAGGGCGATCTTCACCAGAGAGGTATCGGTGACCGTGCGGGTGAAGATATCGCCCTGCGGCCGTTTCCCGAATGCGGTGAGATCGGCGCGCAGCAGACGTTCGGTCAGGAGCCGGCGGACGTCGAAGACGATGTTCTCCCCGGCCCGGCCGATGACGTAGGCCTGGAGAGAGGTGAGCAGCGCGCCGGCGCAGAAAAGCGAGACGAGCCAGGTGATGGGGGCGCCCAGCGATTCGCCGCGGCCCGCCGCCTCGATCAGCCGGCCGATGGCCACCGGCTGGGTGAGCGAGGCGGCCACCCCCGCCAGGCCCAGTGCCACGCCCGCGACCAGCAGCGCGGTGTGCTGTCTGAAGACCGTGGCGACCAGTCCCGCGCGTGTGGTCCTGCCCCTCTGGCTTGCGCGGCCCACGCGATGTGCCATGAGTGCTCCCCCCGCTTTGACGACGGTCACGCGGTGCGTGACCCGGAGAACCGCCTTGCCTATTGGGGTGCTCTCGTCAAGGTGGCGAAGCTAGCATCGCCGCGCGCTGTCAACTTAGGGGTTAATTGGCCGCCGGGAGCGCGGTGCGCGGAATAGGCGGGGCCTATGCGGGGCCGCCGTAAGTTAATTTATCTGCCGCTTATTTGGCGATGATCACGGAGCAGCCGGGCGCGGCACGCAAACTTTACTCATTGCTTCCCGCTTTTTACCGGAGAACGGGAATTTCTCCGCGCGTCGCCACGCACACCGGCCGGCACAAACCCCCGGCACAAACGGACGAAGGGCGGCACCCGGTTGGATGCCGCCCGTTCGCGTACGAAATTCACCGGGCGCCGACCTGCGCCCGGGTGCTTCGATCAGTGCCCGCCGTGCGCCTCGGCGCGCTTGTACGAGGCCTCGATCTCGGCCTCGGCCTCCGCGCGGCCGACCCAGTTGGCGCCCTCGACGGACTTGCCCGGCTCCAGGTCCTTGTAGACCTCGAAGAAGTGCTGGATCTCCAGGCGGTCGAACTCCGACACGTGGTGGATGTCACGCAGGTGCTCCACGCGCGGGTCGGACGCCGGGACGCACAGCAGCTTGTCGTCGCCGCCGGCCTCGTCCGTCATCCGGAACATGCCGATGGCGCGGCACTTGATGAGGCAGCCGGGGAAGGTCGGCTCATCCAGGATGACCAGGGCGTCCAGCGGGTCGCCGTCCTCGCCCAGGGTGTTCTCGACAAAGCCGTAGTCCGCCGGGTAGCTGGTCGAGGTGAAGAGTCGACGGTCCAGGCGGATCCGACCGGTCTCGTGGTCCACCTCGTACTTGTTCCGCGAACCCTTCGGGATCTCGATGGTGACGTCGAACTCCACGGGTGGCTCCTCCATGATCAACACATACGTCTGGTGATTAAGTGTCCCCCACGCAGGTGTGTGGTGGCGAAAGGGGCTGGTCCGAGGTGCCGGAGACCAGGAAATGGCAGGTCAGATGGCAGTCGGCGCAGCGTTCGGCGCAGCGCACCGCACGGGAGGCGGCCGACGCGGCCGGGCGCTCGGCCCGGGCGGCGGCCGGCACCGTACGGCAGGCCTGGCAGGACACCCCGCGGCACACCCGGCAGACCTGGCGGCTGACGGCGGTCTCCGCAGCCACCGGCCTGACGGCCGCGCTCGTCGCGGTGGCGGCGGCCGGCCCGTGGGACTCCGGTCAGCGTACGGCCGAGCGGGCCGAGGCGGCGGTGGTCGACGGATCCAGTGGTGAGCATCACGCCGCCGAGCCCGACCGCCCGGCGCCCAGCGCCGCGCCCGTCCTGCCCGCGCTCGGCGTCCGCCCCGCCGCGGGCGCCGGCCGGGGCGCGGCACCGGTACCGACCGGCGCCGGGCTCGCCGACGCCCTCGCGCCGCTGCTCAAGGACCCGGCGCTGGGCCCGCTGCGCACCGCCTCCGTGGTGGACGTCGCGGCCGGCCGCGAGGTCTTCGGCTCCGGCCAGGGCAAGGCCGCCACCCCGGCCTCCACGGTCAAGCTCGCCACCGCCGTCGCCGCGCTGTCCGCCCGCGGCCCGGAGCACCGCATCGACACCACCGTCGTCACCGCCGGCAAGGACCGCATCGTCCTGGTCGGCGGCGGCGACCCCACGCTCACCGCCCGCGCCCCGCAGCAGACCGCCGCCGAGCAGCCCGCGAACCTCCGCACGCTGGCCGACGCCACCGCCCGCGCGCTCAAGCGGCGCCACCTGACCACGGTGGGCCTCGGGTACGACGCCTCCGCCTACTCGGGGCCGGTCGACCACGCCTTCGGCCCCGACGAGAACCTCGCCCCCGTCACGGCGCTGATGACCGACGAGGCCCGCCTCGACGACAGCGACCACGGCCCGGCGCCCCGCGACGCCGACCCCGCCGGGACCACCGCCCGCACCTTCGCCGACCTCCTCCACGAGCGCGGCATCACGATCGACGGCACCCCGAAGGGCGCCAAGGCACCCGCGCACGCCGAGCGGCTGGCCGCCGTCCACTCCCTCCCGCTCTCCTCCCTCGTGGAGCGGATGCTCACCTACAGCGACAACGACATCGCCGAGGCGCTGGCCCGGCAGGCCGCGCTCGGCTCCGGCCAGCCGGCCAGCTTCGCGGGCGCCGCCAAGGCCGTCCACGACGCCCTCGCCCGCCAGCACCTGCCGCTGGCCGGCGCGGTCTTCAAGGACGGCAGCGGCCTGGACCGCGGCGACAAGGTGTCCGCCGCGCTGCTCTCCCGCCTCCTGCTGCAGGCCGCCGCGCCCGACCACCCGGCCCTGCGGTCCGTGGTCACCGGCCTCCCGGTGGCGGCCTTCACCGGCACCCTCAGCAGCCGCTACACGGGCCAGAGCGCGGGCGCCGGCGCGGTCCGCGCCAAGACGGGCACGCTCACCGGCGTCAACACCCTCGCCGGCACGGTCGTCGACGCCGACGGCCGCCTCCTGGTCTTCTCCTTCATGACCACCGGCACGACGGATGCGCCGGGCGCGCAGCGGGCACTGGACAACTTGGCTTCTGCGGTGGCGAATTGCGGTTGTCGTTGACTTCCCACGTACTTGGCCGTCCCGCCGCGGGGCTTGCTCGCCGTTGCGCGCTTTGCGGCGCCTCCCACGTACCTGTCTGCGGCGCCGCGGTTGTTTCTCGCCGTTGCGCCTGCGGCGGGCTGGGTTGTTGTCGGGTGCGGTGACGGGCCTCCGGGGCCGGTTGTGTGGACTGCTGACGCTTTACGTCCACACAACCGGCCCCTCCGGCCCGTCCCCTCCCGTGAGGGGGAAGGAAACGGTGGTGGGGGTGCACGTAATGCCCGCGAGCGTGCAGCCGACTGATCAGGCCTGCCCCCAACCAGCTAAGAACTCCCACTCACGGGAGGGGCTGGACCGGAGGACGAAGTCTGGAGGGCCGGCACCGCACCCGACAGCACCGCGCCCGCCGCCAGGCGCAACGGTGAGACGCCCCGCGGCGGGGCAGGTGGCTACGTGCGGGGCGCCGCAAAGCGCGCAACGGTGAACAACACCCGCGGTGCCGCAGACAAGTACGTGGTCGGCTACCCCGTGGACTCACGGGCCCGTACCGTGAAGTCATGACGAGCATCGGTGGAACCGAGATGGTCGACTGGAATCTCGCGGTCGCGACCGCGACCCGGTTCGTGCGGCCGGGCCCAGAGGTGAGCCGGGACGAGGCGCGGGCGATCGTCGCCGAGTTGCGCAGGCACGCCAAGGCGTCCGAGGCGCACGTGCGGGCGTTCACGCGGCTGGCGCAGCCGGACGCGCAGGGCGAGGTGCCGCACGACACGCCCGTCCTGGTCGTGGACCGGCCCGGCTGGGTCAGGGCGAACGTCGCCGGTTTCCGGGCGGTGCTCAAACCGCTGCTCGCCAAGATGGAGGACCGCCGCTCGACGGTCCCCGGTGGCGCGGTGCTGGGCGCGGTCGGCGGCAAGGTGACCGGCGTGGAGCTGGGGATGCTGCTGTCGTTCCTGGCGTCGCGGGTGCTCGGCCAGTACGAGACGTTCGCGCCGCCCAGCCGGGACCTGCCGGCCGGTGAGCAGGGCGGCCGGCTGCTGCTGGTCGCCCCGAACATCGTCCACGTCGAGCGCGAGCTCGAAGTGGAACCGCACGACTTCCGGCTGTGGGTGTGCCTGCACGAGGAGACGCACCGCACCCAGTTCACGGCCGTGCCGTGGCTGCGCGACCACATCGAGGGCGAGATCCAGTCGTTCCTCGGGGAGACCGACATCGATCCGGGCACCCTCCTGGAGCGGCTGCGGGAGGCCGCCCAGTCACTGGCAGGCGCCCGGCCCGAGGGCGAGGAGGAAGAGGACGGCGGCCGCTCGCTCGTCGATCTCGTCCAGACGCCGGCCCAGCGCGAGATCCTGGCGCGGCTTACCGCCGTGATGTCCCTCCTGGAGGGGCACGCGGATTACGTGATGGACGGGGTGGGGCCGGACGTCGTGCCGTCGGTCGCCGAGATCCGGGAGAAGTTCCAGAAGCGGCGGGCCAGCGGTGCCGGGCGGCTCGACCAGGCGCTGCGTAAACTGCTCGGCCTGGACGCCAAGCTGCGGCAGTACCGCGACGGCGAGCGGTTCGTCCGCGCGGTCGTCGAAGAGGTCGGGATGGACGGCTTCAACCGGGTCTGGACGTCGCCGAACACCCTCCCCACCAAACAGGAGATCGCCAAACCGGCGGACTGGGTCGCGCGGGTGCACCGGAAGGCGGACGGGGCGCCGTAGGCAAACGTTGTGAGCTGGGCACACCGCGTGGCAGTAGAGCGCCCCTTCAATCACCCGTCTGAGGGACCGTTACCGATGGATAGGCGTGCAATGCTCGGGGAACCGCTCGCCTCTGTCACCATCTAGGCACTCTGTGTGACGAAAAGCCCTCACCGGCCGAGGCACCCCCAGCTGAACGATTGGAAACGGACATGGGTCCCCATCCAGCGGTCGCCGCGATACGCCTGGCGGTCCGCCGCGTACTCCACGACGTGCTCACCCACCACAGCGCACAGGACCGGCACGAGCCCCCGCTCGTGCTCGTCGCATGCTCCGGCGGCGCCGACTCGATGGCGCTCGCCTCCGCCCTCGCCTTCGAGGCGCCCAAGCTGGGCGTCCGGGCCGGGGGCGTGACCATCGACCACGGCCTCCAGGAGGGCTCCGATCTGCGCGCCGCCGAGGTCGCGCTGCGGCTGCGGGCCCTGCGCCTCGACCCGGTCGAGATCGTCGCCGTCACCGTCGGCCGCGAGGGCGGTCCGGAAGCCGCCGCCCGTGACGCCCGGTACGCCGCCCTCGACGCGCTCGCCGAGCGCCACGGCGCCGCCGCGGTCCTGCTCGGTCACACCCGCGACGACCAGGCCGAGACCGTGCTGCTCGGCCTCGCCCGCGGCTCCGGTACCCGTTCGCTCTCCGGTATGGCCGCCACCAGCGGCACCGGCGGCCGCTACCGCCGCCCCTTCCTGGACGTCGACCGCCAGACCGCCCGCAAGGCCTGCCTGATCCAGGCGCTGCCCGTCTGGGACGACCCGCACAACTCCGACCCCGCGTACACCCGTTCCCGGCTGCGCCACGAGGGCCTGCCCGCCCTGGAGAAGGCGCTGGGCAAGGGCGTCGTCGAGGCGCTGGCCCGGACCGCCCAGCTCTCCCGCGACGACGCCGACGCCCTGGACGCCTGGGCGGCCGACGCCGAGGGCACGGTCCTCGACGACACCGGCAGCCTCGACGTCGCGGCCCTGTACGCGCTGCCCCCCGCGGTCCGCCGCCGGGTGCTGCGCCGGGCCGTGATCGGCGCCGGTTCCCCCGCCGGTTCGCTCTTCGCCCGCCACATCGAGGAAGTGGACCGGCTGATCACCGCCTGGCGGGGCCAGGGCGCCATCAACCTCCCCGGGCGGGTCGGTGTCCGGCGGCAGGGTGGCAGACTTGTCATCCGGCAGGGCTGAGCCGCAGACGCTGCCTTGCATCTGAAGTCTCACGGCTGACGTGAACACCGAACCGAGCGAGAGTGGCACGGGTGGACGACAAGGACATGGGCTCCGACCTTCAGTCGGTACTCATCAGCAAGGAAGAGATCGACGCGAAGCTGGCCGAGCTGGCGGCCAAGATCGACGCGGAGTACGCGGGCAAGGACCTGCTCATCGTCGGTGTCCTCAAGGGCGCGGTGATGGTGATGGCGGATCTGGCGCGCGCGCTGTCCACCCCCGTCACGATGGACTGGATGGCCGTGTCGTCGTACGGCGCGGGCACCCAGTCCTCCGGTGTGGTCCGCATCCTCAAGGACCTCGACACCGACATCAAGGGCAAGCACGTCCTGATCGTCGAGGACATCATCGACTCCGGCCTGACCCTGTCGTGGCTGCTGTCGAACCTCGGCTCGCGCGAGCCGGCCTCCCTGGAGGTCGTCACGCTGCTGCGCAAGCCGGAGGCGGCCAAGGTCGCCATCGACGTGAAGTGGATCGGCTTCGACATCCCCAACGAATTCGTCGTGGGATACGGCCTGGACTACGCGGAGAAGTACCGGAACCTGCCGTTCGTCGGTACCCTCGCGCCCCAGGTCTACGGCGGCTGACGGTGCCCGCGCGCCCGTCCGGCCGGTGGGGCCGGACGGGTCCGGCGCAAACTGCCGCGGCCCGGCGGGAACCCTTCGCGGCCGCCCGCCGTTGGAGCAGGGAGAGCTAAATCCCCGGGCGCATGTTCTCTGTCGGCGCAGGCGCCGGGTGACAATGCTGGGGTACCGTCCGAAGGCAGTTCTTTTTTCGGGCCAGTAATACACCGTACGCACGACCAGCCCTCAGCGGGCGTTGTGCCTCACTGTGGCAGGAGGGACGGGGCCGACAACGGCTCCGTATGGATGGACGTGAAGCGATACTTCCGTGGGCCGGTCATGTGGATCGTGCTGGCCGTCCTCGCCGTGGTCGTGTTGATGCAGGTCGTCGGCTCGTCCGGCGGCTACAAAACGGTGGACACCGGTCAGGTCGTCAAGGCGATCGCTGACAACAAGGTGAAGTCCGCCGAGCTGACCACCGGCGATGAGAACAAGATCAAGGTCGAGCTGTCGGGCTCCAACAAGGTCGACGGCTCCAACAAGATCCAGGCGAGCTACATCGGCGACCAGGGCGTCGATCTGGCGAAGAACCTGCAGGCCAAGTACCAGACCGGCGAGATCAAGGACGGGTACACCGTCTCCCCGTCGAAGCAGAACCCGTTCGTCAGCCTGCTGGTGACGCTGCTTCCCTTCATTCTGATTCCGATCGCCTTCCTGTTCCTGATGAACCAGATGCAGGGCGGCGGCTCCCGGGTGATGAACTTCGGGAAGTCGAAGGCGAAGCTGCTCACCAAGGACACCCCCAAGACGACCTTCGCGGACGTCGCGGGGTCGGACGAGGCCGTCGAGGAACTCCAGGAGATCAAGGAGTTCCTGCAGGAGCCGGCCAAGTTCCAGGCGGTCGGCGCCAAGATCCCCAAGGGCGTGCTGCTGTACGGCCCGCCCGGAACGGGCAAGACGCTGCTCGCGCGCGCCGTCGCCGGCGAGGCGGGCGTCCCGTTCTACTCGATCTCCGGCTCCGACTTCGTCGAGATGTTCGTCGGTGTCGGCGCCTCCCGGGTCCGTGACCTCTTCGAGCAGGCCAAGGCGAACGCCCCGGCGATCGTCTTCGTCGACGAGATCGACGCCGTCGGCCGGCACCGCGGTGCGGGCCTCGGCGGTGGCCACGACGAGCGCGAGCAGACCCTGAACCAGCTCCTCGTCGAGATGGACGGCTTCGACGTCAAGGGCGGCGTGATCCTGATCGCCGCGACGAACCGGCCGGACATCCTCGACCCGGCGCTGCTGCGTCCCGGCCGTTTCGACCGGCAGATCGCCGTCGACCGTCCGGACCTGCAGGGCCGTCTGGAGATCCTCAAGGTCCACCAGAAGGGCAAGCCGGTCGCCCAGGACGTCGACCTCTCGGCCGTCGCCAAGCGCACCCCCGGCTTCACCGGTGCCGATCTGTCGAACGTCCTGAACGAGGCCGCGCTGCTGACGGCCCGGAGCGACGAGAAGCTGATCAACAACCACTTCCTGGACGAGGCGATCGACCGCGTCGTGGCGGGCCCGCAGAAGCGGACCCGGATCATGTCCGAGAAGGAGAAGAAGATCACCGCGTACCACGAGGGCGGACACGCCCTGGTCGCGGCGGCCTCCCCGAACTCCGACCCGGTCCACAAGATCACGATCCTGTCCCGCGGCCGGGCCCTGGGCTACACCATGGTCCTGCCCGACGAGGACAAGTACTCCACCACCCGCAACGAGATGCTCGACCAGCTGGCGTACATGCTGGGCGGCCGCGCGGCGGAGGAGCTGGTCTTCCACGACCCGACCACCGGTGCCGCCAACGACATCGAGAAGGCCACCGCCACGGCCCGCGCGATGGTCACGCAGTACGGCATGACCGAGCGGCTCGGCGCGATCAAGTTCGGCACCGACAACTCCGAGCCCTTCCTGGGCCGTGAGATGGGTCACCAGCGCGACTACTCCGAAGAGGTCGCCGCGCTGGTCGACGAAGAGGTCAAGAAGCTGATCGAGACCGCGCACAACGAGGCGTGGGAGATCCTGGTCGAGAACCGCGACATCCTCGACAACCTCGTGCTGACCCTCCTGGAGAAGGAGACCCTCGGCAAGGAGGAGATCGCGGAGCTGTTCAAGCACGTGGTCAAGCGCCCGGCCCGCCCGGCGTGGACCGGCTCCTCGCGGCGTACGCCGTCCACCCGCCCGCCGGTGCTCTCGCCCAAGGAGCTGGCCCCGGCCAACGGCGCCGTGACGGCGGCCACCGTCTCCACGGAGAAGAAGGTGGAGGCCACGGAGGAGCAGCGCCCGGAGAGCTGATCCCCAGGCCCCACGGGCCCTGGAATACATACCGCGCCCCCCAGGTTTAGCCTGGGGGGCGCGGTATTTCCGCGATGGAGACCGCGTTCGAGCGGGCGCAGAAGGAACGAGGCACATATGACGGACCCTGTGACGCTGGACGTCGACGGCACGATCGGTACGTTCGACGAGAAGCGGGCCGAGAACGCCGTCCGCGAGCTGCTGATCGCGGTGGGCGAGGATCCGGACCGCGAGGGTCTGCTGGAGACGCCGGCGCGGGTGGCCCGTGCGTACAAGGAGATCTTCGCCGGGCTCTGGCAGAAGCCGGAGGACGTGCTGACGACCACGTTCGACCTGGGCCACGACGAGATGGTGCTGGTCAAGGACATCGAGCTGGTGTCGAGCTGTGAGCACCACCTCGTCCCGTTCGTCGGTGTGGCGCACGTCGGCTACATCCCGTCCGCCGACGGCAAGATCACCGGGCTGTCGAAGCTGGCCCGCCTGGTGGACGTGTTCGCCCGGCGCCCGCAGGTGCAGGAGCGGCTGACCACGCAGATCGCGGACTCCCTGATGGAGATCCTGGAGCCGCGCGGCGTGATCGTCGTCATCGAGTGCGAGCACATGTGCATGACCATGCGCGGGGTGCGGAAGCCGGGCGCGAAGACCACGACCTCGGCCGTCCGCGGTCAGCTGCGCGACGCGGCGACCCGGGCCGAGGCGATGAGCCTGATACTCGCGCGCTGACGCCCCCGGAACGGCGACGGGGCGGCACACCGGCCGCCCCGCCACACGGTGGGCCCTGTGCCGGGCCCGGCGCGGGGGATCACGCCTTGAGGTGGTTCCCCAGCCATTCCAGGGCCGCGGGGATCTCGCGGCGCCAGGTGTTGAAGTTGTGGCCGCCGCTGTCGAGGATGATCGACGAGACGCGGGTGGGCGACTTGGTCTGCTCGATGAAGCGGAGCGTCTGCTTGTAGTTGCCCTCGCCCTGCTTGCTGCTGGTGACCAGGAGGTTCACCGGCGGCGCGGGCAGGTGCCGCTGACGCCACAGCAGGTTGTTCTCGCGCTCCAGCCGCAGGTCGCCGCCGAAGAGGTCACCG
The DNA here is from genome assembly GCF_036352915.1 of Streptomyces bugieae. NCBI lineage: Bacteria > Bacillati > Actinomycetota > Actinomycetes > Kitasatosporales > Streptomycetaceae > Streptomyces > Streptomyces bugieae. The sequence continues at coordinate 134,349 of NZ_JAZBJP010000018.1, forward strand.
GTGGTGGCGTCCAGCGGGGCCTTGTAGGCGCCGGAGAGGGCCACCGCGGTGGAGTACGCCTCGGGGTGGCGCATGGTCATCTTCAGCGCGCAGTAGCCGCCGGTGGAGTCGCCGATGACGCCCCAGCTCTTCGCCTGGCGCCCTATTCGGTAGTGCTCGGTGATGTCCGCGCGCAGGTCCTTGGTGAAGAAGCTCTCGGTCTGCGGGCCGTTCGGTATGTCCACGCACTCGGTGTCCCGCGGCGGCGCGACGGTCGGCCGCATCATCACCAGGACGGTGGGCCGCATCCGGTGTTCCTTGAGCAGGCCGTGCTGGGTCTGCGGGAAATGCAGCTTTTTGTAGAGGGCCTCGGCGGTGCCCGGGTAGCCGGTGAGCACCAGCGCCGCCGGGAATTTCTTCTTCGCGTATTTCTTCTGGAAGTACTGCGGCGGCAGATAGACGAACGCCGGGCTGGCGATCTTGGAATGCTCGCCGCGGATGAGCACCTTGTCGATACGGCCGGCAGAGGAGGGCCGGGAGCCGTTCTGGACGCTGATGCGTTCGGTGCCCAGCATCTGCAGCTTGGTGCCGTTCGGGCCGGTCTGGTAATTCGTCACCACACCCGGCTCCTGCTCCTGGCCGAAGAGGTCGGCCCAGGAGGCGTAGAAGCCGAAGGAGTTGTTGGCGAACAGGCCGACCGCGGCGAACAGGGAGAGCTGGGTCGCCAGCAGAAGCCCGACCCGGCCGAGGACGGCGCGCCAGTTCCCCTTGGACAGGCGCGGCCAGAGCCAAACGGTGAGGATGAACAGTGCCACCGCGACGAGGACGGCAAGAAGCAGCACTTTCTTGCTGGTGAGACCCATGTGGTGCTTTCTTCCGGGCGGCCGGGTCATCCGTACCGCTGGTGGAACCCCGAGCCCTGAAACGCCGTCATACAGGGCGCAAAAAGTCCAGATGCTGCGACTAGGCTCGCACGTCTTCTCGACCGGGGCGACGGGAAAGTGATGTCTGACAGGCTAGATGGCGAAAAGTCGGAGAAGGTTGCGTGGCGAACGCCACGCTGGCTCCGCGGCCCACGGCCGGAAGCGGTGCCCGGGCTCATCGGCACCGCCGGCGCGGCCGTCGGCCTGCTGAACCTGATTGCCGGCGTGTTCCCGCGCTTCCGGCACAGCAGGGTGCACGCCCTGGCCGAAGTGCTGCCGGGCGCGGTGAGTCCGCTGGCGGCCGCCGCCTCCATCGTCGTCGGCATCCTGCTGCTCCTTCTGGCCCACGGCCTCAAACGGCGTAAGCGGCGGGCCTGGGGGGCGGCGGTGGCGCTGCTCCCGGTGGGTATCGCCGCTCAGTTGGTGTACCGTCACTCCGTTTTCGGCGCGGTGCTCTCGACCGCGCTGCTGGGCTTCCTGGTGTGGCACCGGAAGGAATTCGCGGCCCTGCCCGACCCGCGCAGCCGCTGGAAGGCGCTGGCCAACTTCGTGGTCCTGGGCGGCGCGAGCTTCGCCATCGGCATGGTGATCGTCAGCTCCCACCCGGGCAAGATCGTCGGGTCGCCGTCCTTCCTGCAGCGCGCCGAGCACGTGCTGTTCGGCCTCTTCGGCTTCGAGGGCCCGATCGGTTACACGAACCAGGTCGACTACACCGTCGGCTACTCCCTCGGCGCGCTCGGCCTGCTGACCGTCGCCACCACCGCCTACCTCGCCCTGCGCCCCGAGCACCCGGCGGCCCGGCTGACCGAGGAGGACGAGCGGCAGCTGCGCGAGCTGCTGGCCCGGCACGGCGGCCGGGACTCGCTCGGCTACTTCGCGCTGCGCCGCGACAAGGGCGCGGTCTTCTCCCCGTCCGGCAAGGCCGCGGTCTGCTACCGGGTGATCTCCGGCGTGATGCTCGCCAGCGGCGACCCGATAGGCGACGTGGAGGCCTGGCCGGGCGCCATCGAGCGCTTCATGGAGGAGGCGCGGGCGCACTCCTGGACCCCGGCGGTGCACGGTTGCAGCGAGACCGGCGGCCAGGTCTGGACCCGCGAGACCGGCATGGACGCGCTGGAGCTGGGCGACGAGGCGATCGTCGACGTCGCCGACTTCACGCTGTCCGGCCGGGCGATGCGCAACGTGCGCCAGATGGTCAAGCGCATCGAGCGCAACGGCTACACCACGCAGGTGCGCCGGGTGCGCGACCTGGAACCGGAGGAGCTGGAGCGGGTACAGAAGGCCGCCGACGCCTGGCGTGACACCGACGAGGAGCGGGGCTTCTCCATGGCGCTGGGCCGCATCGACGCGGTCAAGGACGGCGACGCGGTGATCGCGACCGCGCATCTGGCCCCGGCGGAGGGCGAGGAGCCCGGCCCGTTCGGTGACCTGAAGGCGTTGCAGTACTTCGTGCCCTGGGGCACGGACGGCATCTCGCTGGAGCGGATGCGGCGCGACCGCAGCGCCGACCCCGGCATGAACGAGCTGCTGATCGTCGCCGCCCTGCAGACCGCGCCGGACCTGAAGATCAAGCAGCTCTCGCTGAACTTCGCGGTCTTCCGCTCCTACCTGGAGCGCGGCGAGAAGCTCGGCGCGGGGCCGGTGATGCGCATCACCCGCGGGACGCTGCTGTTCCTGTCGCGCTGGTACCAGATCGAGTCGCTCTACAAGTTCAACGACAAGTTCAGCCCGCGCTGGGAGCCGCGCTTCGTGGTCTTCCGCACCACCCGGGACATCCCCCGCATCGGCCTGGCCACCATGCAGGCCGAGGGCTATCTGGAGCTGCCGCGCGTACTGCGCCGCAGGAAGGCCGCGGAGCCGCGGCCGTGCGCGCACACGGTGGAGCCGGTCCGGACCGCGGAGGCGGTCGAGCGGGTGGCCTGACGGACGCCCGGACGGCCGTCCGGCGGGGGCGGCGCGGGGTGCCCCGGTGGTACGGCCCGCGGCCGTTCCCGGCAGGCGGCGGTCGCAATCCGGCCGGTCGGCACACGGCCTACGCTGGTCCCATGAGTACCTTGCGTGGCCGGGTGGCCGGACTGCCGGACTGGGACCGCTGCGCGGTGATGGGCGTCGTGAACGTGACGCCCGATTCGTTCTCCGACGGCGGCGAGTGGTTCGACACCGAACTCGCCGTCAAACACGGCCTGGACCTGGTGGCCCAGGGCGCCGACCTGGTGGACGTGGGCGGCGAGTCGACCCGCCCGGGCGCGGCGCGGGTGGACGAGACCGAGGAGCTGCGGCGGGTCGTCCCGGTCGTACGGGAACTGGCCGCGGCCGGCGTCGTGGTGTCCGTCGACACCATGCGCGCCTCGGTCGCCGAGCAGGCGGTGCGGGCGGGCGCGCGGCTGGTCAACGACGTCAGCGGCGGGGCCGCCGACCCGGCGATGGTGCCGGCGGTGGCCGCGCACCACGTCCCGTTCGTCGTGATGCACTGGCGCGGCCAGTCCATCGACATGAACAACCGGGCCCGCTACGGCGACGTGGTCGCCGAGGTCGTCGACGAGCTCGGGCAGGCCATGGAGCGCGCGGTGGCCGGCGGCATCGACCCGGAGCGGATCGTCATCGACCCCGGCCTGGGCTTCGCCAAGCAGGCGGAGCACGACCTGGCCCTGATCGCCCGCCTGGAGCGGCTGCGGGCGCTGGGCCGGCCGCTGCTGGTGGCGGCATCGAGGAAACGGTTCCTGGGCAGGGTGCTGGCGGGGGACGAGGGAGCGGCCCCACCGCCGGCCCGGGAGCGGGACGCGGCGACGGCGGCGGTATCGGCGATGGTGGCGCGAGAGGGGGCCTGGGCGGTGCGGGTGCACGAGGTCAGGGCGAGCGCGGACGCGGTGCGGGTGGCCCGTGCCGTGGAGGGCGCGGCGGCAGCGGCCGCCGCGGGAGACCCGGACGCGGCCCCCGGGGCCGGCGGCGGGGAAGCGGGCGGGACGACGGCGACCACGACGGGAGCGGTGTGAGCGGCTTGGGCCCACGGACGGACATCGAGCTGGTCGAGCAGGCGAACACGACCCTGTACGAGACCATCGAGCGCGGCGATCACGAGGCGCTGTCCGAGCTGTGGCTGGACGGTCAGGTGAGCGTGGTGCACCCCGGGTGGCCGGTGCTCCGCGGCCGCGGCGAGGTGCTCCGCTCGTACGCCCTGATCATGGCGAACACCGAGTACATCCAGTTCTTCCTGACCGACGTCGAGATCGACGTCATGGGCGACACCGCGCTGGTGACCTGCACCGAGAACATCCTCAGCGGCGGGCCGGCCGAGGACGACGGGTCGGTGGGGCCGCTGATCGGCCAGCTGGTCGTGGCGACGAACGTCTTCCGGCGCACGGACGACGGCTGGCGGGTGTGGTCGCACCACGGGTCGCCGGTGCTGGCGGACCGCGAGGACGACGAGGACGAGGGGGACGAGGGGGAGCCGGACGCGGACGGGGTGTGAACGGGGCATGCCGGGGGCGTGGCCGGCGCGTGCCGGTGGTGTGCCCAGGGGGCGACCGGTGTGTGAGCCTTGCCATGGCCGTCCGGACTTGCGCCGATGGGCCGGTTCTGTGCCGGCGTCAGCGGTGGACGTCAGCCATATGGACGGGGGCGCACCCGTTCGAGCCAAGTGCGCGACGGGTAGGGGTGGGGCGCGGACCAGGGGGTAAGAGGCGCGCGGACGATCTCCCGGCCCGCTCGATGCGGCACGCCTAGCAGCAGGACGGGGTCTTGTCCATAGCCCCCGTGGGCGAGGACTGTCGGTGCTCGAAGGTAGATTCGATGGCGGGGCAGTGTTGCCGGATCGCTCCGGCGCCTGCCCGGAACCGACGAACAGTGGCGCCAGAGGTGCCGTGGACCAGTGGGAGTGATTCGCGTGGATCGTGTCGCGCTGCGTGGGCTGAAGGCCCGAGGCCACCACGGGGTGTTCCCGCGGGAGCGCGAAGAAGGCCAGACCTTCATCGTCGACCTGGTACTCGGTCTGGACACCCGCCAGGCGGCCGCCTCCGACGATCTCGCGAAGACCGTGCACTACGGCGTCGTGGCCGAGGAGGTGGTGGCCGTCGTGGAGGGCGAGCCCGTCGACCTCATCGAGACCCTGGCGGAGCGCATCGCCGACCAGTGCCTCAAGCACGAGGGCGTGCAGGAAGTGGAGGTGGTGGTGCACAAGCCGGACGCGCCGATCACCGTCCCCTTCGACGACGTGACCATCACCATCACTCGGAGTCGAGTACATGAACACCAGCAGTGACCCGACCGTACAGCCGGTGCCCGCCTCCGTCGTGGAGCAGGTGGACGCCGCCGATGTGACGCTCTCCAACCCCAAGCGCGCCGTGATCTCCCTCGGCAGCAACCTCGGCAACCGCCTGGAGACCCTCCAGGGCGCCGTCGACGCACTGGAGGACACCCCCGGTCTGCGGGTCAAAGCGGTCTCCCCGGTGTACGAGACCGAGCCGTGGGGCGTCGAGCCGGGCAGCCAGCCGTCGTACTTCAACGCCGTGGTGCTGATCAAGACGACGCTGCCGCCGGACTCCCTCCTGGAGCGCGGGCACGCCATCGAGGAGGCCTTCCTGCGGGTCCGCGACGAGCGCTGGGGGCCGCGCACCATCGACGTCGACATCGTGGCCTATCAGGGCATCGTCTCCGACGACCCGCGACTGACGCTGCCGCACCCGCGCGCCCATGAGCGCGCCTTCGTCCTGGCGCCGTGGTACGACATCGAACCGGAGGCGGAGGTTCCCGGGCGCGGTGCGGTGGCCGAGCTGCTCTCGGCGGTCGGCCGCACGGGTGTGCTGCCGCGCGCGGACCTGGAACTCCGGCTGCCGGAGTAGGCGTTGGACCCAAGGAGCCGTGGCGTCGGCGCGGTCGTCGGACCCCACTGACGGCGACGGCGGCGGTGCGGCGACGAGGACGGCCGTGGTGGCGGTGAAGGGCAGGACGGTGCGAGGGGCGATCGCTCGGTGAAACAGCTACACATCAAGGTGCTCGTCGGGCTGTTCCTGGCAGCCGGGGTGCTGGCCTGGGGCGGCGCCCGGCTGTGGGACTCCTTCGGCACGCTCCCCAGCGTGCCGGTGGCCGCGCCCATCGTGCTGGCGTTCCTCGCCGCCGTGCTCGCCGGCACCGCCTTCGAGTTCCGCGGACGGCTGCGCGCCCAGCGGGAGCGGCGGCCCGGCGCCAAGGGCGTCGATCCGCTGCTGGCCGCCCGTGCGGTGGTCTTCGGCCAGGCGAGCGCCCTGGTGGCGTCGCTGGTGGCCGGGCTGTACGGCGGTGTCGGCGTCTTCCTGCTGACCGCCGGCCTCGATGTGGAACCCCGCCGGGACCAGGCGATCTACGCCGGTCTGTCGGTGGTCGCCGGCGCGGCCGTGGTGGTCGCCGCGATCTTCCTGGAGCGGGTCTGCAAGCTTCCGGACGACGAGGGCGACGGCGGGGCGGACGCGCGGGTCTGACCGCGGAGTGACACCGGGCGGGGCCCGGTCTGCGACAGCGAGACGCTGCGCGGGCCGGGCCCCGCGGCGTTCGTGCCCGTACTTCCGGTCGTGAACGGGGCGTTGCGGGTGGATGGCGATACGCACCGGTGGCGGCGGGACCGGTGCGATTGTCAGTGGTCGGGTCTAGGGTCGGTCGCAACGACATCGAAAAGATGAGCGAACGGGTTGCGCCACGGCGGAGTGCCACACCGGGTGACCAACGTGGCGTGACCGACGCGGCGTGACCGACGTGGCGTGATCGGGGCGAGGACCGGCGGGGGAGGTGACGGCGATGAGCAGCCGGGCGGGCGGGGTGAATTGCCTGGAGGCGAACGACTGGGTGTGCGGTGAGTATCTGCGCACCCGCAGCCAGGAGTTGACGGACGCCACGGTCCAGCACATCGGCATCACCGCCGTGTCCGTCGCGCTCGGCCTGCTGCTCGCCTTCCCGCTGGCGCTGGTGGCGCGCCGTTGGCGGGGTGCGGCCGGGCCGGTCCTGGGGCTGACGACGGTGCTGTACACGATCCCGTCGCTGGCGATGTTCGCGCTGCTCACGCCGGTCTTCGGGGTCTCGGCGGCGGTGGTCGTGACGGGCCTGGTGCTGTATTCGCTGACGATCCTGGTGCGCAACCTCCTCGCCGGTCTGCAGGCGGTGCCCGCCGGGGTGCGGGAGGCCGCCCGCGGGATGGGGTACGGCCCGGTGCGGCTGCTGTTCGGCGTCGAACTCCCGCTGGCGATACCGGCGTTGGTGGCCGGGCTGCGGATCGCCACGGTCTCGACGGTGGCGATGACGACCGTCGGCTCCGTCGTCGGCTACGGCGGTCTGGGCAATCTCATCGCCAGCGGGATGGCCGGATTCTTCAAGGCCGAGGTGCTGACGGCCTCGGTGCTGTGCGTGCTGCTGGCGCTGGTCGCCGACGTCCTGCTGATGGCCCTTCAGCGGCTGCTGACGCCCTGGACGCGGGCCGGTGGCCGGGCCGGGGTGCGGAGCAGGGCGGTGGCGTGGGCGCGCGGCCGGGCCCGTGCGGTGAAGGCGGTGGGCTGAGCGATGGGGGTGATCGCGGGGGCCTGGCAGTGGCTGACGACGGCCGCCAACTGGGCGGGCGAGAAGGGCGTGACGCACCGCCTCGCCGAGCACGTCCGGCTCAGCGCGGTGTGCCTGGCCCTGGCCTGCCTGATCGCGCTGCCGGTGGCGCTCTGGCTGGGCCACCTCGGCAAGGGCGGCGCGCTGGCGGTCAATCTCGCCAACATCGGGCGGGCGGTGCCGACGTACGCGGTCCTGGTGCTGCTGACGCTCAGCCCGCTGGGCCGGCACGGCGACTGGCCGACGGTCCTCGCGCTGGTGCTGTTCGCGGTGCCGCCGCTGCTGACCAACGCCTATCTCGGGATGCGGGAGGCGGACCGCGATGTGGTCGAGGCCGCGCGCGGCATGGGCATGTCCGGGCCGCAGGTGCTGTTCCGGGTCGAGATACCGCTCGCCTACCCGCTGATCATGACGGGTCTGCGGTCGGCCACGGTCCAGGTGGTGGCGACGGCGACGCTGGCGGCGCTCGCCGGGGGCGGGGGCCTGGGCCGGATCATCACCGCCGGCTTCGGCAACTACGACACCGCACAGGTCGTCGCGGGCGCGCTGCTGGTGGCCGTCCTCGCCCTGGCCGTGGAGGGCGCCCTCGTCCTCGCCGAGCGGCTCCTCGACCCGATGCGGGGCGGCCGGCGGGCCAGGCGGTCCGCCCCGGCCCGAGCAGAGCCGATACCGGCGGACTGACGACCGGCGGGCTCCCGGACCGACTGACGGACTCCCGGACCGACTGACGGACTCCCGGACCGACTGACCGACTCCCGGACAGGCTGACGGGCCGGCGGACTGACGGGCCGGCGGGCCTGCGGACTTACTTACTGACTGACTGACTGACGGGCTGAAGGGTTGAAGGGGTAACCAAGTGGCATCGACGAGAAGCAACACGGCACGCGCGGCACGCACGGCACGCACGGCACGCACCGCGGTGGTCGCGGGCACGGTGGTGGCGGTGGCGGCCGGGCTGGCCGCGTGCGGCGGCCCGACGCTGGAGGAGAAGGGCGGCGGCGACGGCAAGGGCGGAAAGCGCGGCGAGATCGTCATCGGCTCGGCGGGTTTCACCGAGTCCAAGGTGCTCGCCGAGATCTATTCCCGGCTCCTGCAGGACGCCGGTTACCGCACCCGGGTTCAGACCCTCGCCAATCGTGAGCTGTATGAACCGGCCCTGGAGAAGGGCCAGATCGACGTCGTTCCCGAATATGCCTCCACGCTCGCCGAATTCCTCAACGCGAAGAAGAACGGCAGCAAGGCGAAGCCGGTCGCGTCCGGCGACATCGGCAAGACCGTCGCGGCACTGAAGAAGCTCGCCGGGCCGCGCGGACTGAAGGTGCTGCCGGCCGGCCGTGCGACGGACCAGAACGCCTTCGCGGTGAGCCGGGAATTCGCCGCCCGGTACAAGCTCTCCACCCTCTCCGACCTCGGAGAATCGAAGCAGAAGATCAAACTCGCCTCGGGTGAGGAGTGCGAGACCCGGGTGTTCTGCAAGCCGGGCCTGGAGAAGACGTACGGCATCGACATCACGGGCCTGGACCCCAAGGGAGTCGGGACGCCGCAGGCCAAGCAGGCCGTCAAGGACGGCACCGATCAGCTGGTGCTCACCACGACCACGGACGCCACGCTCGACAGCTTCGGACTGGTGCTCCTCAAGGACGACAAGCGGCTGCAGAACGCCGACAATGTGCTGCCGGTGGTGAATGCCGAGAGCGCCGGGGACAAGCGGATCGAGAGCGCCCTCGGGAAGCTCACGCGCGCTCTGACGACCGAAGACTTGATCGACTTGAACCGCAAGGTGGATGCCGAGCGTCTCAAGCCCGCGGATGTCGCGCGGTCGTATGTGGAGTCCAAGGGACTGGTCAGGAAGTAACCAGCCGGAAACGGATTTGTGGGCCGGGCCCCATAGATCCCGCACGCACGGTAAGTTTCTGGCCATGCCACGAGGACGCCACCGCCATTCCCCACCCCTCCACCGGCTGCTTCCTCCCACGACGGTCGCCGGTGTGTCCCTTGTCTGCGCCGCGGGCCCGTGGTTTGTCGGCGATGATCTGGTCCAACGCGTGCTCGCCGCGGGCGCGGCGGCCGCGGCCGTCACCGGCGCCGTCCTGCTGCGGAGCTGGGACCGCAAGGCCGGCCGACGGGTCGCCGAACTCACCCGCGCCCGGGTGCGCGACGAGTGGCGCACCGAGGAACGGATAGCCGAGCTCGAAACGGACCTCGAGGAGTCCCGCGAGCTGCGCACCGCCCTCGACACCAAGTTGCGCGCCAAGCGCGCCGAACTGGCCCGGCTGCGCAGCGAACACGCCGAGCTGCTCCGCCGTTACGCCACCGCCGAGACCGAGCGGGCCAGCGCCCTGGAGGGCCGCCGGCTGCTCGCCATAGAGGCGACCGCCCCGGCCCGGGCACTCCCGGCCGCCGCCGGCGCCACCCGGGCACCCGAGTCCGCGGGAGCGACCAAGGCCACCGCCCCTGACGCCCCGGCAGCGGACCGCCGGGGACGGGCGGACCGTCGGACGTCGGACCGTCAGGCGTCGGACCGTCAGGCGTCGGACCGTCAGGCGTCCGCGGACCGCGAGGCATCGGGCCGGCCCTCGACGGACCGGCCGGCGCCGGCCCCGACCGCCGCGGCGTACGCGCAGGCCGACCAGGCGCTGTGTCAGCTGGCGCGCAACGCCGCCCGGCAGCGCGCCGCCGCCGAGCGGCCCGCGCAGCCCGCACCGGGTGGCCGCTCCGGCCAGGACGGGGACAACGGCCAGGGGAACGGCCAGGCGGCCGCCGCACAGCGCACGGGCGGCGCGCTTCCCGCCCGTACGGCCCCCGCCGCCGGACCCGCGCTCCGCCCGGTCCCGTCCGCCGCCGCGGTCGCCCCGTCCCGTCCCACCGCCCCGCGCACCGTGGGCGGCTTCGACTTCTTCGGCAACGCGACCGCCCCCGGCCCCCGTCAGCTGCCCGCGCCGCTGGAGGACGACCTGGCGGACGTCGTCGGCGACGAGGCCCTCGCCGAGCACTCGGCCCGTACGGCGGCCCGTACGGCCCTTCCCGGGGCCCGTACGGAGACCGCGGACGCGCCGGAGGCCGGTGCCGCGCGGGCCGCCGGTGAGCGGGCTGCGGACGACGAGCGGGACGCGGAGGAGCCGGCGTCCGGGGCACCCGCCGAGGGTTCCCAGGACGGTGCGCCGACCGCGGACGGCGCGACGACCAGCGGCGCCGGCGAGGTAATCGACCTGACCGCCCACGACGAGACCGAGCAGCTCGACCTCGGCGCCCTCCGGAGCGCCATTTCCTGACCGCCGTTGTCCGACCGGCGGGCTCCCGACCGCCCGCCCTCGCTCTGCACTCGGCCCCGAAGCCCGACCGGCCCCGAAGCCCGACCGGCTCCGGGGCCGAGCGGTTTTCGGGGCCGAGTGGATTCGGGACCAGTGGGGGCCGGCGTCGCGACACCGTTGTCCACAGGCTGTGGACAACGGTGTCGCTCTACTTGTCGATGTCGCCGACGACGAAGAACATCGAGCCGAGGATCGCGACCATGTCGGCGACCAGCGTCCCCGGCAGCAACTCCACCAGCGCCTGGATGTTGTTGTACGACGCGGAGCGCAGCTTCAGGCGGTACGGCGTCTTGTCGCCCTTGGAGACGAGGTAGTAGCCGTTGATGCCGAGGGGGTTCTCGGTCCAGGCGTACGTCGTGCCCTCGGGCGCCTTCAGTACCTTCGGCAGGCGCTGGTTGATCGGCCCCGGCGGCAGCTCCGCGATCCGGTCCAGGCAGACGTCGGCGAGATCCAGCGCGTTGTGGCTCTGCTCCAGCAGGCACTCGAAGCGGGCCAGGCAGTCGCCCTCCTCACGGGTGACCACCTTGAGCGTGGACGCCAGCTCCCCGTAGGCGAGGTACGGCTCGTCCCGCCGAAGGTCGAAGTCGACGCCCGAGGCACGGGCGATCGGCCCGGAGACGCCGTACGCGTGCACCGTCTCCGGAGCGAGCACCCCGACGCCCCGCGTCCGGCCGCGGAAGATCTCGTTACCCAGCACCAGGTTGTCGAAGACGTCCATACGGGAGCGCACGTCCGCGACGGCCTGCCGGGCCCGGCCCAGCCAGCCGGCCGGCAGGTCCTCCTTGAGGCCGCCGACGCGGTTGAACATGTAGTGCATCCGGCCGCCGGAGATCTCCTCCATGACGGTCTGGAGCTCCTCGCGCTCACGGAACGCGTGGAAGACGGGGGTGATACCACCCAGTTCGAGGGGGTACGAGCCGAGGAACATCAGGTGGTTCAGCACGCGGTTCAGCTCGGCCAGCAGCGTCCGCGTCCACACCGCGCGCTCGGGCACCTCCATGCCCAGCATCCGCTCGACGGCCAGCACCACACCCAACTCGTTGGAGAACGCCGACAGCCAGTCGTGCCGGTTGGCGAGCATGATGATCTGGCGGTAATCGCGGGCCTCGAAGAGCTTCTCGGCCCCCCGGTGCATGTACCCGATCACCGGCTCGGCGTGCTGGATCCGCTCGCCGTCCAGGACGAGGCGCAACCGCAGCACACCGTGCGTGGAGGGATGCTGCGGGCCGATGTTCAGCACCATGTCGGTGCTCTCCGCCGCGCCGCCGATGCCGACCGTCGTCTCCGTCATGGGAACAGTTTCGCAGCCCGCCACCCCGGGGGACGCCCTGGGCCTGCGCCGTCCCACCCCTTGGAACGCCTCGCGGCCGCCCGCCGGAACGCCTCCGTCCGGGAGCCGCCCCACGGCGCGAGCAGGCCCGGCCCTCGCCGCTGGGCGGGGCCCGGCCGCACGGCTCGAGCACCCGGCCTCACGGCTTGAGCAGGCCCGCGCACTCCCCGCCCACCGGCTCCACGAGCCAGCCGAAGCCGCCGAGACCCGCCGGATCGGTCAGTTCCGCCGCCGCACCGGCCCTACCGAGGGCCCGGACGTACGCGGCCGGGTCGGTGGACGCCAGGGAGAGCGGCGGACGCCGGCCGTCCACCCCCAGGGCGTGCAGCGCCTCGCGCTGGGTCAGCAGCTCGGCCGACGGCCCGGCGCACGCGTCCAGCGCCACATGCGCGGTGATGTCACAGCTGCCGTCCGGGACGGGGCGCACCTCGCGGCCGTCGCGGAAGCCGGTGAGGGTGCCGAAGGGCGGGCGGTCCTCCCGCGCATGCGCGTAGTCGGCGGCGACCGCGAGCCCGGCGCGCAGCGTACGGACGGCCCGCGCCCACGCCTCGTCCCGAGGACGCCCGACCTCCGCCCGGAGCCCGGGGGAGGGCGCGGTACGGCCGGTGCCAGTAGTGGACGGGGCCGGCAGGGGCGACCACCAGCGCCGCAGCCACTCCGCGTCCGCGCCGTCGACCGGCTCGCCCAGCCGCTCCGTGCCGTCCGCGCGGACCAGCACCCGGCGGGCCACACCGTCCCCGTCCGTCTCGACGACGTCCACCGGCACGTTGTCGAGCCATTCGTTCGCGAACAGCAGCCCGGTGACCGAGCCCGGCGCCGGCAGCTCATCCCGCCAGTCGATCCGCGGATCCAGCCCCTCGGGGCGCGCGGCCCGCTCGACGGCGTACGGGCGGAGCCGGGCGGCCACCCCGTCCGGCAGCGCGGCCAGCACCCCCGTCAGCAGCTCACCGCGGCCCGCGCCCACATCGACCAGCGCCAGCTCCGCCGGATGGCCCAGCGCGCCGTCCACCCGGCGCAAAAGCCCGGCGACGGCACCGGCGTACAGCGGGGAAACATGCACCGACGTGCGGAAATGGCCGGCCGGACCGGGGCCGCCGGACCGCGTGTAGAAGCCGTCGTCCGCCCCGTACAGCGCCCGCTCGGTCGCGTCCCGCCAGCCGCACCACTCATTCGTCACCACCCCACGGTACGGGCGGGGCACCGGGTCAACCCACGGGTTGATGTGCAGGCCGTCCCCCGGTCCGACACATTTGCCGCATAGGGTCTCCACCTTGGGGAGTAGAGCTGACGTAGAGGATCGCCCCTCCGGTTGACTCGTACACCTATCCGCTCTGCCTACGCTGGGTTACGTGCAGCGCCTCTATGACTTCCTCCGCAGGCACCCGACGGGAGTGGACACCTTCTGGGCCGTCCTTCTCCTCGGGTTCACCAGCCTGTGGATCGTCGCCGACATCGGCGGCATGCGCCAGCTCCCCGCCGCGATCTTCACGGTCGGCCTCTGCCTCGTCGTGGCGCTGCGCCGCAAGGCCCCGGTAAAGATGCTGCTGCTGACGGCCGCCATCGGCGTCGGCCAGCTGATCTTCGACATCCCGCCCAACCTGGGCGACTTCGCGATGTTCGTGATCACGTACACCGTCGCGTCCGGCACCTCCACCGCCCGCTGGGCCTCCCGCTGCGCCCTCCTCGGCGCCCTCGTCGGCCCGGCCCTGTCCCTGGTGCGCTTCGGGGAAGGGCCCGGGAACCGGCAGCTGTGGGAAATGCTGTTCTTCACGGCGCTGCTCACCGTCCCCTTCGTACTGGCCTGGGTCCTCGGCGACTCCGTGCGCACCCGCCGCGCCTACTGGGCCCAGCTGGAAGAGAAGGCCGCCCGGCTGGAGAAGGAGCGCGAGACCCAGGCCCGCATCGCGGTCGCCGCCGAGCGCGCCCGGATCGCCCGCGAACTGCACGACGTCGTCGCCCACAACGTCTCCGTCATGGTCGTCCAGGCCGACGGCGCCGCCTACGTCCTCGACGCCGCGCCCGAACAGACCCGCCAGGCCCTGGAAACGATCTCCGGCACGGGCCGCCAGGCACTGGCCGAGATGCGCCGCCTGCTGGGCGTGCTGCGCACCGGCGAACAGTCCGAAGGCGGCGAATACGTCCCCCAGCCCGGCGTCGAACAGCTCACCGACCTCATCGACCAGGTCCGCGGCGCCGGACTGCCCGTCGACTTCCGGGTGGAGGGCGAACCACGCCCCCTGCCCAGCAGCGTCGAACTGACCGCGTACCGCATCGTCCAGGAAGCGCTCACCAACAGCCGCAAACACGGCGGCCCCGACGTCACCGCCACCGTCCGCCTCACCTACCAGGACGACGACCTCGAACTGCTCGTCGAGGACGACGGCCGCGGCGCGCAGCACGAGCTCTACGAATCGGGCGGGGCGGACGGCCTCGGCCACGGCCTGATCGGCATGCGGGAACGGGTCGGCATGGTCGGCGGCACCCTGATAGCCGGCCCGCGCCCGGGCGGCGGATTCCGCGTCAGCGCCGTACTCCCCCTGAAACCGGGCCGGTGAGAGATGTGATGCGGTGAGCCGAGCAGGTCGTCCCCGCGGCGGCCCGCTCGACACACACAGCCCACGCGACCCCACGCGCCCCACTGCGCCCTGCCCGCCCCGCTCCACCCGACCGCCCTGCCCCACCCGCTCCGCCCATCAGCCCACGAAGGGACCCCTGACCCATGACCATCCGCGTGATGCTCGTCGACGACCAGGTGCTGCTGCGCACCGGGTTCCGGATGGTGCTGGCAGCCCAGCCCGATATGGAGGTCGTCGCCGAGGCGGGGAACGGCGCCGAGGCACTGGAGGTGCTGCGCTCCACCCAGGTCGACGTGATCCTCATGGACGTCCGGATGCCGCATCTGGACGGCGTCGAGGCCACCCGCCGGATCTGCGAGGGCGGTCAGAACGAGGACGCCCCCAAGGTGCTCATCCTGACCACCTTCGACCTGGACGAGTACGCCTTCTCCGCGCTCAAGGCCGGGGCCAGCGGATTCATGCTCAAGGACGTACCGCCCGGCGAACTGCTCGCGGCGATCCGCGCGGTGCAGAGCGGCGACGCCGTCGTCGCACCGTCCACCACCCGCCGGCTCCTCGACCGCTTCACGCCCATGCTGCCCGCCACCTCCGGCGAGCCCAGCCGCCCCGAGCTGGAGCGGCTCACGGACCGCGAGCGCGAGGTGCTGCTGCTGGTCGCCCAGGGGCTGTCCAACGGCGAGATCGCGGCACGGCTGGTGCTGTCCGAGGCGACGGTCAAGACGCACGTGGGCCGCATCCTGACGAAGCTGAGCCTCCGCGACCGGGTCCAGGCGGTGGTACTGGCCTACGAGACGGGCCTGGTGCGGGCCGGCGGGGCGGGGGCGTAGGAGGCCCGTAGCGGGGCGTAGGGGGCCGACGGGTACGTAGGGCTGGGGAGGCGGGGCGCCCAGGAGTCGGGGAGGCGCCGGGGAGGCCTCAGCGCAGTACGCCCTCCAGGAAGTCGCTGCCCAGCCGGGCCACCACCTGGAGGTCCAGCTGGTGCAGCACATAGCGCCCACGGCGCCGCGTCTGGATCAGCCCGGCCTTCTTCAACGTCGTGACGTGCCGCGACACCTCCGGTGAGGTGATGCCGTACGCGTTCGCCAGCTCCCCCGTCGTATGCGGCCCCCGCGCCAGCGTGCGGCACAGCTGCATCCGCATCGGATGCCCCAGCGCCTCCAGCCGCTGCTGGGTGAGTTCGAGGGTGACCGGCGCCGGCAACTCCCGGCCGGCGACGGGGTACTGGATCACCGGACGCCAGCCCGGGGCGTGACTGACCAGCAGATGCGGCCAGCCGAACGATGTCGGCAGGAACGTGACACCGGGATCCCCGGGGTTCGCGAACGCCGTCGTACGGCCCCTGGCGAGCTTGTCCACCACGATGCGGACGCCGCCGCTCCCGTCCTGCGCCTCCTCCAGCGACAGCGCGGTCGAGGTCGCGGGCAGCGTCTCGGCCAGGCCCTTGCGCCGCAGCAGTTCGGTCTTGTGCCGGGCGTCGGCCGCCAACTGGATGCCCACCCGGCGCCAGATGTCCCCGAAGAACGCGTCCTCGCAGTCCTCCAGCAGGCGGCGCAGCCAGATCCGCAGGCCGTCGGGGTCGGTGAGCATCCGGTCGGTGAAGGCCGCCTGCCGCGGACCGCGCGCGGCGGCCATCTCCCGTACCCGCGCCCGTTCTTCGGCATCGACCAGCGGCGACGGCGTGCAGCGGGTGTACGTCGTCGAGCAGGAGATCTCGAACGCGGCGGCCACGAACCGCTCGTCGTCGATCTTGTCGAGCTCGTCCAGTTCCTCGGCCAGCGTCGATCCGGGGCGGGCCGGCAGCAGGATGTCGGAACGGGAGGACCGCCACAGGAAGTCCGCCTCGCACAGCCGGTCGGCGAGGTCGGTCTTCAGGGCCGCGTTCGTGGCGGTGACCCAGCCGTGCAGCCCGGGGTGGTGCCCCGGCTCCGACAGCGCGTGCAGCGCCGCGGCCAGCTCCGCCAGGGGAGAGGGGGCGAAGACGATGCGCTCCGAGGGCAGCCCGGTGATGTCGATGACGTTGGCCATACGCCCATCATGCGCGAGCCCGCGACCTGCACGGTCGTCGATTGACGGCTCCCGTCAATCGATGCGCCACCGGCGGGCCGACCGTTCCAGAGTGGCGGCATGAACGCGAACCAGCAGCACCTTCTCGACGCCTACCGAGCCGCCCGACGAGGCGAGACCACCCCGCCCCTCCCGGGCGCCCACACCGTGCGCACCGTGCGCGAAATCCGCTGGTGGCGACGCCTCCGGAGGGCGGCACTGGGAACCTCGGGCGCGGAGCGGGGTGCGGGGCGGGGCACCGGGCGGAACGCCGCGGGCGCCGGACGGGGAACCCCAAGTGCCGGGCGGGGTGCCGGCGTGGGGGAGTGGCGGGGGCGGGA
>NZ_JAZBJP010000019.1:0-149243 GCF_036352915.1 Streptomyces bugieae
GGTCACCGCCGGACTCGCGGATGACCGGGGCGGACTCGCCGGTGATGGCGGACTCGTCGACGGACGCCACGCCTTCGACGACATCGCCGTCACCGGGGATGATGTCGCCGGCCTCGCAGACGACGAGATCGCCGATGCGCAGCTCGGTGCCGGCGACCTGCTCCTCCACCCCGCCGTTCAGCCGGCGCGCCACGGTGTCGGTCTTGGCCTTGCGCAGGGTGTCGGCCTGCGCCTTGCCGCGGCCCTCGGCGACCGCCTCGGCCAGATTGGCGAAGATCACGGTCAGCCACAGCCAGACGGCGATCGCCCAGCCGAACCAGTCCCCGGGGGACAGGCAGGCGAAGAGTGTGGTGAGGACGGAGCCGACCTCGACCACGAACATCACGGGGGACTTGACCATCACCCGCGGATCGAGCTTGCGCAGCGCGTCCGGCAGGGACCTGACCAGCTGCTTCGGGTCGAAGAGGCCGCCGCCGACGCGGCCGCCGCCGGGCTGGTGCCCGCCGGGGAGGTCCTGGTGCGGGGCGCGGGTCGGGGTGGCTGTCGGGGTGGTGGTCATGGAGCCGGGCTCCTCAGGCTTGGCGGGGGCGGTCATGACAGGCCCTCCGCCAGCGGGCCGAGCGCCAGCGCCGGGAAGTAGGTCAGACCGGTGATGATCAGGATGGTGCCGACGAGCAGCCCGGCGAAGAGCGGCTTCTCGGTACGCAGGGTCCCGGCGGTCTCCGGGATGGGCTTCTGCTCGGCGAGCGAGCCGGCCAGCGCGAGGACGAACACCATCGGCAGGAAGCGACCGAGCAGCATGGCCAGCCCGATCGTGGTGTTGTACCAGGGCGTGTTGGCGTTCAGGCCGGCGAAGGCGGAGCCGTTGTTGTTGGCGCCGGAGGTAAAGGCGTACAGGACCTCGGAGAAGCCGTGCGAGCCGGCGCCCAGGGCCTTGGTGTTGAGCATCGAGCCCAGTGCGTCGGGCAGCACCATCGAGGCGGCGGTGAAGCCGAGGACCAGCGTCGGGGTGACGAGGATGTAGCAGGCGGCGAGCTTGATCTCGCGGGTGCCGATCTTCTTGCCGAGGTACTCGGGCGTGCGGCCCACCATCAGGCCGGCGATGAACACCGCGATGACGGCCATGATCAGCATGCCGTAGAGGCCGGAGCCGACGCCGCCGGGGGCGATCTCGCCCAGCATCATGCCGAGCAGCTGGAGGCCGCCGCCGAAGGCGGTGAAGGAGGAGTGGAAGGAGTCGACCGCTCCGGTGGAGGTGAGGGTGGTGGCGACCGAGAAGATCGACGAGGCGCCGACGCCGAAGCGGGTCTCCTTGCCCTCCATGGCGGCGCCCGCGGCCTGCAGGGCCGGACCGCCGTGCGCGAACTCGGTCCACATCATCAGGGCGGTGAAGCCGAGCCAGATGACGCCCATCGTGGCGAGGACGGCGTAGCCCTGCCGCACGTTGCCGACGAGCTTGCCGAAGGTCCGGGTCAGCGCGAACGGGATGACCAGGATCAGGAAGATCTCGAAGAGGTTGGTGAAGGCGTCGGGGTTCTCGAAGGGGTGGGCGGAGTTGGCGTTGAAGTAGCCGCCTCCGTTGGTGCCCAGTTCCTTGATGACCTCCTGGGAGGCGACCGCACCGCCGTTGGTCTGCTGGTGCCCGCCCAGGCCGGGTCCGTTCAAGAACTGCCCGACCTCGTGGATGCCGGAGAAGTTCTGGATCGCGCCGCAGGCGACCAGGACGACGGCGCCGATGACGGAGACCGGTATGAGGACGCGGACGGTGCCGCGGACCAGGTCGGACCAGAAGTTTCCGAGTTCGCCGGTGCGGGACCTGGCGAAGCCGCGGACCAGGGCGATCGCGACGGCCATGCCGGTGGCCGCGGACACGAAGTTCTGCACCGCGAGGCCGACGGTCTGCACGACGTGGCCCATGGCCTGCTCGCCGCTGTAGGACTGCCAGTTGGTGTTGGCGACGAACGACGCGGCGGTGTTGAACGCCTGGTCGGGGCTGATCGACGCGAACCCCAGGGACAGCGGCAGACCGCCCTGGAGGCGCTGCAGCAGGTAGAGGAAGAGCACCCCGACCGCGGAGAAGGCCAGCACCCCGCGCAGGTAGGCGGGCCAGCGCATCTGGGCGTCCGGGTTGGCGCCGATGCAGCGGTAGAGGATCTTCTCGGCGCGGAGGTGCCGCGGGGAGCTGTAGACGGCGGCCATGTGGTCGCCGAGGGGGCGGTACGCCAGGGCCAGCGCCGCGACGAGCGCCGTCAGCTGGAGCACGCCGGCGAGGACGGGGCTCATCGAGCCCGCCGCGGAGGCAGCAGTGGTCACCTCAGAACCTCTCCGGGAAGACGAGGGCGAGGACGAGGTATCCCAGCAGGGCGACGGCGACGATCAGGCCGACCGTGTTCTCGACGGTCACAGCTTCGCCACCCCCTTGGCGACGAGGGCCACCAGCGCGAAGACCGCGATCGTGACGACGACGAAGGCCACGTCGGCCATCGTGTGCTCCTAGAGGGGAGGGGAGTTCGGACCCCTAGAGCAAACCGCCCGCATGACCGCTCCTGACCGGTGTTGACGCCTCCCTTACGGCCATTAGCGCCCCGTTGACGGATCTCATACGCCGCTCGGCCTGACCTGCACAAACGCGGAGGGCCCGCACCCCCTCCAAGGGGTGCGGGCCCGTATGACCGTCGTGATCCGGCCGGTCCGGCGCCCTTCCGGGCTCCGCCGGCCGGATCGTGTGTCAGCGGATCTCGGTGATCTCCGGTCCGCGCTCCAGGCGCTCCACGCCGCCGCCGAAGCGGGACTGCTCGACCTGCTCCTGCTGCACGCCGTCCGGCACCATCTGGGCGTCGTCCGGCAGCTTCAGGACGATCGGGTCGCGCGGCGCCATCGGGCCTTCGCCACGGACGATGACGGTGTCCCGGAAGATGTGCTCCAGCACGCCCGCGGCCTGCGGCTGCACCGCGCCCTGGCCGGAGATCACGCCGCGCAGGAACCACCGCGGGCCGTCCACGCCCACGAACCGCACGACCTGCACACCGTTCGTGCCGTCCGGCAGCTGTACCGGCACCTGGGCGCGCAGCTCCCAGCCCAGCGGGCCCTCGACCTCGTCGATGACCCCGCCCTGCTGGGTGATGCCGGCCGCGATCTCCTCGCGGACCTCGCCCCAGATGCCCTCGTTGCGGGGAGCGGCGAACGCCTGCAGCTGTACGGCGCTGTCCTGCAGCACCACCGTCGCGGCGACGATCGCGTCACCGGCGACCTCCACCCGCAGCTCCATGCCCTCGACCCCGGGCACGAACAGCCCGCCGAGGTCGACCCTGCCCTCTCCGGGGTTGGTGACCTCGGAGGAGTCCCACGGCCCGTCGGGGCGCGGCGCGGGCGGAAGATTGACCCGACCCTGCCCCTCGTCGCTCTCCTCCTCGGCCGTCGCGCCGGTCACCGTCTCCTCGGCGAGCCCCGCTGCCGACTCCTCAGGAGTCTTGTTCTTCTTGCGACGTCCGAACACGTCACTGTCCTTCCCGGTCGGCACCGACCGCTGCGTATTCATTCCCGCCCGTGGAGCCGCCCACCGCCGCATGACCGCCGGTGGAACCGAATCCCCCCTCGGCCCGCGCCGAGCCGGGAAGTTCCGCCACCTCGTGGAAGCGCACCTTCTCGACCTGCTGGACGACAAGTTGGGCGATCCGGTCGAACCTCTCGAACCGCACGGTCTCCCGAGGGTCCAGATTGACCACGATCACCTTGATCTCTCCACGGTACCCGGCATCCACCGTCCCGGGGGCATTCACGAGCGCCAGTCCGCAGCGCGCGGCGAGCCCGGAGCGCGGGTGCACGAACGCCGCGTAGCCGTCGGGCAGCGCGATCGCCACGCCGGTGGGCAGCACCGTGCGCTCCCCCGGCGCCAGCTCGGCCGCCTCGGTGGTCACCAGATCGACGCCGGCGTCGCCCGGATGCCCGTACGCCGGGACGGGCACCTTCGGGTCGAGCCGCCGCAGCAGTACGTCGACGGGATTGCGTACCTCACTCACGGGTTCACCTCGAAGGCTCGCGCGCGCTTGACCTGGTCCGGGTCGGCCATCGCCGCCTGGATCTCCTCGGTCCTTCCGTTCTCGATGAAGTGGTCGACCTTCACCTCGATGAAGACGGCGTCGGCGCGCACCGCGACCGGGCCGTCCGGGCCGCCTATGCGTCCCACCGCCGTCGAGTAGATCTTCCGCCCGTGCACCGCGGTGACCTGCGCGTCCAGGTGCAGCACCGTGCCGAGCGGCACCGGCCGTACGAAGTCGGTCTCCAGCCGGCCGGTCACCGCGATCACCCGCAGCAGCCAGTTCAGCGAGCCGAGCGTCTCGTCGAGCGCGGTGGCCAGCACCCCGCCGTGGGCCAGGCCCGGCGCGCCCTGGTGGGCCTCCTTGACCGTGAACTCGGCCTGGACGCTCACACCCTCGCCGGCCCGCGCCTCCAGGTGCAGACCGTGCGGCTGGCCGGTGCCACAGCCGAAGCAGCGGTCGTAGTGCGCGCCGAGGAGTTCTCCAGGCGCCGGCGCCTCGGCGTGCCGGACCGGAGCGACGGCGTCCGTCGGTGGCGTCAGCCGCGCCCTGGGTTCGTCAGTTCCACTCACGAGTGCAGACCCTACCCGCGCGGATAAGGGGCCCGCGCCGCCGTGCCAAGCTGGAGCCATGCAGTCGTACGAAGAACGTCTCACCGCGCCCCGCTCCTGGTGGGTGATCGCCGGGCTGATCGGCGCCGCCTGTGCCCTGATGCTGCTCCCGGTGGGGACGCTGCCGATGCTCGGCGGGCTGATCGGCGGGGCGGCGCTGTCCGCAGTGGCGGTGAGCGCGTACGGGTCGGTGCGGATCCGGGTGGTGGGCGGTGCGCTGATCGCCGGTGACGCGAAGATCCCGGCGTCGGCGCTGGGCGAGGCAGTGGCGCTGGACGCGGCGGAGGCGCTGGCCTGGCGGACGCACAAGGCCGATGCCCGGGCGTTCATGCTGCTCCGCAGCTATGTGCCGACCGCGGTGCGGGTGGAGATCACGGACCCGGACGACCCGACGCCGTACGCCTATCTGTCGACGCGGGACCCGGAGCGTCTGGTGGCGGCACTGACGGCCGTACGCGCCTGACGGGCGGGCCGGGCTCACCGGGCCGGGGATACCGGCCCCCTTCAGCGGTCCGCTTCAGTCGCCGGGCGGGAGCGGGGCCGGTCCGGGCGGCGGAGACGCCGGGAGGGCGTCGGGAAGTGCGTCCCAGGGCACCTGCCTGGCCCGCAGGTCCTTGCGGATTTTTTCCGCAACTTTTCTGGTGTCGCGGCGGTTCATGAAGCCGCCGACGGCGGCGCCCACCATGAACGGGGTGAGGCTGGGGAGGTTGCGCAGCGTGCGCTTCATGATCTGCTGGCGCAGCTCACGCTTCATCTGCCCGCCGAGCGCGGCGTTCAGCGAGGCCGGTTTCGCGATGTCGATGCCCCGCTCCTCCGTCCACGACGTCAGACAGGCCATCCCGCGCTGGCGGAGATTCCCGGCCGGCCGCAGGCCGTAGACCTCGTGCAGCTCGGCGATGAGCTTGAGCTCGATCACGGCGACGCCGGTGATCTCGGTGGCCAGCTCGGCCGGCATGGCGGGCGGTACGGGCAGCATGGCTGCCGCGCCCACGCCCGCTCCGACGGTGGCGGTCCCCGCACAGGCGCCCGCGACGAGCTTGTCGGCGAGTTCCTCGGGGGTCAGTCCGGGGAACTGGGCGCGCAGGGTGGCGAGGTCGCGGACCTGGATCCGCGGGGCGAGCTCGATGATCCGGTCGGCGATGGCGGCGATCGTCGCCCGTACCCGGCCGCGCCATACCGGGGCGGTCGGGTCGGCGGGCACGGGCGCGGTTTCGTCGCGTGATCGTGCGCCGGCCGCCGGACCTTGGCCGCCCTCGGGACGCTTGCGGAACGGGTTCACGCCAGCCACGGCGTAGACCGGCTCAGGCCGCGCAGTCGCGGCAGATCGGGTTGCCGTTCTTGTCCTCCGCGGCGAGCTGGCTGCGGTGGTGCACCAGGAAGCAGCTCATGCAGGTGAACTCGTCCTGCTGCTTGGGCAGCACGCGCACCGCGAGCTCTTCGTTGGACAGGTCGGCGCCGGGGAGCTCCAGGCCCTCGGCCTGCTCGAACTCGTCGACGTCGACGGCCGAGGCGGACTTGTCGTTCCGCCGCGACTTCAGCTCCTCGATGCTGTCCTCGTTGAGGTCGTCGTCGGTCTTGCGTGGAGTGTCGTAATCCGTAGCCATTTTCGCTCTCCCCCTCTGGGTGTCTGCGGTGTCTCAGCGCTCGTAACGCGTGAGAGGCCGGACTTGTGCCCGACCTGAGGCGGAGATTTTGCCTCACATCAAGGTCTGTTACTCAATCGACACCCAACCGCACCCCTGAAGAGGTGATCGGTTTGGATGGCGATCAGGACCGTACACGGTCCGAATGTCGCACCTCGCGCAGCCCATCACCTGTACTTCCCGTGATTCGGGGCCCGGGAAACCCGGACTTCCCCGGCATTCCACCAGGGCTTTTGATCGCGGAGCGTAGATGGCTGGAAATTCGCGTCTGTGAGGGATCACACACGCGATGACCGATGGGTGGACCGGTCCAATTCCGCGCAAAGCGAACGTGGCGAAGGATCGCTCCCCGCCCCCCTTTTCGTCAAACCGGCCCGGCCGGCAGACCTCCGCGGTGTACGGCCGCGAGACGGGCGATCCTACCCACCGGGGCCCTGATGCTGGTCAGGGCGGTGGCGGACGGCTCCAGCGGCCGCACAGCCGCCTTTGCGAGGGCCTCACAGCGGCAGCACCACCCGCATCACGAGACCGCCGCCCTCGCGGGGTTCTGCGGTGATGGTGCCGTCGTGTGCGCGGACCACCGAGCGGACGATGGACAGGCCCAGGCCGACGCCCTTGTCGCTGCCGGTGCGCTCGGTGCGCAGCCGGCGGAACGGCTCGAAGAGGTTCTCCACCTCGTAGGCGGGGACCACCGGCCCGGTGTTGGTGACCACCAGCACCGCACACCCCGGCTGCGGCTCGGTGCTCACCTCCACCCACCCCTCGGGCACGTTGTAGCGCACCGCGTTCTGCACCAGATTCAGCGCGATCCGCTCCAGCAGCACACCATTGCCCTGCACGAAGACCTGCTGGCGCACCCCACGCAGCACCACGCCCTTGGCCTGCGCCTCCTCACGGAGCTGGTCCACGGCCTGAGCGGCGACCTCGGACAGATCCACCGGCTTCTTGTCCACGACCCGGTTCTCACTGCGCGCCAGCAGCAACAACCCCTCCACCAACTGCTCACTGCGCTCGTTGGTGGCCAGCAGCGTCTTGCCCAGCTGCGCCAGCTCCGGCGAGGCGTCCGGATCGGCCAGCTGCACCTCCAGCAGCGTCCGGTTGATCGCCAACGGCGTCCGCAGCTCGTGCGAGGCATTGGCCACGAACCGCCGCTGCGACTCGAACGCCCGGTCCAGCCGGTCCAGCATCTCGTCGAAGGTGTCCGCCAGCTCCTTGAGCTCGTCGTCCGGACCCCCCAACTCGATCCGCCGGTGCAGATCCGACCCCGCCACCCGCTGCGCGGTCCGCGTGATCCGACCCAACGGCGACAGCACCCGCCCCGCCATCGCATAACCGAACGCGAACGCCACCACCGTCAACCCCAGCAACGCCAGCAACGAACGGTTCAGCAGGCTGTTGAGCGCCAGCGCGCGCTGGTGCTGGAGGCACTGCTCGACGGCCTGCTGGAGCAGCGGTCCGGAGGTCTGGGTGGGCAGGTCGCAGATGTCGCTGGTGGACTCGAACTTGCCACCGAGGATCTTCAGTGGCAGCGCGCTGCCGTCGTGCAGGGCGTCCGCGGCGAGCATGTAGATGATGGTCAGCAGCACGATGCCGGCCATCAGGAACATCCCGCCGTACAGCAGCGTCAGCCGTATCCGGATCGTCGGCCGGAGCCACGGGAAGGGCCGGACGTTGACCGGCGGGCGGGGGTCCCAGGCGGGTTTGGGCGGGATGGGCTGCGGTGGGGCGGCCGGCTTGGAGAACGAGGGCAGGGAAGGCATCGCCGGTCAGATCCGGTAACCCGAGCCGGGGACGGTGACGATCACCGCGGGCTCGCCGAGCTTGCGGCGCAGCGTCATGACCGTGACCCGCACGACGTTGGTGAACGGGTCGGTGTTCTCGTCCCAGGCCTTCTCCAGGAGCTGCTCGGCCGAGACGACGGTGCCCTCGCTGCGCATCAGCACCTCCAGCACCGCGAACTCCTTCGGGGCGAGCTGGACCTCCTTGCCGTCGCGGAAGACCTCGCGGCGGTTCGGGTCGAGCTTGATCCCGGCCCGCTCCAGGACGGGCGGCAGCGCGACGGTCGTACGGCGGCCCAGGGCGCGCACCCGGGCGGTCAGCTCGGTGAAGGCGAACGGCTTGGGGAGGTAGTCGTCCGCGCCGATCTCCAGGCCCTCGACGCGGTCGCTGACGTCTCCGGAGGCGGTGAGCATCAGGACACGGGTGGGCATCCCCAGCTCGACGATCTTGCGGCAGACGTCGTCGCCGTGGACGACCGGGAGGTCGCGGTCGAGCACGACGACGTCGTAGTCGTTGACCGCGATCCGTTCGAGGGCGGCAGCGCCGTCGTAGACCACGTCGACGGCCATGGCCTCCCGGCGTAGTCCGGTGGCCACCGCATCGGCGAGCAGCTGCTCGTCCTCGACGACGAGAACACGCACGTCGCTAGTCCTTCCTCACGGCCCTTTCGGGCGGGCACAACAATCACTCTGAGCCCTTCCATCCTGCCCCGAAGAGCCATAAACCGGCAGTAAGGCGGGAGGGCGGGGGCTGGGGCCCGGGGCCGCTGCGCCCGATCGGCAGGATTCCTGGGCGGGTTGAGGTTTCCCTGAGGTTGCGGGTGGGGAGGACGACTGCACACCCGCGATCACGCCCTGTTTTTTCTCTGGCGATCCACGTGCCATGAACTGATCCATTCCGCAGGGACCACGCCGTGATCGACCCACCGTCGGCACACCCCCGTGCCACCGACCCACGACGAGGGGGCGCACATGGACGCGTTCACCGCAGGCATTTTGCAGCGCATAGAGAACACCGAAGCCGATCTGGACCGGGCCCGCCGCGCGGGCGATGACTTCCTCGTCGAGGTCGAGCAGGCCGAGCTCGAGGACCTCCAGCGGCTGGCGAACGAGCACGGTGTGCGTTATGGAGCGGTCAGCAACGCCTGACCGCGACGGCGTACGGGGATCGCGCCCCGGCACCCAGGACAGGGTGCCGGGGCGCGGTCGTGCCCGGGCCGGTGGCGCGGCCGCGGGTCAGTCGTGCCAGGCGCCGAGCTCGTCCAGCAGCGGCTGGAGCTGCGCGAAGAGCTCCGGGGAGGCGGCGAGGGTCAGTTCGTGGGAGGCCGGCTGCCCGGGGCGGCCACCGGTGCGGGCCCCGGCCTCACGGGCGATCAGCGCACCGGCCGCCAGGTCCCAGGGGTTCAGCCCGCGCTCGTAGTAGGCGTCCAGCCGGCCGCAGGCCACGTCGCACAGGTCGATGGCGGCCGATCCGCCCCGCCGGATGTCGCGGACCTGCGGCAGCAGGGTGCGCACCACCTCGGCCTGGGCGGCTCGGCGGTCGGCCAGGTAGCCGAAGCCGGTGCCGAGCAGCGCCTGGGAGAGCTGCGGCGCGGGCCGGTGCCGGATCGGCTCGCCGTTGTTGTACGCGCCCCGGCCCAGGACGGCGTGACAGGTCTCGCCGCGCATCGGGGCGGCGACGACCCCGACGACCACCTCGCCGTCCTTCTCGGCGGCGATCGACACCGCCCAGGAGGGCAGGTCGTAGAGGTAGTTGACGGTGCCGTCGACGGGGTCGATGACCCAGCGGATGCCGCTGGTGCCCTCCGTGCTGGCGCCCTCCTCCCCCAGGAAGCCGTCGTCGGGGCGGTGCTCCCCGAGGAAGCCGGTGATCAGCTTCTCGGAGGCGAGGTCCATCTCGGTGACGACGTCGATCGGGCTGGTCTTCGTGGCGGCCACACCGAGGTCGGCGGGTCGGCCGTCGCGCAGCAGCGCCCCGGCGCGGCGGGCGGCCTCCAGGGCCAGCTCCAGAAGGTCGTCGTACAGCGCGTCGGTCTGCGTCGGGTCGGGCACGGTGCTCCTTGCTCGGACGAGCGGCGGTCGGGCAGCGGTGGGCGGCGTACGGCAGTCGGGCGGGCCGCCGGGCGTACGCCGCCGCGGTGTTCGGGTCTACGCGGGGGCCTGGGCGACCGGGCCCTGCCAGTCGGCGCCGGCCGCGGCCGGGCGCGGGGCGCGGGCCGGGCAGCAACCGACCGGGCACAGGTCGTGGGAGGGGCCGAGGGCGCCGAGGGCGCAGCGCTCGGGGGTGCGGCCGCGTTCGGTGGCGGCGCGCTCCAGGAGGAGCTCGCGGACGGCGGCGGCGAACCGGGGGTCGGCGCCCACGGTCGCGGACCGGGCGAGGGGCAGTCCCAGTTCGGCGGCCTTGGCGGTGGCCTCGGTGTCGAGGTCGTACTTGACCTCCATGTGGTCCGAGACGAAGCCGATGGGGGCCATGACCACGGCCGGGACGCCGGCGGCGTGCCGCTCCTCCAGGTGGTCGCAGATGTCGGGCTCCAGCCAGGGGATGTGCGGGGCGCCGCTGCGGGACTGGTAGACGAGCTGCCAGGGGTGGTCCACGCCGGTCTCCGCGCGGACCGCGTCGGCGATCACCCGGGCCACGTCGAGGTGCTGGGCCACGTAGGCGCCGCCCTCGCCGCCCTCGGTGTGGTCGTCCGGGGTGCCGGAGGTGTCGGCGGCGGCGGTGGGGATGGAGTGCGTGGTGAACGCGAGGTGGGCGCCGTCGCGGACGTCGTCCGGCAGCGCGGCGAGGGACGCCAGCACACCGTCGACCATCGGCCGGACGAAGCCGGGGTGGTTGAAGTAGTGCCGCAGCTTGTCGACCTGCGGGACCGGCAGCCCCTCGGCCTGGAGGGCGGCGAGCGCGTCGGCGAGGTTCTCGCGGTACTGGCGGCAGCCCGAGTACGAGGCGTAGGCGCTGGTCGCCAGGACGGCGATGCGGCGGTGGCCGTCGCCCACCATCTGGCGCAGGGTGTCGGTCAGGTACGGCGCCCAGTTGCGGTTGCCCCAGTAGACCGGCAGTTCCAGGCCGTTCTCGGCGAAATCCTTGCGCAGTGCGTCGAGCAGCTCGCGGTTCTGGGCGTTGATCGGGCTGACGCCGCCGAACAGGAAGTAGTGCTGCCCCACCTCCTTGAGGCGCTCGCGGGGGATGCCGCGGCCGCGGGTGACGTTCTCCAGGAACGGGACGACGTCGTCGGGGCCTTCGGGGCCGCCGAAGGAGAGCAGCAGCAGGGCGTCGTAGGGGCGGGGATCACGCTGTTCGGGCATGGCATCGATCCTGCCACCCTTCCCCCGGGTGCGGCGGGCAGGTCCCGGTACGCGGACGGCCCGCGAGCGCGGCGGGATCGGTCCGAAAAACCGGAGGCGTGGGGCTGCGCACCGCCCGTAAGCTGTATCGGCCACATACATTCCTTACCGATCTTCGGTCCTCATCCGGCGGAGCGCCCCCGTTGCCCAGTCCCTACCGCGCCATCTTCGGCCGCCCCGGCACCAAGTCCTTCTCCGCCGCCGGGCTGCTGGGCCGGATGCCGCTGTCGATGCTGAGCATCGGTGTCGTCACGATGGTCTCCCAGCTGACCGGGCGGTACGGCCTGGCGGGCGCGCTGTCGGCGACCCTCGCCCTGTCCGCGGCGGTGCTCGGTCCGCAGATCTCCCGGCTGGTGGACCGGCACGGCCAGCGCCGGGTGCTGCGCCCGGCGACGTTGGTGTCGCTCGCCGCGGTCGCGGGTCTGCTGCTCAGTGCCCAGCAGCGCTGGCCGGACTGGGTGCTGTTCGTCTTCGCGGCGTGCGCGGGATGCGTGCCGAGCGTCGGGTCGATGGTCCGGGCGCGCTGGGCGGAGCTGTACCGGGGTTCGCCGCGGGAGCTGCACACCGCGTACTCGTGGGAGTCGATCGTCGACGAGATGTGCTTCATCGTCGGGCCGATCCTGTCGATCGGGCTGTCCACCGCGTGGTTCCCGGAGGCCGGGCCGCTGCTGGCGGGGGTCTTCCTGGCGGCCGGGGTGTGTTGGCTGACGGCACAGCGGGCGACGGAGCCGGTGCCGCATCCGCGGGGGCAGCAGGCCAGCGGCTCGGCGCTGCGTTCGCCGGGGCTGCAGGTGCTGGTGGGGACGTTCGTGGCGACCGGCGCGATCTTCGGGGCGATCGACGTGGTGACGGTGGCCTTCGCGGAGCAGGCCGGGCACAAGACGGCGGCCAGTCTGGTACTGGCCGTGTACGCGCTCGGTTCGTGCGTGGCCGGTGCCGTCTTCGGGCTGCTGCACCTCAAGGGCCATCCGTCGCGCCGCTGGGTGATCGGGGTGTGCGCGATGGCGGTGAGCATGGTGCCGCTCCAGCTGGTGGGTTCGCTGCCGTTGCTGGCCGTCGCGCTGTTCGTGGCGGGGCTGTCCATCGCGCCGACGATGGTGACGACGATGGCCCTGGTCGAGGAGCACGTCCCGCAGTCGAAGCTGACCGAGGGCATGACGTGGACCAGCACCGGTCTGGCCGTGGGGGTGGCGCTGGGTTCGTCGGCGGCCGGCTGGGTGGTGGACGCCGCCGGTGCGGAGCGCGGCTATCTGGTGCCGGGCGCGTCGGGGGTACTGGCCGCGCTGGTGGCGTTCGCGGGTTACCGCCGGCTCCGTCCGCGGCAGCCGGCGGCCACGGCGGCCCCGGTCGCGGCGGGCCTGCCGGAGGGCGGCACCGCGGCCGCGGAACGGCAGGGCGGGCAGCCCGTCGCGTGAGTCGCGCGGCCCCGGGGGTTACCGGCGGTACGAGATGTCCCGGAGCCGGGTGATTACGGCCGATTCCTTGATCGCGTAATTCCGCTCTCCCCCTGTGGAGGACCCCGGGGTGACTGACATCATGCGCTCACACCAACGGCGGCCGACCGGCCGGCCCGCGTGAGGGGAGGGGACGTCACCATGGCAGTCAGCAACGCCGTCGACGGCTCGGGAGGGCGCGGCTCCACCGCCGCCCCGTGGCGCAACTGGGCGGGCAACGTCGCCGCCCGCCCGGCCCGGACGGTGACCCCGGCGAGCACCGAGGAGCTGGCGGCCGCGGTCCGCGCCGCCGCCGCGGACGGGCTGACGGTCAAGGCGGCCGGTACGGGCCACTCCTTCACCCCGGCGGCCGCCACCGACGGGCTGCTGGTCCGTCCCGAGCGGCTGACCGGCGTGCGCGCGGTGGACCGCGCGGCCGGCACGGTCACGGTGGCCGCCGGGACGCCCCTCAAGCGCCTCAACGAGACGCTGTCCGCGCACGGGCTGTCGCTGACCAACATGGGCGACATCATGGAGCAGACCGTCTCCGGTGCGGTCAGCACCGGTACCCACGGCACCGGCCGGGACTCGGCGTCGCTGGCCGCCCAGATCTCCGGTCTGCAGCTGGTCACCGCCGACGGCTCGGTGCTGACCTGTTCCGCCGAGGAGAACCCGGACGTCTTCGCCGCGGCCCGGCTGGGCCTGGGCGCGCTCGGCGTGATCAGCGAGCTCACCTTCGCCGTGGAGCCGGAGTTCCTGCTGACCGCCCGTGAGGAGCCGATGCCGTTCGACGAGGTGACCGGCCGGTTCGACGAACTGGTCGCCGAGAACGAGCACTTCGAGTTCTACTGGTTCCCGCACACCGGCAACTGCAACACCAAGCGCAACAACCGCAGCCAGGGTCCCGCGGCCCCGCCCGGCCGGATCAGCGGCTGGGTCGAGGACGAGCTGCTGTCCAACGGCGTCTTCCAGGTCGCCTGCGCCGTCGGGCGCGCGCTGCCGGCCGCCATACCGGGCATCGCCAGGATGTCCAGCCGGGCCCTGTCGGCCCGTACGTACACCGACATCCCCTACAAGGTGTTCACCTCACCGCGGCGGGTGCGGTTCGTGGAGATGGAGTACGCACTGCCCCGGGCGGCCGCGGTCGCGGCGCTGGGCGAGCTGAAGGCGCTGGTGGAGCGCTCGGACTTCAAGATCAGCTTCCCGGTGGAGGTGCGCACCGCGCCGGCCGACGACCTCCCGCTGTCCACCGCCTCCGGCCGGGACACCGTCTACGTCGCCGTGCACATGTACCGCGGCACGCCCCACGAGGCGTACTTCGCGGCCGCCGAGCGGATCATGACCGCGCACGGGGGCCGCCCGCACTGGGGCAAGCTGCACACCCGCGACGCGGCGTACCTCGCCGCCGCCTATCCGCGGTTCGGCGAGTTCACCGCGGTCCGGGACCGGCTGGACCCGGACCGCCGGTTCGGCAACGCGTACCTGCGCCGGGTGCTCGGGGACTGACCCGGGCACCCGACGCGGGGCGCGGCCGGTTCAGGAGGCTCCCGGTTCGGGCGCCTCGGCCTCGGGCTCCGGCCCGCTCTGCTGACCCCCCTGGTGCCCGCCGGTCGCGTCGCCGCTGCCGGTGCCGCCGCTGTCCGCCGACCCGCTCGGGGACGGGTTCGTGGACGGGTTCGTGGAGGGCGAGCCCTCCGGGTCCGGCGAGGTCTTGCCGCCGTCGGACGGGCTGGGGCTCGGCGACGGCGTGCCGTGATCGGTGCCCCGGCCGTTGCCGGTGTCGCCGGACCTGCCCGGATCCGGAGTGGCACCGCCGTTGCCGTGCCGACCGCCGTCCCCCGGGGTGCCGCCCAGGCCGGGCGACTGCGGGGTGACGGGCTGGTGCCGGCCGGCGCTCCCGGTCCGGGTGAGGTTGCCGAGCGTGGTGCCCTGCTGGCCGCTCGGGGTCTGCCCGGTCAGCAGCTCGGTGGCGGTCACCCCGCCCATGGCGAGGGCGAACACCGCGAGCGCGCCGAGCGCCGGCCGCTTCCAGCCGCGCAACCGCGTGCCGTACGTGGTGGCGCTGACCTCCTCGGGCCGGCCGACGCGCGACCCGGCCGGGGGCAGGACGGCATCCGGGCGGGCGGGCGCCTGCACCGGTGTCATGGTGGGGACGTCGAGGCGCGGCACCATTTGAGTCCGGTCGATCGGGTGGGCGTTCGCGGGATCGCGCCGGAGGGCCTGCACGGCCCGGGGGATCACCTGCGTACGGGCCGTGTCGGGCCCGGAGGTCTTGGCGGCGACGGAGGTGACGTGGTCCTCCGTGCCCTGCTTGTCGAAGGTGGGCAGCACCATCGTGGGGTCGGGCCGCCCTGTCTGCCGGGTGGTGGATCGAGTGCGGGAGGAGGAGCGGCGCGGCCTCGGCCGGGTGCTGACCGAAGCCTCCTTGATCTGCTCGCCGGTACGCCGGAAGAGGTGCTGGAATATCGACCCGCCGGTCGTGGCCACGACACTGACCAGACCCGCACCGATGATGGTTCCGTACACACCGAGTTGACCGGCGAGATACGCGGCGACGGCCGCGGCGAGTGCACTGCCGGACACCTGAGCGACGCTCAGGTCTATCCGCTTCTCCTTCTTCTTCGTGCCTGTTTCGGTTTCTTCGTCCATCTCCAACCTTTGATAGCCCCTTCGATCCATCTTGCACGGAGAAGTGACCAATTGGCGGAGTCAAAGGTTCCGAATCTGGGGAATATGTGAAACTCGCCACCCGTGCGTCAGGTCGAGAGATCGACAAGGTGACCGACCCCCGCTGTTCCCCCACAAGTTCGGCGGCGCGGCGGTCCACCTCGGTGGTCCGAATGGAGTACTGTGACGAACCCTGGCCCCGGTTCCCGTCCGGCTGCCCGGAACCCATGGGAGGGGCCAGATGACGGCACTCACCCCGGGGCGCCGCCGCTCGGCACGGGTGATCGGCGACAGGGCAAGCGGCATGGTCACTGAGCGTTGCGAACTGGTAACCGTGTCATAACGGCGTTTGAGGGCCAAGCCTCGACACGCCGGGCAACTCGGCAATGTTGTGGCAGGCTGCACCCGGGCAGGCCACACTCGACTAGCGGAAGCAGCGACGCACGTGACGTCGGCAGGCACCACCCGGGAGGTCCCCATGCCCGAACTGCGTGTCGTGGCCGTCTCCAACGACGGCACACGGCTGGTGCTCAAAGCTGCGGACAGCACCGAGTACACGCTTCCGATCGACGAGCGGCTGCGCGCCGCCGTCCGCAACGACCGCGCGCGGCTGGGCCAGATCGAGATCGAGGTCGAGAGCCACCTGCGGCCGCGGGACATCCAGGCCCGGATAAGAGCCGGTGCCTCCGCCGAAGAGGTCGCGCAGCTGGCCGGCATCCCCGTCGACCGGGTGCGCCGCTTCGAGGGCCCGGTGCTGGCCGAGCGCGCCTTCATGGCCGAGCGGGCCCGCAAGACGCCGGTGCGCCGGCCCGGCGAGAACACCGGCCCGCAGCTCGGCGAGGCGGTCGCGGAGCGGCTGCTGCTGCGCGGCGCCGACAAGGACAGCGTCCAGTGGGACTCCTGGCGCCGGGACGACGGCACCTGGGAGGTGCTGCTGGTCTACCGGGTCGCCACCGAACCGCACTCGGCGAGCTGGACCTACGACCCGCCGCGCCGGCTCGTCCAGGCCGTGGACGACGAGGCCCGGGCACTGATCGGCGAGGCCGACGACACACCCGAGCCGAGCTTCCCGTTCGTGCCGCGGATCGCCCGGCTGCCGCGCGACCGGCCGCTGGACCGCACGCTGGACCGGCACTCCGAGCGCGGTGAGCGCGGTGCGCAGGCCGGCGGCGAGGACGACGCCCGGGGCGCGGAGGAGGCCACCGGCGAGCGGGAGCGGGATTCGCTGACCAGCCTGCTGGAGGCGGTGCCGAGCTTCCGCGGCGACATGGTCGTACCGGAGAGCGCCAAGGCGCCGCAGGCCGACGAGGAGTCCGAGGCCGAGGTCGAGGAGCCGCCGGCCCCGGCGGCGAGCGCGGGGGCGGGTTCCGCGTACGCCGATGTGCTGATGCCGCGGGCAGTGGCCGGCCACCGCGACCGGCTGACCGGGACGACGGACCGGCAGGCCGAGGCGGACGGCGTCCGGCCCGGCCGCCGGGCCGCGGTGCCCAGCTGGGACGAGATCGTCTTCGGCACCCGGCGGAAGAAGCCGGAGTAGCGGCCTCCCGCCTCGTGACCCCGTCCGTCCGCCCGGTCCCACTCAGGGGCCGGGCGGACGGCCGCGTACGGGGCCGTGCAGGGCCCGTGGCGGGGCTCAGCCGGGCTGCGGGCCGGTGGCCACCGGCCGGGCCGGGTCGGCGGACCATTCGCTCCAGGAACCGACGTACAGGGCCGCGGGGATGCCCGCGTGCGCCAGCGCCAGCACCTGGTGGGCCGCGGAGACCCCGGAGCCGCAGTAGACGCCGACCTCGGCGTCCGGGGTGGCGCCCAGCGCCGCGAACCGCTCGGCCAGCTCGGCGCGGTCCCGGAAGACCGTGCCGCCCTCGGCGACGTTCTCGGTCGTCGGCGCGGACACCGCACCGGGGATGTGGCCGGCGACCCGGTCGAGCGGCTCCACCTCGCCCCGGTAGCGCTCGCCGGCCCGGGCGTCCAGCAGGACGCCGCGGCGGGCCAGGGCGGCCGCCTCGTCCGCGGTCAGCAGCGGCAGCGCGCCCGGCACCGGCGTGAAGTCGCCCGGTTCGGGAGCCGGTTGGGCGGTGCTCAGCTCGCCGCCCGCGGCCCGCCAGGCGGCCAGCCCGCCGTCCAGCACCCGTACGTCCTGGTGGCCGCTCCAGCGCAGCAGCCACCAGGCGCGGGCGGCCGCCCAGCCCTGTCCGCCGTCGTAGACGACCACCGGGTGGTCCGCGCGGACCCCGGCGGCCTGCATCGCCTTGGCGAAGACGCCGAGATCGGGGAGCGGGTGCCGGCCGGCCGGGCCGGGCGGCGCGGCCAGCTCGGCGTCGAGGTCGACGTAGACCGCGCCGGGCACATGGCCGGCCTCGTACTCGGGGCGGCCGGGCGGGCCCCCGAGCTGGTAGCGGACGTCCAGGACCACCGGAGGAGCGGACTGCGCCAGCTCGCTCGCGAGTTCGGTAGCGGTGATGATGACATTCATGGGACTCATCCTTGCGTAGCGGCGACTACGTACAGAAGGCGGGTGCGCACCCTCCGTATGACGGAGTTACGCTCTGCAGTAACGGCTCCGAAACGGACTCGAAACATCAAAACGGGCATTCTCCTTTGCGAACGCGCCGTGGACGGCGCGGCCGGGGCGCACACCAGGACACAGGGTGCGAGCATCTGCTCGGGACCCGCGCCCGTACCCCCATGGTCAGCCCCCGATCCTCCGAGGAGAGTGACGATGACGACCGAGGCAGCGACTCGGCGGATGCCCGGCGCGCCCTGCTGGGTGAGCCTCCTGGCCCACAGTCTTACCGCGACCCAGGAGTTCTACGGCGCGCTGTTCGGCTGGGAGTTCCGTCCGGGGCCGCAGCACTTCGGTCCGTACGCGCGGGCCTTCCTCGACGGTCGGGAGGTCGCCGGGGTCGGTGAGCTGGCGCCCGACCGTCATCTGCCGGTCGCCTGGACCACCTACCTCGCCAGCGACGACGCCGATGTGACCGCCGAACAGGTCCGTTGCTGCGGCGGGACGGTGGGCGTCGGCCCGCTGGACGCGGACCATGACGCGGGCCGGATGGCGATCGCCTCCGACCCGCAGGGGGCGATCTTCGGGATCTGGCAGGGCCGGACCATGATGGGCACCGCGGTCACCGGCGAGCCCGGCACCCCGGTGTGGAAC
Source organism: Streptomyces bugieae (assembly GCF_036352915.1). Classification (NCBI taxonomy): domain Bacteria; kingdom Bacillati; phylum Actinomycetota; class Actinomycetes; order Kitasatosporales; family Streptomycetaceae; genus Streptomyces; species Streptomyces bugieae. The sequence continues at coordinate 18,669 of NZ_JAZBJP010000019.1, forward strand.
GAGCTGGTCACCCAGGAGACCGGCGCCGTCAGCCCGTTCTACGAGCACGTCTTCGGTTTCGAGGCCGAGCCGGCTCCCGCCGACGGCACCGACTCCGGCTCCGACTATCTGACGCTGCGCCTCAAGGGCCATCCGGTGGCCGGCATCCACGGCGTGGGCAACGCACCGCTCCGCGACCGCGGCCCCCATTGGATGACGTACTTCGCGGTCCCCGACACGGACGCCGCGGCCCGCCGCGTCACCGAACTGGGCGGCCACGTACTGCAGCCGGCCCATGAGTCCGCCCACGGCCGGGCGGCCACGGTCGCCGACAGCGAGGGCGCGGTCTTTACGATCGTTCAGCAGCGCTGAGCGGGCAGCGAAAAAAGTACCGCGTGGTCTTTTTGCAGTCGTCCCGAATCAGGAGACCGGCTGCGCACTCCTCGCCTCGAAGAGTCGCTCGGCACGGAACGGCGAGGTGTCCAGCCGCGCCAGCACCCCGGGAACGGCGACGTTGGGCAGGAAGAGCTCCAGGAGCCGGGAGATCTCGGCGGAGAGGTCGGGGCCGTGCGGCACGGCCTCCGCGACGAGCTGCACACCGGTCCAGGCACCGACGAACAGCCGTGCCGTATCGGTCGGATCGACGTGCGGCAGCAGTTCGCCCCGCCGCTGGGCCTCGATGAGCAGCTCACGGCCCAGCACGATCCAGTCGGGCCAGCGGGTACCGAAGAGACTGCGCGCCTTGGAGTCGACGGACAGGCGTATCGAGGCACTCAACAGGGGCTCCCGGGGCAGGCGGTAGGCCAGCAGGAGCGAGATGTCCACCCATTCCTGGAGCTTCAGAACCTGCGGCACCAGGCCCTCCGAGGTCACCGCCTCGTCGAGCACACCGCGGGCGAGCTCCTCCTTGGAGGTGAAGTGGAAGTACAGCGCACCACGGGTGAGCTTGGCCCGGTCGATGATGGCGGCGATGGTGGCGGCTTCGTAGCCGTATTCGTTGAAGATCTCCGCGGCGGCCACCAGGCAGGCCTTGCGTGTGCGGATCGCCCGTTCCTGTTTTGCCAACTCGCGTCTCCCGTGACCACGTGATTTCCACTGCATTGAAAAAGACCGCGGACCCGGTATTTTACAGCGCGTCACTTCCTTCACGCGTGTCACTTCTAGGGGGACCGCATGCCCGAAGCCGCCGCCCGTATATGGGAGTTGCCCCAAGACCGCGGGTCTCCCGGCCCCGTGCTCCGCGTTTTCGGTGCTCAGGACAGGGTGGACGCCGTTGATCCGACGGTAGTGCCTCACGAGTACGCCCATCTCCACCACACGGACCGGGTGTTCATCACTGGCTGGAACCGTCGCGGACCCGGCGCATTCTCGCTCACCGCCCGGTGGCCTGCCGCCCAGGGTGACGGGCGGTGCGATCCGAGAGTGCTGGCCCAGACCTTCCGGCAGAGCGGGCTGGTGATCGCCCACGCGGAATACGGCGTACCGCTCTCCCACCACATGTTGCTGCACGACCTGAACTTCACGGCCAATCCGGATTTCCGCCTCCCGGAGGGCCGGTCCACGGTGCTCGACGTCGAGGTCACCGTCGCACAGACCCGGCGCAGCGGCCGTTGTGCCAGCGCTCTCGGCATGGTCGTCCGGATCCACCAGGGCGAGGTCACCGTCGCACAGGCCGAGTCGGAGTTCGCCTGGTCCTCACCGGCGGTGTACCGGCGGCTGCGCGGCGAGCACCTGGGCGTCGACTGGGGTGCCTGGCCACTTCCCGCACCGGTCGCCCCGGAGCTGGTGGGGCGGGTCGACGAGGCGGACGTGGTGCTCGCCGCCGGAGACCGCCCGCAGCGCTGGCAGCTGCGCAACGACCCCGGCAACACCTGGCTGTTCGACCACCCCGTCGACCACGTCCCCGGCCTCGCCCTCCTCGAAGCCGCCTATCAGGCCGCCCACGCCACGGTCGCACCGGCCCGCTTCGCCCCGGCAACCGTCACCAGCAACTACGAGCGCTACGTCGAGTTCGACGAACCCTGCTGGCTCGAAACGGAGTTACGCCCCGCCACCCCCTCAGGCCGCCTCACCGTCCTCGTCACCGGCACCCAGGGCGGTCGGACCGTCTTCCGCGCGGGGCTGAGCGGTGCGGCCTGCCAGGGCTCGGGGGCGGGACGGCTCACTGGTTGACCAATCCGCCGTCCACCGGCAGCACGGTCCCGGTCAGGAACGGGCAGCGGTCGCTGAGCAGCCATGCCGCGGCCGCCGCGATCTCCTCCGGAGCGGCGGTACGGCCTTGCGGCGTCGCGGAGTTGGCCATCTCCTCCAGGCCGGGGTTGCGGGCGAACCAGTCGGTGGTGATCTCGCTGCGGGTGGTGCCGGGCGCCACCGCGTTCACCCTGATGCCCTGGCGGGCGTACTCGTCCGCCGCGGCCCGGGTGAGCCCCACCACGGCGTGCTTGGAGGCGATGTAGGGGGCGGCGGCCGGGATCGCGATCAGACCGGCCACGCTGCTGTTGTTGACGATGGTGCCGGCGCCCTGCGGAAGCATCGCGGCTATCTCGTGGCGCAGGCAGTTCCAGACGCCGCGCACATTGGTGTCCATGATGGCGTCGTACACGTCGTCGGACATCAGGTGGAGCGGGGTGCGGTCGCCGCCGATGCCGGCGTTGTTGAAGGCCGCGTCCAGCCGCCCGTACGTCCTGACGGCGAAGTCCACCGCCCGGGCGGCGTCCTCGGCCACGGACACGTCGGCGGCGACATACGCGGCCTCGGCGCCCTCGGCCCGCAGGGCGCCCGCCAGTTCGGCGAGCCGTTCCTCGCGGCGGGCGACCAGGACGACCGTCGCCCCCTCGTCGGAGAACACCCGCGCCGCCGCGGCGCCGATCCCACTGCTCGCCCCCGTGACCAGGACGATTTTGCCGGAGAGAAGTTTGCCCGAGAGAAGATCGCTGTTCATGGGACGAGTCTGGCAGGGGCCGCCCCGGGCGAGGGGTCAGCCCGTCGCGTCCTGCGGCGTCGGGGCGACCGGCAGGACGTCCGGGGAGAGCGCGCCCGCACGGGCCGTGGCGCTGGTCATCCGGCGCAGGTGGTGGCGGCGGCAGAGCACCTCGTAGCCCACTTCCGCGGTCGTCTGGCGGACGTCGCCGACCACGACCTGGGCGCCCTCGACGACCATCGCGCCGTCCACCGTACGGGCGTTGTGCGTGGCCCGGGCGCCGCACCAGCACAGCGCCTCGACCTGCAACGCCTCGATACGGTCGGCGAGTTCGATCAGGCGCTGGGAGCCGGGGAACAGCCGGGTGCGGAAGTCGGTGGTGATGCCGAACGCGAAGACGTCCAGGTCGAGGTCGTCGACGACGCGGGCCAGCTGGTCGATCTGGCCGGGGGCGAGGAACTGGGCCTCGTCCACGATCACGTAGTCCGCCCGGCCGCCACGGGAGAGGTGCGCGACGAGGTAGGCGTACAGGTCCATGCCCTCTTCGACCTCGACGGCGTCGGTGACCAGGCCCAGCCGCGAGGAGAGCCGGCCCTCGCCGGCCCGGTCGTCACGGGTGAAGATGACCCCCTCCAGGCCCCGAGCGGCGCGGTTGTGCCCGATCTGCAGCGCCAGGGTGCTCTTCCCGCAATCCATCGTTCCGGAGAAAAATACCAATTCGGACATGGGTCGGAGGAGGGCCTTTCGGGTCGGAGTCGTCGCCCGCCCAAGGGAGGGCACGGCCCGCGCGGGGCCAACAGGCGGAGGGCATGGGGAAGTGACGGGCGGGGTCGCGGGCGGGCTGTGGTCAGGTGCGGACTTCCAGGAGCGGCACCAGCTGCTCCATGGAGGTCATCGACCCGTGCATCCCGACCATCTCCGACTCCCGGGGCTCCCGTTCGGTCGCGATGATCACCATGTCGGCGTGCGCGGCCGCGACCACGTCGCCGATCCGGTCGCGCACCCGGTCGTCGACGTACGGCCCGAACCACCCGGCGGCGATGGCCTCTTCGCGACTGGCGACCCACATCTGGTCGCCGACCACCTCGCGCCAGACGGCGAGCACATCGGCGGCCGCGCCCGGATGGGCGTAGACGTGCCGGGCCCGGCCCTCGCCGCCCAACAGGCGGACACCGGCGCGGAGTTCCCAGTCCTCGTCGAAGTCGATCCGGGACTCCGGGCCGAACGGGATGTCGATCATGCCGTGGTCGGCGGTGATGTAGAGCGCGCTGCGCGGCGGCAGTTGCTCGGCCAGTCGCTGGGCCAGCCGGTCGACGTACATCAACTGCCCGCGCCAGGCGTCGGAGTTGACGCCGTAGCGGTGCCCCTTGCCGTCGACCTCGGAGTAGTACGTGTAGACCAGCGAGCGGTCGGCGGCGCCCAGCTGCTCGGCGGCCAGGTCCATCCGCTCCTCGCCGGAGAGCCGGCCGTGGAAGGAGCCGCCGCTGAGCGCGATCTTGGTGAGCGGGGTGTGCTGGAAGTCCGGCGCGGAGACCTGGCAGGTGTGGATGCCCGCGGCGTCCGCGAGCTGGAAGACCGTCGGGTACGGCTGCCAGGCGTACGGGTCGGTCCACGGGTACCAGCGCAGCTGGTTCATCAGCTCACCGGTGGCCGGGTCCTGGCAGGTGTAGCCGGGCAGGCCGTGGACGCCGGGCGGCAGGCCCGTGCCCACCGAGGCGAGCGAGGTCGCGGTGGTCGAGGGGAAGCCGGCGGTGAGCGGACGGCCGCTGCCGTTGAACGACGTCCCCAGGAGGGAGGTGAGGAACGGTGCCTCCTCCGGGTGCGCGCGGAGCAGGTCCCAGCCGAGGCCGTCGATCAGGAAGACACAGGCCCGGTCGGCGGGCGCGAGGTCCATGCCGGTGGCGAGCTCGGTCATGCCGAGGCCGGCGGCGAGGGTGGGCAGCAGATCGGCGAGCGAGCCGGTGCCGTACTGCGGGACCGGGGCGCCCAGCGGGTCGAGCGGTTCGGGTTCCGGCCAGGCGGGGGCGATGTCGACCATCAGCGGGGGGTGGTGGTGGCCGCGGTGGCCTCGGAGAGCGCCTGGGCGAAGGCGAGCGTCTCGCGCACCGAGTCGGGGCCGTCGCCGGCCTCGCTGACCCGCAGCGAGAGGTCGTCGGCGGTGGAGGAGCCGGTGTAGCCGTGGTCCGCCTCGCAGTTGGGGTCGCCGCAGGCGGCGGGCTCCAGGTCCAGCCGGGCCACCGCGCCCCACCCGATGGTCAGGACGACCTCGCGGGGCAGCTGGCCGGGGGTGTACGACTCCGGGTTGGCGACCACGCGGCTGAGCACCACGGAGGAGATCCGGCCGAGCTTGACGGACTCGGTGGAGGTGGTGGCGTACGGCGACGGGGAGGTGGCGTCGGCGGCCTGCTCGTCGGTGTGGCTGACGATGAAGCGGGTGCCGGTCAGGACGAGGACGGTGACGTGGCGGCGGACCTCGTTGGCGTCGAAGGTCGTCTCCTGGTGGACGAGGTACGACACCACCGGCTCACCACCGACCGCGGCCTGCACCGCCTCGGCCACGAGCGTCGGGTAATAGCCACTGCGCTCGATCGCCGCGCGCAGCCCCTGGGTCGTCGTACCGGTCTTAGCCATGGGGTCCATCCTACGGGGCTCGGCGGGCACCACAGCCCCCGTGGGGCGGGGTCCGTGCGGTCCGGGCGGCTCAGTAGGCGGGCAGGCGGCGGGGGCCCAGGTCGGTGGTGGCGGGCGGCCGGGCCAGGCGGACGGCGGCGTCCAGGACGGACAGACCGCGCGGGGCGACGACGACCGGTTCGAGGTCCACCCCCACCACCTCGGGGTGGTCGTCGACGAGCCGGGAGACCCGGAGCAGCAGCTCGGCGAGGGCGGCGGTGTCCACCGGCTGGGAGCCGCGCCAGCCGAAGAGCAGCGGGGCCGCGCGGATCGAGCGGATCTGCTCGGCGACCTCACGGTCGGTGGCGGGGATGAGACGGTGGGCGACGTCGCCGAGCAGCTGGGAGGGGGCGCCGGCCAGACCGAAGGAGAGCACGGCGCCGGCGGCCGGGTCGATGGCGGCGCGGATGACCGTGTCGACACCGCGCGGCACCATGGACTGGACGACCGGCCGGAGTTCTTCGGGCGAGCCGAGGAAATCGGTCAATTCGGCGTAGACGCGGCGGAGTTCGGACTCGCCGGCGATGTCCAGCCGGACTCCGCCGAGGTCGGCGCGGTGCCGGAGGTGGGGCGCGGTGGTCTTGAGGGCCACCGGGTAGCCGAGGCGGGCGGCGGCGCGCACGGCGGCGTCGGCGTCGGGGGCGGGCAGCACGGGGCGGGTGTGGATGCCGTAGCGGGCGAGCAGGGCCGCGGCGTCGTCGTCCGGCACCCGCACCGAGCGGCCGTCGGGGACGTCGGCGCTGAGCCGGTCGAGGAGCCGCTCGATGTCGGCACCGGCCGCGGCCTCCTGGATGTCGTCGTACTCGGGCACCCGGCCGGGGTCGGCCGCCTCCCGGCGCCAGGCGGCGTAGCGGACGGCCTCGGCGAGCGCCCGTACGGCCCGCTCGGCCGCGGGGTAGGCGGGGATGCGCAGCGGGGCGGCGCGGCGGCGGGGCGGGGCGGCGGCCTCGGCGGCGCGGAGCGGGGGTGTCTGCGCCGCGGCGCGGGCTCCCGGGGGCGGGCCCGGCGGGAACGGTGGACGGGGCGGCGGGTACGGGGGTCGGGGTGGCGGGGACGGGGGTCGGGGTGGCGGGGCGGGGGCTGCCGTCGTCGGTGAGGTGGGGGCGGCCGTGGCCGGCGGGTCGGGTGCGGCGGGGGCCGGCGGGGCGGGCCGATCCGCCGCCGGGGAGTCGGGGCCGGGGCTGGGGCTGGGCGGCGGGGCGGCGAGGGTCTCGGCCAGGGCGTCCATGGCGAGGTGGACGACCGTGACCGGCTTCTCCGGGTGGGCCGCTGCGGCCGTGCGCAGGGCCGCGGCGAGCGCGGCGCCCTCGCTCACGCCCGGGGAGGCGCCGTCCTCCTCCCCCACCCAGGGGATGGCCGTGACGATCACCGCGTCGCAGCCGTCGCCGGAGAGCGTCTCGTCGAGCGCGGCGCGGAAGTCGTCCGGTGTCGCGGCGGAGGGCAGCACCCGGGGGCGCAGCGGCCGGAGGCGCTCGGTCAGACAGGCGTCGTAGGCGAGCAGGGCCAGGGACTCGGAGTTGCCGAGGATGGCGATGCGCGGGCCGGTCGGCAGCGGCTGGGAGGCCAGCAGCAGCCCGGCGTCGATCAGCTCGGTGACGGTGTCGACGCGGATCACGCCGGCCTGGCGCATCAGGGCGGCGACCGTGCTGTCGGGGACGCGGACGGTGGGCACGGCGTGGCCGGGCGGGGCGGTGCCGTTGTGCCGGGCGCCCCGGGCGACCACGACCGGTTTGACGGCGGCGGTGCGGCGGGCCAGCCGGGCGAACTTGCGGGGGTTGCCGATCGACTCCAGATAGAGGATCACGACGTCGGTGTCCGGGTCCTCGTACCAGTACTGGAGGAGGTCGTTGCCGGAGACGTCGGCGCGGTTGCCGGCCGAGACGAAGGCGGAGATGCCGGCGATCCCGCCGTCCCCGGGGCCGCGGGCGTGCAGTCCGCTGAGCAGGGCGATGCCGATGGCGCCGGACTGGGTGAACAGTCCGATGTGGCCGGCGCCGGGCATCTGCGGGGCGAGGGAGGCGTTCAGCCGGACGTCGGCGGCGGTGTTGATCAGGCCGAAGGCGTTCGGCCCGATGATCCGCATGCCGTACGAGCGGGCCTGGTGGAGCACGGCGCGCTGGCGCTCCCTGCCCTCGGGGCCCGCCTCGGCGTAACCGGAGGAGAGGATCAGCACGCCCTGGACGCCGTGTTCGCCGCAGTCGCGGATCACCTCGGGGACGCGCTCCGCGGGGACGGCGACGACCGCGAGGTCGACCGGGTCGGGGATCTCCCGGAGCGCGCGGACCGCCGGTACGCCTTCGGGGTCGAGCCGCCGCAGGTCGTCGGGGAAGGCGTGGTTGACGGCGTGCAGCCGGCCGGTGAAGCCGGCGTCGAGGATGTGGCGCAGGGCCGTGCGGCCGATGCCGCCGGGGGCGCGGCCGGTGCCGATGACGGCGACCGAGCCGGGGGCGAGCAGCCGCTGGACGGAGCGGGCCTCGGCGCGCTGCTCGCGGCTGCGCATCACGGCCATGGACTGCTCGGTCGGTTCGAGGTCGAACTCCAGCCGCACCACGCCGTCTTCGAAGGTGCGCTTCTGGGTGTACCCGGCGTCCGTGAACACCTTGATCATCTTGGTGTTGGCGGGCAGCACCTCGGCGGCGAACCGCCGGATGCCGCGCTCGCGGGCGACGGCCGCGACGTGCTCCAGAAGGGCGGAGGCCACTCCGCGCCCCTGATGGGCGTCCTGCACCAGGAAGGCGACCTCGGCCTGGTCGTCCTCGGGGCTCTTGGCGGGCAGCCCCTGGTCGTTGATCCGGTCGTAGCGGACGGTGGCGATGAACTCGCCGCCCACCGTGGCCGCGAGCCCGACCCGGTCGACGTAGTCGTGGTGGGTGAAGCGGTGCACATCGCGGTCGGACAGGCGCGGGTAGGGCGCGAAGAAGCGGTAGTACTTGGACTCGTCCGAGACCTGTTCGTAGAAGGAGACCAGCCGCTCGGCGTCGTCGGGGGTGATGGGGCGGATCCGCGCCGTGCCGCCGTCGCGCAGCACCACGTCGGCTTCCCAGTGGGTCGGGTATGCGTGGTCCGGCGGCTTCTGCATGCGGACAGCGTACGACCGGCCACCGACAACCGGCCCGGCGCGCGTAATCTCGGGGTCAGGGGGAGGCTGGGAGCACTCCCGGCAGCGTGAGAGAATGGTCTAGACAACAGTCACGACTTTGAAGGGCAACACCATGGCTGAGCGCCGCGTGAATGTCGGTTGGGCCGAGGGCCTGCACGCCCGCCCCGCGTCGATCTTCGTCCGGGCGGCCACCGCCTCGGGCGTCCCGATGACGATCGCCAAGGCCGATGGCAACCCGGTCAACGCGGCCTCCATGCTCGCGGTCCTGGGCCTGGGCGCCCAGGGCGGCGAGGAGATCGTGCTGGCCTCGGACGCCGAGGGCGCCGAGGTAGCGCTCGACCGTCTGGCCAAGCTCGTCGCCGAGGGTCTCGAAGAGCTGCCCGAGACCGTCTGAGTCCCCCGGGACGCCCCTTCGCACGGCGGCCCCGCCACGGTGACCTGAAAAGGTGCCGCGGCGGGGCCGTTTCGCGTGCCGGAGAAATACCGTTCCGGGGGAATGGCCTCCCCCTCCCCCACGCACATGTCACACCCGCTGCCGCGGAATTTTCGCGGCCTGGGACCACTATGCCGGGAGGCAGGTACGGGAAAGCGTGCCGCGGAATGTGCGTACCGGAACGCACGCGCGCAACGGCATACGAAAACGCGCCGATATCCGAATTCAAATCCGGATGCGACGCAATCGCGCCCCGGAAATTCCGCACCCCTTTGTATACGGCCCGATTGTTAAGAACGGGCGCGCGCCGTGTTGACGGGCCGTTTCGTGTCGCTCACGTCGGGCGTGGCGGGGCGCCGCAGCCGGTACACCGGGAGCGACCGCTCGATGTGCGCCGCCATCAGGGCGCGGGCCCGTTCCGCGTCGCCCCGGGCCACCGCGTCCAGCACCGCGCCGTGGTCGTCCCACGCCTCACCGGCCCGCGGCGGCGGCTCCACCGCATACATCCACTCGATCTTGCGGCGCAGCTGGGTCAGCAGTGCGGTCAGGCTGGGACTGCCGGCCGCCTGGGCCAGCGTCTCGTGGAACCAGCCGTCGAGTTGGCGCAGGTCGGCGGGGTTGCCGTGGCGGGCCCGCTCGCGGCCGAGCCGTACCAGACCGCGCAGCACCTTCAGATGGGCGGGGGTGCGCCGGGCGGCCGCGCGGGCCGCACCCAGCGGCTCCAGCAGGGCACGGATGTCGAGCAGGTCGGCGGCCTCCTGCTCGGTGGGCTCGGCGACGCAGGCGCCCGCGTGGTGGCGGGTGGTGACGAAGCCCTCCGACTGCAGGGTGCGCAGCGCTTCGCGGACCGGCACTCTGGAGACGCCGTAGCGCGCCGCCAGGATCTCCTCGATCAGCCGGCTCCCCGGCGCCAGTGCACCGGAGATGATGTCCTCGCGAATCGCCGTGCACACCGCATGCGCGGAAATATGGCCTCGCATCGATCGTGCCTCCGCCGTAATCCCCGGAAAACGCCGCCGGTCGGCGGCTTTTCCGAGACTCTATTCGACCGGCACGGTTTTTCCGACGGACTCCGCGTATTCGGCGATATTTTTTGGCCAGCGGGCGCGGGGATGCGGAGGCGTGCGCCGGGGGTGCGGGCGGGGCGGCCGGACGCCGGCTCAGACGTTGACGCCGTGCGACCGCAGATACGCGATCGGGTCGATGTCGGAGCCGTAGTCCGGGCTGGTGCGGGCCTCGAAGTGCAGATGCGGGCCGGTGACGTTGCCGGTGGCCCCGGAGAGGCCGATCTGCTGGCCGGGGGTGACGGTCTGGCCGACCGAGACGCCGATCGACGACAGGTGGCCGTACTGGGTGTACGTGCCGTCGTGCATCTTGATCACGATGTTGTTGCCGTACGAGCCGCCCCAGCCGGCCTCGACGACGGTGCCCGCGCCGACCGCGTGGACGGAGGTCCCGGTGGCGGCGTGGAAGTCGATGCCGGTGTGGCTTCCGGAGGACCACAGGCTGCTGGACGCCTTGTAGCCGGTGGAGACGTAGGAGTCGGCGACGGGGGCGACGAAGGCGTTCAGACGCTTGCGCTCGGCGTCCCGGGCGGCCCGCTCCTTGGCCTCGCGCTCGGCCTTGGCCTTCTTCCTGGCCGCCTCGGCGTGCCGCTCGGCCTCCGCCGCGCGCTTCTTGGCCTCGGCCTCGGCCTTCGCCTGCACGGCGGCGGTCTCGGCGGCGGCCTGCTGGGCGTCGGCCTGGACCTCCAGGCGGTGGGCGAGTTCGTCACCGAGCACGACGGCCTGGGTGAGGCCGGTGTCCTGCGTGCGCGCCGCGTCGGTGGCGGCCAGCGCCGGCGAGGCCAGGGTGCCGACGACGCCGGAGGTCGCGAGGGTGGCTATGCCGGCGAGCTTGCGGGTCGTCCGGGCGCTGCGGCTGGCCCGGCGGTGCTTCCCGGTGGCACGGGTGAACGCCATGTGCTGGCTTGTCCTTTCCTTCCCTCTCGCCTACCGGGTTAGCTGACGGGTTCGGAGCAGGAAGGTCTCCTACGGGCTCCTCCGGAGAGGGGCCCGATTCACCCCAGGGACGTGGGTCCCCGGCTCCCCTGGCTCGCGCCGTACGGGGACTCGGCGATGACTGTCCGGTGCCACTGTTGTGGCGGAGTTGTGACGAACAGCCGGACCGACGCTAATCGGGGCCACTTCGCGGAGCCAAACGGAACCACGATTTTGTGCGGGATCCCACAAGTTCCGACCCAACGAGCCCTTACAAACCGGACATACGACGGACAACCGACGGACTCGGGCGGACAGGTACGGACTCCGGCCGACGAGCGGCGGACATACGACGGCTCCCGCGGTGCGCGAACACCGCGGGAGCCGACCGGTCGTGACGCGTCGTCATGCGCCCTGGGCGGATCAGCCGCTGACGACCTTCACCTCTCCGATGCCCAGCGCCTTGACGGGCTCGGTGATCTGCGCGGCGTCGCCCACCAGGACGGTCACCAGGCGGTCCACCGGGAAGGCGTTGACGGCGGCGGCGGTCGCCTCGACCGTGCCGGTCTCCGCGAGCCGGAGGTACAACTGCGCCTGGAAGTCGTCCGGGAGCTGCTGCTCCACCTGGTCGGCGAGGGTGCCCGCGACGGCCGCCGCGGTCTCGTACTTGAGCGGCGCCACCCCGACGAGGTTCTGCACCGCGACGTCCCGCTCCTCGTCCGTCAGCCCCTCTGCCGCGAGGGTCCGCAGCACCTTCCAGAGGTCCTCCAGCGCGGGCCCGGTGGAGGCGGTGTCCACCGAGCCGCTGATGGCGAGCAGCGCCGCGCCGGTGGTGCCCTCGGGGGACGTGGGGGCCGTGGAGCGCAGTACCTGGCCGAAGGCGCGCACGCCGTAGGTGTAGCCCTTCTCCTCGCGCAGGACGCGGTCCAGACGGGAGGTGAGGGTGCCGCCCAGGCAGTACGTGCCGAGCACCTGGGCCGGCCACACGCGGTCGTGCCGGTCGGCGCCGATCCGGCCGATGAGCAGCTGGGTCTGGACGGCGCCGGGGCGGTCCACGATCACCACGCGGCCGGTGTCGTCGGCGGCGATCGGGGTGGCCTTGACCGGCTCGGCGGTCGAACCGCTCCAGGCGCCGAGGGTGTCGGCGAGCGCCGCGGCCAGGTCGACGCCGGTGAAGTCACCGACGATCACGGCGGTGGCCGTGGCGGGCCGGACGTGGGCGTCGTAGAAGGCGCGCACGGCCGCGGCGTCGATCCGCGCGACGGTCTCCTCGGTGCCCTGACGGGGGCGGGAGATCCGCGCGGTGGCCGGGAACAGCTCCTTGGAGAGCGCCATAGCCGCACGCCGGGCCGGGTTGGCGAGCTCGTGCGGGATCTCGTCGAGGCGGTTGCGGACCAGCCGCTCGATCTCGCTCTCCGGGAACGCGGGGGCGCGCAGCGCATCGGCGAGCAGGCCGAGCGCACGGGTCAGCCGGGACGCCGGGACCTCCAGGGAGACGCGTACGCCGGGGTGGTCGGCGTGCGCGTCCAGGGTGGCGCCGCAACGCTCCAGCTCGGCGGCGAAGCCCTCCGCGTCGTATTTGTCGGTGCCCTCGGACAGGGCGCGCGCCATGATCGTGGCGACGCCGTCCAGGCCCTCGGGCTCGGCGTCCAGCGGGGCGACGAGGTTGATCTCGACCGCGACGACCTGCTGGCCGGGGCGGTGGCTGGTCAGGAGCGTGAGGCCGTTGGGCAGTTGGCTGCGCTCGGGGGCCGGGAAGGCCCACGGCTTGGGCGCGCCGCTCTGGGGCTGCGGGTGGAACTGCATGGTGCTCCCTGCGGAATCCTGGCGGGTGTCGTCGCTCACTGCTCCGTCTCCCCTTCCTCGGCGGCGTTGCCGGCCGGCTCGGTGGGCTCGTAGACGAGCACCGCACGGTTGTCGGGGCGCAACCGGGCCTTGGCGACCGCCTGCACCTCCTCGGGGGTGATGTCCAGGACCCGCTGCACGGCGGTCAGCGCGAGCTGCGGGTCACCGAACAGGACGGCGAACCGGCACAGTTCGTCGGCGCGGCCGCTGACCGTCGCCAGACGGTCCAGCCATTCGCGCTCCAGCTGGGCCTGCGCCCGTTCCATCTCCTCCGGGGTGGGCCCCTCGGCGGCGAACCGCGCCAGCTCGTCGTCGACCGCGCGCTCGATGGCGGGCACCTCCACCCCGGCGGACGTCTTCACGTCCAGCCAGCCCAGGGAGGGCGCACCGGCCAGCCGCAGCAGGCCGAAACCGGCGGCCACGGCGCTGCGGTCGCGACGCACCAGCCGGTTGTACAGGCGGGAGGACTCGCCGCCGCCCAGGACGGTCAGGGCGAGGTCGGCGGCGTCCGCCTCACGGGTGCCGTCGTGCGGCAGGCGGTAGGCCGCCATCAGGGCACGGGAGGGCACCTCCTCCTCGACGACCTCGCGCAGCTCGGTGCCGACCACATCGGGCAGCGTGCCGTCCCGGGGCGGCTGCTTGCCGTCGTGGGAGGGGATCGAGCCGAAGTACTTCTCGATCCAGGCGAGCGTCCGGGCGGGGTCGATGTCGCCGACGACCGACAGGACGGCGTTGTTGGGCGCGTAGTACGTACGGAAGAACGCCCGGGCGTCCTCCAGGGAGGCGGCGTCCAGATCGGCCATCGACCCGATGGGGGTGTGGTGGTACGGATGACCCTCCGGGTACGCCATGGCCGTCAGCTTCTCGAAGGCCGTGCCGTAAGGGACGTTGTCGTAACGCTGGCGGCGCTCGTTCTTGACGACGTCGCGCTGGTTCTCCAGGGATTCCTCGTCGAGTGCGGTCAGCAGCGAGCCCATGCGGTCCGCCTCCAGCCAGAGCGCGAGCTCCAGCTCGTGGGCGGGCATGGTCTCGAAGTAGTTGGTGCGCTCGAAGCTCGTGGTGCCGTTGAGCGAACCGCCGGCGCCCTGCACCAGCTCGAAGTGGCCGTTCCCCTTCACCTGCGCGGAACCCTGGAACATCAGGTGCTCGAAGAGGTGAGCCAGGCCCGTACGGCCCTTGACCTCGTGGCGGGAGCCGACGTCGTACCACAGGCAGACCGCTGCGACCGGGGTCAGGTGGTCTTCGGAGAGCACCACGCGCAGGCCGTTGGCCAGCCGGTGCTCGGTCGCTGTCAGGCCGCCGGAGCCGGCTTGTTCTGTGGCCGTGTGACCCATGGGCATGTACGTCCCTTCGATCGCTTGCGAGGAAGTTCTGTCACTGTATGCAACCGCGTCGGCATCTGGCGAAGTTCCCGCAGGGCCGCCCCCGAACGAGGGCCCGCGCCGGGCCGTCGTGGGGCCGCCCGCAAGCCGTCGTGGGGGCCGCCCACGGGCCGCCGCAGGGGCGGAAGGGGGAGTCGCGGTCGGCGTTGTCAGTGGGGCGGTCCACAATGGTCCGCGTCAGACTCAGAGATACTCGCCGGTTGATCCCCCAGCTGATCGACCCGGCTGATTGACCGACGACGCTCCGGCGCCGTCCCCGACCTCGGCAGTAGACGCAGCAGAAGGAGCCGCAGCCGCGATGGCCCGCCGCAGCACGAAGACCCCGCCGCCGGACGACTTCGAGGAGAGGATCCTCGACATCGACGTCGTCGACGAGATGCAGGGTTCCTTCCTCGAGTACGCGTATTCGGTCATCTACTCGCGCGCCCTGCCGGACGCCCGCGACGGCCTCAAGCCCGTGCACCGCCGCATCCTCTACCAGATGAACGAGATGGGCCTGCGCCCCGACCGCGGCTATGTGAAGTGCGCCCGGGTCGTCGGCGAGGTGATGGGTAAGCTCCACCCGCACGGCGACGCGTCCATCTACGACGCGCTGGTCCGCATGGCGCAGCCGTTCTCGATGCGGCTGCCGCTGGTCGACGGCCACGGCAACTTCGGTTCGCTCGGCAACGACGACCCGCCGGCCGCGATGCGGTACACGGAATGCCGGATGGCGTCCGCGACGTCCCTGATGACCGAGTCGATCGACGAGGACACCGTCGACTTCTCGCCGAACTACGACGGCCAGGAGCGGGAGCCGGTCGCCCTCCCCGCCGCGTATCCGAACCTCCTCGTCAACGGCACCTCCGGCATCGCCGTCGGTATGGCGACGAACATGCCGCCGCACAACCTCGGCGAGGTCATCGCCGCGGCCCGCCACCTGATCAAGCACCCGAACGCCGACCTCGACACCCTGATGCGCTTCGTCCCGGGCCCGGACCTGCCGACCGGCGGCCGGATCGTGGGCCTCGGCGGCATCCGCGACGCCTACGAGAAGGGCCGCGGCACGTTCAAGATCCGTGCCACGGTCACGGTGGAGAACGTCACCGCGCGCCGCAAGGGCCTGGTCGTCACCGAACTCCCCTTCACGGTCGGCCCGGAAAAGGTCATCTCCAAGATCAAGGACCTGGTCGGCTCGAAGAAGCTCCAGGGCATCGCGGACGTCAAGGACCTCACCGACCGCGAGCACGGCCTGCGCCTGGTGATCGAGGTCAAGAACGGTTTCAACCCCGAAGCCGTCCTGGAGCAGCTCTACAAGCTGACGCCGATGGAGGAGTCCTTCGGCATCAACAACGTCGCGCTGGTGGACGGCCAGCCGCTGACGCTGGGCCTGAAGGAGCTGCTGGAGGTCTACGTCGACCACCGCTTCGACGTGGTGCGCCGCCGCAGCGAGTTCCGCCGCAGCAAGCGCCGCGACCGGCTGCACCTGGTCGAGGGCCTGCTGACGGCCCTGGTGGACATCGACGAGGTGATCCGCCTGATCCGCTCCAGCGAGAACAGCGCGCAGGCCAAGGAGCGGCTCATCGAGCGCTTCTCGCTGAGCGACGTCCAGACCCAGTACATCCTCGACACCCCGCTGCGCCGGCTGACCAAGTTCGACCGGATCGAGCTGGAGTCGGAGCGGGACCGGCTGCAGGACGAGATCGAGAAGCTGACCCGGATCCTGGAGTCGGACGCCGAGCTGCGCAAGCTGGTCTCCGGCGAGTTGGCCGCGGTCGCCAAGAAGTACGGCACGGACCGGCGCACGGTCCTGCTGGAGTCGGCGGGCACCACGGTCGGCGCGGTGCCGCTGGAGGTCGCCGACGACCCGTGCCGGGTGCTGCTGTCCTCGACGGGCCTGCTGGCGCGTACGGTCACCGGCGAGGTGCCGTTCGACGTCGACGCCAAGCGGGTCAAGCACGACGTGATCGTCTCGGCGGTGCCGGCGACCACCCGCGGCGAGGTGGGCGTGGTGACGTCCCTGGGCCGGCTGCTCCGGCTCCCGGTGATCGATCTGCCGCAGCTCCCGGAGACCGCGGCGGCGCCGAGCCTCGCGGGCGGCGCACCGCTCGCGGAGTTCCTGACGCTCCAGGACGGCGAGGAGCTGGTCTGTCTCACCACCCTGGACGAGTCCTCGCCGGGCCTCGCGCTCGGTACGGAACAGGGCGTGGTCAAGCGGGTGGTGCCCGACTACCCCGCCCACAAGGAGGAGTTGGAGGTCATCACCCTCAAGGAGGGCGACCGCATCGTGGGCGCGGCCGAGCTGCGCACCGGTGAGGAGGACCTGGTCTTCATCACCAGCGAGGCGCAGCTGCTGCGCTATCCGGCGTCGCAGGTACGGCCGCAGGGCCGGCCCGCGGGCGGTATGGCCGGGGTCAAGCTGGGCGAGGGCGCGAAGGTGATCTCGTTCTCGGCGGTCGATCCGGCGGCCGACGCCATGGTCTTCACCGTCGCCGGTTCGCACGGCACCCTGGACGACTCGGTCGCCACGGCCAAGATCACCCCGTTCGACCAGTACCCGCGCAAGGGCCGGGCGACCGGTGGCGTGCGCTGCCAGCGGTTCCTGAAGGGCGAGGACTGCCTGATCCAGGCGTGGGCCGGCACGGCGCCGGTGCGGGCGGCGGACGCCAAGGGCTCGCCGGTACCGCTGCCGGAGCCGGACCCGCGCCGGGACGGCTCGGGAGTGGCCCTGACGAAGCCGGTGGCCGCGCTGGCGGGACCGGTGTGAGCGGGCCTCGGTGAGCGAGCGTCTGCCTCTGTGAGCGGGCCTCTGAGCGAGCCTCGCCTTCTCCGAAAATGAACGCCGTCGGGCCGGTGCGGAACCGGCCCGACGGCGTTACGCATCTCCCCTGCCCGTCTACTTGCCTACTCGTCCCCCGACTCGTCTCCGTCGTGGGAGGCCACGTACCGCAGCACGCCCCACATGCTGTTCACATCCGCCTCCGGCGGCCCGGTCTCCCGGCAGTTGTCCAGCTCCTTGCGGAGCGCCGGGGCATCGATGCCGCTGCCGATGAGGACGAGCTGGGTGCTCCGTTCCTCGCCCCTCGGCCAGGGCTCGGGGTAGAAGCGCAGGAAGTCGCCGACGGCGTGCACGGTGAACTTCTGCCGGTTCTCGGGGACGTCGAAGTGGACGAAGCCCTTGATGCGGTAGAGCCCGACCGGCCGACTGTCGAGGAAGTCCATGAGCCGGCGCGGGTGCATCGACTCCGCCGAGCTGAACTCCACGCTCTCGTAGGCGGCGTGAAGGTGCCCCGCGTGGTCCTGGTCACTGTGCGCACCACAGTCGTCGTGGCCGCAACGGCCGTTCACGGAGCGGTCGTTGGGGTCGTGGTGGCTGTGGTGGTCGTTCGGGCCAGGGTGGTCGTTCGGGTCGTTGGGACCCGGGTGGCCGTTGGGTTCCTTGGAGTCGCGGTAATCGTTCTCGCGGTGGTTTTGGGGGTGCTCGTCGCGGTGGGCTCGGTGGTGCTCGCCATGGGCCGCGGCCTCACGCAGCAGATCCTCGAAGGACAACTGACGCACGGCCGCGTCGTGGTCCTCCCCCGGCCCGCGGTCGAAGAACAGCTCGGGGTCGATCCGGCCGTACGCCGTACAGATCACCGGCCGGCCCGGCGCCAGCTCCGCCAGGGTGTCCCGGAGCGCCCGGCGCGCCGCGTCGTCGATCCGGTCGGCCTTGTTGAGCACCACGATGTCGGCGATGCCGACGTGCCGGGCCAGCTCGGGATGGCGGGCCCGGGTGGACTCGAACTCGGCGGCGTCCACGACCTCGATCAGCCCGCCGTAGACGATCCGGTCGTTGTCGCTGGCGAGGATCATCCGGATGAGTTCCTGCGGCTCGGCCAGCCCGCTCGCCTCGATGACGATGACGTCGATACGGGCGGAGGGACGGGCCAGCCGCTCCAGATACGTGTCCAGTTCGCTGGTGTCGACCGCGCAGCACAGACAGCCGTTGCCGAGCGAGACCATCGAGTCCACCTGCCCGGCAACGGTCATGGCGTCGATCTCGATGCTGCCGAAGTCATTGACGATCGCGCCGATACGGGTCCCGTCGCCGGCCCGGAGCAGGTGGTTGAGCAGGGTCGTCTTGCCCGAACCGAGGAACCCCGCGAGCACGACGACCGGGATCTGTTGCGTGGCCAGAAGGCGCCTCCATGGTGCGGGTGGCGGGCCGCACGGCCCGGCGGCGGACGAGCTGTCGATCGTAACGGACCACCGACTGCACGCCGCTCGGGCCGAGCGCCTCGTCCGGTACGGGGCGGGGACGGGACCAAGGGGCGGGACCAAGGGGCGGGGCCAAGGGGCGGGGCCGACCGGCCGGCGCCGGGGCAGGGCCGGTCAGGGCCCCTGGTCAGGCGCCCGGCCAGGGGCCCGGCCAGGGCCTGTTCGGGCGCCGGGCGGGAGCCTGGCCGAGCGCCAGGCGGGAGACGGGTCCCCTGCCAGGCCGGCGCCTGGTTCAGATCCTGGTCCCGTGCCAGGCCGGCGCCTGATTCGGAGCCTGGTCCCGTGCCAGGCCGGCGCCTCCTCCGGAGCCATGCCCGGCACCGCGGCCTGGTGTCGAGGCAGGAGTGCCGAGGCACGTACTGCCGCCCGGCACCTATGCGCGGTGCCTGCATCCGGTGCCTGCATCCGGTGCCTGTGCGCAGTGCCGGGATCCGATGCCGAGGCGCCGTGCGGGGTCCGGTGCCGGCGGCCCCGTGCCAGGCCTTCGGCGCCGGTCTCGTTCCATGCCTTCGGCGCCGGTCTCGTGCCGCCGGCTGGGACCCCGTGGTGCGGGTGTGCCGGCTAGCCGGGCACCACCTCCGGCAGCGGCTGTGGCGGGGGCGGGCCGACGTACCGGGCCGCCGGCCGGATGATCTTCGAATCCTCCGCCTGTTCCAGAATGTTGGCGCTCCAGCCGACGACCCTGGCCGCGCAGAAGGTGGGCGTGAACATCTCACGCGGCAGCCCGCACAGCTCCATCACGACGCCCGCGTAGAACTCCACGTTGATGTGCAGCTCGCGGCCCGGCTTGAGCTCGGCGAGGAGCGCCTCGGCGCGCGCCTCCACCTGGACGGCGAACTCCACCAGCGGGCCGCCGAATTCCTGGGCGATCCCCCGCAGCATCCGTGAGCGCGGGTCCTCGGTGCGGTAGACGGGATGCCCGAACCCCATGATCCGCTCGCCGCGCAGGACCCGTTCGCGGATCCAGGAATCGATCCGGTCCGGCGTGCCGATCGCGTCGAGCGTGTCCAGTGCCCGGCTGGGCGCTCCGCCGTGCAGCGGCCCGGAGAGCGCGCCGACGGCTCCGACGAGGCAGGCCGCGAGGTCGGCACCGGTGGAGGTGATGACGCGGGCGGTGAACGTCGAGGCGTTGAAGCCGTGGTCGATCGTGGAGATCAGATAGGCCTCTATCGCCCGGACCCGGCGCGGATCCGGTTCCTCGCCGGTGAGCATGTAGAGGTAGTTGGCGGCGTGCCCCAGATCCGGCCGCGGCTCCACGGGCTGCTGTCCCTGCGCGAGCCGGTGCAGTGCGGTCAGCAGGGTTGGTACGGCAGCGACGGTGGCGAGCGCGTCGGCCCGCCGGCGGTCGGCGTCGATGTCGTACAGCGGCCGGAATCCGGCGCTCGCGCCGAGCAGCGACAGCGCGGTGCGCAGCCCGGCGAGCGGACCCGCGAGCGCTCCGGCCCGGGCCAGGGCGGGCAGTGCGTCGCGTACCGCCGCGGGCAGCGGGCGCAGCGCGGCGGTCTCGGCCTTGAAGGCCGCCAGCTGGACCGCGTCGGGCAGCGCGCCGTGGAACATCAGGTACCAGACGTCCTCGAACGTGCGGGTCCGGGCCAGCTCGACGGCGGAGTACTGGCGGTAGTGGTAAAAGCCCTCGCGCCCCCGGACGTCTCCGAGTTGGGTCTCGGTGACGATGACGCCCGCGAGCCCGCGGGGTGCCTCGATGGGTGCGTTCGCCTCGGCGATCGGCATGACAGCTCTCCTCGTTCTTCCTCCCCCAATATTGATTCGACTATCTATGCTTGACTCAACACTCGTCAATATTGATTGCATCAATATATGGGTCAATGCAGGAGGGTCCTGGACATGGATGAGTCCGGGTACGGACGGGCTGGATACGGTGATCCCATGGCGGATCACGACACGGCGCAGGACACCGGCGAGCGACGGCTGAGCACGCGGGAGGCGGCCGACCGGCTCGGCGTGAAGCCCGAGACGGTCTATGCGTACGTCAGCCGCGGTCAGCTGACCAGCCACCGGGAACCGGGCAGCCGCGGCAGCACCTTCGACCCGAAGGAGGTCGACGCGCTGGCCCGCCGCAGCGGCCGCCGCGAACCACCCGCCGCCGGCGCCGAGTTGGCGATCCGCACCGGCATCACACTGATCGACCGCGACCACTGCTACTTCCGTGGCGTGGACACCGCGGAGCTCGCCGCCCACTACAGCTACGAGGAGGTCGCGGAGTGGCTGTGGACCGGCGTGCTGCGCCGCGGCATCCGCTTCACCGCCCCGCAGGACGCCCGAACCGCGGCCTGCCGCGCCGTACGGGCGCTGCCGCCGCACAGCGGGCCGATGGACCGGCTGCGGGTCGCGGTGATCGCCGCCGCGGCCGCCGATCCGCTGCGGTTCGACCTCTCCGAGGACGCCGTCCTCGGCACCGCTCGCAGCCTGATCCCGACCCTCGTCGACGCCCTCCCGGCGCTGGGTGAAGAACCCTCCACCACCGGACCGCTCGCCCCCCGGCTCTGGTCCCGGCTGACCGCGGAGCCGGCCGACGTCGCATCGCTGCGGGTCCTGGACGCCGCGCTGGTCCTGCTCATCGACCACGACCTCGCCGCCTCCACGCTCGCGGTCCGGGTCGCGGCCTCCGCCCGCGCCCATCCGTACGCGATCGTCTCGGCGGGCCTGGGGGCGCTGGACGGTCCGCTGCACGGCGCCGCGAGCGGGCTGGCGCACAGGATGCTGCTGGAGGTCCTGGACCGGGGCAGCGCGGCCGCCGTCGTGGCCGACCATCTGCGGGCCGGGCGCCGGGTACCGGGCCTGGGCCACCGCGTCTACCCGGGTGAGGACCCGCGCGCCGGCGTCCTCTTCCGGCTGCTGGCGGACGTACCGCAGGCAGCCCCCGCCCTGCGGGCCGCCCGCGAGGTCGTCACCACCACGGCCCGCCACACGGAGCTCAACGCCAACGTCGACCTGGCACTCGCCGTGCTGACCGTCACGGCGGGGATGCCGCCCGAGGCGGGTGAAACGGTCTTCGCCCTCGCGCGCACCGCCGGCTGGATCGCGCATGCCCTGGAGGAATTCGACGAGCGCCCACTGCGTATGCGCCCCAGCGGCCAGTACCACGGCCCACGCCCCCCGCAGCCGCTGCCGTGAGCGAGCCCACGCCGCCTTGGGCGCCCTCCCTGAGCGGGCAGAAGCGGGTCTGCGCGTCGGCCGTAAGCGGGCCCAAGCCCTCGTGTGCGTCTGCCGTGAGCACGCCCGAGCCCTCTTGCGCGTCGGCCATGAGCGGCCCCGAGCCATCTCGCTCACCCGCCCTGAGCAGGCCCGAGCGGTCCGGCGTTCCTGCCGCGACGGGGAGCGAGTGGCCGGTCGTTCCCTCGCCGGCGATCCGTGAGCGATCCCGCGTCGCCGCCATGACGCGACGCCACTTCCCGTTTCCTGCGCCTTCCACGCAGGTGCACGAGCGGTCCGGCGTGCCCGACGTCCGAACCATGAGGTTAGGCTCGCCTTCGTGAGTACCTGCGCCACTGCCTCCCGTAACGGGGCCGAACCGCTCGCCGGGACCTCGGCCACCGCCCGCACCTGGTTGCTCATCGAGCAGACCGGCCCCTGGGGAGCCAAGGCGCTCACGGACAGCCACCTCGACCCCGGACTCGGCCGGGCCCTGAACGCCGCGGCGGACGGGACCGGCGTACGCATCGCCCTGATCCGGCGCCCGGGCCGCCATGCCGACTGCCACGGCGTCTCCCGCCGCCGGCTCTTCCTCGCGCACACCGCGCCGGGGCGCTCCTGGGTCCGCACGACCACCGTCACCGATCCCGGCGCCGCCCTCGGGCTGGACTTCGCCGCCCTCGGCGCGGGCGAACACCACGGCATCTGGGAACCGCACTCCGGCGACCCGCTGGTCCTCGTCTGCACCAACGGCAAACGGGACCGTTGCTGCGCCCTGCTCGGCCGACCCCTGGCCGCGGAACTCGCCGCCGCCGGAATCGACACCTGGGAGGTCACCCACCTGGGCGGCCATCGCTTCTCCCCCACCCTTTTTCTCCTTCCTTACGGTTACGCCTACGGCCGTGCCTCGGCGCATCTGGTCAAGTCCGCCGTGGAGGCGGCGCGCAGTGGACGGATCGTCTTGGAGCACTGCCGTGGCCGTTCGGCCTGGGACCGCCCCGCCCAGGCGGCCGACCTCGCGGTCCGTGCCCGGATCCATGAGGACCGCGCGGACGCCCTCGACGTCGTACGGGTCGAGGCCCTGCCGCCCGCCCCCGACGCCACACCGGCCGGCAGTGCGGGACCGTCCTGGGGCGTCACGGTCGCGCACACGGACGGCCGGACCTGGCAGGTGACCGTCGAACAGCGCACCGACGGCGCTCCCGCGCCGGCCAGCTGCGGGGCACCCCTCCTTCCCCCGGCGCGGATGGCGGTCATCTCGCTCACCGCCGCAGATCCGGCCTGACTCCTTCACGACTTCGCGGACACCGACACGGCCACCGACACGGCCGCGTCGGCTCCGACACCGTCACGGACTGTGACGACTCTGCGAGAGTAAGCGCTCACGCTCCGCGACCGAAAGGCCTGTGGATAACCCCCGCGAACCCGTCCTTCGCCGTCCACAGCCCGCGTGGCCGCTCCCGTCAACCCGCTCGGTCGCTCCCGTCGCGTCCCGGCCGACGCGCCGCGCGTGGCCACCCGGACACCCTCCGAATTCCTCGCCGCAGGGATTACCGGCCCGGCGGTCGGCCCGCTTACTGTTCGTCCGTATGGGCGAGAAGGAAGCGTCGGTTCCGCGCCCGAGCGCCACAGAGCCCTCGGGCCCCGCACGGTTTCCCGCCGGTGCCTCCGCCCCGAGAAAAGCGACCGCCCCGCTCAGCGCTGCCAAGGCACGCACCACGGCCGGACCGCGCCTGACACGCCCCCGGCTGGGCTGGCCGCGGCGCGTCTTCTCCCAGGTGCTGATGATGCAGCTGGCCATCGCCACGGGGGTCACCGCGCTGGCGACCGGCCTGTTCCTCGCCCCGCTCAGCGCCCAACTGGACGACCAGGCGATGCGCCGGGCGCTCGCGATCGCCCAGACCACCGCCGCCGAACCGCGTCTCGACGACGCGCTGGAGGCGTCCCGCCCGAGCCCGCACGGCCCCGTCCAGAACGAGGCGGAACGGATCCGCGCGGCCACCGGCGCCGAGTACGTCGTGATCATGGACAAGCGCGGGGTGCGCTGGTCCCACACCGATCCGGACGAGATCGGGCGCCACGTCTCCACCAACCCGAGCGCCGCGCTCTCCGGCCGTGAGGTCATGCAGATCGACGAGGGCACCCTCGGCCGCTCCGCGCGCGGCAAGGTCCCGTTGCGGGACGAGCACGGCAAGGTCGTCGGCGCGGTCTCGGTCGGCATCGCGTACGAGAGCGTGCAGGAGCGGCTGCTGTCCACCGTGCCCCAACTGCTCGCGTACGCGGGCGGGGCGCTCGCCGCCGGGGCACTGGCCGCCTATCTCGTCTCCCGCCGTCTCCAGCGGCGCACCCATGACCTGGCCTTCTCCGACATCTCCGCGCTGCTCGCCGAGCGGGAGGCGATGCTGCACGGCATCCGGGAGGGCTTCGTCGCGCTCGACGGGCAGGGCCGGATCCGCCTGATGAACGACGAGGCGCAGCGCCTCCTCGATCTGCGCGCCGAGGACACCGGCCGCCCCCTGGAGGCCGCCCTTCCCCCGGGCCGTACGACCGATGTGCTGGCCGGCCGCGTCTCGGGCGCCGACCTGCTGGCGGTCAGCGGGCACCGGGTGCTGGTGGCGAACCGTATGCCGACCGACGACGGCGGCGCGGTGGTCACCCTGCGCGACCGCACGGAACTGGAGCGGCTGGGCCGCGAACTCGACGGCACCCGCGGTCTCATCGACGCCCTCCGGGCCCAGGACCACGAGCACGCCAACCGGCTGCACACTCTCCTGGGCCTGCTCGAACTGGGGCTGCACGAGGAGGCCGTGGAGTTCGTGACCCGCGTTGTGGGCGTCCACCGGGCCACCGCGGAGCAGGTCACCGAGCGCATCCACGACCCGCTGCTGGCCGCCCTTCTGGTGGGCAAGGCCACCGTCGCCGCCGAACGGGGCGTGTCCCTGCGGATCGCGTCCGGCACCCGGCTGCCCGACCGCCTGATCGACCCGCACAGCCTGGTCACCGTCCTCGGCAATCTCGTCGACAACGCCCTGGACGCCACTGCCGGCGCGCCCGACGCCCAGGTGGAGGTGGAGGTGCGGGCCGAGGGACGGACCGCCGTCGTGCGCGTCGCCGACAACGGGCCGGGCGTGCCCGAGGAGCGCCGGGCCGAGATCTTCACCGAGGGCTGGACCACCAAGGAGCCGCCCGCCCACGGGCAGCGCGGCATCGGACTCGCGCTCGTCCGCCGGCTCGCCGAGCGCTACGGGGGCGGCGCCGTGGTGGACGAACGACCAGGAGGCGGGGCCGTGTTCACCGTCACGGTCCCCGATGCCCTCTCCGAGGAGCTTCCCGAGCCGGCCGGGATGGCCGGTGACCCCGGGGGCGCGCGCCGCGCCGAGGACGCCACGGAGGCAGGCCGGTGATCGACGTACTGATCGTGGACGACGATGCGCAGGTCGCGCGGATCAACGCCGCCTATGTCGCCAAGGTGCAGGGTTTCCGGGTCAGTTGTGTCGCACATACGGCGGCGGAGGCCCTGGCCGCCCTGGAGACACATCCCGTCGAGCTGATCCTGCTGGACCACTACCTGCCCGACCGGACCGGCCTCCAACTGGTCGGCGAACTACGGCGTCGTGGCCTCTTCACCGACGTGATCATGGTGACGGCGGCCCGCGACATCGCGACCGTACAGGCCGCGATGCGGCACGGCGCGCTCCAGTACCTGGTCAAGCCGTTCACCTTCGCTGGCCTGCGCTCCAAGCTGGAGGGCTATGCGGCGCTGCACCGCACCTTCGCCGGCGGCGGGCAGGCCGAGCAGTCCGAAGTCGACCGGCTATTCGGCGCGTTGGGCGCCGCCAACGCCGGGCCCGCCGAGCTGCCCAAGGGGCACTCCACCGCCACCGCCGACCGTGTGCGCGCGGTGCTGCGCTCCGCGGACACCCCGCTCTCGGCCCAGGACGTCGCCCACCGGGCCGGACTGAGCCGGCAGACCGCCCAGCGCTATCTGAAGCTCCTGGAACGCGCCGGCCGGATCCGCCTCACCCTCCGGTACGGCGAGACGGGCCGCCCGGAACACCGCTACGAATGGGTCTGACCCCTGGCGGAGGCTAGACCGCGCCCGCCCCGGTGAGCGCCCGTACCTCCGTCTCCGCGTGCCGGGCCGGATCGGCGGCCTCCGGGGAGAGCAGTGTTCCCAGCCAGCCCATCAGGAAGCCCAAGGGGATCGAGACGGCCCCCGGGTTGGACAGCGGGAAGACGGCGAAGTCCAGGTGGGGGAAGAGGGATTCCGGGCCTCCGGAGACCACGGGTGAGAGGACCACCAGGGTGAGCGCGGGGACCAGCCCGCCGTAGACGGACCAGACGGCCCCCCGTGTCGTGAAGCGGCGCCAGAACAGGGCGTAGAGCAGGGCCGGCACATTGGCCGAGGCGGCGACCGCGAAGGCCAGGCCCACCAGGAAGGCGATGTTCAGGTCCTGGGCGAGCAGCGCCAGGGCGATGGCGACGGCTCCGACCGCGACCGCGGCGAGCCGTGCCACGGCCACCTCGCGGCGCTGCGCGTCCCGTACCGTGCCGCGCGGGCGGCGCAGCGAGGCGTACAGGTCGTGGGCCACGGAGGCCGACGAGGCGAGGGTGATGCCGGCGACCACGGCCAGGATGGTGGCGAAGGCGACCGCGGCCACCACGGCGAACAGAACCGTTCCTCCGGTGGAGCCCGCCCCGCCTCCCAGGTCGACGGCGAGCAGCGGAACGGCGGTGTTGCCCGCCGGGTTGGAGGCCCGGACCGCATCGCTGCCCACTACGGCGGCGGCCCCGAAGCCGAGCACGACGGTCATCAGGTAGAAGCCGCCGATCAGCCCGATGGACCAGCCGACGGAACGGCGGGCGGCCCGCGCCGTGGGCACGGTGTAGAACCGCGACAGGATGTGCGGCAGCCCCGCCGTCCCCAGGACGAGCGCCAGGCCGAGGCTGAGGAAGTCCAGCCGCGCGGTCCAGTCACCGCCGTATTTGAGACCCGGCGCGAGGAACGCCCGTCCGTGGCCGCTGCGTTCGGCGGCGGTGGTCAGCAGTGCGCCGAGGTCCCCGTGGAACCGGATCACCACCAGGACGGTCAGGGCCACGGCCCCGCCCAGGAGGAGCACCGCCTTGACCACCTGGATCCAGGTGGTGGCCCGCATCCCGCCGAAGGCGACGTAGACCACCATGAGGGCGCCCACGCCGATCACCATCCAGGTACGGGCCTGCGGTCCGGCGCCGCCGAGCAGAAGCGCCACCAGACTGCCGGCACCGACCATCTGCGCCACCAGATAGAGCACGGACACGGTGACGGACGCGGCGCCGACCGCGATCCGCACGGGGCGCTCCCGCATCCGTGCGGCGACGACATCGGCGAGGGTGAACCGCCCGCAGTTCCGGACGAGTTCGGCCACCAGGAAGAGCACGAGCAGCCAGGCGACGAGGAAGCCGACCGAATACAGCAGTCCGTCGTAGCCGAAGAGGGCGATCAGCCCGGTGACGCCGAGGAAGGACGCGGCGGACATGTAGTCCCCCGCGATGGCGAAACCATTCTCCATGGGGGAGAAGAGCCTCCCGCCGGCGTAGAACTCCTCCACGGAGCCACGCCTGCGGCGTCCCGCCCAGAGGGTGATCGCCAGGGTGAGCGCGATGAAGGCGCTGACCAGAGTCAGGGCGAGGGTCTCGTGGCCGCCGGTCACCGCGTGTTCCCCCCGGTCAGTTCCTGGGTTTCCCAGCGGATCTCCAGCGCCGCGCGGTCCCGCCGCAGCCGTGCGTGCCGCATGTAGGCCCAGGCGAGCAGAAACGTTGTGGCGAACTGGCCTAGCCCGGCGGCCATCGCGACGTTGAAGGCGCCGACGAGCGGACGGGCCATGAGCCCCGGCGCGGCGATCGCCGCCACCACATAGGCGAGGTACCAGACCAGGAAGGCAAGAGTGGCCGGGACGACGAAGCTCCGGTAACGGCGGCGCACCTCCTGGAACGCCCCACTTCGGTGCACCGCCAGATAGATCTCGCCCGGGGGAATCCCGCTGTCCCGCGGCCCTCCTACGGTCAGCGGCTCCCCGGCATCCCCTTCGTGGCCCGCCGCGTCCGCCGCACCGGCCGTTTCCGCCCACCCGGGGGCGAGGGCGTCGTACCAGGGGTCGTCGAGCCGTACGGCCCCGGGCTCACCGGCCGAGCGGCCGTCGTGCTTGTCCACCGAACTCTCCTTGGTGCACGGGTTGGTTGTCCGTGCCGCCCAAGGGTGGACAGAAAGGAAGATCCCGGACGTGGGCTTCCGGACCCTTCACCCCATCAGGTGATGGACCACCAGGAACTACCCGGGCGGCTGTGCGAGCCCGTGGCGGTACGCGTAGTGGATCGCCTGAGCCCGGTCGCGCAGTCCCGCCTTGGCGAAGAGATTGTTGATGTGGGTCTTCACGGTCGCCGTGGAGACGTGCAGGGTGCGGGCGATCTCCGGATTCGACAGCCCCTCCGCGACCAGCCGCAACACCTCCACCTCGCGCGCGGTGAGCCCGTCCGGGGGCTCCGCCGGCGGCTGCGGCACGGTGTGCGCGGGCTCGGTGAAGCGCTCCAGGAGGCGGCGCTGGATCTTCGGCGACAGGCCCGCCTCACCGGAGAGCACGTCGTCGATGGCGCGGACGATCTCGTCACCGTCCGCGTCCTTGGTCAGATAGCCGCGGGCGCCGGCCTGCAGGGCGGGGAAGAGCGAGTCGTCGTCGGCGTAGGTGGTGAGCACCACGACCTGGGTGCCGGGGTGCTCCGCGCGGATCCGGCGGGTGGCCTCGACCCCGTCGCAGCGGGGCATGCGCAGGTCCATCAGGACGACGTCCGGGGCGTAACGGGCGACCAGTTGGACCGCCTCCTCGCCGTCCGGCGCCGAACCGACGACATCAATGCCCGGCAACAGCCCCAGCAGCATCACGATTCCCTCGCGCACCACCGTCTGGTCATCGGCGACCACGACCCGCGTCACCGTACGTGCCGTCATGCGGGCACCCGCAACCGCACCACGAAACCCTCCTCGTCAGGGCCGGACTCCAGCGTTCCGCCGAGGAGTTCGGCGCGCTCCCGCATCCCGAGCAGACCGTACCCGGAACCGCTCGCGGAGAGTTCGGCGGACCGCCCGCGGCCCCCGTCGTCCCGCACTTCGAGCCCCACGTCGTCCGCCCCGTAGTCCAGCCGCACGCTCACCCGCGCCCCCGGGGCGTGTTTGCGCACGTTCGTGAGCGCCTCCTGGGCGACTCTGCGGACCGCGAGGCCCGCCTCGGCCGGCAGCACACGGGGCTCGCCCGTCACATCCAGCCGAGCGCCCTCAGCGGCCGTCAGACGGCGCAGGAGGTCCTCGACCGGGATCATCTCCCCGCGGAGGGCGGAAAGCGCCTCACGGGTGCCCTCAAGCCCTTCCCGGGCCATCCCCCGGCACGCCACGACCCGCTCCAGGAGCTGTGCGCGGTCCGCCTCCAGGTCGGGACTGCGCTGGATCAGTTGCCGCACCGCCTCCAGATGCACCAACTGGGCGCTCAGGCTGTGGGCGAGGACGTCGTGGATCTCCCGCGCGATCCGGCCCCGTTCGGCCAGTGCCGCCGACTCCGCCTCGGCCTTGCGGGCCGCCCGCTCCTGGGTCAGCAGCCGCTGGGCGTTACCGCGCGCCTCGGCGTCGAGGCGGATGACGTAGCCGGCCAGGGCCAGGCCCGCGGTGGTCGTGGTGGTCGTCAGCCAGCTGTCGGTGTTCATCACGGCGTACGCGGCGAGCGCGGCCGACGAGCACAGCAGGCCGACGGCCAGCGGCAGCCGCTCCATCGCGGTGATGGCACAAGCGCACCACAGGACGATCGCCGGCGTCCGGGCACCGGCGAAGGAGAAGCCGAAGGCCGCGGCCTCCAGGACGAGCAACAGGCCGACGGACGGCCAGAGAAGGCGCTCGCGCGTCACGCGGAAGAAGGCGCGGAACACCACGAGCGTGGTGGCGACCCCCGCGAGCGCCGCCACCAGTGCCCAGCCTCGGAAGTGCGGCCCGGCCACGGTGGACCACGTCAGCCCCGCGACGACCAGGACGCGCACCGACCGGCCGATCCACAACCGGGCGCCGCTCATGCCTTCCCGGGACAGCGACTCCCGCAGGGGCCAGCTCGTCAAGGAAGGGGGCAGCACGTACGGTCCTCGGTCGGTGGGTGGCGGTATCGGGCGCGCCGTGGCCTCAGCCCGCGACAGGGACACCGTACGTCCGCTGGAAGGCCTGGGCCCGCCAGGTGGTGACCCCGGTCCGGGTGAGCAGCATGCCGGCGACCGAGAGCATGATCGCCGGGGTGCCCTGATGGACGCCCATGACCGCGGCGATGGCCATCAGGCCGCCGCGCAGCACCATGGCGCAGAGCCACACGCCGGCCGCCGCCCAGCTGCCCTTGGTCCACACCACCCCGTCCGCGTCCGTCCAGATGCGCGTCGTCCAGGCCCAGCCCGCACCGCAGCCCAGCCCTATCAGGAGCCCCACGGCCAGCAGGACGGTGGACGCGGTCCGGTGGGCGGGGTCCAGGAGGCCGGGGTCGCGCACCGCCAGGAAGGCCAGGACGGCGGGGATCAGCCACCACTTCTTGCCCTCGGACGTGATGCGCTGGGCGCTGAACTGCTTGATGAACACGAACACGACAGCCGCGGCGATCGCCACGATGTTGAGCAGGCCGCTCATGACCTGAGCCTCCGGGAGACGGGATTTTCCGACGTCCCCGACGCTACGGAGAGTGGCCGCCGCGCGGATCGGAGCCAGGGTGGGGCGCGGGTGGAAAGCGCGGCGGGCGCCGCTCCACCCTGGGGTGGAGAGACGCCCGCCCGGGCTCAGGGAGCGCTCAGGTGTCGATCCGGGAACGGTCCAGCGTGGCCGCGGAGTTGGTGATGAACTCCTTGCGGGGGGCGACCTCGTTGCCCATCAGGAGGTCGAAGGTCTTCTCCGCCGCCTCCAGGTCGCTGATGTTGATCCGGCGCAGGGTGCGGTGGCGCGGGTCCATGGTCGTCTCGGCGAGCTGGTCGGCGTCCATCTCACCCAGACCCTTGTAGCGCTGGATGCTGTCCTTGTAGCGGACGTTCTTGCGCTGGAGCTCCAGCAGGGTCTGGCGCAGCTCGTTGTCGGAGTAGGTGTAGATGTACTTGTCCTGCCCCTTTTTTGGGTTGGTCAGCTCGATGCGGTGCAGCGGCGGCACGGCGGCGAAGACCCGGCCCTGCTCGACCATCGGACGCATGTAGCGCTGGAAGAGGGTCAGCAGCAGGATGCGGATGTGGGCGCCGTCGACATCGGCGTCGGCCAGGAAGATGACCTTGCCGTAGCGGGCCGCGTCGATGTCGAAGGTGCGGCCGGAACCGGCCCCTATGACCTGGATGATGGCGCCGCACTCGGCGTTCTTGAGCATGTCCGAGACCGACGACTTCTGGACGTTCAGGATCTTGCCGCGGATCGGGAGCAGCGCCTGGAACTCGGAATTCCGGGCCAGCTTCGCGGTGCCCAGCGCGGAGTCGCCCTCGACGATGAACAGCTCGCTGCGGTCGACGTCGTCGCTGCGGCAGTCCGCGAGCTTGGCCGGCAGCGAGGAGGACTCCAGCGCCGTCTTCCGCCGCTGCGCCTCCTTGTGCTGGCGCGCGGCGATGCGGGTGCGGGCCGCGGCGACGACCTTCTCCAGGACGGCGCGCGCCTGCTGCTTGGCGTCCCGCTTCGTGGACGTCAGGAACGCCTTCAGCTCCCGGCTCACCACCTGGGCGACGATCCGGGAGGCGGCCGAGGTGCCGAGCACCTCCTTGGTCTGGCCCTCGAACTGCGGCTCGGCGAGGCGTACGGTCACGACCGCCGTCAGGCCCTCCATGGCGTCGTCCTTGACGACGTCGTCCTCGGCGACACGGAGCAGCTTGCTCGACCGCAGGACCTCGTTGACCGTCTTGGTGACCGCGCGCTCGAAGCCGGAGACGTGGGTGCCGCCCTTGGGGGTGGCGATGATGTTGACGAACGACCGGAGCGTGGCGTCGTAGCCGGTGCCCCAGCGCAGCGCGATGTCGACGCCCAGTTCGCGGGTGACTTCGGTGGGGGTCATGTGACCGCGGTCGTCGAGGACCGGCACGGTCTCCTTGAACGTGCCCTGCCCGCTGAGCCGCAGGACGTCGCACACCGCCTTGTCCTGCGCCAGGTACTCGCAGAACTCGCTGATGCCGCCGTCGTAGTGGAAGGTCTCCTCCGTCTTGCCTGCTCCGTCGAGGCCGCGCTCGTCGCGGACGACCAGGGTGAGGCCCGGGACGAGGAAGGCGGTCTGGCGGGCGCGGGCGTACAGCGTCTCCAGGGAGAGCTTGGCGTCCTTGAGGAAGATCTGCCGATCGGCCCAGTAACGGACGCGGGTGCCGGTCTTCGTCTTGGCGATCCGCTTGCCCTTGTGCAGGCCGTTGGCCGGGTCGAACGGGGCGTCCGGGCCCGATTCCGTGAAGATCCCGGGGACGCCGCGGCGGAAGCTGATCGAGTGCGTCTTGCTGTTGCGGTCGACCTCGACGTCGAGCCGGGCGGAGAGGGCGTTGACGACCGAGGCGCCGACGCCGTGCAGACCGCCGGAGGCCGCGTACGAGCCGCCGCCGAACTTTCCGCCGGCGTGCAGCTTGGTCATCACGACCTCGACGCCGCTCAGCCCGGTCTTGGGCTCGACGTCCACGGGGATGCCGCGGCCGTTGTCGCGCACCTCCACGGACCCGTCGTCGTGGAGGACCACCTCGATGTGGTCGCAGTAGCCGCCGAGCGCCTCGTCGACGGAGTTGTCGATGATCTCCCAGAGGCAGTGCATCAGACC
Source organism: Streptomyces bugieae (assembly GCF_036352915.1). Taxonomy (NCBI): domain Bacteria; kingdom Bacillati; phylum Actinomycetota; class Actinomycetes; order Kitasatosporales; family Streptomycetaceae; genus Streptomyces; species Streptomyces bugieae. The sequence continues at coordinate 51,174 of NZ_JAZBJP010000019.1, forward strand.
GCGGCTGTCCGTGGAGCCGATGTACATGCCGGGGCGCTTGCGGACCGCTTCGAGGCCCTCCAGGACGAGCAGATGCCGCGCGGTGTAGTTGGAACCGTCCCGGTCTGCCCCGGTCAGCACTGCGGTGGACGGCACGGACATCTCGGCGGTCACGCGGTTCGCTCCTCGCTGAATTTCTGGCAGTCCGCATTCCGCGGACTCGGTTGTGGCGGTGTCGCCGGTCAGAGGGTACCGAGGCCTGGTAGAGCCGATGTGACGCCACCCGTAAGCATGCTCATGGTAGTAGAATTTCGCTCGTGCGTTCGATCGCTCGTTGGGGTGACGTCCGAGTGACGTGCACATCACGTTCCCTTCGAGGCATGAACCATTTAGGCTCCGGGCACGTCCTCATCAACAACCGGCAAGCCAGCCGGGGGGACAGACCCAGCACCCAACGTGAATCAGACCACCAAGCAATACGGCTCATTCGCCGCCACCCGGCAGCACCCGGCCCCCTCGAAGAATTTTTTTCGAGGAAAAGGCACGAGCGGGAACGTTTTCGGCCTGGTTGGATGTTGACCCTGGTACGACAGCTCGTCGAGCTAGAGAAGAGGCGACGTGACTACTGTTCTGACACCCGCGAGCCCGCTGACGGCCGCTGACCGCTGCGACCGCTGCGGCGCCCAGGCATACCTGCGCGTCGTCCTGATGTCCGGCGGAGAACTGCTCTTCTGCGCCCACCACGGTCGCAAGTTCGAGCCAGAACTCAAGAAGATCGCCGCGGAAATACAGGACGAGACGGAGCGGCTGAACGCTTCTCCGGCGTCCGCGTCCGATGAGGAACGCTGACACTTCGCATCCACGACGAGCGAGCAGCGGCCCTGCGCCGTGCGGCGGGCGGTCACCCCGGCACCACCGGGGGGCCGCCCGCACTCGTACGCGCGCCCCGGTTTTCCGCCGGCTCCCCGCGGCGCCTCAGCCCGCGCCATGCGCCAGTACCGCCGGAAGCAACGCCGAGGCCCGGGTGTAGACCCCCGGGCTCCCCGCCTGGCCACAGCCGGTCCCCCAGGACACCAGCCCCACCAGGCGCCCGTGGACGACCAGCGGTCCGCCGCTGTCGCCCTGGCAGGCGTCCCGCCCGCCGGCCGGCTCCCCCGCACACAGCATGGAACGGGACCGGTACGTTCCGTCCGCGGTGCCCGGATAGGCCCGGGTGCAGACCGCGTCGCGCAGCACGTTGACATGCGCCGAGCGCAACCGTGACGCGTAGCGGCCCTCGCCCGTGGTGTCTCCCCATCCGTAGACCGTGGCCCGGCTGCCCGGCCGGTAGGCCCGGTCGTTCCGCCCCGCTATCGGGATGGTCCGGTTCCGTACCGGCCTCGGGAGCGTGAGGACGGCCATGTCGCCCTCATTGGTCCAGCTGTCATAGCGGGGGTTCACCCAGACCTTCGCCGGCTTGACCTCCTGCCCCCCGCCGCCGGTGAGGTTGTCGCGCCCGATCACGATGCGCAGGTCCCGGACCTGCTGCCAGGGGACGCCCAGCACCTCCTTGCCCAGACAGTGCGCGGCCGTCACGACCGTGGAGTGCCCCACCAGCACCCCACCGCAGAACTGACCGGAGCGCTGGGCCCCGAAGCGCTGATGGGAGGCCAGCGCCACCGCCCAGGGGCTCTGGGACAGTTGCGCGGGCTTCCCGCCGATCACCGACTCGTCCGCGGCCGCCGGCACCGGCAGGGTGAGGACCAGTGCGAGGGCTCCGAGAACGGCGCCTGCGGTCGGACGCATACGGACTCCTGACTGTGGGACAGCTGTCGCCCACCCAGAGTGACCCAAACGGCTGCGCCGCGCACCCGGACGGCGGCGAGCCCGGCCCCTCCCCATTGGAGAGACCGGGCTCACGGCGCTGTACGGGCCGGGCGGTTCGACTAGTCGAGGTAGTCCCGCAGCACCTGGGAGCGCGACGGGTGACGCAGCTTCGACATCGTCTTCGACTCGATCTGACGGATCCGCTCACGCGTGACGCCGTAGACCTTGCCGATCTCGTCCAGCGTCTTCGGCTGGCCGTCGGTGAGACCGAAGCGCATGGACACGACGCCGGCCTCCCGCTCCGAGAGTGTGTCCAGAACCGAGTGCAGCTGCTCCTGCAGGAGCGTGAAACTCACTGCATCGGCGGGCACGACAGCCTCGGAGTCCTCGATCAGGTCACCGAACTCGCTGTCGCCGTCCTCGCCCAGCGGGGTGTGCAGCGAGATCGGCTCGCGGCCGTACTTCTGGACCTCGATGACCTTCTCGGGGGTCATGTCGAGTTCCTTGGCCAGCTCCTCCGGGGTGGGCTCGCGGCCCAGGTCCTGGAGCATCTGGCGCTGGACGCGGGCCAGCTTGTTGATGACCTCGACCATGTGGACGGGGATACGGATCGTACGGGCCTGGTCGGCCATGGCGCGGGTGATGGCCTGGCGGATCCACCACGTCGCGTAGGTCGAGAACTTGTAGCCCTTGGTGTAGTCGAACTTCTCGACCGCACGGATCAGACCGAGGTTGCCCTCCTGGATCAGGTCCAGGAAGAGCATGCCGCGGCCGGTGTAGCGCTTGGCCAGGGAGACCACCAGACGGAGGTTGGCCTCCAGGAGGTGGTTCTTCGCCCGGCGGCCGTCCTCGGCGATGATCTCCAGCTCACGCTTGAGCTTCGGCGCGAGCTTGTCGGAGTTCGCCAGCTTGTCCTCGGCGAACAGGCCCGCCTCGATGCGCTTGGCGAGCTCGACCTCCTGCTCGGCGTTGAGGAGGGGGACCTTACCGATCTGCTTGAGGTAGTCCTTGACCGGGTCGGCGGTGGCGCCGGCCGCGGCGACCTGCTGAGCGGGGGCGTCGTCCTCGTCGTCGTCGGACAGGACGAAGCCGGCGTTCTCCGGGGTGTCGGCGCCCTCGGGGCCCTCGCCCTTGCCGGGCGTCGGGGTCTCCTCGGTCACCTCGTCGTCGAGGAGCTCGTCGACGTCCTTCTTGGACGCGGTCTTCTTCGCGGTGGCCTTCTTGGCCGTGGTCTTCTTCGCGACCGTCTTCTTGGCGGTCGTCTTCTTCGCCGCTGCCTTCTTCGCAGGCGCGGACTCGGACTCACCGGCCGGGTCCGCCACGGGGGCGGGGGCGGCGGCGGTGGTCTTCTTGACCGTGGCGGTCTTGGCCGCGACGGTCTTGGTGGCGGTGCGCTTCGCCGGACTCTTCGCTGCGACGCTCTTGCGGGTGCGCTTGGGCGCCTCTGCGGCACTGACCATCAGCGTCACACCCTCCTCGTCGAGGATCTGGTTGAGGCTGCGCAGAACGTTCTTCCACTGGGTTGGCGGAATCTGGTCAGCCTCGAAGGCCCGACGCACGTCATCGCCGGCGATCTGCCCATCTGCCTTTCCCCGCTCGATGAGCGCCATCACAGACTCGGACTCGGCGATCTCCGGCGGGAGCGTACGGGATGTGCTGGCCGACACGAACAACCTCTCGGAACGATGGAAACGGCTTCCGACCCCGTCCAGTGTGGATCGGAGCCGACGACCGTCGGTGGGGATGGACCGACGGCGCAGGGGCAACCGGGGAGTTGAACAGCGTCACGAACGCCGCTCGTATTCCCTCCTCGGCTATCACCTCTTAAGTCATCGCGCTTCCCGGGAGAGCGTTACGCCCAATCTGCGTGGCCCGAGTCACACCCCATAACGACCCATTCCCTGTCATATGACATGCAATCCTCCCGAGATCTGCCGCCGGATCCGGTCGACGCCCCGGATCCGGCGAGCGCGTGCGCCTTCGCCGCGTACGGCGTGCCCCGCCCGAGGGGTACGCAGGGCACGGGGCCGCGCGGCGCCTACGTTCCGTACGCGGTCGGGTACGGCCTTCAGTGCTCGCGGGGCGCGGGGACGACGTGGTCCACGGGCGTCCCGGAGCCCTGGCCGGCCGCCTCGCCATGGGCGGCGAGGAGCTGGCGCATCGCGGATTCGGCCGCCGTGGCATCGCCGGAGCCGATGGCGTCGACCACCCGCATGTGCTGGCCCACGGACGTCTCGACCGGCCGCTCACAGCCGCCGCCGGATCCGCCGGAGACGTGCAGGGCGGCGGAGACGATGCCGGAGAGGTGCTCCAGCATGCGGTTGCCGGCGAGCTGGAGCAGCAGGGAGTGGAACTCGGCGTCGGCGCGGGCGAAGGTCATGGTGTCGCCCTGGGCCGCGGAGTGGCCCATGATCTCGACCATGTCGGCCAGCCGCTGCTGGATGTCCTCCCGGCCGTGCCCGGCGGCGAGGCGGGCGGCGAGCGGCTCGATCGTCCAGCGCAGCTCGCACAGCTCCCGGCGCTGGTCGTCACGCTGCGGGCCGTAGGCGCGCCACTCGATGATGTCGGGGTCGAGGAGGTTCCAGTCGCTGACCGGACGCACCCGGGTGCCCACGTTGGGGCGCGCGCTCACGAGCCCCTTGGCCTCGAGGACGCGCAGTGACTCACGGACGACGGTGCGGGAGACCTCGAAGCGCTGGCCGATCTCCTCGGGGACGAGCGGACGGTCGGCGCCGAGATCACCGGAGACGATCATCTGGCCGAGCTGTTGGACGAGTTGGCCGTGCAGGCCGCGGCCGCGGCTGCCGGCCGCGCGCCGGCCGACCCGGCCGATCTCCGCCTCGGAGCCGTCCCAGACCTGCGGAACGCGCTCGGCACGCTCCGGGCCGGCCGTGTTGCCGGTGTTCGCGGCGTTGGCGGCGTTGGCGTAGGGGTAGCGGTCAAGCTCGCCCGGGCCTGCGAGGCCGGTGTCGCCGGGGCGAGCCGCGGTCATCATGGTGTGCGCAAGGGTACTCACGCATCCTTTGTCGGCGACACCCTGAACACCCTTGAGGTCTTTGGTGAAAAGCACACGAAAGGGTGATCGCCCCCCATCTCTGAATTGACGCTTTATCGGAAGGAAATGCGCCACCCAGGGCGAGTTACGGACAGCATCCGCAACAACAGGGCGTCAAAACAGGCGCCTTACTCGACCGGAACGGAGAGTCGCAGCGCGCCACGACGACATCACCGCAGGCCAGAGCCGGTTGCCTGCAACAACGGTGCGCCGCCTGCGGATTGAGCCGAACCACTTCTCACGACCGATATGTCGCGGTCGATTCCGGACCGCCACTTGACGGCCACCGCGCAACCACTCCACGAAATCAAGGAATTTCACACGCGGAACAGCGGTATCAACGGGCATCTGCCACACCTGATGTCGACCCGTTCCGCACCTCGACTCACGTACCTCTCCGCGCCACGGGCGTTACTCGGCAGGTGAGTTGAGATGCTCGCCCGGGGCGACGACATCGAGAGGCGAAGCCGTCGATGCGGGCGGCCGCAACGCAGGCCGCGATGCAGGCCGGGGCGCGGCCGGCATCCGATGACCGCAGGAGCCGCCCCGCCGGGAGAGGCGAGCCGCAGGCAGGTGAGCGGCTGAACGTCGACCACGGGCGACACGAGTAGCCCGACCCGGACAAGGTATCGGAATATGTCCTATTTTCTCGTAATTGTTCAATCGTGTCGGTTTCCGCGGTGTGCGGGCACAGGAGAGAACAGCGGCCCGTGGCCGTCCCCACCGGGAAGGCCGAAGGCCGTGCTCAGACCTCGGGGCGCAGCATCGGCGGGTTGAGCAGCGTCGCGCCGCCGGCCCGGAAGAGCTGCGCGGGGCGGCCGCCCTGACGCGTCGTGGTGCCTCCCGTCGGCACCAGGAATCCCGGGGTGCCGGTCACCTTCCGGTGGAAGTTCCGGGGGTCGAGGGCGACCCCCCACACGGCTTCGTAGACCCGGCGCAGCTCCCCCACCGTGAACTCCGGCGGGCAGAAGGCCGTGGCGAGCGAGGAGTACTCGATCTTCGAGCGGGCCCGCTCCACCCCGTCGGTGAGGATCTGGGCATGGTCGAAGGCGAGGGGGGGCCGCCAGCTCGCCCTCGCGGGCATGGGTGTCGTCCGGCTCCAGCAGGGTCTCGACCGGTGCCCAGCGGGCACTGCGGGCGTCACCGCCGGCCGTGGGAGCGGGCAGGTCCGGTGCGAGGACCAGATGCGCGACGCTGACGACCCGCATCCGGGGGTCCCGCTTCGGATCGCCGTAGGTGGCGAGCTGTTCCAGATGGGCGCCGTACACGGGCGTCGGACCCGTCGGGGTCTGGGCGTGCAGACCGGTCTCCTCGGCCAGCTCGCGGGCGGCCGCTGCCTCGAGGTCCTCGTCGGCCCGGACGAATCCGCCGGGCAGCGCCCAGCGTCCCTGGAACGGCGGCTCACCGCGGCGCACGGCCAGTGCGCAGAGGGCGTGGCGGCGCACGGTGAGCACGACCAGGTCGACGGTGACAGCGAAGGGCGGGAAGGCCGACGGGTCGTAGGGAGGCATGGCGTGATCATAGTCGTCCGCCTGACGATAAACAGGCCCGCAGTACCTCACGAACGCAGTTGCAGACCCTCCGCGGCCGCTTCCACCATGCCCATGCCGAGTCTGCTGATCCGTACGGCGAACGGCTGCTCGGCGACGCTCAGCCCGGTGAGCTGCATCGCGCCGAGCGGGGCCGTGCCGAGCGGCCGCACGGACACCGTGCCGGCCGGGACATCGGGGCGCAGACCGGCGAGGGCGAGCAGTATGTGCACCGCGCCGGCCGCCGACACCGCTGCCGGGCGGCAGGCCGCCGGGTGCGGCACGGGGGCTCCGTCGGCCGTGCGCTGCTCCCCCGCGTACATCTCCGGGAGGCGGTGCCCGAAGCTCTCCGCCGCGTCGAGGACGCCGCGGGTCAGGGCTGCGGCGGCGCGCTCGTGGCCGGCCGCGGCCAGTCCGGCGGCGGCGATCGCCGACTCGTGGACGCGCACCGCACCGCTGCGGTGGCCGAACGGGTTGTAGCCGCTCTCCTTGGCCCCCAGTCCGCGCAGCCCCCACCCGGAGTCCATGGACGGCCCGCTCAGCAGCCTGGCCAGCTGGTCCGTCTGGGCCGCGTCCAGCAGGCCGGGTGCGAGGGCACCACCGCCGAGCAGTCCGGTGTCGAGGAGGTGGGCGGCGGTGGAACCCAGGTACGGGACGGGCCGGCCGTCGGCGGTGAGCAGCGCGGCGGGGCGGCCGCCGGCCCGGTCCTCCAGCCAGAAGTCCCGGCGGAACCGGGCGCGCAGGTCCGCGGCCCACTCGCGAAGGGCCGCGGCGTCGGCGGATCCGCAGGCGTCGAGGAGATCCGCGCCCAGCAGGGCGGCCCGATGGGCGTGGGCCTGGGTCTCGCAGCGGTACGGCCCGCCGGGAGCCGGATCGGGGATGTAGCCGCCGCGGGCGCGGCCCACCGGGTCGGAGACGATCCGCAGCCATCTCAGACACCGTTCCGCGGCGGGCAGCAGCCGTGCGGTCTCCGGCTCGGGCAGTCCCCAGCGGCGCGCCTCCGCGAGCACGGCGGGGAACAGCAGGGTCGCCTCGATACCCGTGCAGCTCGGCGGGGCGTGCGGTCCCGCGTCCCGCAGGGCTCCCGGAATTCGGCCGAAATCCGGCCCTGGTGCGGCCTGTTGGCTACGGGCGAGCGCCCTCAGGGTGCCCGCGGCGAGCCGGGTGCCCAAGGGCAGCAGCATTCTGGCGGCCCACAGCGCCTCGGCCGGTGCCAGCCCGCAGCGCCACGGGAAGCCGCCCGCCAGATAGACGTCCGCGGGCGCAGCCGGGTCCCGCATCGCCAGGCCGTACAGATCGTCCAGGCCGGCCGCCATGAGGGCGTCGGCCCGGTGGTCGTCGCACTCCAGCCGGGCGTCAGACCAGGAGCGGGGCGGCCGGTCTGCACGGGTGCGCGGCGTGAAGGTGCCGCTCCGCGGCCCGGGGATGCGGGCGTCCCCGGCGCGACGGTGCCCGGTGGGGCCGGGCCCCGGTCCGGTCGTCTGCTCCAGTACGGCGCGCAGCTCGATGGTGCGGCGGCCGCCGGCCGGGAGTTCGAGGTCCCAGCGCAGCAGCCCGGCCGAGGCCAGGGCGTCCTCGGGCGGCGGATCGGCGGTCACCACCGCGTGGACTCCCGGACCGGACCAGCGGAGGCCGGAGCCGTGGACGGCGGCGCGCAGCTCGGGGCCCGGCAGGCCGACGGCGACGGCTCCGAGCTCCGCCAGGTCGGTCTGCAGGTGGATCTCGACCGGCAGCCTGACGGGCCGGGTCGCGCTGCTGAGGAAGGTGATCCGCTCGGTGCCGTCGGCCGTCCGCAGCCGCTCCATGCGGATGTCCGGGTCCGGGCCCCGTTCACCGGTTCTGCGGATCGTGCCGACGAACCTGGCCCGGTCGGCGGCGGTCATCCGGCCCTGGACGACCAGCGGTTCACCGCCCGCGACCCGCAGCTCGCAGTGGGACAGGACCCGCCGTCCGTCCCGGTAGAAGCCCTCCAGGCCCTGGCCGGTCAGCTGTCCCGACGCGGGGGACACCGCCAGGGCCGGCAGTGCCACGCAGACCAGCGAGGAGTGGACGGGCTGCGGTTGAGGGGCCCGGGGCGGCGCCGGACGCCGTTCTTCGGACGGCCGGCGGGCAGGTTGGGTAGTGGGGACGATGCCTGGCACGCTCTGCGCTCCCTGGTGACGTCGGGGCTTCGTACGGCCTGCGCCATACAGGTGAACGCTCCGGCCGGCGCCCAGGTCACGCCGGCCGCACAACGACCGGGCGGTCACCGCCGGCTCCGGTCGTCATGACCGCTCCGCCGCCCGCCACGTCCCCCGGTCGTACGCGCCCCGGGGCCCGTACCGCCGCGGGGTCCCCGAGGACGTCCGGAGGGCGGCGTGGCACGGCCGGGCGCCGGGCGCTTCGCGGACCGGGATCGCTTCGCGCCGGAGCTGGGCGCGCAGCCTGTGGTGCTCGCCGCCTCCTCGTGTTGCTCGCGCAGGCAGCGGCGCAGTGGTTCAGGGTCGAGCCCCTCGTTGATCGCGCAGTGCAGCAACTGGGCGAAGGTGTAGTCGGGGTCGAGCGAGAGGGCGCACCCGAGGGCCACCCGCGCCGAGGGGCCGTCCTCCGTGGACCAGCTGACCCATCCGGCCAGGGTGAGCGGTGCCGTGGCGTGCTCGGCATAGCTTCCGGCGCAGCGGCGGGCGAGGGCCCGCCACAGGCGGAGGGCGGGGGCGGCCGCCGTGCCGTCCATCCACTCCGCCGCCCGGTCACGGGTGACCCGGTCCTGGAGCCCGAGGATGAGGCTGGCCGCCTCGGCGTTGGTGATCAGCGCGTCGTCGCAGGCGTCCCGGGCCCGGTTGCTGCCCGCGGGGGTGTCCTGGCGGAAGCGGTGGATCATTGCGGCGGCCAGTTCGAGGGTGTCCTTCCGTACGACCGCCGCGCCGTCCGGCCGGAGCATCCGGGGCAGCAGTGCCCGGGCCGCCGCGTCCAGGGCCCTTTCCTGTTCGGCGGCCCGCTGCCCGGTGCGGGGCCGCAGCCTGGCCTCCATCTCCTTGAGCGAACCGCGCACCTGCATTCCGGCGTAGGCGGCCGCGGCGGCCATGACGGACGTGCCCGGCATCACCATCTGGGTGCCGTCCGCGGGGCAGCACCGGAAGTCGGGGCAGCAGTAGGACCAGAAGCGCCCGTTGGAGAGGCAGAGGGCTTCGAGGACGGGGACGTCGAGCGCTCCACAGGCCGTGCGCAGCCGCTGGGCGAACGGCTGGAGCCGGTCCCTGACGTCGCGGCCGTTCTCGCCCGCCGCGGGCTCCTGACAGAGGTAGACGATGATCGCCGTGGGCCGCGGCGGCCCGTCCTGACCGGCCGGGATCAGGCATTCGGCGAGCTGGTCGGCGACGTCGGGCCATTGCGTCCGGTCCGCCGGAATGCCGAGCCGGACCCGGCCGCCGAACCGTCCGCGCTCGCCGTGCAGCGCGACCAGGACCACGCTGTCGTCCGGATAGAAGCCCATCAAGTACGGCAGCGCGTCGGCCAGCTCGGCCGGGCCTCGCAGGGTGACCTGGGACTCCGCGGACGGCTCCGGAAGCGCATCGGCAGGTGTCGGTACGGAGGGGTGCGGGGCGTCGGCTGCGCCGGCGGGGCGGAAGGTCTCGGTGGGGTCCGCAGGGTCGGTGGGCCGGGGATCGGTCGGCGCGTGGGAGGACTCCGGAGAGGGACTCGGGCCCGGGATCGAGGGGGTGGGAGGGGGCGAGGGGTTGAAGGGCGCCGAGGGCCTCGGGGAGCTGGAAGGGGTGGGCTGGGTGGATGGCGTGGGCGGCGTGGATGGCGTGGACGGGGTCGAGGAGGTCGAAGGGTTCGGAGGGGTGGGTGCGTCGGAGGGCGACGGGGACGTCTCGGAAGTCGCCGGGGACGTAGGTGAGTTGGGGTCGGTCTTGCGCTTTCGCGGTTCGCTCTGCGGATTCATGGCTCGAAGATCTCGCGATCGGTCGCTGCGCCGCGACCCCTGTGGATAACTCTGGGTGACGAGTTATCCACAGGCTCGGGCGGGGTTCGCGCATTGTCAGTGGCATCGGGTTGCATGGGGGCATGAGCAACGAAGATCTGCGTGCCGCGGCCGATGCCGTCCTGACCCGGCTCGTCGGCGATCCCGGCGGTACGGCCCGGCTGCGCGAGGACCAGTGGCGGGCGATCGAGGCCCTGGTCGCCGAGCGTCGTCGCGCGCTGGTCGTGCAGCGCACGGGCTGGGGCAAGTCGGCGGTCTATTTCGTCGCGACCGCGCTGCTGCGCGAGCGCGGCAGCGGACCGACCGTGATCGTCTCTCCGCTGCTCGCCCTGATGCGCAATCAGGTGGAGGCGGCGGCTCGGGCCGGGATCCGCGCGCGCACGATCAATTCGGCCAACACCGAGGAGTGGGACACCGTCCAGGCCGAGGTGGCGGCGGGTGAGGTGGATGTCCTGCTGGTGAGTCCCGAGCGGCTCAACAACCCTGATTTCCGTGATCAGGTACTGCCCAAGCTCGCGGCGGCGACGGGGCTGCTGGTGGTCGACGAGGCGCACTGCATCTCCGACTGGGGCCACGACTTCCGCCCCGACTACCGGCGGCTGCGCACGATGCTCGCCGATCTTCCGCCGGGTGTGCCCGTGCTCGCCACCACCGCGACGGCGAACGCGCGGGTGACCGCCGATGTCGCCGAACAGCTCGGGACGGGTGAGGGGACGGCCGAGGCGCTGGTGCTGCGCGGTCCGCTGGACCGGGAGAGCCTGAGTCTGGGGGTGCTGCCGCTGCCGGACGCCGCACACCGGCTGGCCTGGCTCGCGGACCATCTGCACGAGCTCCCGGGTTCGGGGATCATCTACACCCTCACCGTCGCCGCCGCCGAAGAAGTCACCGCCTTCCTGCGTCACCGCGGGCACACGGTCGCGTCGTACACCGGCAAGACCGAGAACGCCGACCGCCAGCAGGCCGAGGACGATCTGCTCGCCAACCGCGTCAAGGCGCTGGTGGCCACCTCCGCCCTGGGCATGGGCTTCGACAAGCCCGATCTGGGGTTCGTGGTGCATCTGGGCTCGCCGTCGTCACCGATCGCGTACTACCAGCAGGTGGGCCGGGCCGGCCGTGGCGTCGAGCACGCCGAGGTGCTGCTGCTGCCCGGCCGGGAGGACGAGGCGATCTGGAAGTACTTCGCCTCGCTGGCCTTTCCTCCCGAGGAACAGGTGCGCCAGACCCTGGACGTGCTGGCCGCCGCCGGCCGGCCGGTGTCACTGCCGGCCCTGGAGCCGCAGGTCGAACTGCGCCGCTCGCGCCTGGAGATCATGCTCAAGGTGCTCGACGTGGACGGCGCCGTGCAGCGCGTCAAGGGCGGCTGGATCTCCACGGGCCGGCCCTGGGCGTACGACGCGGAGCGCTATGCCTGGGTGACGCGGCAGCGCGAGGCCGAGCAGCAGGCGATGCGCGACTACGCCACCACGACCGGCTGCCGGATGGAGTTCCTGCGGCGGCAGTTGGACGACGAGGCGGCGGCCGCCTGCGGCCGGTGCGACAACTGCGCCGGTGCGCGGTTCAGCGCCGAGGTGTCGGCCGCGTCGCTGGATGCCGCGCGCGGTGAGCTGGGGCGTCCGGGCGTGGAGGTGGAGCCGCGGCGGATGTGGCCGACGGGGCTGCCGGCCGTCGGCCTCGACCTCAAGGGGCGCATTCCGGCGGGCGAGCTGGCCACGACCGGCCGGGCCCTGGGCCGGCTCTCCGACATCGGCTGGGGCAATCGACTGCGCCCGATGCTCGCGGCACAGGCACCGGACGGTCCGATTCCGGACGATGTGGCCTCCGCGGTGGTCACGGTCCTCGCCGACTGGGCGAAGGGGCCCGGCGGTTGGGCATCCGGCGAGGCGGACGCACCGGCCCGCCCGGTGGGGGTGGTCTGCCTCTCCTCGCGTACCAGGCCCCAGCTGATCCACTCGCTGGCCGAGCGGATCGCGGCGGTCGGCCGGATGCCGTTCCTGGGCGTGGTGACCTCGGAGGAGGACGGCGCCGACACCAGGATTCCGCGCAGCAACAGCGCCCAGCGGCTGCGCGCGCTGCACGGCTCACTCGGCGTACCGCCACAGCTGGCGCAGAGCCTCGCGTCCGTGGGCGGTCCGGTGCTCCTGGTGGACGACTACGCCGACACCGGCTGGACGCTGGCGGTGGCCGCCCGTCTGCTGCGCCGGGCCGGAGCCGAGGGGGTGTTTCCGCTGGTCCTCGCCGTGCAGGCGTAGGTGACGGTCCGGGCGTGATCAACGGGCGTTCGGTGGAACCGTGGCCGTCGGGGGTCCGCTGCCGACGGCTCGGGCCGGGGCCGGCTCACGGGTGCGACAGCAGGGAACATTCGTCACACATGGCGCGATTCCAGTCTCCTGAGGGAATTGCTCGTTGCCCGCATGCCTGTACGACCGCAAGAATTGGAGGTGCTTCCCCGTACCGGCCGTTCCGCGGTCACGCTCGGTCATGCCCTGGTGCTCGGACGTCAGGACTCCGACCGATGCGCTGACGCGTGGACGAAGGGAGGACCATGACCTTCGACTTCGTCCCGCCGCCGCGCCTTGCGCCGCCCTCATTGACCGATCCCGCCGCCCGGCTGGGCCGGATGCTGGAGCCCGCCGAGTGGGCATCGGCAGGCATACCCCTGCTGCGCAATCCCCGTGAGGTCGTCGCCGGTCTGCACGAGCGGCATCGTCCGGGGACGTCGACGGCGATCGTGGCGGTGCTCGATCCGCAGGATCGGGTGACGGCCAGCGCGTCCTTCACCGAGCCCGCGGCCGCCCCCGACGGCTGGGAGTTCCGTAATGCCTTGCTGGCGCATCTGCGCCGGGTGATCCCGCACGACCTCCGGTTGCGCGCCCCGGTCCGGACGGCTGTGCTGCTCTACTGCCGTGACGGGGACCCCCGTTGGACGGAGACCGACGGGGCGTGGATGTGGGGGCTGCGCGACGCCTGCACGCTGCACGGTCTGCGCTGCGGCGCGTACATCGCGCTGACCCCCGAGCGCTGGCAAGTCCTGGGCGAGGGCCGGGGCGGGCGCCGCCCCGGGCCTTCGGCCAAGGACAAGCGGCGCACGGACGCCCGTCCTACGGGAGCGGGCTTCGCCGCGGCGCGCCGCGGCACGGCACCGCGCCCGGACACACCCCGTACGGCCACGGTCGTCGCACAAGGCCGGCCGGCGCCACGGAGCACCGGTGGCGGGGCACCTGAGGCCCACCGGCACACGGCGGCACGCTGATCACCTCGCGCCGTACGGGAGCGCAAGACCGCACGAAAAACCGGCCGTACGCGGGGACATGGCCGTACGAGAAGGCGCGAGCCGTGGAAGACGCGCGAGCCGTACCCGCAAGCGAGGCCGGGGCCGTGCGGGAACGCAGGCGAGCCCGACGGCCGGGGAGGCCGACGGGCTGCTGCGAGCCGGAGCGGTCAGACGCCGGCGCCGAGGGCGGTGTTGATCCGCTGCGGGTCGCCGCAGACGATCAACAGCGTTCCGGCGCGGGCCATCGCCGACGGCAGCGCCCGCGCGGCGATCTCGTCCGTGCCGCCGTTCACGGCGACGATCACGACGGGGCGGCCGGTGGCACGCTCGGCCCCGGCGTCCGCGTAGAACACGTCGTCCGCGGCGTCGTGTTGGGCCCAGTAGGACGCCTCGCCGAAGGACAGCTCGTGCGCGGCCCACGGGTGGGTCTCGCCCGTGGTGAGCACCAGGATTTCACCCGGGGCACGCCCCGAGTCCAGCAGCAGGTCGACGGCTTCGTCGGCGGCGTCGATGGCACCGGCGGCGGGCGCCGGAATCAGCTGGAGCTGGGCTCCGGCCGTGCCGGTCGTGTCGGCCGGGGGCTGCGGGGAGCCGGTGCGCTGCGCCGGCGGAGCGGCGACAGGCCCACGCGGCGGGGCAGCGGGTCCGGGCTTGCCCGGACGGGCACTGGCCGCGGGTGCACCGCGCGGCGGCGCGGGGCGGGGACCGGGGCCAGGGACAGGACGGGGGGTCGGCGCGGTACGGCCGGCGGCCGGAGTTGCGCGGGGACCCGGGACACTCTCGTGAATCTGAGGCTCCTCGGGGATGAGAGGCATAAAGGGATGTCTATCAAACGTAAGTGCGGGACACGTCATCGGGTACCGAATTGATGCCCGCACCGCTCAGAAGTCGAAGCCGAGTTGGCCGCCGGCTTCCAGAGCGGCTGCTTCGGGGGTGATGCGCACCTTCTTCAGATGCCGCCACCGGGGCAGCGCGTCCATGTAGGACCACGACACTCGGTGGTGCGGCGTGGGTCCGTACTCCTCCAGGGCGATGCGATGGGTCGGCGACGGGTAGCCGGCGTTGGTCGCGAAGTCGAAGTCGGCGTATTCCAGGCCCACTTCGGCCATCATCGCGTCGCGCTGCACCTTGGCGAGCACGGACGCGGCGGCAACCGCGATGCAGGACTGGTCCCCCTTGATGACCGTGCGGACCTGCCACGGCGTGCCCAGGTAGTTGTGCTTGCCGTCGAGGATGATCGCGTCCGGACGGACCGGCAGCGCCTCCAGGGCGCGTACGGCCGCGAGCCGCAGCGCCGCGGTCATCCCCAGCTCGTCGATCTCCTGCGGCGAGGAGTGCCCCAGGGCGTACGCGGTGACCCACTGACCGAGCACTGCGCACAGTTCGGCGCGGCGCTTGTGGGTCAGCAGCTTGGAATCGGTGAGTCCGTCGGGCGGTCGGCGGAGTCCGGTGATGGCCGCGCAGACGCTGACCGGTCCGGCCCAGGCTCCGCGTCCGACCTCGTCGATCCCTGCAACGATCTTGGCGCCCGTCGTGGCGCGCAATGATCGCTCGACAGTATGGGTGGGGGGCTCGTACGGCATGGCGCCAGCCAGATTACGCCTATTCGGCCCAGCGTTCCGCATCGGATCCACACCTGGCCGCAATCCGTGGCGGTGCGGGAGCGGACGGACCGGGCGGGTGACCCTACCGATGGGTACGTGAGCCGCCGGTGTGTGGCCTTCCGGCCCCGGCGGATCGTTGCCGTTCACTTTCTCGGACGCGAGTGGGCAGCGCGAAGTGGTGGGTTCGCGCCGCCCGTTGGCGCCAGCGGCCGCGTCCGGAGCTCGGCCGGGTACGGGGGGGCGGATCAGCTCCCGGGGCAGCGGGACGCGGCGTCACGGTGGCGCGGCGCCGCGAGGCAGGTGTGGGCAGGCGTGCGGTCAGTGCGGTGGATGCAGTCAGTGCGGTGGGTGCGGTGGGTGCGGTCAGTCTTCGAGGGTGGGGGCCCAGGACGGGAGGGGCTCGGTGCCCTCCAGCCATGCCGCAGGGGGCGCGCCGGCGGGGTCGGCGGCGACGATCCCGCCGACGATGCCGCAGGTGGTGTCGACGTCGCCGCCGGCCCGCACGGTGGTCCAGAAGGCCTTCTCGTAGTTGCCGAGATGGCGGGCCGCCGCCCACAGGGTGAAGGGCACGGTGTCATGGGCGCTGGTGCGCCGGCCGCAGCCCAGGACGGCGGCGACGGTGCCGGAGTCGGCGTAGTCGAGCATGTCCCGGGCCCGGCGGAGTCCGGCCTGTACGGCGCTGCGCGGGATCAGCTCCAGCACCCCGTCGAGCAGCTCCTCGGGGCCGGTCCGCCGGCTCGGGTCGGCGACCAGGGCGGCCGCCGCGGCCACGGCCATGGCGCCGACCACGGCCTCGCGGTGCTGGTGGGTGGTGTAGGCGGAGATCTCCGCCTGGTGCGTGGCCTGCTCGGGGTCGTCGGCGTACCACGCGCCCAGGGGGGCGATGCGCATGGCGGCGCCGTTGCCCCAGGACCCCTGGCCGTTGAAGAGCGCCGACGACAGCTCGCGCCAGTCGCCGCCCTCGCGGATCAGCCGGAGCAGGCGGTTGACGGCCGGACCGTAGCCGCGGTCGAAGTCGTGGTGGCCTGCGAAGGAGGCGGCCAGGGCGTCCTGGTCGATCCGGCCGTGCGCGACGAGCACGGCCAGGACGGAGCAGGCCATTTCCGTGTCGTCGGTCCACTGCCACGGGGTGGGCGGCAGCTCGCGGCGCTTGAGGGCGGGATAGTGGGCGGGGACGAAGAACTGGGATCCGAGGGCATCGCCCACGGACAGTCCGCGCAGGCTCGCCAGAGCCCGCGCACAGCGGTCTGCGTCACGGTGGTCGGGGGTCATCGGTGTGCACTTTAACCGGTGATGCCATAAGGCTCGGGTTCACACCAGCGCTCGAAAGGCCGGTCGAGGGTGTAGCGACCGTCCGGACCGAGCAGCAGGGTGCGCCATTCGGCGTTTCCCGGGTTGGACAGCGACTCGAATTCGGCGACGCTCCAGTGGAACCAGCGCATGCAGAACAGCCGCATGGTGAGACCGTGCGTGACGATCAGGACGTTCGGCGGATGGTTCGGATCCTCGAAGCTGCGCCACAGGCTCTCCAGGAACGCCCCGACCCGGTCGTAGACGTCCGCACCGGACTCGCCCTGGGCGAAGCGGTAGAAGAAGTGGCCGTACGCGTCCCGGTACGCCTTCTGCAGCCGTACGTCGTCGCGGTCCTGCCAGTTCCCCCAGTCCTGCTCGCGCAGCCGCGGCTCCTCGCGCACCCGGACCCTCCCCGGGTCGAGGGCGAGCTCACGGAAGGTCTGGTGGGTGCGCCGGTAGGGCGAGACGTAGGCGGAGATCCGCTCGTCGCCGAACATCTCGCGGAGCGGGCCGCCTGCCTCCTCCGCCTGCCGCCGCCCCGTCTTGGTGAGGGAGAGGGCGTGATCCGGTTCCCGCTCGTAGATGGAGTCGTCGATGTTCCCCTCCGACTCGCCATGCCGGAGGAGCACGATGCGTCGGGGGCGAGCCATGCGGCCAGCCTAAAACGCCTGCCCTGTACATGTCGCACGCGGCCCGTCGCAGCTGTCGTCGCGGCACTGTCCGGGGCGTTCGGCACCCGGGGTGGCCCGGGCGCCCGGGGGCCGAGGGCATGGCCGTGCCGACGCCGGAGGTGGTGTCCGGCGGTGGTGTCCGGCCTCGATGGGCTGGTCCGGACTCGATGGGCCGGTCCGGACTCGAGGGGCCGGTCCCGGCTCGTCCCGTCGATCGGGTCGGCGTGGGCGCCCGCCGGTGCGTACGGCTTGCGCACGGACGGGAACACGGCCGCGGGGGGGGGAGCGGGCGGCGGCCTCCTTCGGCTCGGCTCCGCACCGGTCGCGGCGGTGACCGCGGCAGGCAGCCGGCTCAGGCGGCGACCAGGGCCGGGCGGCCGTTACGTATTTCGTAGGGGTGGCCGCCGAAGCGCCGGCGGAGCAGGCGGTCGTGGGTGACCATGACCAGGGCGCCGGGCCAGGCCGCCAGTGCCGCTTCGAGCTCCTCGACCAGGCCGAGGGCCAGGTGGTTGGTGGGTTCGTCGAGCAGCAGCAGGTCGGCCGGACGGGCCAGCAGCCGGGCCAGCGCGAGGCGACGCCGCTGACCGGCCGAGAGCGCCCCGACGGGCACCTGGAGATCGCGTTCGCGGAACAGGCCGAAGGACAGCAGCAGATCGGCCAGCTCTTCCGGATGGCCGGCCAGACCCCGGCGGAAGGCGTCCAGCAGCGGCTCGGCCGGGCGGGAGACCGGTATTTCCTGGGCGAGGAAGCCGATCCGTCCGCGGCGCCGCACCATGCCGCTGTCCGGTGCCGTGAGACCGGCCAGGACCCTGAGCAGGGTGGTCTTGCCGGCGCCGTTGGGGCCGTGGATGAGCAGCCGCTCCCCCGCCGTGATGCTGAGGGAGTCCACGGCGAGCCGGCCCCCGACCCGTACGCCGTCGAGCTGGACGAGGGTGCCCTCGGTCCCGCCGAGCCCCGGTGCCGCCCGGAAGCGGAGGGGTTCCGGGGGCTTGGGGACCGGGTGTTCCCTGAGTCTGCGCAGCCGCTCCTGGGCGTTGCGCACCCTGCTGGACACCGATGCCTGGACCCGGCCCTTGGCCCGGTCGTACGCCATCTTGTTGCCGTCCTTGATGGCCCGGCCCGGGGCGACGCCGTGCGCCGTGCCGGCCGCGAAGTCGGTGAGGTGGGCGATCTCTCCGCACCATGCGGCGTATTCCTGCTCCCAGCGCCGGCGGGCGGTGGCCTTGGTCGCCACGAAGGTGCCGTAGCCGTCGCCGTAGCGGACGAGTCCCCGACGGTCGGCGTCGACCTCGACGATCGCGGTGGCGATCCGCTGGAGGAAGAGCCGGTCGTGCGAGACGGCGAGGATCGTGCCCCGGTGGGCGAGCAGGGCGCCCTCCAGCCAGTCGAGCGCGGCGGCGTCGAGGTGGTTGGTCGGTTCGTCGAGGAGCATCACCTCGGGGGCCGCGGCGATGAGACAGGCGAGGCCCAGACGGGCCTGCTCGCCGCCGGAGAGACTGCCCAGCAGCCGGTCGTGGCCCAGTCCTTCCAGCCCGAGGGCGTGCAGGGCCGCCTCGACGCGGGCGTCGGCCTCATAGCCGCCGCGCAGCTCGAACAGCGTGAGCAGATCGCCGTACTCGTCGAGCCGGGCGGCCGGGGCATCGCCGAGTCCGCTCTCCAGTGTGCGGAGCCGGCGCTCCATGTCCCTGAGATCGGCCAGGGCCGCGTCGATCGCGTCCTGGACGGTGCGGTCCGGCGGAAGGTCGGGGGTCTGTCCGAGGTATCCGATGCCGCCGTCGGCGGTCAGCACGACATGACCGTCGTCCGGCTGCTCGACGCCCGCGATCAGGCGCAGCAGCGTCGACTTCCCGGCGCCGTTCTCCCCCACTATCCCGACGCGTTCGCCGGGCCGCACCGACAGTGAGACACCGTCGAGCAGCAGGCGCTCGCCACGGGACTTGGTGATGTCGTGCAATGAGATCTGAGTGGGCATACAACCTCCCCCGACAAACGCAACCCTCGTTGCGTTACTCTGATGATGACACGGCACACCCAACTAACGCAACTGGAGTTGCAATTGACTGAAGAATCCGCGCACGACGAGGCCGGCAGCACCGAGCCCTC
This sequence comes from Streptomyces bugieae, assembly GCF_036352915.1. Taxonomy (NCBI): domain Bacteria; kingdom Bacillati; phylum Actinomycetota; class Actinomycetes; order Kitasatosporales; family Streptomycetaceae; genus Streptomyces; species Streptomyces bugieae. Next base: position 70,449 of record NZ_JAZBJP010000019.1, read on the forward strand.
CGCCCCCGGCACCCGCCGCCCCGGCGGCCGGACCGCCCGCACCCGCGCCGCGGTCCGCGACGCCGTGCTGGCCGGCCTCACCGAGCACGGCTACCCCGGCCTGACGGTCGAATATGTCGCCGAGCACTCCGGCGTGCACAAGACCACGCTGTACCGCCGCTGGAAGGACATCGAGGGCCTGGTCGCGGACGCCCTCGACCTGGCGGGCGAGGACAGCTGGACCCCGCCGGACACCGGGTCACTGGAAGGCGATCTGCGGGCGCTCGCCCATGAGGTCGTCGCCTCCTTCACCGATCCCGCGGTGGCCGCGTCGGGCTCCGCGATGATCGCCGCCGGCTTCCAGTCGGAACGGGCCGCGGAGGCCCTGCGCGCCTACTACGCCGAGCGGTTCACGCGCTGCGAGGCCCTCGTGGAACGCGCCGCCGAGCGCGGCGAGTTGGCCACGCCGCTGGATGCCGGCGCGCTCGTCCGATCCGTCTCGGCACCGCTCTTCTTCCGCCTGTTCATCACCCGGGAGCCGATCGACTTCGCACTCGCCGACCAGGCCGTGGCGGCGACACTGGCCGCCACACGCGCGGGGGTGTTCGCCGGCGGCGACACCGTGGGAGCCGCTCCGGACGCGGCCTCCTGACCCCTGCGGGCGGGGCGGGCCGGGCCGGTCACACCGTCCAGGACGGTTCGAGCTGCACCACGTCCCCGGCGATCGCCCGGACGTCCGCGGCTATCTGGGCCCGCAGCGCCAGCCGCTCCACCCGTTCGGGCCGGTACTTCCCGCGTTCCGCCGCCGACTGCCACATCGAGAGGACAAGGAACTCCTCCCCGGGCGCCCGCCCCAGCATCCCCCGGAGCATCCCCGGCGAGCCCGCCATCGCCGGGTTCCAGACCTTCTCCTGCATCAGCATGAAGTGGTCCACGCGTTCCTGGCGCACCTGGCAGTGCGCCAGCCGCAGCACGTCCACGTCACCGAACGCCGGCCGGAAGCCCACCTTCACGTCGAATTCGTGCTCGAAGAGCCGGACTTGGGCGTCCTTGTAGGTGCCGGTCTGCGCGGCCGCGAGCCGGTCGTGCGAGCGGGCCATGAAGGAGTCGTAGAACGCCCGGCTCTCCCAGAAGGCGACCAGATGCGCCACGTCCGGCCGGCCCCGGCTCCATCCGCCGCCCTGTCCACGAAACCCCGGTTCACCCAGCAGCCCCGCCCATTTCCGCTGCCCCCGCTCGAACCCTCGACGGTCCACTACGGTGAGGCGAATCCACTTGACCAGCACCGCGCCATCGTACGGCCCGGGGGCCGATCCGGATCACTGTGCGTACCACCCCGAACTTCCTTACGGACGGGGATCGATGGGCGTCAGTACGCCCAGCCGCCGCTCCACCGCCTCGGCCGCCTCCAGACACAGGTCCTCCCGGTAGGAGCGGCCGATCAGCTGCACGCCGTACGGGAGCCCCTCCACCACTCCGGTGGGCACGGCGACCGCGGGCACCCCCACGAAGCTGGTGGCCGTGCACAGCCGCATGGCGCTCTGCACCCGCCGATACCCCTCGTCGTCCCGCACCTCCTCCCCCGGCGCGAACGGCGGCTCGGTGAACACCGGGCCCAGGACCAGCGGATACTCCTCCAGGAACTGCGCCCAGGCCCGTTGGATGCCCATCCGCACACCGGTCAGCCGCAGGTACTCGGTCAGCCCCACAGGAGCGGCCTCGGCCATGCCCCGCTCGATGTAGCGGTGCCCGCCCTCGCCGAGCAGCGGCTTGACCACCGGCCAGGTGGTGGCGAACTCGGTGCGCGTCATACGGGCATACGCCTCCAGGGCCTCGTCCAGCCGTGGCACATCGGCCACCTCGCTCACCTCGTACCCGGCGTCCCGGAGCGCGTCCGCGGCGCTCTCCACCGCCTCACGCACCGAGGGATGCACACCGTGCCCACCCGGGTCGGTCACCATCGCCACCTTGACGGGCCGCCCCAGCGACTCGCCGTACAGAGGCACCGGTACCGTCCTCGGGTCGCAGGGATCGGCTCCTGCCAGTACCTCGTAGGAGAGCCGGAGATCGCCGACCGTCCGGGCCAACGGCCCGTCGACCACGAGGAGCTGGGCCACGAGGGACGGATCGTCGGGTCCGATACGGTGATCGGCGGCGAACCGCCCATAGGTGGGCTTGAGTCCGGCCACTCCACAGAAGGACGCCGGGATGCGCACCGACCCTCCGGAGTCGTTGCCGAGGCCGAGCGGAGCCATACCGCTCGCCACGGCCGCACCGTCACCACCACTCGTGCCACCCGGGGTGACCGCCCCGCTCCAGGGGTTCGCGGTGTCCCCGAACAGCTCGCTCCGGGTGTGGACACCGGCCAGGATGAGCGTCGGCATATTGCTGTGCCCGATGGGGATGCCGCCCGCCGCGCGCAGCCTTGCCACTGGGGGCGCATCGGCGCGTGCGACGAGGCCACGGAAGCGCTCCGCGCCGAAGGTCGTCGGTACACCCTCGATGGCGGTGCTCTCCTTCACCGTGAACGGCACCCCGGCGAGCGGTCCCAGTTCCGCCCCGTCGGCGCGCTTGCGGTCGACCGCCGCCGCCTCGGTCCGGGCACGTTCGGCGAGCAGCTGAGTGACGGCGTTGACGGCCGGGTTGACCTCACCGATCCGTGCCAGATGGGCGTCTACCAGCTCCACCGCCGACACGTCTCCGTCGCGCACCGCCGCCGCCTGGGCAGCGGCCGTCAGCTTCCACAACGCGCTGTGCATTTCTCCCCTTTCGGAGCCCGGGCCCGGACGTCGTACGTTCCGCCGCGGGTGCCGGACCACCCCGTTTTTTCGATGCACCTGCATCGGTTCGGCATCGTAACCTTGCCAGCGATACGCCCGCATCGAATAAACCGGAGCGCACGGGATGCCCAAGCAGGTGGACCACGAGAGCCGACGTCGGCAGATCGCCGAGGCGGTGTGTCAACTCGCCGACGAGAGCGGGCTGGAGGGGGTGACGCTGCGCGATGTCGCGGCGCGCGCCGAGGTGTCCATGGGGGCCGTGCAGCGCTGCTTCCGCACCAAGGAGGAGATGCTGGTCTTCGCGCTCGGCCACATCGGCGAGCGGGTCGGCGCACGGGTCGCGGCGCGGCTCACCGCCTCGCCCGCACAGTCGGCCCGCACCGCGTTGGGCCACGCCACGACCGAGGTCGCACTGCTCCGGGACGAGCACCGGGCCGAGGCCCGGGTCTGGCTCGCCTTCGTGGCCCAGGCCGCCGTCAGCCCCGCACTGGCCGAAATCCTGCGCAGCAACTACGCCGGTCTGCAGACGGTGTTCACGCGACTGATCTCCGAGGCTTCCGAAACCGAAGCCCCGGAGCGGGCGGCACGCGCACTCCTCGCCCTCACCGATGGCCTCACCGCCCACGTCCTGATCGGCCACCTCTCCCCCGCCGCCGCCCTGGACGTCCTCGACGGCCATCTGCACCACCTCTGGAACCAGAAGGCATCCTGAGGCGCATACGAATCACCCGCCCCGAGGCCCCAAGGGCACTTTCCGGCCACCTGGAAGGCCCTCAAGTCACCTCTGACCAGGGGAAGTTCCCGGGCACCCTCGGGAACGGGGCGTGGCACGATGGTCACCAACGGGAAGTCCCGGGGGACCGTCCGCGCGACCGCGTCGGCGGTGCCGTACCCCGGGGGACGAGGGAAGGGAAGCCCGGTGAGCACGCTCAACAAAGGGATCGAGAAGGTCGAAGTAGCGCTCAAATGGGATCCGAGCCCGATGGGCATGCCGGACCATGACCTCGACATCGTCGCGGCGCCCTACACGGCCGACGCACCCCATGGCGACCCGGCCTACCTGGTGCACTTCGACAGCAGGTCACCCGACGGGACCATCAATCTCAACCGGGACAGCCGGACCGGCCAGGGTTTCGGCTGGGACGAGATCATGACGCTCGAACTGGACCGGCTGTCCGAGACCTACGTACGGGTGGTCGTCGGCGTGGCCATCCAACAGGGCGACGACCGCATCACCTTCGGCGACGTCGCCAACGCGGCCGTACGCATCCGCCAGGGCTACACCGACCTGGCCTCGCACGGCTTCGCCGAGGTCGCGCAGTCGACCGCCACGACGGTCGCGGAGTTCACCCGGGACGAGACGGGCAGCTGGCACTTCAACGCCGCACTCCGCGGCTTCGACACCGAACCGGCCGACTTCGCCCGGCTGATGGGGCACTGACCGAGGCGTTCCTGCGGCACCCACTGGAACGGGACCGGCGCCGTAGGGCCGCTCCTCATGGAGGGCGCGGCTATCCGCCCTCCCTCTTGCGGCGGCGGTGCGCCGCGACCCGAGCCCGTGACGCGCAGGCGGTCGAGCAGTAGCGGCGCGCGCTCCCGGGGCCGAGGCCCAGATAGAGCGTGGTGCACCCCGGAGCGGCGCATTCTCCCCAGGGGATACGGCCGTATTCGGTGAGGATCTGCGCCAGCGCCAGGGCACTTGAGGCCATGAACCACTCGGCCCAGGTCGCGTCGTCCCCCCGGTCGATGTGCAGATGCCAGGTGTGCCCGTCGTGTCGCGAGAGGTGCGGACGGGCGCCGCATTCGGCCAGCAGCGCATTGATGGCGTGGGCGGCCCGGTCGACGTCGGGCTCGGCGAGGAGGGCGCCGAGCCGGTCCGCGGCCGCCCGCAGCCCCTCGGCGTCCTCTCTGGTGAACGCCTGCTCGGTGAGGTCCTCTTGGCGTTCACCATGGCGCGCGAGCAGCCCGGCCAGCGCCTCCCGGGAGATCCCGGGATCCGCGCGCACCGCATTCACCAGATCCTTCAGCCGCTCCGCGGGCCGGTACCCACGCCGCGCCTCCGCCGCCTCAGCCGTCACGGACTCCCCACTCCCCGCGCTCCTGGCGCATACCCATGATCCCGTTCACACCTCTCCAGAGTAACGGCTTGTGTCAATAAGCCGTTACACCGCATTCTTGGGGCCACGGTCCGCTCACCGGAAATCTGGAGATGCCTATGCCGCGGCAGCCCGCCACCCCGGGAGAACGCAGCGGATTACCGCTCTATCTGGCCACCGCCTTCTTCGCCCGCCTCGCCGATGAAGGGATGGCCGTGGCGGTCGTCCTGCTGGCGGTGGACCGGACCGGGAGCGCGGCGCAGGGCGCGTTCGTCCTCACCGCCTGGATGGCGCCGCATGTGGTCGCGGCTCCCCTGGTGGGCGCCCTCGCTCCCCGGGTACGCCGCCTGCGGCTGTGCCACCTCGGGGCACTGGGCGTTTTCGCCGCGGCCATCGCCGTACTGTCGCAGTTCCTCGGGCGGGCCCCGCTGCCGGTGACGCTGGGCGTCGCCCTGGCCGGCGGCGCTTGCGGCCCGGTCGTCTCCGGGGGGCTGTCCAGCCTGATCGCCGTTCTGCTGCCGACGGGTGGGCGGCGCGACCGGGCCTACGCCCTGGACGCGACCGTCTACAACGCCGCCTCGGTGGCCGGACCCGCCGTGGTCAGCGCGGTGGCGGCACTGGCCTCACCGGGCGCGGCCACGCTGCTCCTCGGGGGCGCCGCGGCACTGGGGGCGGCGCTGGCCGGCGGGCTGCCGTTCGGACACACGGAACAGCCGGCCCCCGGCGCCGCGCCGGCCACCACGCTGCGCACGGACCTCATGGCCGGGCTCGCGGCCGTATGGCGCACCCGTGAGCTGCGCGCCATCACGGCGGCGACCTGTCTGGCGTTCGGCGGCCTCGGCGGGCTCACCACCACTACGGTGCTGCTGGCCGCCCATCGGGGACAACCGGGGGCGGGTGGCGCCCTGATGACCGCGTTCGCCCTCGGGGCACTCATCGGCTCGCTGCTGGTGGCGCGCCGGCAGCCGCCCCTCCCGGACCACCGCCTCGCCACCGTCGCGCTGTGCGGAACCGGCCTGGCGCTGGCCGCCGCCGCGCTGCTCCCCTCCCCGGTGGCCGGGCCGGCCCTCTTCGCCCTCGCGGGCGTGTGCGACGGCCCGTTGCTGACCGCCACGCTGCGCATTCGCGCCGCGCACGCGCCGGCGCGGACCCGCGCGCAGGTCTTCACCCTGGGGGCGGGACTGAAGTTCACCGCGGCAGCCGTGGGCGCGACGCTCGTCGGCGCGGCGGCCGCGCTGCCACCGGCTCTCCTCCTGGCCGGCATCGCCGGTGTCCAGCTGGCCGCCGCGGCCCTGCACGCTCTGCTCCGCCCCCGGACGAGCGGCCGCGACGGTGCCCCGAGCACGCCGGAGGGGACCGGCGCTCGACCGGTCCCCTCCGTACGTCCTTGAGCCCTGCCGGCCCGCCGAGCGGGCCGTACGGGCCGCCCCGGAGAGGTCTCCGGGGCGGCCCGTCACAGGCTCAGCTGCAGCCGCTGGTCGACCCGCAGCCCTCGCACAGGTAGCAGCTGCCGGCGCGCTGCATCTTCGTGCCGCAGGAGAAGCACAGCGGGGCGTCGGCGTTGATGCCCAGCTGCATCTCGACCAGTTCGGCGTTGGTGTGCGCCTGCTTGGGAGCCGGGGCGGCGGCCTCCTCGACGATCTTCACCGCCGGGGTGGACTCCTTCGGCGGGTCGATCTGGCGCGGCGCCGACTGGGCCAGGCCCTCGACGTCGACCTCGTCGTCGGCCGGCTCGTAGGAACCGGTCTCCAGGTGGCGCTGGCGCTCCTCGACGGAGTGGATGCCCAGGGCCGAGCGGGTCTCGAACGGCAGGAAGTCCAGCGCCAGGCGGCGGAAGATGTAGTCGACGATCGACTGCGCCATCCGCACGTCCGGGTCGTCGGTCATACCGGCCGGCTCGAAGCGCATGTTGGTGAACTTCGAGACGTAGGTCTCCAACGGGACGCCGTACTGGAGGCCGACCGACACCGCGATGGAGAAGGCGTCCATCATGCCCGCGAGGGTCGAGCCCTGCTTGGACATCTTCAGGAAGACCTCGCCAAGACCGTCGTCCGGGTAGGAGTTGGCGGTCATGTAGCCCTCGGCACCGCCGACCGTGAAGGAGGTGGTGATCCCCGGACGGCCCTTGGGGAGGCGCCTGCGGACCGGGCGGTACTCGACGATCTTCTCGGCGACCGGCTCGACCGCGGCCTTCTTCTCCTCCTCCTTCTTCTTGGCGGAGAGCGGCTGACCGACCTTGCAGTTGTCGCGGTAGATCGCCAGCGCCTTCAGGCCGAGCTTCCAGCCCTGGAAGTAGACGTCCTCGATCTCCTCCACGGTGGCCGTCTCAGGGACGTTGACCGTCTTGGAGATGGCACCGGAGAGGAACGGCTGGGCGGCGGCCATCATGCGGACGTGGCCCATCGGGGAGATGGAGCGCTCGCCCATGGCGCAGTCGAAGACCTCGTAGTGCTCCGGCTTGAGGCCCGGGGCGTTGACGACATTGCCGTGGTCGGCGATGTGCGCGACGATCGCCTCGACCTGCTCGGGCTGGTAGCCGAGCCGCTTGAGCGCCTTGGGGACCGTGTTGTTCACGATCTGCATGGAGCCGCCGCCGACCAGCTTCTTGAACTTGACCAGCGCCAGGTCCGGCTCGACGCCCGTGGTGTCGCAGTCCATCATCAGGCCGATCGTGCCGGTCGGGGCCAGCACGGACGCCTGGGCGTTGCGGAAGCCGTTCTTCTCGCCGAGGCGCAGCACGTCCTGCCAGGCCTCGGTGGCCGCGGCCCAGACCGGGGTGTCCAGGTCGTCCATGCGCACCGCGGCGCCGTTGGCGTCCGAGTGCTGCTTCATGACGCGCTTGTGGGCGTCGGCGTTCCGGGCGTAGCCGTCGTACGGGCCGACGACCGCGGCCAGTTCGGCGGAGCGGCGGTAGGAGGTGCCGGTCATCAGGGAGGTGATGGCACCGGCCAGCGCGCGGCCGCCGTCGGAGTCGTAGGCGTGGCCGGTGGCCATCAGCAGGGCGCCCAGGTTGGCGTAGCCGATGCCCAGCTGGCGGTAGGCGCGGGTGGTCTCACCGATCTTCTGGGTGGGGAAGTCGGCGAAGCAGATGGAGATGTCCATCGCGGTGATGACCAGCTCGACGACCTTGGCGAAGCGCTCGGCGTCGAAGGACTGGTTGCCCAGGTCGTCGTCGCGCAGGAACTTCAGGAGGTTGAGCGAGGCGAGGTTGCACGAGGAGTTGTCCAGGTGCATGTACTCGCTGCACGGGTTGGAGGCGGTGATCCGGCCCGTCTCCGGCGAGGTGTGCCAGTGGTTGATGGTGTCGTCGTACTGGATGCCGGGGTCGGCGCACGCCCAGGCGGCCTCCGCCATCTTGCGGAACAGGCCCTTGGCGTCGATCTCCTCGATGACCTCACCGGTCAGGCGGCCGCGCAGGCCGAACTTCGAGCCGGACTCGACGGCCTTCATGAACTCGTCGTTCACGCGGACCGAGTTGTTGGCGTTCTGGTACTGGACGGACGTGATGTCGTCGCCGCCCAGGTCCATGTCGAAGCCCGCGTCGCGCAGCGCGCGGATCTTCTCCTCCTCCTTCACCTTGGTCTCGATGAAGGCCTCGACGTCCGGGTGGTCGACGTCGAGCACGACCATCTTGGCCGCGCGGCGGGTGGCGCCACCGGACTTGATCGTTCCGGCGGAGGCGTCGGCGCCGCGCATGAAGGAGACCGGGCCGGAGGCGTTGCCACCGGAGGAGAGCAGTTCCTTGGAGGAGCGGATGCGGGAGAGGTTCAGACCGGCACCGGAGCCGCCCTTGAAGATCATCCCCTCTTCCTTGTACCAGTCCAGGATCGACTCCATGGAGTCGTCCACGGACAGGATGAAGCAGGCGCTGACCTGCTGCGGCTGCTTGGTGCCGACGTTGAACCACACCGGGGAGTTGAAGCTGAAGATCTGGTGCAGCAGGGCGTACGCCAGCTCGTGCTCGAAGATCTCGGCGTCCGCCGGGGAGGCGAAGTAACCGTTCTCCTCGCCGCTCTTGCGGTACGTCTTGACCACGCGGTCGATCAGCTGCTTGAGGCTCGACTCGCGGCTCGGGGAGCCCACCGCGCCACGGAAGTACTTGCTCGTGACGATGTTGACCGCGTTCACCGACCAGAATTCGGGGAACTCGACGCCACGCTGCTCGAAATTGACCGAGCCGTCGCGCCAATTGGTCATGACGACGTCACGGCTGGCCCATTCCACCTCGTCGTACGGATGCACGCCGGGCGTGGTGTGAATGCGCTCGATACGCAGACCCTTGCTCGCCTTGCTGCCCTTGGCGCGGGAGCCTCGTGCCGGGCCGCTCGTCGTCTCTGTCATTCCGCCTCCCTGTATACGGGCAAACGCCCATATGTGCGCACGCATTCCGTGGCACGGTGTTTGTCTTTCTGCTACCGGGGCGCCCTGCTCTCGCCCCGATACAGGTCTGGATGCGCGCCGAGCTCAGTCGGCGGCGGTGGCGGGCACGGGAACGGCCGCGTCGGCCTCCCCGTCGTTCCCGCAGCCCGGGCCGGGCGGGCCCTGCTCGCGCTGCTCCCGCAGCTCGGCAATGGCCGCCTCGAAGTCCTCGAGCGAATCGAAGGCCCGGTAAACGGACGCGAAGCGCAGGTACGCGACGAGGTCGAGTTCCTGCAGCGGGCCCAGTATGGCGAGCCCGACGTCATGGGTGGACAGCTCGGCGCTGCCGGTCGCGCGCACCGCTTCCTCGACCCGCTGGCCGAGCTTGGCGAGCGCGTCCTCGGTGACCGGGCGGCCCTGGCACGCCTTCCGCACCCCGGCGATGACCTTGTTGCGGCTGAAGGGCTCGGTGACCCCGCTCCGCTTGATCACCATCAGGGACGCCGTCTCGACGGTCGTGAAACGGCGGGAGCAGTCGGGGCACTGGCGGCGCCGGCGGATCGCCGTCCCGTCGTCCGTCGTCCGGCTGTCGACCACCCGGCTGTCGGGGTGCCTGCAGAAGGGGCAGTGCATGGCTCGACCCTCCTCACCCTCGCTATACGGACGTACGTACGCCAACGATCCCGGCGCACCACGAATAACCTCCGCCGGTCCCCATGGGCCCTCCGGAGCAGCCCCAAGCATAGGCGATCCCCGCGCCCCGAAGGACCAGGGACCACAACTTGTGGGCGGCCGATCGCATCTAACCACTAGATGTGGTGTCGGCCCGCTTACATCCGCCTACCGCGTGTCGCGAGGGGGGCGGGCCGGACGGCCGCCCACGAGGGTACGGGACGCCACCCGCCGGGGGGTGCGGCGGGGCGGGGATGACACAATCGGGCCGACCGCACGACCCCTCCGTTGCGCGCGAAAATTCGTCGCTCGGCCATACACCCAGCCACTTGATCGGGTCAGCCAATCAGCGAATATTTCACTCGAACGTGTGTTTGGCGCAACCTTTCGAAAGCAACTACCGTTGGCTAACTAGGGAGAACATTTCGAGAGGGGCCGACGTGACCACCACCGCAGACAGCGCGACCATCACCGCACAGAGCCACTCCCAGAGCCGGTTCGAACAGCCGCAAAAGGCACCGCGGCCGCCGATGGAAGACGCCACGTTGGACTCCGAAGAGCAGAAGCCCGCCCGATCGCTTCCCGGCCGGCCCCCAGGAATCCGCGCGGACAGTTCGGGGCTCACGGACCGCCAGCGCAGGGTGATCGAGGTGATCCGGGATTCGGTGCAGCGGCGCGGATATCCACCGTCCATGCGGGAGATCGGCCAGGCCGTCGGGCTGTCCAGCACCTCGTCCGTCGCCCACCAGCTCATGGCCCTGGAGCGCAAGGGCTTCCTGCGACGCGACCCGCACCGCCCGCGGGCGTACGAGGTCCGCGGCTCGGACCAGACCGCCACCAGCGCCGCGACGGAGACCGCCGGCAAGCCGGCCGCGTCCTACGTCCCGCTGGTCGGCCGGATCGCCGCCGGTGGCCCGATCCTCGCGGAGGAATCGGTCGAGGACGTCTTCCCGCTCCCCCGCCAGCTCGTCGGCGACGGTGAACTGTTCGTCCTGAAGGTCGTCGGCGACTCCATGATCGAAGCCGCGATCTGCGACGGCGACTGGGTCACGGTCCGCCGCCAGCCGGTCGCCGAGAACGGTGACATCGTCGCCGCCATGCTGGACGGCGAGGCCACCGTGAAGCGCTTCAAGCGCGAGGACGGCCATGTGTGGCTGCTGCCGCACAACTCCGCGTACCAGCCGATTCCCGGTGACGAGGCGACCATCCTCGGCAAGGTGGTGGCCGTACTGCGGCGGGTCTGACCCACCCCTCTCGACCGGGCTCCGGGACCACTGCGCCGGTCCCGGAGCCCTGCTGTGCGTATCGGACCCACCGGGCCGGTACCCGCAGCAGGGCTCTGCGCCCCCTGGCTCGCGCGCCCGTTACTGCTCCGACTTCTCCTCCGCCGCCTTGGCGGCCGCGTCGATGGCCGCCAGGGAGCGGCGGACCTGGTTCCGGTCGGTGGTGTACCAGAAGTCGGGCATCGAGGCGCGCAGGAACGAGCCGTAGCGGGCCCGCTCGACCCGCGGGTCCAATACGGCCACCACTCCGCGGTCGCCCGTGGCACGGACCAGGCGGCCGGCGCCCTGGGCCATCAGCAGCGCGGCATGGGTGGCCGCCACGGCCATGAAGCCGTTGCCGCCGGCCTCCTCGACGGCCTTCTGCCGGGCGCTCATCAGCGGATCGTCCGGGCGCGGGAACGGCACCCGGTCCATCACCACCAGCTGGCAGTTCGGGCCCGGCACGTCGACGCCCTGCCAGAGGGAGAGCGTGCCGAACAGGCAGGTCCGGGCGTCGGCGGCGAAGGCCCGGATCAGCTCGCCGAGGGTCTCCTCACCCTGGAGCAGGATCGGCATGTCCAGCCGGCCGCGCAGTTCCTCGGCGGCGGCCTGGGCGGCCCGCATGGACGAGAACAGGCCCAGGGTGCGCCCGCCGGCGGCCTCGATCAGCTCGGCGAGCTCGTCGAGCATGTCGCCGCGGCTGCCCTCCCGGCCCGGCTGGGCGAGGTGCTTGGCGACGTAGAGGATCCCCTGCTTCGAGTAGTCGAAGGGCGAGCCGACGTCGAGGCCCTTCCACGGGGGTGCGTCCTCGCGCTGGGTGCCCTCCGGGGAGAGCCCCAGGGAGGCCGCGACGCCGTTGAAGTCACCGCCCAGCTTGAGCGTGGCGGAGGTGAGGACCACCGAACGGTCCTCGAAGAGCTTCTCGCGCAGCAGCCCCGAGACGGACAGCGGCGCCACCCGCAGGGACGCGCCGAAGCGGTCGTGGCGTTCGTACCAGACCACGTCGTATTCGGAGCCGTTGGCGATGCGCTCGGCGACGGCGTGGACGTTCTCCACCGAGGCGAGCGCCTGCTTGCGGACGGCGTCCTCGTCCTGCACCGATTTGTCGCGGGTCGAGCCGAGCGCCGAGATGACCTCCCGGGCCGCGTCGCGCAGCGCCATGAGGCAGTAGCCCAGGTCCTCGGGGATCTCCTCCAGGCGGCCCGGCAGGGCCAGCTCCATCAGGCGCTCGAAGGTCTCAGCGGCGGTCTGCAGCTGATCGGCGGCCTTTTCGTTGACGAGCTTGGCGGCCCGGCGCACGGCACGGTTGACCTGGCCGGGGGTGAGCTCGCCGGTGGCGACGCCGGTGACCCGGGAGACCAGCTCATGGGCCTCGTCGATGATCAGGACCTCGTGCTGCGGGAGGACGGGGGCGCCCTCGATCGCGTCGATGGCCAGCAGCGCGTGGTTGGTGACGACCACGTCGGCCAGCTTGGCGCGCTCCCGGGCGGCCTCGGCGAAGCACTCCGCGCCGTACGCGCACTTCGAGGCGCCCAGGCACTCCCGGGAGGAGACCGAGACCTGGCCCCAGGCGCGGTCCGAGACGCCGGGCGTGAGGGCGTCGCGGTCGCCGGTCTCGGTCTCGTCCGCCCAGTCCCGCAGCCGCAGCAGGTCCTTGCCGAGCTTGCTGGTGGGGGTGGCCTGCTCGAAGACGTCGAAGAGGCCGTCCTCCTCTTCCTGCGGGGCGCCCTCGTGGAGGCGGTGCAGGCACAGGTAATTCGAGCGGCCCTTGAGCATGGCGAACTCGGGGCGGCGGCGCAGCTGGGGGTGGAGCGCGTCCACCGTCCGCGGAAGATCGCGCTCCACCAGCTGGCGCTGGAGCGCGAGGGTGGCCGTGGCGACGACCACCCGCTCGCCGTGGGCGAGCGCCGGCACCAGATAGCCGAGGGACTTTCCGGTGCCGGTGCCGGCCTGGACCAGCAGGTGGGAGCTGTCGTCGACGGCCTCGGCGACGGCCTCGGCCATCGCCACCTGGCCGGGGCGCTCGGTGCCGCCGACGGCGGTGACGGCGGCGTGGAGCAGATCGGGGAGGGAGGGCTTCGTCATAGCGCTGCAAGCCTACGCGGGACCACTGACACCGCGCCGGGTCACGGATGGTGGAGGGGGTTGGGAACGGTGCCGTGCACGGCGGCGTGCGGGCGCTCGCGGCGGTCGCGGTAGCCGTCCACATGCAGACGGTTGCGGTTCAGGCACAGCCGCTCGATCCGCGGGGTGAGCAGGTCGAACGTCTCGTACCGCTCCTTCAGGCCCGGGAAGCGCTCGTGGTGGCGGAGGATCTCCGCCCGTACGAGTGACCAGAACTCCTGCTCGGGAACGCCGAGTTGGTCCGCGCACAACGGGGCGAGGTAGCGGAAGACGCCGACGAACAGGCCGGAGTGGATGAACTGGGTGAGGAACCCGGGCGGTTCGGTGAGCAGGACCGTGCGCACGTCCTCCGGCATGGAGTCGTGCTCCGGCAGCGGCTGGGAGCTGGTGTTGACGTCGTCGACGAAGTCCTTGACCGCGAGGCGGGTGGGGACGTCGTTTTCGTCGAAGACCACGATGGCGTTCTCTCCGTGCGGGGAGAAGACGGTGCCGTACTGGTAGAGGAAATGCAGCAGCGGGGGGAGCAGCGCGGCGAAGAGGCGGGCCAGCCAGTCGCGGGGGGCCAGGCCGGAGCGGTGCACCAGCTCGGCGGTCAGCGCGTGGCCCTGCGGGTCGGTCTGCAGCAGGGCCGCCAGGGTGCGGCCCCGTTCGCCGGGGTCGAGGCAGCCGTGCAGCGGCTCCCGCCAGATGCAGCCGAGCAGTTCCTTGAACTGGTACGGGACGCCGGGCAGCCGGTCGTAGAGGGGGTGTTCGACGGTGACCGAGGCGATCTCGCCGAGCAGGATCACCCGGGTCTCGTCGCGGAGATAGGGGTCGGCGTCGCGCAGGCCGTGGACCCAGCGGGTGACCGCGGGCGCGGCGAGGGTGCGCTCGGTGGGCAGTCCGCGCCAGACCAGGGTGTTGAGGATGGACAGCGGCAGCTTGACCGTACGGGCTCCGGGCCGGCTGACGTTGAGGAAGGTGCGGATCGACTGCTGCGGCAGCCGGAGGTCGTTGTCAGTGGGCAGCGCGATGATGGATCTGTCCGCGAGTTGCGGGGCGAAGAGCGGGGCGATGGTCTCGTCCCACTGCCAGGGGTGTACGGGGAGGAAGAGGTAGTCGGCGGGGTCGCGTCCCTCGTCGGTGATGGCGCGGGCGAAGGCATGACGGGTGGCGGGGGTGAGTTCCTCGCCGTAGAGACGATCGGGGGTGGCCAGCGTGGGGATACCGCGGTAGTGGGCGATGCCGTGGTGCGCGGCGAGCCAGGGCAGGCGCTGGGCGGTGCGCGCTTCGGGGGCCCAGGTCGCCGCGTCGGTGGCCGAGAAGCCGAGCCGGCCCTTGTTGGCGACGAGCCAGGGGTGACCGGTCTGGTGGCCTTCGAGGGCGGCGTAGTCCAGGTCGGCGAGGTCGGCGGCGCTGAGGGCGGTGGCGTCGAGCCGGGTGTCGGCGGCCAGGGTGGCGGTCAGCTCCCGGATGAGGTGGCCGGTGGTGTCGCCGGACAGGCCCAGGACGGTGTCGTGGGCGTGCCTGAGGAAGTGGAAGGGGTCGGTGTCGGGGGTGATCGAGTCGGGGTCGACGCGCCAGTGGCCGTAGGCGCCGCGGCGGGCCCGGAAGCGGTAGGTGAGCCCGTCGGAGACCGGGAGGCGGTAGCGGGTGACGCCGTCCGGGCCGGTGCCGTCGGGCTCGGGGGCGAGGACTTCCTCGTAGGCGAATTCCGCCAGGATCTTGGCGAAGAGCCGGCGGGCGGCGTGCTGCCAGGCGTGCTGCGAAGGCTGGGGCTCAGGAGGCAAGGCGGGACTCCTCGAAGCGGGACCGCCCCGGCTCGTACGGGGGACAACCGGAGCGGCGGGGTGGACGGCGGACCGGTGCGGGGCCGTCGACGGACGGCCCCGGGGTCAGAGCAGGTGGCGGTGGGCGCGGTCGCGGACCATCAACGCCGCGCGCTTTTCCGGGAGTTCGATCTCGTCGGCGTAGCGGAAGCCCGCGGTCAGGAAGGCCGCGACGGACGCGGTGTTGCGCAGGTCGGGCTCGGCGAGGACCCGCGTGCAGTCCGGGCGGCGGTCGAGCACGAGGTCGGCGGTGGCGCGCAGCAGGGTGCTGCCCAGGCCGCGGCCGCGGTCGTGGGCGCGGCCGAGGAGGAGGTGGATCCCGGTGTCGTGGGGGCGTGCCGGGTAGTGCTGGGCGAGCGGGTCGAGATCGGCGCGGTAGATCTCCCAGTAGCTCATCGGTACGCCGTCGAGCACGCCCAGGCAGGGCACGCTCCGGCCGTCCCCGTCGAGCTGGCCGCGCAGGTGGGCGGCGGTGGTCTCCGGCGGCCCGGCCAGCTCCCAGAAGGCCGAGACGGCCGGGTCGTTCATCCAGGCGGTGATCCGCTCCAGGTCGCGGTCGGGCCGGACGGGGACGAGTTGGAACGGCCCGGCGGGTGTGCGGGCCGCTCCCCAGGCCGCCAGATCGTCGAGGAGCGGGCCGGCGGGGACCGGCGGCCGCCCGGGGCCGCCGGTGCCCCGGCTGGTGCGTTCCGCCGTGCGCGGGTGGCGGACGGCCTGGTCGGCGCTGGAGTCGATGCCGGAATCGGTGGATGGCACGGCGACGCTCTCCTCTCGTGGCCGGATGCCGCGTGGCCTTGTGGGTCGCGGGGCGTCGGCGCCGGGGACGGTGGGCGGGGGGCTGCGGTCGGACGGATCGGTGTCCTACGGAACGAGGGGGTTGGGCAGGGTGACGTAGACGGACTGGGTTTCGACGGGACCGACGAGTTCGTCCAGGCCGTGCAGCCGGGTCGCGAGGTTGGCCTTGCAGCGCAGGGTGCGGGCGGCCAGCAGCTGCTCGGGGAGCGGGGAGCGGTGTCCTTCGGGGGCCGTGGCGGCGTCGGCGAGGAACCTCCGGAAGGCGGCGAGCAGGATCTCCTCGCGGGCCAGGTGCTGGGACCCGAAGGCCCCGATGAGGCCGAGGACGTTGTTGATGCCCAGGTAGTAGGCGAAGCGTTCGTCGACGACGTCGTCGGCGACGAAGGAGTCGCTCACGGCGCCGATGCCGGGCAGCCGCCGTTCGAGGTCGGCGCGGCGGGAGGCGCGGAAGTAGTAGCCCTGGTTGTCGCGGTAGCGGCCACCGGTGGGCCAGCCGTCGGGGTCCAGCAGCACGAGGGTGTTCTGCTGGTGGGCCTCCAGGACGATCCCGGCCGTGCCGTCGAGCCACAGCAGGGGCCGGACGACCGCTTCGAGGTAGCGCAGGAACCACTCCGTGGCGACGGCGCCGGTGGGGCGTCCGGTGCGGGCGGCGAGGGTCCCGACGAGGTCTTCGAGGCGGGAGCGGACGCCCGCGTGGCCGGGCCAGGGGCGGGGCGAGGTGAGACCGGCGATGCAGACGGCGTCGTCGGTGCGGGTGAAGGGGTTGTGGCGGATGACGACGTCCAGGCCCTGGACGGGTTCGCCGTCGGGGCCGTCGACGGCGAGGTAGGCCGGGTCGCGGACGATGTCGAAGCAGGGGTGGGCGGTCTGCCACTGCTCGCCGAGTCCGGTGCGCAGCAGCCGGTGCACCTCGACGCCGCGGACCAGTTCCTTGCGGAGGTTCTCCCGGCGGGAGTTGGTGATGCGCAGCCCGAGGGAGAGCTTGAGCATGGCCTCCGCGTCGGGGCGGTGGACGGTGCGGACGGAGGAGGTGGGGTGCCAGAGCGGGCCGTGCGGGCCCAGGTCGTGCAGCAGTCCGGCATCGAGGAGGGCGGTGAGGTCCGGGCGCCCGGCCAGCTCCCGGGCCTGCCAGGGGTGCAGTGGCAACGGCACGGTCTCGTCGGGGAGTTGCAGGCCCTCGCCAGCGAGGCGGGCGGTGAGCCGTTCCGCCGGGACGGGCTTGCCGCGTTCGGTCCAGGCGGAGTCGGTGGCGACGGCGGAGCGGTGCACGGCGATCCAGTGCAGCGGGAAGGCGCCGCGCAGTTCGGGCGAGTAGGCCCGGGTCTCGGCGTCGCTGAGCCCTTCCCGGCTCTTGGGGGTGGGGTGCAGCGGATGGCCGAGGAGGAGGGACTGCTCGGCTTCGAGGAAGAGCGCGGCGTGGTCGTCGGCGGGCCGGGCGCGCCGGTCGGCGAGGAAGGCGGCGACGTTCCGGACGGAGTTGGCGACCCTGCCGAGGAGTTCGGCGCCGTCGCCGTCCGGTGTCGGCTCGCTCTCCGGGGCCGTCCGTTCCCCGCCGTCGGCGACGCGGTGTTCGCCGCCGTCCGAGGCCCGCCGGTCGCCGCCGTGCGCGGCCTCGCGGCGCAGCAGCGCGGCGAGCGTGACGGCGTCCAGCGGGGCGGCACCGGCCGGGGCGCCTTCGAGGCCGGGCGCGCCCAGGCGGTGCCAGCCGGTGGGCGACCAGTAGCGGACGGGGATGTGCAGGGCGGTGGCGCTGGCCGGCAGCGGGAGGCGGAGCCGGCCGCCGGCCGGCCGCGGGCTGCCGTTCTCCCGCAGCCAGCAGCGCAGCAGGTGCTCGATGCCGGCGGCGTCCGCGGCGACCGCCGGATCCGGGTGGTCAAGCGGGTCGCGCTCGCCGGGGACGCGGTCGTAGGGGGCGGGCGCGGTGAGCGGACCGGCGGCCCGGTCCGGGCCCTCGTGGGTCGGCTGGTGGCAGGCGTCCTCCGGGGCGCGCCGCTGCTGGCGGGGGACGGACTCGATCGTGCCGGCGCCGTGCTGCCGGTCGGGGTGGTGCTCGGCGGGCGGGGTGCCGTCGGGGCCGGGGCGTTCGTTCATGGGGTGGTGCCTCACAGTGTCGTGGGGGACGAGCCCGTCGGCCCGGGGTTGGTGCGGACCGCCGCCGTGATGGCGTCGGCGAGGCGGTCGAGGATCGCGTCCGCCTGTTCGTCGGTGATGGTCAGGGGTGGCAGCAGCCGTACGACGGCGGAGTGCCGGCCGCCCAGCTCGACGATCAGGCCGCGGTCCAGGCAGGCCTGCTGGACGGCGGCGGCGAGGTGCGGGGCGGCGGGGCGGGCGCCGCCGGGTTCGAGGTCGCCGTCGGGGTCGACGAGTTCGAGGCCGAGCATCAGTCCGCGGCCGCGGACGTCGCCGATGCAGTCGTGGGTGCCGGCCAGGGCGCGGAGCCGGTCGAGCATCCGGGCGCCGAGTTCCCCGGCGCGTTCGGCGAGGCCGTTGGCGCGGACGTGGGCGAGGGTGGCGCGGCCCGCGGCCATGGCGAGCTGATTGCCGCGGAAGGTGCCGGCGTGCGCGCCGGGCTGCCAGGCGTCGAGTTCCTCGCGGTAGACGATCACGGCCAGCGGCAGGCTGCCGCCGATCGCCTTCGACAGCACGAGCACGTCGGGCACGATGCCGCTGTGCTCGATCGCCCAGAAGGTGCCGGTGCGGCCGACGCCGGTCTGGACCTCGTCCACGATCAGCGGGATCTGCCGGGCCGCGGTGAGCTCCCGCATTTGCCGCAGCCAGCCGTCCGGCGCGGGGATCACCCCGCCTTCGCCCTGGACGGGTTCCAGGATCATCCCGGCCGGGCGGGGCACCCCGCTCTTGTGGTCGTCGAGGAGGTTCTGGGTCCAGCGGGCGGCGAGTTCGGCGCCGCGCTCCCCGCCGGTGCCGAAGGGGCAGCGGTAGTCGTAGGGGTAGGGCAGCCGGGCCACGCTGGTGTGCCGGGCGCCCCCGGAGGCGGCGAGCGCCTCGGCGGTCATGCCGTGGTAGGCGCCGGAGAAGGCCATCAGGCCGTCCCGGCCGGTGGCGGTGCGGACGAGTTTGAAGGCTGCCTCGACGGCGTCCGTCCCGGCCGGACCGCAGAACTGGATCCTCCCCTTTTCGGCCAATTCCCTGGGCAGCGTGGCGAACAGCTCGGTGGTGAAGGCGTCCTTGACCGGGGTGGCCAGGTCGAGGACGTGCAGCGGGGCGCCGGAGTCGAGGACCGTGCGGATCGCTTCCAGCACGACCGGGTGGTTGTGGCCGAGGGCAAGGGTGCCGGCGCCGGAGAGGCAGTCGAGGTAGCGCCGGCCGTCGGCGCCCTCGATGGTCAGCCCGCGGGCGCGCACCGGGACGATGGGCAGCGAGCGCGCGTACGTACGGGCTGCGGACTCACGCAGGGACTGTCGGCGCAGGATCCCCTCGTGGGCCGGCGGTGCGGCCGCCGGCACGGTTTCGGTCAACGCCACGGCAGTTGTGTCCTCCTGCTTGGTGAGCTGCTGCATACCGAGCGGGCCGGCGGGCAGCCCGGCCGTCCCCCGTACGTACCAACGACGACGGCGACGCCGGATCACGGCCCGGAGCAAGATCCTTGACGGGCTGGAACCGGGGACCCGAGTACCGCCGTCCCCATCGTCACCGGCATAGTGGGGTCTTGCGCCCGGATCTTGAGGTTCATGACAACTTCCGGAACCGGAGCAACTCCGCTCAAGCCACACCACTCGATTCATCAGGGGGATCCCACCCATGCGACCCATACGACGGCCCGTCCTGGCCGCCGCCGCGCTCACCGCTGTAGTGGCGCTCACCGCCACCGGCTGCGGGCCGGACAGCGACAACGCGGACGCCAAGCCCAGTCAGTCCGCGGCGGACACCACGGGTGGGGGTGCGATCAAGATCCCCAAGGACATCCAGGACAAGCTCAAGGAACACGGCGTCGACCTGGACAAGTGGAAGAACGGCGAGTGGAAGAACTGGGACCGGGACAAGTGGCTCCGGGAGGCCGGGGAGTTCATCAACCCGATCATCAAGAACTTCTGGAACCCCGACAAGATCGAGAAGGTCAAGCCGCCCAAGGACCCCAGCAAGCCCGAGGACATCTCGGAGGACCAGGGCAAGACGGATCCTGAGCCGGCCGCCGTCCCCGCTCAGGCCGTCAAGACCCCGTACACCGCCACCGCTCCCGGTGTGGGTCTGCTGCTGTTCAGCACCCCCGAGGGCGAGTCGCGCTGTTCCGCCACGGTCGTCAAGGACCCGGCGCACCCCGGTAAGTCCAACCTGGTGTGGACCGCGGCGCACTGTGTGCACGCCGGCAAGAACGGCGGCTGGTACCGCAACATGATGTTCGTGCCGAACTTCAACAAGACCGGTGGGACCGCCGGCCAGTTGAAGAACAAGCCCTTCGAGGAGCGCGTCCCGTCGGGCAAGTGGTGGGCCGACGACATGGCGACGTCCAGCGAGTGGATCAAGGACGGCGGCGCCGTTCCGGGCGTGCCGATGGCCCCGTACGACTTCGCGCTGATGCACGTGAAGCCGGAGGAGAGCACCGGCGGCAAGTCGCTGGAGGAGATGGCCGGCGGCGCGTACCAGGTCGACTTCAACGCCCCGGCGATGGCCAAGATCCCCAGCCTGACCGCGCAGGGCTACCCGGCCGAGCCGCCGTTCGACGGTGCCGCGCAGCAGAGCTGCACCGACAAGCCGACCCGGCTGTCGATGGACGCCAACAAGCCGACCATGTACCGCATCGGCTGCACCATGACCGGTGGCTCCTCCGGTGGCCCCTGGTTCATCAAGGGTGCCGACGGCAAGCCGGTGCTGGTGTCCAACATGTCGATGGGTCCGCGCCCGGCCCGCTGGTCGGCCGGCCCGCACCTGGGCCCGGAGGCCAAGGCCATGTTCGACAACATGAGCAAGAAGTGGGCGAGCAAGCAGTGATCCGCTGAGGTGGGACGGTGCCCGGCACCGTCCCACCGGGCCGCCACCACGGCGAAGGCCCGCTCCGGTCTCCCGGAGCGGGCCTTCCGCGTATCTACGGGCCGTGCGTGCCGGCCCTTACGCCGCCGGTACGAACGGGCGGAACTCGGCGGCCAGTTCCTCGTGCACCCGCGCCTTGAGGACCGTGCCCTCGGCGGTGTGCTCCTCGGAGAGGACCTCGCCCTCGGCGTGCGCCCGCGAGACCAGGGCGCCCTGGGTGTAGGGCACCAGCACCTCGATCTCGACCCGCGGCCGGGGCAGCTCCTCGTCGAGCAGGGCCAGCAGCTCCGCGAGGCCCTGGCCCGTACGGGCCGAGACCGCGATCGCGTGCTTCTCCTGGCGCAGCAGCCGCTGGAGGACCAGCGGGTCGGCCGCGTCGGCCTTGTTGACGACCACGATCTCGGGCACGTCCGTGGCACCGACGTCCCGGATCACCTCGCGGACGGCGGCCAGCTGCTCCTCCGGCACCGGGTGCGAGCCGTCGACCACGTGGAGGATCAGGTCGGAGTCGCCGACCTCCTCCATCGTGGAGCGGAACGCCTCGACGAGGTGGTGCGGCAGATGCCGGACGAAGCCGACGGTGTCGGCGAGGGTGTAGAGGCGTCCGCTGGGCGTCTCGGCCCGCCGGACGGTCGGGTCCAGGGTGGCGAACAGGGCGTTCTCCACCAGCACGCCGGCGCCCGTGAGGCGGTTGAGCAGCGAGGACTTGCCGGCGTTGGTGTAGCCGGCGATGGCGACCGAGGGGACCTTGTGGCGCCGGCGTTCCTGGCGCTTGATGTCCCGGCCGGTCTTCATCTCCGCGATCTCCCGGCGCAGCTTCGCCATCCGCTCGCGGATCCGCCGCCGGTCCGTCTCGATCTTGGTCTCACCGGGACCACGGGTGGCCATACCGCCGCCCGCCGAACCGGAGCCACCGCCACCCATCTGCCGGGACAGCGACTGGCCCCAGCCGCGGAGCCTGGGGAGCATGTACTGCATCTGCGCCAGCGAGACCTGCGCCTTGCCCTCCCGGGACTTGGCGTGCTGGGCGAAGATGTCGAGGATCAGGGCGGTCCGGTCGACCACCTTGACCTTGACGACGTCCTCGAGGTGGATCAGCTGGCCCGGGGAGAGCTCACCGTCACACACCACGGTGTCGGCCCCGGATTCGAGCACGATGTCGCGCAGCTCCAGGGCCTTGCCCGAGCCGATGTACGTGGCCGGGTCCGGCTTGTCGCGGCGCTGGATGACGCCGTCGAGCACCATCGCGCCGGCCGTCTCGGCCAGCGCCGCGAGCTCGGCGAGGGAGTTCTCCGCGTCCTGCACCGTCCCGGAGGTCCACACACCGACGAGCACCACGCGCTCCAGACGGAGCTGGCGGTACTCGACCTCGGTGATGTCCTCGAGCTCGGTGGAGAGGCCCGCCACACGGCGCAGGGCCGCACGGTCCGAGCGGTCGTACTGGTCGCCGTCGCGCTCCCCGTCGATCTCGTGGCTCCAGGCGACGTCCTCTTCCATCAGTGCGTCGGCCCGAAGGCTCTCGGCGAGGCGCTGCCGGTCCTGCGGAAGGGAAGAAGAGGAGGTCATTTGATCCTTTGTGTCGTTGGGAAGCCCTCACGGGGACCGGTTGGCCGGCCCCACCGGGACTGTCGTAGGTGTCAACGTACGACACGCCCCGGAGATTCCCGGGCTGCCGGCGCCGACCCGATGATGGTCGCACGGCCCGGGAGGGCCGTCACGCGGGTTTTCCGGGCGCGGCGGGTTTTCCGGCGGGCTTCACCGGAGCTCCGGTTTTGCCGGGCTGTCCGCCTTTCGCGGGCTGCCCCGGCTGCACCGGCTTGCCGAGATCGCCGGCCGCGCCGGGCCGCCACTGCGGGTGGCCGGGCATCGGCGGGGTGTGGGCGCCGTAGAGCCACTCCTGGAAGAAGCCGGTGAGGTTCTGCCCGGAAATCTTGGAGGCCAGCGCGGTGAAGTCGGCGGAGTCGGCCACGCCGTCCTTGTGGTGGGCCACCCATTCGCGTTCGAGCCGGTCGAAGGCCGCCGGGCCCATCTTCTGCCGCAGGGCGTAGAGGACGAGGGCGCCGCCGTCGTAGACGATGGGGCGGAAGATGCTGATCTTCTGGCCGGGGCTGGGGGCCTTGGGCGCGGCGGGCGGCCCGCCCTCGGCCCGCCACCCGTCGGACTGCTCGTACGCCCGGTGCATCCGGGTCTCCAGGCTGGCCCGGCTGTCGCCCTTCTCCTGGGCGTAGAGCGCCTCGTACCAGGTCGCGTGCGCCTCGTTGAGCCAGACGTCGGACCAGCGGCGCGGGCTGACGCTGTCACCGAACCACTGGTGTGACAGTTCGTGCACCATCACGGACTCCACGTACCAGGCGGGCAGGTGCTCGGCCGTGAACAGGTCCTTCTCGAAGAGCGAGAGGGTCTGGGTCTCCAGCTCGAATCCGGTGTGGGCGTTGGCGATCAGCACCCCGTACGCCTCGAAGGGGTAGGGGCCGACCTTGCGCTCCATCCAGGCGACCTGCGCCGGCGTCTTGGCCAGCCATTTGTTGAGCACCGCGCGGTTCGCGGTCGGGACCACGTCGCGGATAGGCAGGTCGTGCGGTCCGTGTTTGAACAGCACGCTGGACTTCCCGATGGAGACCTGCGCGAGTTCGGTGGCCATGGGGTGGGCGGTGCGGTAGGTCCAGGTACGGCGTGCCGCGCGGGTGCCGGACGCCCCCAGGGGCAGGCCGTTGGCGACCGCGGTCAGCTCCTGGGGCGCGCTGATGCGGAAGGTGAAGAACGCCTTGTCGGAGGGGTGGTCGTTGCAGGGGAAGACGCGGTGGGCGGCGTCCGCCTGGTTGGCCATCGCCAGCCCGTCGGTGGTGCGGAGCCAGCCGCCGTTGGTCTTGCCCCGGGGGTCGCTGGTGTGCTGGACGGAGATCTTGACCTGCTGTCCCCGGGAGATGTGGGACGACGGGATGACCACCAGGTCCTCGCCGTGCTGCTCGTACCGGGCGGGCAGGCCGCCGACCTTCACGGAGCGCACCGTGCCGCGGGCGAAGTCGAGGTTGAGCTGGTCGAGCTCGGTGGTGGCGTGCGCGGTGATCTCCGTGGTGGCGTTCATCGGCCGGTCGTTGTGGCCGGAGTAGTCCAGGGAGACGTCGTAGGACGTGACGTCGTAGCCGGTGTTGCCGAGCATGGGGAAGAGCCGGTCGCCCAGACCCTGCGCCCCGAGGGGCTGCGGCTCGGCCACGCCGAGGGTGGCGACGGCGGCCAGCCCGAGTGCGGCGGCCCGGCGGCCGGAGCGCCGGAGCCGGCCGGTTCGGGCACGGCGCGGCGCGGGGACGGTGCGGTCGGGGTCGCGGGACGGTCGGCGTGAGCGAAGGGACATGAACTACGGCTACCAACGCGGCCGCCTCCGCCGTGGGCGAGCCGTCAAACGGCACCCGAACGGGCGGTGCCCCGTGCGCCTGTCCCGCAGGGCGTCCTCCGGACGGCCCACAGCCGTCCGACGGGCCGTCACCATCCGTGGCCGGTCCGCCCTCAGGGGCGCATCGCCGCGGTCTGCCGGACCCGTCCGGCCCGCAACACGTCGAAGACGCCGGGCACTTGCCGCATGGCGCGCATCAGGGACGGCAGCCCGGCGGCGTTCGGCAGGTGGAGCGTGTACGTGTGGCGCACGCGCTGTTCGTGCGGGGGTTCGACGGCGGCGGACACCACGGCGGCGCCCTGGGCGGCGATCGCCTCGGTGAGGTCGGCGAGGAGGTGCGGCCGGCTGAAGGCCTCTGCCATGAGGGTGACCCGGCAGCCGTGGGCGCCCTGTCCCGCGCCCCGCCAGCGCACCCCGACCGGCTGCCGTCCGGTGGCCGCCATCCGGGCCACGACGGGGCACAGGGCGCGGTGCACGGTGACCGCGCCGCCCCGTACGGCGAAGCCGGTGACGGTGTCCGGCGGCACCGGTGTGCAGCAGCCGGCCAGCCGGACCGCGGCGCCGGGCAGGTCCGCGACCGCGAGGACCGAGCCGGGCGTGGCGCGGGCCCCTGCGGGGTGCTCGTCGCCGGGGGCGGGCCGGCCGGCGGACGAGGGCCCGGAAGGGGTCTCGGCGGGCCCCTGTGGGCCGATGGCGGGAGCCTGGGGGCCGGACAGCCAGCGGGCGATGGCGAGCCGCGCGGCGGGCGTACGGGCGTGGTCGAGCCATTCCGGCGAGGGGCCGGCGGCGGAGTCCGGGGCCATCAGGAGCTGCAGACTGTCGCCGTCGTGCAGGACGGTGGCGAGGGTGGCGAGCCGGCCGTTGACGCGCGCGCCGATACAACAGTGCGCCCGCTCGCCGTGCCGCTCGTACGCCGCGTCCACACAACTGGCGCCGGCGGGCAGGCCGATGGCCTCGCCGGCCGCCCCGTCCGTGGCGTCCGACCCGTCCGAGGGCGCGTCCGCGCAGAAGACCGTGATCTCCCGGTCCTGGGCGAGATCGTCGTGCAGCGAGGTCCAGAAGGTGTCCGGGTCGGGGGTGGTGCGCTGCCACTCCAGCAGGCGGGAGAGCCACCCGGGGCGGGTCGGGTCGGCCCGCTCGCCCTCGGGGGCGTCGGGCCCGTCCGTGGGGGCGTACGGGTTGCCCAGCGCGATCACGCCGGCCTCGGCGACCCGGTGCATCTGGTGGGTGCGGATCAGGGTCTCGCCGATCTCCCCGGACGGGACGGTGACGGCGGTGTGCAGCGACTGGTAGAGGTTGAACTTCGGCGTCGCGATGAAGTCCTTGAACTCGGAGACGACCGGCGTGAAGCAGGTGTGCAGTTCGCCGAGGACGGCGTAGCAGTCGGCGTCCTCGGCCACCAGCACCAGCAGCCGCCCCAGGTCGGCGCCGGTCAGCTCGCGGCGGGCCAGCCGTACGCGGTGCACGGAGACCAAGTGCCGTGGCCGGACGAGGACTTCGGCGTCGATGCCGGCCTCGGCCAGGACCGTGCGCATCCGCTCCGCGATGTCGGCGAGCGGGTCGGGCCGGCCGGCGTACTCCAGGACGAGGGCCTGCGTGGTGGCGTACTCCTCCGGATGCAGGATCGCGAAGACCAGGTCCTCCAGCTCGGCCTTCAGCGCCTGGACGCCGAGGCGTTCGGCCAGCGGGATCAGCACGTCGCGGGTCACCTTGGCGATCCGGGCCTGTTTCTCGGGCCGCATCACGCCGAGGGTGCGCATGTTGTGCAGCCGGTCGGCAAGCTTGATGGACATCACCCGGACGTCGTTGCCGGTCGCCACCAGCATCTTGCGGAAGGTCTCCGGCTCGGCGGCGGCGCCGTAGTCGACCTTCTCCAACTTGGTGACGCCGTCGACCAGGTAGCAGACCTCCGCGCCGAACCGTTCGCGAACCTGATCCAGCGTCAGATCGGTGTCCTCGACGGTGTCGTGGAGCAGCGAGGCGGTCAACGTCGTGGTCTCCGCGCCCAGTTCGGCGAGGATCAGGGTCACGGCCAACGGGTGGGTGATGTACGGCTCGCCGCTTTTGCGCAGCTGCCCGCGGTGCGAGGACTCGGCGAGCAGATAGGCCCGGGCGAGGGTGTCCAGGTCGGCGTCGGGGTGGTGGCGGCGGTGCACCTTGGCGACGTGTTCCAGGGCGTGCGGGAGGCCGTCGCGGGGGGCCGCGCCGAGTGCGGCGCGGCCGATGCGGCGCAGCCCTCTGAGCTCCAGTCGGCGGCGGCCGCGCCTGCGGCCCGCTGCTCCAGGGTTACCAGGGTTCGTGGCCTCTGCGCTCATGGGCACCTCCGGCAGCGTCGACCGGCGGTGGGACGCGCCAGTTCCGGCATCCCGGGCCGGTGCTTGATGCTATCGAGCCCATCACGCAGCGCTGTCCACCTCTCGCTCAGAGTGATACGGATCACCCGTTCGAGCGAATCTTTTGGCCTGAACCGTTTCTGCAGGGCGGGCGGGGAGTGTCCCCGCCCGGCCTCCCTGCCGTGGGCCGGTCAGGCGAGCGCGGCGGCCAGCCAGGAGGGGTCGAAGGTGCCCTCGGCGACGATCTCGGCCGGTCCGGTCATCTCGACCGTGCCGTCCGGCAGCTCGGTGATCTTCAGGCTGCCGCCGAGCACATCGACCGTGTACGTGACAGGGGTTCCGGTCGTCGCCGGGTCCAGACCGTCCCTCCGGACGGCCGCGACGGCCACCGCGCAGGCGCCGGTGCCGCAGGACCGGGTCTCGCCCGAGCCGCGCTCGTAAACCCGCATCGCCACGTGCCGGGGCCCGCGGTCGACCACGAACTCGATGTTGACGCCGTCGGGATAAACCGCGGCGGGGCTGAACGGCGGTACGGCCAGCAGGTCGCCGGCGTGGGCCAGGTCCTCGACGAACGCGACCGCGTGCGGATTGCCCATGTTGACGTTGCGGGCCGGCCAGCTGCGGCCGCCGAGCGTGACCACGACGCCTTCCTCGGGCAGCTCGGCGCGGCCCATGGAAACCGTGACGTCGCCGGTCTTGGCGACGTGGACGCGGCGCACGCCGGCGCGGGTGGCGATGGCGAGGTCGCCGGCCTCGGCCAGGCCGGCGTGGAGGAGGTAGCGCGCGAAGACCCGGACGCCGTTGCCGCACATCTCGGCGATCGAGCCGTCGCCGTTGCGGTAGTCCATGAACCACTCGGCCTCGTCGGCCTGATCGCGCGCCTCCGGGTGCGCGGCGGCCCGTACGGCGCGCAGCACGCCGTCACCGCCCAGGCCGGCCCGCCGGTCGCAGATCCGGGCGACCGCGGCCGCGGGCAGGTCGAGCAGGCCGTCCGGGTCGGGGACGATCACGAAGTCGTTCTCGGTGCCGTGTCCCTTGAGGAACGGCACCCGCTGCGTACTGGTCACCCTTGCATCGTACGGGGCGGGGGTGACAGGGGTGGGCGGGGCGGGGTTGGGGGCCGCTCGGAGCGGTGTGCTCGGAGGGGTGTGCTCGGAGCGGTGTGCTCGGAAGGGTGTGCTCGGAGGGTGTGCGCGCTCGGGGGGTGCTCCTGACCCGCCCACCCCCCGAAGGGGGGTGGGCGGCGGGGAAAAAAGTGGCAGGGGAAAGAGGAGCACGTCATGAGGAAAGAGGAGCGCGCCATTCCGCGCAGCCGGCAGAGGGACGCCGTGCAGCCGGGACAGGACGCCGCGCAGCCCGGAGAGAGGCGGGCTCACCGTCGCCCGGACAGGAGCGCGTCAGCGCAGTCGGGCCACGCGCCAGATGGCCAGGGCCGCGGGGACGGCCACCACCAGGGCGTACAGCAGGACCACCCGCCAGCTGGCGCGGCGGCCGGAGCCGCGGGCGGGGAGTCCTGGCCAGGTGTGGCCGACGCGGCGGGCGGCCATCATGCCCCAGCCGGCCGCGCAGCAGCACAGCAGCAGGCCGAGCATCGCGATCACCGCGCCGCCGTCGCCGCCGAACTCGAAGGCCAGCGGGAAGGCGAACATCAGCGAGCCGAGGGCCGCCAGCCCGACGATCGGTGCGAGCTGCCACAGCCGCAGCCGGCGCGGCGGACGCAGCTCACGGAACGACTCTCCGCCCTCACCGGACCCGCCGGCGGCGTCCGGTCCGTCGGAGTCGTCCAGCGCCCCGGTGGCGTCCAGGGCGTCGGGGTGGCCCAGAGGTACGGAGGTCCCCAGGGGATCGGACGGGGCGAGCGGGTCGCGGCCGAGGGCGTCGCCGTCGGACGGACCGTCCTCGGCGAAGCCGTCGTGGGACAGGTCGCCGTGCGGGCCGTCGGCGGTCAGCGGTGCCGTGTCGGTGTCCGTGTCAGCGCCGTTGTCCGGCTGCTGGGCTCGGTTGCGAGGGCCGGCCTCCATTGCCACGCGCCCTCCCCACTGCCGCATGCACGCCTCGATCGAAGGTCGATGATGACACGCCCTCAGGGGCCCTGATGACGGCCGGAGCGTCCCGATGCCATGACGTGATCAGGCTGTGACCGGTCGTTCGAGCAAGGCCAGAGCCTGCTCAGGGAGTTCCGCCCGGTGCTCGGCCGCACCGCTGAGCCAGTGGACGCGCGGGTCCCGGCGGAACCACGAGTCCTGACGGCGCGCGAAGCGCTTGGTGGCGCGCACCGTCTCATCACGCGCCTGCGCTTCCGTGCACTCCCCCGCCAGCTGCGCGAGCACCTGCTGGTAGCCGAGCGCCCGGGAGGCGGTCAGGCCCTCCCGCAGCCCTTCGGCCTCCAGGCGGCGCACCTCGTCGACGAGGCCCGCCTCCCACATCCGGTCGACCCGCCGGGCGATCCGCTCGTCGAGTTCGGGGCGCGCGACGTCGACCCCGATCTGCACGGTGTCGTAGACCGCCTCGTGACCGGGGAGGTTGGCGGTGAAGGGGCGGCCGGTGATCTCGATGACCTCCAGGGCGCGCACGATGCGGCGGCCGTTCCCGGGCAGGATGGCGCGGGCGGCCTCCGGGTCGGCGGTGGCCAGCCGGGCGTGCAGGGCGCCGCTGCCCAGTTCGGCCAGTTCGGCCTCCAGACGGGCGCGCACCGCAGGGTCGGTGCCGGGGAACTCCAGGGCGTCGATGGCGCCGCGTACGTACAGGCCGGAGCCGCCGACGAGGACCGGGGGGCGGCCCTCGGCGAGCAGCCGGTCGATCTCGGCGCGGGCCAGCCGCTGGTACTCGGCGACGTTGGCGGCGCGGGTGACCTCCCAGACGTCCAGGAGGCGGTGCGGTACGCCCTGCTGCTCCTCGGGCGTGAGCTTGGCGGTCCCGATGTCCATGCCGCGGTAGAGCTGCATGGAGTCGGCGTTGATGACCTCGCCACCCAGGTGTCGGGCGAGCGCGACGCCCAGATCGGACTTTCCGGCCGCGGTGGGGCCGACGACGGCGATGACCCGCGGAGCGGGGACGGCGGTGTTCACCACGTCAGTCTCCCAAACATCGCGGGCCCATCTCGAACGAGCGACGTGACGGGCCACCGATGAGGTCGTTGCCTGTTGCGAGGTCCCGAGAGAGCCGGTGCAGCACCGGCGCCCGTGGGCGGCGCAACGGTCCGCTCCGGGCGGCAGGGGATTTCGCCCACATGAAGAGCGTAGGAGCAGTTATGGGCGTGTTTTCGCGGTTTCGCCGCCGTAAGTCCGAAGCGTTGACGGAGGAGAGCGCCGCAACGTCGGTGACGGCCGAGGCGGAGGAGCCGGCGAAGTCGGCCGCTTCGGCGGAGGCCGAGGGCGCCGACGAAGCCCTGGGGGCCGGGGAGGCCGAGAAGGCCGAGGAGTCCGCGGGGGCCGAGGAGGCCGCGGCCGGCGACGGGTCCGCGGCGGACGCGGTGGCCGAAGGCGTGGCGGACGACGCGGCGGAAGCGGCGGCCCCGGAGGTGTCCGGTGACGGGACGGGTGACGGACAGAGTGCGGAGACCGCCGAGGCGGCCGCCGAACAGGCCGCTGAGACGGCACCCGGACCGGCCGCCGAGCAGGCCGCCGACGGGGAAGCGCACGGTGCGGCGGAGCAGACCGCGGAGAGCGCCGGGATTCCCCGGCAGCAGTCGGTCCGGGCCGCGGCGGACAGCGAGTCGGGCGAGGGCGCACGGAAGTGACGCAGGAGTAATTCACGCGCGTCGGAAAGACGGGCGGCGCACGACGGCCGCGAGGTGGCTCACCACCTCGCGGCCGTCGTGTCGTGTCCACCACGGAGCGGAGGTCGCCGGACCAACCCCCAGGAGGGTCGGCGCGCCACCGGGCTGCCGGTGACGACCGACCCGCCGTAGTGGCTCACCGCCGCAGTGGCCTACCCGCCGTAGTGGCTACGACCAGGTGGCGACGAAGTACCCCACGCCGTACGGGGCCTCCTCGCGCAGCAGCCGGCCGCCCAGCCCCGCGCCCTCGGCGGCACCCGCCAGGAGCTGCCAGCCGGCCCGTCCGGAGGCCTGGAGGGCGGCGGCGAGCTGGGCGTCCAGCGCGCTCAGCGCGGCGACGTCGGCGGCGCCCAGCGCGCGGGCCACGGCGGCGTCGAAGGGCTCGGCCCGGTCGTCGAGGTAGCCGGGCGCCTTGACCGTCCGGCAGGCGCTGCCGTCGCCCATCACCAGCAGGGCGACCCGGGGCGCGCGGGTGGCGATCTCCCGGCCGGCCGCCAGGGCCCGTTCAGCGGGCAGCGCCGGGTCCAGGCCCAGGCCCTCCACGGGGGCGTCGGCCCAGTCCGCGCGGGAGAGCAGCCAGGCGCCGATGGAGAGGGACGGCGGGAGCGGCCGCTCGGCGGCGGCCTCCGCGGCGCCCAGCGTCACGTCGATCGGCACCCCGAAGCCGCGGAACGATCCGACGGCACCCTCGGGGTGCGGGCCGCGGGTGACCTCGTCGGCGGGGCCGACGACGACCAGCCGGTCCGGGCGGGCCGCGGCGAGCAGGCCGATCGCGTCGAGGCAGGCGGCGCGCAGCGGTTCCAGCTCGGGCGCGGCCCCGGCGGCGACCTCCGGGACGAGCAGCGGCGGGCAGGGGCAGATGGCGGCGGCTACGAGCATGCCACGCAGCGTAACGCCCCCGGCCCGCCGTCCTCGCGGTCAGTCGCAGCCGCAGCCCGCGGTGGGTGCCGGGCTCGGGGCCGGGGCACCGATGGTGGGCAGGCCCAGCAGGACGCCCTTGGGCTTCTCGGCCGGGGCGGCGGTGCGCTTCTCCCAGGCGTCGCCGGCGCGGGTGCGGCGGACCGCCTTGGCCGGGCCCTCCGCGAGGAGGTGGTGCGGAGCGGCGTAGGTCACCTCGACGGTCACCACGTCGCCGGGGCGGACCGGCTCCTCGGGCCGGGTGAAGTGCACCAGGCGGTTGTCCGGCGCCCGGCCGGAGAGGCGGTGGGTCGCGTCGTCCTTGCGGCCCTCACCCTCGGCGACCATGACGTCCAGGGTGCGGCCGACCTGCTTCTTGTTCTCCTCCCAGGAGATCTCCTCCTGGAGGGCGACCAGCCGCTCGTAGCGCTCCTGGACGACGGCCTTGGGGATCTGGCCGTCCATCTCGGCCGCGGGGGTGCCGGGGCGCTTGGAGTACTGGAACGTGAACGCCTGGGCGAAGCGGGACTCGCGGACCGTGTGCAGGGTCTGCTCGAAGTCCTCGTCGGTCTCGCCCGGGAAGCCGACGATGATGTCCGTCGAGATCGCGGCGTCCGGCATGGCGGCGCGCACCTTCTCGATGATGCCGAGGAACCGCTCCTGGCGGTACGAGCGGCGCATGGCCTTGAGGACCTGGTCGGAGCCGGACTGCAGCGGCATGTGCAGCTGCGGCATCACGTTGGGCGTCTCGGCCATGGCGGCGATCACGTCGTCGGTGAAGTCGCGCGGGTGCGGGGAGGTGAAGCGCACCCGCTCCAGGCCCTCGATGTTCCCGCAGGCGCGCAGCAGCTTGCTGAAGGCCTCGCGGTCGCCGATGTCGGAACCGTAGGCGTTGACGTTCTGCCCGAGCAGGGTGATCTCGCTGACGCCCTCGGCGACCAGCGCCTCGACCTCGGCGAGGATGTCGCCGGGCCGGCGGTCCTTCTCCTTGCCGCGCAGCGCCGGGACGATACAGAAGGTGCAGGTGTTGTTGCAGCCGACGGAGATCGACACCCAGGCCGCGTACGCGCTCTCGCGGCGGGTCGGCAGCGTGGAGGGGAACGCCTCCAGCGCCTCGGCGATCTCGACCTGCGCCTCTTCCTGGACGCGGGCCCGCTCCAGCAGGACCGGCAGCTTGCCGATGTTGTGCGTCCCGAAGACCACGTCGACCCAGGGGGCCTTCTTGACGATGGTGTCGCGGTCCTTCTGCGCGAGGCAGCCGCCCACGGCGATCTGCATGCCGGGGTGCGCCGCCTTCTTGGGGGCGAGCTGGCCGAGGTTGCCGTAGAGGCGGTTGTCGGCGTTCTCCCGCACCGCGCAGGTGTTGAAGACGACGACGTCGGCCTCCTCGCCCCCCTTGGGCGCACGGACGTACCCGGCCTCCTCCAGCAGCCCGGACAGCCGCTCGGAGTCGTGGACGTTCATCTGGCACCCGTAGGTGCGGATCTCATAGGTCTTCGGCACGCCCACGACGTGGCTGCGGTCGGTGCTGCTGGTCATTCCTCAAGGGTAAGGGCCCGCCGGAGAAGCCTTCTCCCCGCGGGCCCGGAGGCCCGTCCGCGCCCGCCCCTGACCGGCGGGCGAGGCCTCGTCACCCCCCTCGACATCACTCTCCTCCCTGGGAATCGCTCCCCCCGAAGAGCTCGATCAGCCGCAGTACCTCCGCCCCGAAGTACCGCTCCGACGCATCCGGCCGGTCCCGTAGGGCGGCCGCCGCCTCCCGGACGGCCGGATCGTGCCGCTGCTGGGCCGCGGACGTCGTCGCCCACCACACCTCGTGGTCGACGTCCGGTTCGGCCAGGGCGCGGGCCAGCAACTCCTCGAAGGCGGGCCGGACCCCGAAGCGGGGCTCCAGCACGGTGAGGATCGCGGTGTGCCCGGTGCGGACCCTCAACTCGCCCAGCGACAGCTCCTCACAGGTCGTCCCGAACGCGCCCCGGACGGTCCTGCGCCGGACCGGCTCCGCCGGCCCACTCCTCCCGGTCGTCCCGTGCCTGCGCCGCAACTCGTCCACGGCTCCCGTCTCGTGCCAGTACCGGGCCAGCGCCAGGGCGTCGCGCCCCGCGCCGTCCTTGTGCCAGAGCTGTGCGCCGCGGCGGACGAGCGCTTCCGTGATCTCGTACGCCCCGCGGTCGACCGCCCGCAACAGGGCGGTGCGGCCGTCGGGGGCCACCCGGTCCAACCGCGCCGCCCCGCTCAGCAGCTCCACCACCGGCAGGTCGAAGGCGTCCACCGCCAGGCAGAGCGCCGGCGTGCCGGCCCCGTCGACGGTGTCCGGATCGGCCCCGGCGTCGAGCAGCGCGTCCGCCGCCGCCACGTCCCCGCTCCGTACGGCCGCGATGAGTGCCTCGTCGTCCACGTCCCGTCCCCCGTTCCGCGTCCCGCGCGCCCACCGGCGGCCCGCCGTCAAAGGATCACGGCCGAGCGGAGCGTGGTCGACCCCAGGCCCCGGCCCCCCTCCCGCCGAAGCCGCGCACCTGGCAGGATCCCGCCCATGGTCACCGCACTCCCCCGCCCGGGCCACCGGGCGTTCCAGGCAGGCGTCGCGGCGCTGGTCGTGCTCGGGCTGGCGCTGTGGTGGCTGCTGTCCATGGGGAGCGCGCCCGCGCCGAGCGGCCAGGTGACGATGGCGACGGGCGTGCCGACGGGGGTGTACGCGCGCTACGGGGAGCTGCTGCAGCAGGACCTGGCGCACGACATGCCGGACCTACGGCTGCGGCTGATCCGCAGCGAGGGGTCGATCGACAATCTGCGCCAACTGGTGTCCGGGCGGGCGGAGTTCAGCATCGCCACGGCTGACGCGGTCGCCACCTACCAGTTCCGGGGCGAGCCGGGCGCGGACCGGCTGCGGGCCTGTGCGCGGCTGTACGACGACTACATGCAGCTGGTGGTGCCCAAGCGGTCGGCGGTGCGCTCGACCAAGGATCTGCGGCACCTGCGGGTGGGTGTCGGGAGCGACGACTCGGGCGTGCAGCTGATCACCCGGCGGCTGCTGGAGGCGGCCGGACTCGACTTCGACCAGGACATCAAGCCCGTGCGCGTGGGCATCGACCGGATGCCGAAGCTGCTGGAGCAGGGGAAGCTGGACGCCTTCTTCTGGTCGGGCGGGCTGCCGACGACGGCGGTCCAGCGGCTCGCGGAGCGGTTCCCCGTACGGCTGGTGCAGCTCGGCGACCTCACCGAGGGCCTGCACCGGCAGGGCGAGCGCACCCGCTACTACCGGGCGGCGGTGATGCCCGCCGACGCCTATCCGCGGGCCCAGGACGGGCAGGCGGTGAAGACGATCGCGGTGGCGAACCTGCTGGTCACGACGGACCGGGAGGACGCGGCGCTGACCCAGGGCATCACCCGGACGGTGATCGACAGCCGGGACTGGATCGGGCGTCAGGTGCATGCCGCGCAGAAGGTGGACCTGCGGACGGCGGTGTTCACCGATCCGCTGCAGCTGCACGAGGGCGCCCGGCGCTACTACGTGTCCGTGAAGCCCTGAGTGACCCCCGGCACCCCCGAAGAGCATCCCGGCCCAAAAAAGCGCCCTGGCCTGCGACGGACGGTGCCGTCGCAGGCCAGGGCGGACGCGCGGGGCGTCAGGCGGGGATGATGTTCTCCGCCTGGGGGCCCTTCGGGCCCTGGGTCACGTCGAACGAGACCTTCTGGCCCTCCAGGAGCTCACGGAAGCCCTGAGCCTGGATGTTCGAGTAGTGGGCGAAGACGTCGGGGCCGCCGCCGTCCTGCTCGATGAAGCCGAAGCCCTTTTCCGAGTTGAACCACTTGACGGTGCCGGAAGCCATGTTTTTCTCCATTCATGGGGCAAACCGGGAACCGCACCGTGCGGTCCCCTTCGCCGCGATCATCGCCCCACACCGGAAACGGCCCGGAAACTCCGGAAAACAGGAACGCCCGGGGCTACCAGCCTCCGGGCGCACACAACGTTCATGGGTACCACAACTGCAACGTCCTTCGACGGTAGCACACGGCGCGGACCAACCCGCCTGTTCAGGGCGCGGTGCGCGGCAGGGTCACGGTGACCTCCAGGCCGTGCGGCGGGTGCGGGGCGTAGGCGATGGTGGCGCCGCCGGCGGTGAGCAGGGCGCGGGTGATCGACAGGCCGAGCCCGGAACCCGAGACGTTCTGGTGGCGGCTGCTGCGCCAGAAGCGGTCACCGACCCGCGCCAGTTCGTCCTCGGTCAGCCCCGGGCCGCGGTCGGCCACGGTGATCCGCACCCGCTCGCCGTCCGGTGCCACGCGTACGGTCACGGGCCGGCCGGCCGGGGTGAACTTCAGGGCGTTGTCGACGACGGCGTCCAGGGCGCTGGAGAGGGCGACCGGATCGGCCCAGCCGGTGACCGCGGGCTGGCCCTCGTAGGTCAGCCGGACGCCCTTGTCGTCGGCCATCGGGCGCCAGGAGTCGACGCGCTCGGCGGCCAGCGCGGCCACGTCGGTGAGCTGCAGGTCGGCGGCGGTGTGCTCGGCGAGGGCGAGGTCGAGCAGATCGTCCAGGACCCGGGCCAGCCGCTTGCCCTCGGTGCGCACCGAGGCGATCTCCTCGTTGCCCTCGGGGAGTTCGAGGGCCAGCAGCTCGATCCGCAGCAGCAGCGCGGACAGCGGGTTGCGCAGCTGGTGGGAGGCGTCCGCGACGAAGGCGCGCTGCTGTTCCAGCACCTCCTCGACGTGGTCGGCCATCTCGTTGAAGGAGCGGGCCAGCCGGCGCAGTTCGGGCGGTCCGGCGGTGCCGGCGACCCGGGACTTCATCCGGCCGGTGGCGATGTCGTGGCTGGCCGCGTCCAGGACCCGTACGGGCCGCAGCACCCAGCCGGTGAGCCGGAAGGCCGCGCCGACCGCGACGAGCATCGCCGCGCACTCGCCGGCCGCGATCAGCAGCCAGCCGTGCAGGATCCGGGCGCGCATCTGCCCGGTGGGCGAATCGGTCATGACCACCGCGACCACGTCGCCGTCGCGGATCACCGGAGAGGCGACCGGGACGCGGCCGTCGTCGTCCCACGGCCAGATCTGGTGCGGGTCGTGGCTGCGGCGGCCGGCCAGTGCCTCGCTGAAGGCCCGGGCGCCCTCCCCGTCGCGGGGCACCGGCATGTCCTGCGGGGCGGCGGCCATCGGCGAGCGGTCGCGGTAGAAGACGCCGGCCCGGATCCCGTACAGGCCGTAGTAGCGGGCCAGCTCCGTGCGGAGGGTGGCGCGCCGCTCGTCCTCCTCGG
Source organism: Streptomyces bugieae (assembly GCF_036352915.1). NCBI lineage: Bacteria > Bacillati > Actinomycetota > Actinomycetes > Kitasatosporales > Streptomycetaceae > Streptomyces > Streptomyces bugieae. Next base: position 106,961 of record NZ_JAZBJP010000019.1, read on the forward strand.
GCGTCTTGTGCCCGGCGTCGGCATCGGGGCGGGCGGTGACGAACTGGGCGAGCGAGGCGAACCGGGCGGCGTCGTCGATCCGGTCGACGACCACCTTCTGCTGCTCCACGCCGGCGGTGATGACGCCGAGCGGGATGCCGAGCGCGAGCAGCACACCGGCCATCAGGACGATGAGGAGCGGAAGGAGTCGGGTGCGCACGGGCCCGCGGCGGCCTTCAGGGAGCCTGGGAGGCCGGGGAGGCCGGCACGACCAGGCGGTAGCCGACGCCGCGGACGGTCTCGATCAGGGCGGGCATGCGCAGTTTGGCGCGGAGCGAGGCGATGTGCACCTCCAGGGTCCGGCCGGTGCCCTCCCAACTCGTCCGCCACACCTCGCTGATGATCTGCTCCCGGCGGAAGACCACCCCGGGCCGCTGGGCGAGCAGCGCCAGCAGGTCGAACTCCTTGCGGGTCAGCGGCACCGCGGTGCCGTCCACGGACACCTGGCGGGTGGGGAGTTCGACGGTGACCGCGCCGAGCCGCAGCGGCGCCTCGGGCACGCCCTCCTCGGCCGGCTGCTCCGTACCGCCGGCCGGCGGCACCGCGTTCCGCCGGCTCACCGCGTGGATACGGGCCAGCAGCTCACCGGTGTCGTACGGCTTGACCACGTAGTCGTCCGCGCCCAGGTTGAGGCCGTGTATGCGCGAGCGCACGTCGGAGCGCGCGGTGACCATGATGACCGGGGTCGCGCTGATCTTGCGGATCCGGCCGCACACCTCGAAGCCGTCCTGGTCGGGCAGCCCGAGGTCGAGCAGCACCACCGCGAACGGCTCGGCGGCATCGGGCAGCAGGGCCTTGAGCGCCTCCTCACCGCTGCGCGCGTGGACGACGGACAGGCCGTGCTTGGCGAGCACGGCGGCCAGCGCCGCGGCGACGTGGTCGTCGTCCTCGACCAGCAGCAGTCTCATCGGGCCTCCTTCCCGGGTGCGTGCGGACAGGCCACAGGGCATCTACGGCGATGGCGGGTGCGCGCGTCAAGAGCAGGCCACCTCCCGGCCGCCATCCGTTACCCAGCCGGTACGCCGGTGGCACCGCGCCACGACGGAACCCGGCCGGCCGCCCCCTCCCCCACCCCTTCACCGTGAGTGTCCCGCTGCGACCGGATCGTTATGCTCAAGTTCCCCTCAGATGTAATGACGCTGGTCGCGAGCCGTCACTAGGGTCCTCCCCAACCGAGGAGGACGGAGCTGTACGCCGATGAGTGAAGTATCGGTGACCAAGAACGCCGAGGGTTCCACGCCGGCGGGTGACCAGCTGGTCGTGCTGGACAACGTGAACAAGCACTTCGGCGCGCTGCACGTGCTCCAGGACATCGACCTGACGATCAACCGGGGCGAGGTCGTCGTCGTGATCGGGCCCTCGGGCTCCGGCAAGTCGACGCTCTGCCGCACGATCAACCGCCTGGAGACCATCGACTCCGGCAGCATCACCATCGACGGCAAGCCGCTGCCGCAGGAGGGGCGCGAACTGGCCCGGCTCCGCGCGGACGTCGGCATGGTCTTCCAGTCGTTCAACCTCTTCGCACACAAGACGGTGCTGGAGAACGTGATGCTGGGCCAGACCAAGGTCCGCAAAACGGACAAGGCGGCCGCCGAGCAGAAGGCCCGCGCCCTGCTGGACCGGGTCGGTGTCGGCACCCAGGCGGACAAGTACCCCGCACAGCTCTCCGGCGGGCAGCAGCAACGGGTGGCGATCGCCCGGGCGCTGGCCATGGACCCGAAGGTGATGCTGTTCGACGAGCCGACCTCCGCGCTGGACCCGGAGATGATCAACGAGGTGCTGGACGTGATGCAGCAGCTCGCCCGGGACGGCATGACGATGGTCGTGGTCACCCATGAGATGGGCTTCGCGCGCTCCGCGGCGAACCGAGTGGTCTTCATGGCGGACGGCCGCATCATCGAAGAGGCCGAGCCGAACCAGTTCTTCAACAACCCGCGCAGCGACCGCGCCAAGGACTTCCTGTCGAAGATCCTCCACCACTGAGGCCGCAGTTGGGCCACCATTATTGCCAACACTTGCTGAACCAAAGGATGTTCACCATGAGGATGCTCAAGACGGCCGCGGCCGGTGCGGTGGTGCTCGCGCTGGCGGCCACGGCGACCGCCTGCGGCGGCGAGTCGGGAACGGCCGGCGACAAGCCGGCCGGAGGCGAGGTCTACAGCGGCTCGTACAAGGTCGCCAAGGACGTCAAGGTCAACTCGGCGGTGCTGAAGAAGGCCCAGCAGAAGGGCCAGATCGTCATCGGCGTCAAGGCCGACCAGCCGTTCCTGGGCTACCAGGACCCCTCGTCGGGCAAGTACTCCGGCTTCGACATCGAGATCGCCAAGATGGTCGCGGCCGACCTGGGCTTCTCGGAGAAGCAGATCAAGTTCAGCACGGTCGACTCCAACGTCCGTGAGACCAAGATCTCCGGGCACGACGTCGACTACTACGTCGGCACCTACACGATCAACGACGAGCGCAAGAAGCAGGTCGGCTTCGCGGGCCCGTACTACACCGCGGGTGCGGACCTGCTGGTGCGCAAGGACGACAAGGCCATCACCGGCCCGGACTCGCTCCGCGGCAAGACGGTCTGCTCGATCACCGGGTCCACCCCGCTCCAGGAGATCAAGAAGCCGAAGTACGGCGCCAAGACCCTGGAACTGGGCAAGTACTCGGACTGCGTCAAGAAGCTGATCGACGGCGACGTCGACGCGGTCACCACCGACGACGCGATCCTCAAGGGCTACGCGGCCCAGCGCCCGACGAAGCTCCGCGTGGTGAACAAGCCGTTCACCAAGGAGCCCTACGGCGTCGGCATGGACAAGAACGACAAGGCCCTGCGCGACGCGATCACCACCGCGCTGGAGAACCACATCAACAACGGCGACTACAAGAAGGCGTACGAGGGCACCCTCGGCAAGTCCGGGTCGGCCTACGTCGCCCCGAAGACGCCGCTGCCGCGGTACTGAGGCGCCGGACCGCTTCTCCTGACCGCGCCGCCCCGTACGCCCGCCGTGGCCGGGTGTGCGGGGCGCGCTGTCTTCAACCCGTCTCTTCCCTGCCCGCCGTCGACCCGATGACCGCTACCGCGGAGACCCCATGAACGTACTCCTCGATCATCTGCCCGCGTTCCGTGACGGGTTCCTCGGAACCCTGGCGATCACCGCGGCGAGCGCGGTGATCGCCCTGGTGCTCGGCGTCCTCATAGCCGGATTCCGGGTCTCTCCGATCCCGCCGCTGCGCGCGTTCGGAACGGCCTGGGTCACGCTGCTGCGCAACACCCCGCTGACGCTGCTCTTCCTGATCGCGATGTTCGTCGTGCCCCAGGTGCTCTTCAAGGGACTGAGCCCCTTCGTGCTGGCCATGCTGGCGCTGGGCTTCTACACCTCCTCGTTCGTGTGCGAAGCGGTGCGCTCCGGCATCAACACCGTGCCGCTGGGCCAGGCGGAGGCCGCGCGCAGCCTCGGGATGACGTTCTCGCAGACCCTGCGGCTGATCGTCCTGCCGCAGGCCACCCGCACCGTGCTGCCGCCGCTGAGCAGCATCTTCATCGCACTCACGAAGAACTCCGCCATCGCGGGTGCGTTCAGCGTCACCGAGCTGTTCGGCTTCGCCAAGCTGCTCAGCGACCAGGGGTACGCGATCGCCTGGATCTTCCTGTGGGTCGCGCTCGCCTACCTCGTCATCACCTTCGCCATCAGCGGCGCCTTCCGGCTGCTGGAGCGCCGGATGGGGGTCGCCCGGTGAACGGACGCGACATGGGGGTCCCCCTGGCCGAGGGCTGGGGGCGGAACGACAGCACGTGGGGGCCGCGCGCACGCGGGGCGGAACGAAGTGAGGTAACGGCATGAGTGGGGCCAGCGTTCTCTACGACGTCCCCGGGCCGAAGGCGAAGGTGCGCAACCGCGTCTACACCGTCCTCGGTGGGCTCGCGGTACTCGCGCTGATCGGGTTCGTGGTGATGCGGCTCAACGCGACGGGCCAGTTCGAGCCCGAGCGGTGGGACATCTTCAACAACGCGGGGGTGCGCACCAACATCCGCAACGGCCTGCTGACGACCCTCGAGGTCTTCGCGGTCGCCGCGGTGCTCTCCCTGGTCCTCGGCATCCTGCTGGCGGTCGGGCGGCTGTCGGACCACAAGCCCGTGCGCTGGCTGGCGACCGGGTTCATCGAACTCTTCCGCGCCGTCCCGCTGCTGATCACCATCTACGTGATCTGGGTCCTGCTGCTCACCAACCGCGACGCGCTCGGCCTCAGCGGCGACCAGCCGCAGTTCTGGGCCCTGGTCATCGGGCTGACCGTCTACAACGGCTCGGTCCAGGCCGAGGTGCTGCGGGCCGGCATCGACTCCGTGCCCAAGGGTCAGCGTGAGGCCGCCTACGCCCTGGGCATGAGCAAGACCCAGGTCATGACGACCGTGCTGATCCCGCAGGCCGTCCGCGCGATGCTGCCGACGATCATCAGCCAGCTCGTGGTGACGCTGAAGGACACCTCCCTCGGCTACATCATCACGTTCGAGGAACTGCTCTACACCGCCCGCCTGATGAGCACCAACATCCTCGTCAACGGTGAGGACACCTACGTCCCGTTCATCATCGTCACCGGCTCCATCTACGTCGCGATGTGCCTGGCGCTGTCCGCCCTCGCCAACTGGATCGAGCGGCGCGGCCGGCGGGCGAAGACCGGGATCGGCGTGGCGGCGGCCGGCGAGCCGGTGACCGCCACCGACGCCCTGGAGACCGCGCCCCCGGCCGACGTCCCGGCGGACGCGAAGGACTGACGGTACGACGGCCCGCGCGGCCGGTACGGAACCGTCCGGAGGCGGTGGCAACGGCGCCACCGCCTCCGTCACTTGACGCGAGCGGCCGCAGTGGGTTGCATACGCTGTGTGATCACGCACCGGGCTCCAACTGCCAGTTCCCGCATGTCCCGTACGTACCAGCGGCCTCGGGGAGCGGCGCCGTGGACCCGGTGATCGTCGCCGGGGGCGGGCCGGCCGGCCTCTCCCTCGCACTCGCCCTCGCCCGGCTCGGCGTCCCCTCCATCGTCCTCGACGAGACCACCGGCGAGGAGGACACCCGGCCCGCCCGCACCGCCGTCCTCCGCGAGGACACCGCGGCGTTCGTCGGCCGGCTCGGCTGCGCCGCCACCCTGGAGTCCGCCGGCGCCCGCTGGACGGCCTGGCGGATCATGCGCCGCCGGCGCCTGGTGGAACGCGTCGCCTTCGCCCCGCACCCCACAAACGACGCGGCCGGGCCCGCCGCCACCTCCCCGGTGCACCTCCCCCAGCACGCCCTCACCCGCGCGCTGCGCGCGGCACTGGAGCGGGAGAAGCTCGCCGAGGTCGTCACCGGCAGCCGGCTGACCGACCTCGAACAGGACGAGCACGGCATCAGCGCCCGCACCCGCGGCCCCAACGGGACGTGGTGGCGCGGGAGTTACCTCATCGGCTGCGACGGCCCCCGGTCGACCGTGCGCAAGCTGCTGGACATCCGCTTCCCCGGCCGTACGGCCGTCGAGCGGCACGCGGTGGCCGCGCTGCGCTGCGAACTCCCCTGGCCCGGCGAGGCCCTGCTGCACCGCTCACCGCCCCGGCAGGGCGGCGCACCGGGCAGCGAGGTCTCCGCCCGCCCGCTGGCCGACGGTGTCTGGCGGCTGGACTGGCTGCTGCCCCCGGGGCGCGAACTGGTCACGCCGGACGCCCTGGTCGCCCGGATCCGCGACTCGCTGGCCGGCTGGACCACCGAGTACCCGGTCGAGGCCGGCGACGGTACCGGCACGGACGGGGGCGGCGCCCGGCATTCCGGCCACGGCCGGCCGGTCCCCCCGTACGAACTCCTCGACACCGGCGTGCACACCGTCCACCACCGGCTGGCCCGCTGCTGGCGGCAGGGCCGCGCCTTCCTCGCCGGGGACGCCGCACACCTGCTGGGCGCGCTCGGCACCCAGGGCCTGGACGAGGGGCTGCGGGACGCCGAGAACCTCGCCTGGAAGCTGGGGCTGGCCTGGCACCACGGCGCCACCGAGACGCTGCTCGACAGCTACCAGGCCGAGCGGCGGGGCGCGGTCGCGGCCCGGCTGCGCGCCGCCGACCAGGCGCTGCCGCTGCTGCGGGACGGCCGCTCGGCCCGCTGGCGCACCGTCCTGCCCGGCGCCGCGCGCGGCCGCAGCACACTGCTGACCGACGGCCACCTGGGCCGCGGCCCGCTGGGCGCCCCACCGGTGTACGCCCGCACGCCGCTGGCACCGCCCGCCGCGCACACCGGCGGACCGCTCGTCGAGACGCCGCCGGGAGCGCCGGTGACGGACGTCCCGGTGACCGCGCCGGACGGTTCGGTGGTACGGCTGCGCACCCGTCTCGGGCGCGGGCTGCTGGTGGTGCTGGTGGCGCCCGGCACCACCGTCTGGGACCGCCGGCACTGGCAGTCGGCGGGCCTCATGCCCCGGCTGAGCAGCGCCGCCGCGGCGCTTCCGATGCCCGCCGAAGTCCTGGTCACCGAGTCCTACCCGGGCGCCGCCGCCCACACCGTCCTCCTCGTCCGCCCCGACGGCCACCTGGTCACCGCCCTCGCCCCCGGCATCCGCCCGACGGAACTCCACGCCTGCGCGGAGGCGGTACGGGGCGGCGCACCTGACGACGCATCGGGGATCCCGGGGGCGTATGGGCGGGCGGGGGGCTTGGGGGCCGCGGGGTTTGCCGGGGGTGCGGGCGCCGGGGAGGGTGTCGGAGCCGAGGAGGGTGCCGGGGCTGGAGGTGGTGCCGGGGCTGGGGGCAGTGCCCGGGAAGGTGCACAGGCTGGGGAGGGGGCTGGGTTTGGTGAGGGTGCCGGGGCTGGTGAAGGGGCTGGGTTTGGTGAGGGTGCCGGGGCTGGTGAGAGGGCCCGGGACCGGGAGCGGTACGGGGACGAAGAGAGGGACGAAGCGGGAGGGGCGGACGAGGACGGGGACGAGGACTGGGGCGGGGACTGGGGCGAGGACTGGGGTAAGCCGGGCAGCGGCGCCGGCGCCGACCCTGGAACGAGCGCAGGGGACCGCGAGGGGCACGGCCCCGGCCCGCTGGCGGGCACCGGGGTGGATGCTGGAGCGGGCGCCCGAGAAAGCCGCTGGCCGAGCACCGGCGCAGAGCCCCGCCCCGATCTCCCGGCGGAACCGCCCAGTTGATCCGTCTTGTTGGCCCGTCCCCTTGATCCGGCCCGTTGATCCGTCCCGTTGCCTTGTCCAGTCGATCCGTCCTGTTGGCCGGTCCCGTTGGCCCATCCCGTTGCCTCGTCCAGTCGATCCGTCCTGTTGGCCGGTCCCGTTGGCCCATCCCGTTGGCCCGTCCGCTGTCTCGTCCAGTTGACCCGTTCCGAACCAGCGTGTTTCACTCCGAGAGTGACTGACCACAGCTCGCGGTTCTGGCGGAGGGTCCATCTGGACCTGGTCCGCTATGCGGGCTGCATGTGTCGTCCGTCCTGTTGATCCGCATTTCCTTCCCCGCGCGGCCGCCTGCCCCTGTCCGGCAGCCGCGCCTCTTCGCGATCACTCAGGACGGTTTCCGTGCCCGACGTACGTACTCCCGCGCGCCCGCACGCCCCCGGCAATGACACCGCCGGCAAGGACGGCGGGCCCAGCGCCTCCGCACTCCTCGACTTCGTCCGCCGTACCGCCGCGGACCCGGCACTCATCGCCTCGCTGCCGCTCGACCCGGAAGGCCGGACGTGGATCCGGCTGGACGGGCCGGGCGGCAGCGAGGCCTGGCTGATCGGCTGGCCGCCCGGCACCGGCACCGGCTGGCACGACCACGGCGGCTCGCACGGCGCGTTCGCCACGGCGACGGGCGAGCTGACGGAGCAGTCGCTCACCGCCCAACTGCCCACCGAGGGCTGGAAAACCCTGGAACTCGCCGACGGCGTCGACCGGGAACGCACACTCCGCGACGGCCGCGGCCGGGCCTTCGGCCCGCACCACGTCCACCAGGTCCTCAACACCTCGCCGGACACCCACGCGGTCTCCGTGCACGCCTACTACCCGCCGCTGCCGCTGATGCGCCGCTACAGCCGCACCGGTCAGGTACTCCGGCTGGAAGAGGTCGAGCGCCCGGAGGAGTGGTCGTGAGCGCCATCGACGCCCTCCTCGCCGACGCCCGCCGCCAACTGGGCCGGCGGGTCGACCCGGAGAAGGCGGCCGCCGTCCAGCAGGCGGGCGGCCTGCTCGTCGACATCCGTTACGCGGAACTACGCGACCGCGACGGCACCATCCCCGGCGCCCTGATCGTGGAACGCAACGAACTGGAGTGGCGCCTGGACCCCACCAGCGCACACCGTGCGCCGGAAGCGACCCATCACGATCTGCCCGTCGTGGTGATCTGCAACGAGGGCTACGCCTCCAGCCTCGCCGCCCTCTCGCTCCGCCACCTGGGCCTCCACCAAGCCACCGACCTCACCGGCGGCTTCCAGGCCTGGCGCGCAGCGGGCCTGCCGGTCGGGGGCGAGAACCCGCGGTGATGTGGGCTATGGGGTGGGGGCTTCCGCTCCCTCTGCCCCGGGGGCCCCGCCCCGCCCCCACCCACCCCACTCCCCCGCCCCACTTCAGCCCAGCCCTGACCGCCTCGGGACGCCGACGTCGCCGGAGGTCGAACGCTGACCGCGCCGGAGCCCGACCGCCGGCGGTGCCGGAGCCTGACCGTCCCGGAGCGCTGGTCGTGGACAGTGCCAAAGCCCGCGCCCAAGCCCGCGCCCCTCAGCGCCCACCACATCCGGAGCCGGCCGTCCCCGAACATCCACTTCGACTCAAGGGGAACCCCCGCCTCGACTCAAGGGAAGCACCCACCTCAGCTCAAGGGGAGCACCCACCTCGGCTCAAAGGAGAGCACCCACCTCGGCTCAAGGGCAGCACAGACGTAGCCTTCGTACCGGTCCCGATCAGTCCCCCGGCAGATGCTCTTCCAGGAGGTCAGGGTCCTCGCCCTCTTCCTCCAGGGCCTGTCTGACCACGCGGAGGGCCAGGCCCTCCGGGTAGCCCTTGCGGGCCAGCATTCCCGCCAGGCGGCGCAGGCGTTTCTCGCGGTCCAGACCCCTGGTCGTGCGCAGCTTGCGGTCGACCAGTTCGCGGGCGGTGGACTCCTCCTGCTCGGAATCGAGGCGGCCGACCGCCTCCTCGATCAGTGCGGAGTCCACGCCCTTCGTACGCAGCTCCCGGGCCAGGGCCCGCCGGGCCAGGCCGCGCCCGTGGTGGCGGGACTCCACCCAGGCGTCGGCGAAGGCCGCGTCGTCGATCAGCCCGACGTCCTCGAAGCGGGACAGCACCTCCTGCGCGGCCTCATCGGGGATGCCGCGCCGGAGCAAGGCATCCTCCAGCTGTTTCCGGGTACGCGGACTCCCGGTGAGCAGGCGCAGGCAGATGGCCCGCGCCTGCTCCTCGGGCGTACGCGGTGGTCCCGCCTCGGCCCTCGACGAGGCGGGTTCGCCCTCGCCGAAGGCGAGAGCGGAACCACCGCCGTTCTCACGGCCACGGCCACGTCCGCCCCTGCGGCCGCTACGGGTCTCGGCGTCACCGGCAGCGCTGCTGATCCCGTCCGCGCTGTCCGGCCATTCCGTTCGCCGTGTCATGGCGGGCTAGCTCTTGGCCGCTGCGGCCTTGGAGCCCTTGGCGCTCTTCGTCGCCGCGGCCGGAGCCGCCGGGGCCGCGTCGGTCGCCACGCCCGCGGCGTCCGCGCCGGGCTCCGCCGCCGGGTCCTGCGGCTTGACGCCGATGCCGAGCTTCTCCTTGATCTTCTTCTCGATCTCGTTGGCGAGATCCGGGTTGTCCTTGAGGAAGTTGCGGGCGTTCTCCTTGCCCTGTCCGAGCTGGTCGCCCTCGTACGTGTACCAGGCGCCGGACTTGCGGATGAAGCCGTGCTCCACGCCCATGTCGATCAGGCCGCCCTCGCGGCTGATGCCCTGGCCGTAGAGGATGTCGAACTCGGCCTGCTTGAAGGGCGGCGAGACCTTGTTCTTGACGACCTTGACGCGGGTGCGGTTACCCACGGCTTCGGTGCCGTCCTTGAGGGTTTCGATGCGGCGGATGTCCAGGCGCACCGAGGCGTAGAACTTCAGGGCCCGGCCACCGGTCGTGGTCTCCGGCGAGCCGAACATCACGCCGATCTTCTCGCGGAGCTGGTTGATGAAGATCGCCGTGGTCTTGGACTGGTTGAGCGCGCTGGTGATCTTGCGCAGGGCCTGGCTCATCAGCCGGGCCTGGAGGCCGACGTGGGAGTCACCCATCTCGCCCTCGATCTCGGCCCGCGGCACCAGGGCGGCGACGGAGTCGATCACGATGAGGTCGAGCGCGCCGGAGCGGACCAGCATGTCCGTGATCTCCAGGGCCTGCTCGCCGTTGTCCGGCTGGGAGAGGATCAGGGCGTCGGTGTCCACACCGAGCTTCTTGGCGTACTCGGGGTCGAGGGCGTGCTCGGCGTCGATGAACGCGACGGAGCCGCCGGCCCGCTGGGCGTTCGCGACCGCGTGCAGGGTAAGGGTCGTCTTACCGGAGGATTCCGGGCCGTAGACCTCGATGACGCGGCCTCGGGGGAGGCCGCCGACGCCCAGGGCGACGTCGAGGGCGGTGGATCCGGTGGGGATGACCTCGATGGGCTCCTTCGACCGCTCCCCCATGCGCATCACTGCGCCCTTGCCGAATTGCCGTTCAATCTGTGCGAGCGCGGCGTCCAGCGCCTTCTCGCGGTCAGTGCCTGCCATGGGTTCCACCCGATTTGCTTGAGTCGATCGCTTCACGTCCATGACGCTAACGCCTGCCACTGACAATGCGCCCGGACCCGGCTCCGGCCTGTGGATAACTTCGCGGAATCCCCGAAATCACGGGCCGGATCTCTCATGAGAATAGCTGTTCGATTTTTGTGTCAAGCGCTGCGCCGCGCCGTATCCGCGCGGGTCGGGCTGCCGGCAACGTCCAGGCGCGGTCCTCGACGTCACCCCGCGTCCGGCGTGCCCTGCTGGGCGGCGTCCTGCTGGGCGGCGGTGTCCTGCCCCGCCGCATCCTTCCCGCCGTGCCGGGCCTCCTCGCGATCGGCGGCGTGGCGCACGCGGGCGAGGATGTCGGCGGCGCGTCGGCGGCGGGCCTTGCCGTGGACCCGGAGGTCTTCGGGCACGGCATAGCGCTTGACGTACGCGCCGAGGAAGGCCTGCAGGGTGGCCGTGGCCGGGATGGCGATCAGCGCGCCCACCGCGCCCATGAGGGCGGTGCCGGCGACGACCGATCCGAAGGCGACGGCGGGGTGGATGTCCACCGTCTTGGCGGTGATCCGCGGCTGGAGGAGGTAGTTCTCGAACTGCTGGTAGATCACGACGAAGGCGAAGACCCACAGGGCGTGCCAGGGGTCGACGGTGAAGGCGATCAGGATCGGCAGCGCGCCCGCGAGGTACGTGCCGATGGTCGGGATGAACTGGGAGACCAGGCCCACCCACATGCCCAGCGCGGGGGCGTACGGCACGCCCATGAGCTCCAGCAGGACGTAGTGGGCGAGGCCGGAGATGAGCGCCATCAGGCCGCGTGAGTAGAGGTAGCCGCCGGTCTTGGCGACGGCGATCTCCCAGGCCCGCAGCACCTCCTCCTGGCGGCGGGGCGGGAGGACGGAGCACAGCGCGCGGCGCAGCCGGGGGCCGTCGGCGGCGAAGTAGAACGAGAAGAGGGCGACGGTCAGGAGATTGAACAGGCTGCCCAGCACCGTCGCGGAGACGGCGAGCACGTTGTTGGCGCTGTCCTGGACGTACTTCTGCAGCCAGTCGGACCGGAGCAGGTTGTTCTGCACCTCGACCCGGGAGAGGTGGGTGTGCAGGGTGCTGTTGATCCAGCTGATGACGGAGTCGAGGTACTGCGGGAATTCCTCGACCATGGTGACTATCTGGCCGGCGAGCATGGAGCCCAGCAGTGTGAAGAAGCCGGCCGCGGCGACGAGGATGCCGAGGAAGACCAGGCCGGTGGCCAGGCCGCGCCGCATGCCGCGGGCCGCCATCCAGGAGACGGCCGGTTCGACGGCGAGCGCCAGGAAGAACGCGATCAGCACGTTCAGCAGCAGCGAGATGAGCTGGTGGAATCCCCAGGTGGCGAGCTGGAAGCAGGCCACGAGGGCGAGCGCGAGCACCATGGCTCGCGGCAGCCAGCGCGGCATCCGGGCGTCGGACCGGGCGTCCGGCCGGTCCTCGGGGCGGGGGACGTCGTTGCTGGTGATCTCTTCAGACACAGGCACGAGGCCAAGTGTCGCGCACCGCGCCGACAACTCCGTCCACGCGCGGGGGCAGCCGCTTCAGCGCCTGTCGGGCGGCACGTCCATGACGGCGCAGACCACCCGCCACACCTCTTTGGCGCTCCATCCGGCGTCCAGTGCTTCCTGGACGGTCCGGCCGCCGAGGCCGGACATCACGTGATCGCGCGCGAAGGAGTCGGCGTACGCCGCGCCGAAGTGATCCGCCATCCGCTGCCAGAAGACCGTCAACCGCATGCCTCCAGTATCCCGCCCTGGGCTGGCAGGGGTGCGCGACCCGGTGCCGCCGGAGGAATTCGGCCCTACGGTCGGGCCATGGCCGAAAACGTAAGTCCTCCTTCGACCCCTCTGGCGCGTGCGGAGCGATTCCTCTGGCTGACCGCCCGGGTGCTCGAGCAGCGGCTCTTCGAGTACGACTTCCTCGGCGGCGGGGCGGACCCGGTGGAGACCGCGCTCGCCGCGTACCGCAACGACGACGACGGCTTCGGCCACGCCCTGGAGCCCGACCTGCGCGGACCCGTGAGCCAGCCGCTGCACATCGCGCACGCCCTGAAGGTCCTGGATCTGATCGGGCGCTGTGACGGCCGTCAGGTGGAGCGGATCTGCCGCTATCTGACGAAGATCTCGACTCCCGAGGGAGCGCTGCCCGCGCTGCACCCCTGCCAGCGCGGTTACCCGGCCGCCCCGTGGATCCCGGTGGTCGACGATCCGCCGAGCGCGCTCCTGGCGACCGGCCCAGTGGTGGGCACGCTGCACCGCAACGAGGTGTGGCACGCCTGGCTCTTCCGGGCGACGGACTACTGCTGGGCGGCGGTGGAGTCGCTGAAGGGGACCCATCCGTACGAGGTGGAGGCGGCGCTGGCGTTCCTGGACGGTGCGCCGGACCGGCCGCGGGCCGCCGCGGCGGCCGAGCGGCTGGGGCGGGTGGTGCGGGAGGAGGGTCTGGTGCTGCTGGATCCGGGGCGGGCAGCGGATGTCCCGGTGGCGCCGGGGTACGCCCCCGGGGAGCATCACTTCGCGTACGACTATGCGCCCTCGCCAGGTTCCCTGGCCCGCGGCTGGTTCTCCGACGAGGAGATGGACCGGGCGCTGGACCACCTCCTGGTGCTCCAGGAGGAGGACGGCGGCTGGCCGGTGAACTGGCGGATCTGGGCGCCGGGAACGGCACTGGAGAGCCGCCCGATGGTGACGCTGAAGGCGCTGCGGACCTTGCGGGCGTACGGGCGGCGGCTGGACTGAGCGACCGGTCCGGGCCGGTCGTCCCCCCGGCCCGGACCTCTTGGGTGAGCATGCGGGCGGCCCCTCCCCTGGGGGCCGCCCGCTGCTGCGTTCGTCGGCCGCCCCGGGGGAGCGTGTCCGCCGGGGCGGGGCGTCAGCGGGGCGGGGCGTCAGCCACCCAGCGCCCGTACGCCCGCCGTGACCGCCACGGCGACGCCGACGACCAGCAGGAACGGCGCCCGCAGGACGAGGGCGACGGCCGCGGCGGCCACTCCCGCGGCCTTGGCGTCGAGCATCAGGTGGTGGCCGTCGCTGAAGGTCTGCTGTGCGGTGAGCGCGGCCAGCAGGGCCACCGGGAGCAGCGCGGCCAGCCGTTTGACGAGCGGGCGCTCCAGGACGCCGGCGGGCGCCGACAGGCCGAGGTACTTGACCAGGTAGCAGCCGACGGCGGTGGCGGCGATGGCGATCCAGACGTTCATGCCCGCTTCTCCTCGGTGGCGGGGCGGTCGTGCGCGTCGCCGTCCGCCGTGTGTGTCGTGTCGTTCCCGGTGCCCTGCGCCCGTTCGCGGCGGCCCTGTACGACGAGGACGGCGGGGGCGGCGAGGGCCGAGAGCAGGACCGGCACACCGGTGGGCAGCAGCGGCAGCGTGGTCATGACCAGGACGACGGCGAGGCCGGCCGCCACCCGCTCGACGGTGCTCCGCAGCATCGGGGCGAGCAGCGCCAGGAAGACCGCGGGGCTGGCGGCGTCCAGGCCCCAGGCCTCGGTGTCGCCGAGCGCCTCGGCCCCGAGGGCGCCGATGAGGGTGGTGAGGTTCCACAGGGCGTACAGGCTCAGGCCGGTGACGGTGAAGCCGAGCCGGGCGCTGCGGCGGTCGGGCTGCGCCAGGGTGACGGCGGTGGTTTCGTCGATGACCCAGTGGGCGGCGAAGGGCCGGGCCGTCGCCCGATAGCCGAGGACGGCGGAGAGCCGCAGTCCGTAGAAGGCGTTGCGCACGCCGAGGAAGAAGGCTCCGGCCGCGGCGGTGAGCGGGTTGCCGCCCGCGGCGAGCGCGCCGACCAGGGCGAACTGCGAGGCGCCGGTGAACACGAGCAGGCTCAGCGCGCAGGTCTGGAGCAGGCTGAGGCCGGCGCCGGCCGAGGTCACGCCGAACGCGAACCCGGAGAGGCCGACGGCGATGCCGACACCGAGGGCGTCCCTGATGACGGCGGAGTCGGGTTTGGCGGGCCGTGCCGGTTCCGGCGGCGCGGCCTCCTCGGTGGTGCGTATGTCTGTCTGTTCTGCCACGCCCGGGACCTTAGGCGGGGGCGCTCCCGGTGGTCTTGTACGTTCTTGCGCCTCCTGCCGGGCGCGGGCGGCTCAGCGGGCGCGTTCCTTGCGGTACGCGCCGGGCGGTACCCCGACGATCCGGGTGAAGTGGCGGTTCAGGTGCGGCTGGTCGGTGAAGCCGACCGCGACGGCGGTGTCGGCGGGCGGGTGGCCGGCCTCCAGGAGGCTGCGGGCCCGGCGGACCCGGGCGTCGGTGAGCCAGGCGTGCGGGGGCATCCCGTAGGCGGCCTTGAAGGCCCGCAGCAGGGCGAACGGGCTGGTGCCGAGGTCGTGTGCCAGCTGTTCCAGGGAGGGCGGGTCGGCCATCCGTTGCTCCAGTACGGCACGGGCGCGGGCCGCGTTGCGCGCGCCCGCGCTGCGCGGGGTGCGGGCCGGGAGGGGGCCTCCGTAGCGGCGCAGCAGCCGGGCGACGGTGAGGCGCAGCAGGCTGTCGGCAGCGAGCGCGTTGCCCGCCTCGGCGGCCCGGTGGACGTCGGTGATCATGCGGGCGAGCCGGGCGTCCTCGGCGACGGTTTCGGTGAAGGCCGCGGTGCCGCGCAGGGCCGTGGTCTCATCGGCTATCTCGGCGACGATCTCGGACGACGGGTAGAGGGTGGCGTAGGTCCAGCCTTCGGGGGCGCCGGCCCGCGCGGTGTGGGCGACCTCGGGGTTGATCATGATGATGCCGCCGTGGCCGGCCCGGACGGTGCCCTGCTGGAGGCCGACCTCCTCGATGCCGGAGGTGACCGCGCAGACGACGTAGCCGTCGTGGGCGTGGCGGGGGAAGGCGTGCCGTACGTAGCGGGCGCGCAGCAGATCGAGGCCGGGCAGGCCGGGGTAGCGCCAGTGCCGGGCCCACTCCCCGCGCGCCCGCGGCGTGGCGTCCGCGCCGGGTGCGCCGTCCGCGGCCGCGCCGTCGCCGCTGACCGTGATCATGTCCCCATTCTGCGTCCGCTCCGTGCGCCCGTGACCTGGGGGTCCGCGGGGTGGACGGCGGGCGGGGCGGTCCGCCGGCGGCCGGGCGGGGCCGCGTTGTCAGTAGTCCGGTGCACGATGGGGAACATGGCCAAGTCAGCGCTCGACTCGTTCTCGCCGGCGACCCGCGAATGGTTCGCCGGGGCGTTCCGCGCGCCCACCGCCGCGCAGGTGGGCGCCTGGCAGGCGATCGGCGCGGGCTCGGACGTCCTGGTGGTGGCGCCGACGGGCTCCGGCAAGACGCTCGCCGCGTTCCTCGCGTCGCTGGACGCGCTGGCTTCCACGCCGCCGCCCGCGGAGCCACGGAAGCGCTGCCGGGTGCTGTACGTGTCACCGCTGAAGGCGCTGGCCGTCGATGTGGAGCGCAATCTGCGCAGCCCGCTGACGGGCATCCGGCAGGAGTCGGTCCGGCTGGGCCTGCCGGAGCCGGACATCAGGGTCGGGATCCGTTCCGGGGACACGCCCCCGGCGGAGCGCCGGGCGATCGCCAACCGTCCGCCGGACATCCTCATCACGACGCCCGAGTCGCTGTTCCTGATGCTGACGTCCTCGGCGCGGGAGGCGCTGGCGGGCGTCGAGACGGTGATCGTGGACGAGGTGCACGCCGTCGCCGGCACGAAGCGCGGGGCGCATCTGGCGCTGTCCCTGGAACGGCTGGACGAGCTCCTGGACCGTCCGGCGCGCCGGATCGGGCTGTCGGCGACGGTGCGCCCGGTGGAGGAGGTGGCCCGCTATCTGTCGCCGCGGCGCCGGGTGGAGATCGTCCAGCCGCCGTCGGGGAAGCGCTTCGACCTGTCGGTGGTCGTCCCGGTGGAGGACATGGGCGAGTTGGGCAGCGCCCCGGTCCGGGAGGGCGAGGCCGGTGAGAAGCCCTCCATCTGGCCGCAGGTCGAGGAGCGGATCGCCGATCTGGTGCAGGCGCACCGCTCCACGATCGTCTTCGCCAACTCGCGCCGCCTGGCGGAGCGGCTGTGCAACCGCCTGAACGAGATCGCCTACGAGCGGACGACGGGGACGGCGCTGCCCGAGCACCACTCCCCCGCGGAGCTGATGGCCGAGGCCGGTGCCGCGAAGGGCGCGCCGCCGCTGCTGGCACGGGCACACCACGGCTCGGTGTCCAAGGAGCAGCGTGCCCAGGTGGAGGAGGACCTGAAGGCGGGCCGGCTGCCCGCCGTGGTCGCCACGTCCAGTCTGGAGCTGGGCATCGACATGGGCGCGGTCGACCTGGTGGTGCAGGTGGAGTCGCCGCCGTCGGTCGCGTCCGGTCTGCAGCGGGTGGGCCGGGCCGGCCATCAGGTCGGGGCGGTCTCGACGGGCATCGTCTTCCCGAAGTACCGCGGCGATCTGGTGCAGGCGGCCGTGGTGACGGAGCGGATGCGGACCGGTGCCATCGAGGCGCTGCGGGTGCCCGCCAATCCGCTGGACGTGCTCGCCCAGCAGGTCGTGGCGATGGCGGCGATGGACACCTGGGACGTGGAGGAGCTGCTGACCGTCGTGCGGCGGGCGGCGCCGTTCGCCGCGCTTCCGGAGTCGGCGTTCCGGTCCGTGCTGGACATGCTCGCCGGCCGCTATCCCTCGGACGCGTTCGCCGAGCTGCGGCCGCGCCTGGTGTGGGACCGGGTCGCCCAGACGGTCACGGGCCGGCCCGGGGCCCAGCGGCTGGCCGTGACGTCCGGCGGCACGATCCCGGACCGCGGCCTGTTCGGGGTGTTCCTGGCCGGCGGCGACTCCGGAAAGGGTGGTGGCGGTCGCCGGGTGGGAGAGCTCGACGAGGAGATGGTCTACGAATCCCGGGTCGGCGATGTCTTCACGCTCGGTACGACGTCGTGGCGGATCGAGGACATCACCCGGGACCGGGTGCTGGTCACGCCCGCCCCCGGGGTGCCCGGCCGGCTGCCGTTCTGGAAGGGCGACCAGCTGGGCCGCCCCCTGGAGCTGGGGCGGGCGCTGGGTGCGTTCCTCAGGGAGATCGGGGCCGCCGACCCGGAGGAGGCCGGGGGCCGGCTGAGGGCGGCCGGGCTGGACGACTGGGCGGTCTCCAACGTGCTGGGCTATCTCGCCGAGCAGCGGCAGGCCTGCGGCCATGTCCCCGATGACCGCACGATCGTCGTCGAGCGGTTCCGCGACGAGCTCGGCGACTGGCGGGTGGTCATCCACTCCCCGTTCGGCGCGCAGGTGCACGCCCCCTGGGCGCTGGCCCTGGGCTCCCGGCTGGCCGAGCGCTACGGCCTGGACGCCCAGGTGATGCACGCCGACGACGGCATCGTGCTGCGGCTGCCGGACGCCGACCTGATGGGCCTCGACCTCCTCGACGGGGACGGCGGGTTCGGCGCGGCCGGCGATCCGGGGCTGGGTGCGCGCGGCGCGGAGTACGACCCGGAGCAGTCTCCGGTGGGGGCCGCCGATGTCGCCTTCGATCCGGGCGACGTCGATCAGCTCGTCACGGACCAGGTGGGTGGCTCGGCGCTGTTCGCCTCCCGGTTCCGCGAGTGCGCCGCCCGCGCCCTGCTGCTGCCGCGCCGCAATCCCGGCAAGCGCACCCCGCTGTGGCAGCAGCGGCAGCGCGCGGCCCAACTCCTCCAGGTGGCCAGTGAGTTCGGGTCCTTCCCGATCGTGCTGGAGGCCGTCCGCGAATGTCTGCAGGACGTCTTCGACGTGCCCGGTCTGACGGAGCTGATGGGCGACATCGAGGCCCGCCGGGTCCGCCTGGTGGAGGTCACGACCCCCGAGCCGTCCCCGTTCGCCCGCTCGCTGCTGTTCGGCTACGTCGCCCAGTTCCTGTACGAGGGCGACTCCCCGCTCGCCGAGCGGCGGGCCGCCGCGCTGTCGCTGGACTCGCGGCTGCTGGCCGAGCTGCTGGGCCAGGCCGAGCTGCGCGAACTGCTGGACGCCGAGGTGCTGACCGAGCTGGAGCGCGAGCTGCAGTGGCTTTCGGAGGACCGCCGGATCAAGGACGCCGAGGGGGTGGCCGATGTCCTGCGGCTGCTGGGGCCGCTGACCGACGCCGAGCTGGTCGAGCGCGGCGCGGATCCGGCGTGGCCGCGGGAGCTGGCCGCCGCCCGGCGCGCCATCTCGGTGCGGATCGCCGGCGCCGACCGCTGGGCCGCGGTCGAGGACGCCGGCCGGCTGCGGGACGCCCTCGGCACGGCGCTGCCGGTCGGCGTCCCGGAATCCTTCACGGAACCGGTCAAGGATCCGCTCGGCGATCTGCTGTCCCGCTTCGCCCGTACGCACGGGCCGTTCACGTCCGAGCAGGCGGCCGCCCGCTTCGGGCTGGGCACCGCCGTCACGGACGGCGCGCTGCACCGCCTCGCCGCCGCCGGCCGTGTGGTGCAGGGCGAGTTCCATCCGGCGGGCATCGGCCAGGAGTGGTGCGACGCCCAGGTGCTGCGCAGGCTGCGCCGCCGTTCGCTGGCCGCGCTGCGCGAGGAGCTGGAGCCGGTGCCGCCGGCGGCGCTCGCCGCGTTCCTGCCCCAGTGGCAGCACGTCGCCGCGCCGCGTCCGGCCCCGGTGAGCGGCCAGCCGGCGCCGTCCGGCGGCGCGTCGCACAGCCTGCGCGGGATCGACGGTCTGGTGCGCGCCGTCGAACAGCTGCAGGGCGCACCGGTGCCGGCCTCGGCCCTGGAGAAGCTGGTGCTGCCGTCCCGCGTCGGCGGGTACACCCCGGCGATGCTGGACGAACTGACCGCCACCGGCGAGGTGTTGTGGGCCGGCGCCGGTGCGCTGCCCGGCAAGGACGGCTGGCTCTCGCTGCATCTCGCCGACGCGGCGCCGCTGCTGCTGCCGCCGCCGCTCCCGCTGGAGCCGACCGCCCTCCATGAGTCGCTGCTGGCCGCGCTCGCCCCCGGGTACGGCCTGTTCTTCCGCCAGCTCGCCGACCAGGTCCGGGCCACCACCCATCCCGAGGTGACCGATCCCCAACTGGCCGACGCGCTGTGGGACCTGGCCTGGTCGGGCCGGCTGACCAATGACACCCTCGCCCCGCTGCGGGCGCTGCTCGGCTCGGGCCGTACGGCCGGTTCGACGGCACACCGCGCCCGGCGCGCCGTTCCCCGCGGGCGGTACGGATCGCTGGCCATGGCCGCGGGCCACGGCGGCGGCCGCCCCACGGCGTCCCGGTCGGGCCCGCCGACCGTCGGCGGCCGCTGGTCGCTGCTGCCCACTCCCGAGCCGGACCCCACCCACCGCGCGCATGCCCTGGCCCGTACGCTCCTGGACCGGCACGGCATCGTCACCCGCGGGGCGGTCGCGGCCGAGGGCGTCGAGGGCGGTTTCTCCGCCGCGTACCGCGTCCTGGCCGCGTTCGAGGAGTCCGGCCAGGCCCGCCGCGGCTATGTCGTCGAGGGGCTGGGCGCCGCCCAGTTCGCGATGGACGGTGCGGTGGACCGGCTGCGCGCGGTGAACACCCAGCGGGAGCGCACCGTCGACGACGCGCTGCCGGACGGCGGTCCGCAGCGGGCCGTGGTGCTGGCCGCCGCCGATCCGGCCAATGCCTACGGCGCCGCCCTGTCCTGGCCCGATCCGCCCGAGGGCTCGACGCACAAGCCCGGCCGGAAGGCGGGCTCCGTGGTGGTCCTGGTCGACGGTGAGCTGACGCTCTACATGGAGCGTGGCGGCAAGACCCTGCTGATGTGGCCGCTGGGCCAGGACCCGTCCGGGGGTGCGACGGATCCCCGGCTGCGGACGGCGGTGGAGGCGCTCGTCGACGCCGCCCGCGCCGGCGCGCTGGGCACGATCACCACCGAGCGCATCAACGGCACCGCCGCCCTGACCTCCCCGTTCGCCGCCGCCCTGGAATCCGCCGGCTTCCATCCGACGCCGCGGGGGCTGCGGCTGCGCGGCTGACGGCGCCGGCGGACCGGCATGATGGGGGCATGCCCGAAGGTGACACGGTCTGGCGGCTGGCGCAGCGGCTGCACGAAGCGCTGGCCGGCCGGCCGCTGACCCGCTGCGACCTGCGGGTGCCCCGGTTGGCGACGGTGGATCTGACCGGCCGCGGGGTCCTGGCGGTGGTCCCCCGCGGCAAGCATCTGCTGACCCGTTTCGAGGGCGGTCTCACCCTCCACTCCCATCTGCGGATGGACGGCGCCTGGCAGATCTACGCTCCCGCCGAGCGCTGGCGCGGCGGGCCGGCCCATCAGATCCGGGCGATCCTCGGCACGGCGGAGCACACCGCGGTCGGCTACCGCCTCCCGGTCCTCGATCTGCTGCCGACGGCCGAGGAGCCGCGGGTCGTCGGCCATCTGGGGCCCGATCTGCTGGGCCCCGACTGGGATGCCGCCGAGGCGCTGCGCCGGCTGCTCGACGCGCCGCGGCGGCCGCTCGGCGAGGCCCTGCTCGACCAGCGCAATCTGGCCGGCATCGGCAACGTCTTCAAGTCGGAGCTGTGCTTCCTGCTGCGCGCCTCGCCCTGGCTGCCCGTCGGGGAGCTGCCCGCGCCGGAGCGGGCGCCGGCGCTCGCCAAGAAGCTGCTGGAGGCGAACAAGCGGCGCCCGGCGCGTACCACCACGCCCAGCGCCCGCCCGGACCGCCGGCTGTGGGTCTACGGCCGGGCCGGCCGCCCCTGCCTGCGCTGCGGTACACCGGTCCGCTCGGCCGACCAGGACCCCGCGGCCGAGGAACGCGTCACCTACTGGTGCCCCCGCTGCCAGCCCGATCCCCCAGGGAATTGACGACCCGTCAGCTCGGGCCTACCCTCCCGGCATGCCCCTGCCCGCGTACGACCTCACGGGCCGCACCGCGATCGTGACCGGCGCGGCGAACGGAATAGGCCGTGCCACCGCGGTGCTCCTCGCCGAGGCCGGCGCCACGGTGCACTGCGCGGACCTCGACGAACAGGGCGCGCGGGCGACCGCCGCGGCACTCACCGCGTCCGGCGGGACCGCGTACGCCCACCGCGTCGACGTCACCCGCCGGGCCGAGGTCGCCGCCGTCGTCGAGGCGGCCCGCGCGGCCTCCGGTCGGCTCGACGTGATGGCGAACATCGCCGGAATCATGCACTCCGCCCCCGTCCTGGAGACCGCGGACGCAGATCTGGACCGGGTGTGGAACACCAACTTCAAGGGGGTGCTGTACGGCTGCCAGGAGGCCGCCCGGGCCATGATCGCCACCGGCACCCGCGGCTCCCTCGTGACCATGGCCTCCGGAGCGATCGACACCGGCGCACCGGGCCTGCTCTGCTACGGGGCCGCCAAGGCCGCCGTCGTGCAGCTGACCAGGACGCTGGCCACCGAGGTCGGCCGGCACGGCATCCGCGTCAACGCCGTCGCACCGGGCTGGATACGCACCCCGATGACCGACCGCCCCACCGCGGAGGCGCAGCAGCGGGCGGAGGCGCCGATGATCCGGATGTCACCGCTGGGACGGGTGGGAGAGCCGGCGGACGTCGCGCACGCCGTGCTGTACCTCGCGTCGGACGCCTCGTCCTTCACGACCGGCCAGATCCTCCGCCCGAACGGCGGCGTCGCCATGCCGTGGTGAACGTCATCCGGGCCCGCCGGAGCACGGCCCGCCGGCGCCGACCCTCGTTCCGTCCCGTCCACGGCACGCAGTGCACGGGCAGCAGGCTCAGGCCCCAGCCACCGAGCACCACGGCGCCCTCGACCAGGCCCGCCGTCTGCGGCCAGAACGTCAGCCGGAGCACGGCACACCACCACAGCCCGCCGACGAGGGCCGCGGATATCCGGCGTCCCGGGACGGCCCGCGGACGGCGGCCGGCCGGCTCACCCTCCGGGAGCCGGCCGGCCGGTCCGCGGGCCGCGATTCCACGCCACGCCATGGCTGCCTCCTCCGGCCGACGCTAGACGGGCCCGCCGTCGGCGGGGAGAGCGCACCGGCGCGTTTGCGGCGCGCGGAGCCACCACGGGCACCGTCAGTGGGCCTCGGCCTGGAACATCCAGTGGTGCTTCTCCAGGTCGGCGGTGAGACCGATCAGGATGTCCTGGGTGACCGGGTCCGGCTCGTCGGTGGCGATGATCCGCTCGCGCATCCGGCCGATGACCGCGCCCAGGGCGTTCACCATGGCCCGCACCACGTCGCCGTCCTTGATCCAGCCGTCCTGCATCTCGTTGATGCCGCTGGTCTTGGCGACGGTGGCGGCCCGGCCGTCGGGGGACACCCCGACGGCGGCCGCCCGCTCGGCCACCGTGTCCATGTGCGTCCGTGCGCTGGCGACCACTTCGTCGAGCTGGAGGTGGACGGAGCGGAAGCGCGGGCCGACGACGTTCCAGTGGACCTGCTTGGCGACGAGGGAGAGGTCCACCAGGTCGACGAGGGCGCCCTGCAGGGCGTTCCCCACGATGCCGCGGGCTTCGTCGGACAGCGTGCTCTTGACGACAGACATCCAGATACTCCTGTTCGAACGGGGATCGAGCCTGACCGCACCCGATCGGGCCGCGCACCGTCCGGATCACCGGTCCGGGTGACCGATCTGGACGACCGGCCCGGGTGACCGATCCGGGTGAGCGCGTCCCGCGGGCGATCCCGACACCAATTCGGACTATTTGTCCGATTTAGCCATCGTACAAATGAATCGCGCGTTCCGAGCGGCCCGGAACGATCCGCCACACCCCCCGGACAGCGCGGAGCCCCGGCGGGCAACTGCCCGCCGGGGCTCCGGAACGCCTGTGAACAGGTGTGTCAGGCCGCGACGACATCCACGACGTCGGCCGGGGACTTGATCGTCACGCGCTCCTCCGGTACGCCGGCCAGGGACGCGACGGACACCGAATTGAGCTTCGGCCGCACCGGTGCCGGCACCGCGTCGCTCGCGGCCGCGGAAGCGGCCAGCTCGGCGAGCGCCAGCTCGTCGCTGACCTCCCGCATCAGCTCGGACATGCGCACGTCCAGCGCGTCACAGATCGCCGAGAGCAGCTCGGAGGATGCCTCCTTCTGCCCCCTCTCGACCTCGGACAAATAGCCGAGCGACACCCGAGCGGAGGACGAGACCTCGCGCAGGGTTCGGCCCTGGCGCTGACGCTGTCGGCGCAGAACGTCACCCAGCAGGCGACGAAGCAGAATCATCGCTGGCTCCCTCCTCGGACCTCGGATCCGGATCCTTCTCGCCCCACCGTACCGCCTCGGGCCGCGGCCGTGCCGGGCGCAAGTACGTGTTCACTCAGGGCTGCAAACATCCATTCCCCCCGTGTTGTTCCGTATCCTGTGCCCGCGCATTTTCTGTCAGTTCGCTCAACAACAGTGCGAGCACCGCGTCAATGGTGTCCCGGCGGATCCGCTCACGATCCCCGGTGAGCGCCAGCCGGCGCACCTCGCCGGCACCGTCCGGCCCCTGCACCGCGACGAAGACGGTCCCCACCGGCTGCCCGTCCTGCGGGTCCGGTCCGGCGACGCCCGTGGTGGCGATGCCCCAGTCGGCGCCCAGCGCCCGCCGCACCCCGGCCGCCATCTGGCGGGCGACCTCGCCGTCCACGGCCCCGCGGGCGGCCAGCAGCGCGCCGTCGACGCCCAGTATGTCCTGCTTGATGTCGGTCGCGTACGCGGTGATCGAGCCGCGCAGCGACCGCGAGGCCCCGGGGACCGCGGTCAGCGTGCCGGCCACCAGGCCGCCGGTCAGTGACTCCGCCACGGCCAGGCTCTGCCCCCGTCCGGCGAGCAGCTCCAGCGCCCCGGCCGCGGCAGAACCCGGCCCGGTCACCGGGCGGTGTCCTGTTCGGCCCGGGCGGCCCGCTCACGCGCCAGCCCGGCCCGGCGCAGCACGACGGCCTGCCGGACGTAGTCGAGTCCGGTCGCGACGGTCAGCACCACGGCCGCCGCCATCACCCACCAGCGGAAGGTCGCCAGGGGCCCGGTCAGTACCAGGACGTACATCCCGACCGCGGTGCCCTGCGCCAATGTCTTGATCTTGCCGCCGCGACTGGCCGGAATCACACCATGCTTGATCACCCAGAAGCGCATCAGCGTGATGCCGAGCTCACGGAAGAGGATCACGCCCGTCACCCACCAGGGCAGATCCCCCAGCACCGACAGGCAGATCAGCGCGGCGCCCATGATCGCCTTGTCCGCGATCGGGTCGGCGATCTTGCCGAAGTCGGTGACCAGGTTGTACGTGCGCGCCAGATGCCCGTCGAAGACATCGGTGATCATGGCGATCGCGAAGGCGGCCCAGGCGAAGGCCCGCCAGGCCCGATCGGTCCCGTTGTCGTGCATCAGCAGCAGCACGAAGGCGGGGACCAGCACCAGCCGCAGCATGGTCAGGACGTTGGCGATGTTCCACAGCCCGGCCGGCCGGACGGCCGGCGCCGTGCGCGGGCCACCAGCTGCGGAAGCCGGGACTCCGGTCATCTGGCCGCCTCCTCGGTACACGACGTGCCGTCCACCGACAGCACCTCCGCCACCAGGTCCACGCCCTCGCTCGCCACCACCTTTGCTTCGACCATACGACCGGGCGACAGCTCCTGGCCGGTCGAGAGCAGGGTGACACCGTCGGTCTCCGGCGCCTGGTGCGCGGCCCGCCCGACGAGACCGTCCTCCTCGTCGTCACGGTCGACCAGCACCCGCACCGTCTCGCCGATCCGCTCCTCGGCGCGCTGCGCGGTGAGCTCCTCGGCCAGCCGCGACACCCGCGCCAGCCGCTCGGCGACCTCGTCCGGATCGAGCTTGTTCTCGTACGACGCGGCCTCGGTGCCGTCCTCGTCGGAGTAGCCGAAGACGCCGATGGCATCGAGCCGGGCCCCGGTGAGGAAGCGCTCCAGCTCCGCCAGATCGCCCTCGCTCTCCCCGGGGAAGCCCACGATGAAGTTGGACCGGACACCGGCCTGCGGCGCCTTCGTGCGGATCTGCTCGAGCAGCTCCAGGAAGCGGTCGGTGTCGCCGAAGCGCCGCATCGCCCGCAGCACACCGGGCGCCGAGTGCTGGAAGGAAAGATCGAAGTACGGCGCGACCTTGTCGGTCCCGGTCAGGACGTCGATCAGACCCGGTCGCATTTCGGCCGGCTGCAGATAGCTGACCCGGATCCGCTCGATGCCGTCGACGGCCGCCAGCTCGGGCAGCAGCGTCTCCAGCAGGCGGATGTCGCCGAGGTCCTTGCCGTAGGAGGTGTTGTTCTCGGAGACCAGCATGATCTCCTTGACGCCCTGCTCGGCCAGCCAGCGGGTCTCGCCGAGCACGTCGGAGGGCCGGCGGGAGATGAAGGAGCCGCGGAAGGACGGGATGGCGCAGAACGTGCAGCGCCGGTCGCAGCCGGAGGCCAGCTTCACCGAGGCCACCGGGCTGCTGCCGAGCCGGCGGCGCAGCGGGGCGCGCGGCCCGGAGGCGGGCGCGATGCCCTCCGGCAGGTCCTCGGGCGGGGCCGCCGGTGCCTCGGCGGCCTGGGCGTGACCGGGCAGCGCGACCCCGGCGGAGCCCTGCCGCTCGGCCGGGCTGATCGGCAGCAGCTTGCGGCGGTCGCGCGGGGTGTGCGAGGCGTGGACGCCGCCGCTGAGGATGGTCTGCAGCCGGTCGGAGATGTCGGAGTAGTCGTCGAAGCCGAGCACGCCGTCGGCCTCGGGCAGCGCCTCGGCGAGCTCCTTGCCGTAGCGCTCGGCCATGCAGCCGACGGCGACCACGGCCTGGGTTCTGCCGTGGTCCTTCAGATCATTGGCTTCCAGCAGGGCGTCGACGGAGTCCTTCTTGGCGGCCTCGACGAACCCGCAGGTGTTGACGACGGCGACATCGGCATCGGCGGCTTCCTCGACCAGCTCCCAGCCGTCCGCCGCCAGGCGGCCTGCGAGCTCCTCCGAGTCCACCTCGTTACGGGCGCAGCCAAGGGTGACAAGGGCGACGGTACGGCGTTCGGGCATAGGGCTCAGCCTACTTCGTCCCGGACACCCCCTTCGCGCGCAGGTCTCCGCCGCCGGGCCCGGGGGCCCCGGGCCGGGCGGCGGACGCGCTCGGGAACGCGGCGCTCAGCCCGCCTGGGGGTCCCCCGGCGTGTAGCTGAGCCGCTCGACGGGCCCCTTCTCACCGATCTGCTTGACCTCTTTGCCGTTGACGTACAGCTGTACGACCGGCGCATTGCCGAGGACCAGGTCGATCCGCTTCTTGTCGGTGATCGTCTTGGACTCGCCCTGCTTGAGCAGGCTGTCCTCCAGCAGCTTGCCGTTGGCGTCCTTCGCGGAGACCCAGCTCTGGCCGTCCTTGGCGGTGACCTTGATCGTCACCTTGTCCTTCGGCAGCCCGGCGACCGCGCTGTCGGACGGCTCCGGCAGCGGCGGCTTGATCGTCGAGGGATGGCGGGTGGGCGCCGGCGCGGGCTTGGCGTGCGAATCGGAGGCGATCGGGCTGTTGTCGCTCTTGTCGCCGCCGGTGAAGAGCGTGAAGCCGGCGAAACCGACCACGGCGACGATCGCCGCGACCATCGCCGCCGTCCAGTTCGGGCGGCGCGGCTCGGAGCGGATCCGGTCGGCCTCGTAGATCGGGGCGGCCAGATCGGTCGGCGTCGGCCGGCCGCCGTGCTCGGCGTCGAAATGCGCGATCAGCGGGCCGGGGTCGAGCGAGACGGCGCGGGCGAGCGCTCTGATGTGCCCCCGGGCGTAGACGTCACCGCCGCAGCGCGAGAAGTCGTCCTGCTCGATCGCGTGCACGATGGGGATGCGCACCCGTGTCGTCGTACTGACCTCTTCGACGGTCAGTCCCGCGGCGATACGGGCCTGCTGGAGGGCGCGACCGACGGAAGGCCGGTCTGCTTCGGGGGAGTTGCCGATGGACACGGGCTGCGCCTTTCGAGCGTGTAGCCACCTGCTGGAAGTTCAGTCTAGGGGTGGAGCGAAAGGGTCGGGCAAGCGGGAGAGCCGGGTTTGTACGCCATCGGAACGCCCCGTGGGGTGCCATGCGGGTTGATGATGAAGCATCGCTCCCTCGCCTCCCTCAACTTGACGTGTCGGCAGGAGAAACGGTTGCTTACGCCTCCCGTACGGGTGACCCGGATGTCTGTGCTACTCCGTAGCCTCCCCCCGGATCACCGCCAGCACTCCGTCCAGCTCGTCAGGTTTCACAAGAACGTCACGAGCCTTCGAGCCCTCACTGGGCCCGACGACGTTCCGCGACTCCATCAGGTCCATCAGCCGGCCGGCCTTCGCGAAGCCCACCCGCAGCTTGCGCTGGAGCATCGACGTCGACCCGAACTGGGTGGAAACCACCAGCTCAGCGGCCTGGCACAGCAGGTCGAGGTCATCGCCGATGTCCTCGTCGATCTCCTTCTTCTGCTTGCTGCCCACCGTGACGTCGTCCCGGAAGACCGGGGCCATCTGGTCCTTGCAGTGCTGGACCACGGCGTGGACCTCGGCCTCGGTGACGAACGCGCCCTGCATACGGGTCGGCTTGTTCGCTCCCATCGGCAGGAACAGCCCGTCGCCCTTGCCGATCAGCTTCTCGGCGCCCGGCTGGTCGAGGATGACCCGGCTGTCGGCCAGTGAGGACGTGGCGAACGCGAGCCGGGAGGGCACATTGGCCTTGATCAGGCCGGTCACGACGTCGACGGACGGCCGCTGGGTGGCGAGCACCAGATGGATGCCGGCGGCCCGGGCGAGCTGGGTGATGCGGACGATGGAGTCCTCCACGTCGCGCGGCGCGACCATCATCAGGTCGGCCAGCTCGTCGACGATCACCAGCAGGTACGGGTAGGGCGCCAGCTCCCGCTCGCTGCCCTCGGGCGAACTGATCCTGCCGTCCCGCACCGCCTCGTTGAAGTCGTCGATGTGCCGGAAACCGTAGGCCGCCAGGTCGTCGTAGCGCAGGTCCATCTCGCGCACCACCCACTGCAGCGCCTCGGCGGCCCGCTTCGGGTTGGTGATGATCGGCGTGATCAGGTGCGGGATGCCCTCGTAGGCGGTCAGCTCGACGCGCTTGGGGTCGACCAGCACCATCCGGACGTCCTCCGGGGTGGCGCGCATCATCACCGAGGTGATCAGGCAGTTGATGCAGGACGACTTGCCGGAGCCGGTGGCACCGGCGACCAGCATGTGCGGCATCTTCGCCAGCGAGTGCATGACGTACCCGCCCTCGACGTCCTTGCCGAAGGCCACCAGCATCGGGTCGTCGTCCTCGGCGGAGTCCGCGAGCCGCAGCACGTCGCCGAGGTTGACCATCTCGCGGTCGGTGTTGGGGATCTCGATGCCGACCGCGGACTTGCCCGGGATCGGGCTGATGATCCGGACGTCGGGACTGGCCACCGCGTACGCGATGTTCTTCGCCAGCGCGGTGATCTTCTCGACCTTGACGGCCGGGCCCAGCTCGACCTCGTAGCGGGTGACCGTCGGGCCGCGGGTGAATCCGGTGACCGCGGCGTCGACCTTGAATTCCTGGAAGACCGTGGTCAGCGCGGCCACTATGGCGTCGTTCGCGGCACTGCGGGTCTTGCCCGGCCCGCCCCGGGAGAGCAGGTCCAGCGACGGCAGCGCGTAGGTGATGTCCCCGGACAGCTGGAGCTGCTCGGCGCGCGGCGGCAGCTCGCCGGACGGCTCGGGCGGGGCCTTGGTGAAGTCCGGCACGGACGCGGTGGACGGCTCCTCGGCGGGTGCCGGCTCCGGCTTCGGCCCGGCGCCGCGGGCCGGCGGAACCGTTCCGCTCTCCCCCGAGGTCTCCGCGCCGTCGTGCTCGCGGTGCTCGGTCGAGATGCCGCTGCTGAGCCCGGCCACGAGCGGGGAGGGCTGGACGCCGTGCAGCACCGCACCGTCCAGCGCCGCGGCGGCCGCGGCGGCCACGTCCACCGCGTCCATCGGCCGGTCCGCGGCAGGCTGTACGGAGCTCCGGCGCGGCCGGCGCCGCTTGGCCAGCGCCGCCTCCTCCATGGCGTCCGGGTCGTCCGGCGCGGACGCCGCGGCGGTACGGCGACGGGCGCCGCGCGCGGGCTGCTCGCGCCAGTCCTCGGCGTACTCCTCGGCCTCGTCGAAGTCCGTCCCGTCGTCCACGGGGTGCACCACGCCCAGCCGCACGCCGAGCGCCCGCAGCCGCTGCGGGATCGCGTTGACCGGGGTCGCGGTGACCACCAGCAGCCCGAAGACGGTCAGCAGCGCCAGCAGCGCCACGGCCAGGGTCTGCCCGACGGTGAAGATCAGCGGCTTGGAGGCGACCCACCCGAGGTAGCCGCCGGCGTCCTGTATCGCGGCGAAGCCGTCGCCGCGCCCCGGTGAGCCGCAGGCCATCGCGACCTGCCCGAGGACGCCGACGACCAGCGCCGACAGCCCGATGACGATCCGTCCGTTGGCCTCCGGCTGCTCCGGGTGCCGGATGAGCCGCACCGCGATGCCGCCGAGCAGTATCGGGACGACCAGGTCGAGGCGGCCGAACGCGCCGGTCACCAGCAGCTCGACGAGGTCACCGACCGGACCGGAGAGGTTGGACCAGGTGCCGGCCGCGATGACCAGTGCCAGACCGAGCAGGCCGAGCGCCAGGCCGTCCTTGCGGTGCGCCGGGTCGAGGTTCTTCGCGCCGCGGCCCATGCCGCGGAAGACCGCTCCGATGGCGTGGGCGATCCCCAGCCAGCAGGCACGGACCAGGCGGTACACCCCACCGGTCGGGGACGGTGCCGGTCTGGGCGGGGCCTTCTTGGCGGGCGCCTTCCTGGCCGGTGCCTTCTTGGCCGGGGATTTCTTGGCCGGGGCCTTCTTCGCCGTGGCCTTCTTGGCGGGCGGTTTCCCGGGCGCCTTCTTCGCTGCGGTCTTCTTGGCCGCGCCCCCGGATTGTCCGGCGCGCTGCTTCGAGGGGCCCGCCGTGCTCTGGGTTCCCTTGCCGGACGTACGTGAGGCCATGGCGACGAGATTACAGGCGATCGCGGGCATGACACGAGCGCACGGCCCTTCACCCATCCGTGTCGCACGCCCGTCTCATGAAGGGGCGTCAGCCGGCCGGCGGCCGCCCCGCGCTCACCCCGCGGGGGTTCCGGCCCCCGGCTCCAGGGCGTCCAGCGCCCGGCGCAGCCCGGTGAGTTTGCGCTCCAGATGGGCCGCGGTGGCCACCGCCGCGGCGTCCGCGGTCTCGTCCAGCTGTTTGGACAGCGCCTCCGCCTGCTCCTCGACCGCCGCCAGCCGCGCGGACAGCTCGGCGAGCAGCCCCGCGGACTCCCTCGCCTCGTCGGCGCTGGGCCGGCCGCCCTCCAGCTGCAGCCTCAGCAGGGAGGCCTGCTCACGCAGTTGGCAGTTCTTCATGTACAGCTCGACGAAGACCGAGACCTTCGCGCGCAGCACCCACGGATCGAACGGCTTGGAGATGTAGTCCACCGCGCCGGCCGCGTAGCCGCGGAAGGTGTGGTGCGGGCCGTGGTTGATGGCCGTGAGGAAGATGATGGGGATGTCACGGGTGCGCTCACGCCGCTTGATGTGCGCGGCGGTCTCGAAGCCGTCCATGCCCGGCATCTGCACATCGAGCAGAATCACCGCGAAATCGTCCGTGAGCAGTGCTTTGAGCGCTTCCTCCCCGGACGATGCCCGCACCAGTGTCTGATCGAGCGCGGAGAGGATCGCCTCCAGCGCCAGCAGATTCTCCGGCCGGTCATCGACCAGGAGGATCTTGGCCTTCTGCACCATGGCCCGTCCTCCTCGCCCCGGCAGTGAACCGGACGCCGCCCCAGGGGACGACTCCGTCATGCCGCCCGTCCTTGTGCCGGTCATGGTAGCTGCACCCCGCCTGTCGCCACACCCTGTCACCGCGATGTCACTGTGCACGTAGCAGAAACGCGGACAGAGACGAGAAGGTTCCCCGGATCCGGGGCCTCCACACGTCCGCCGCCACACTCCGTCAGCACGCGATGATCCTCATTCCGGGTCCATACTGGACGCCCCTCACTCCGCGCGCATCCATTGCTCCATGACCGACAGCAGATGGTCGGTGTCGACCGGCTTGGTCACGTAGTCGGAGGCCCCGGAGTCGATGCTCTTCTCCCGGTCGCCCTTCATGGCCTTCGCGGTCAGCGCGATGATGGGCAGCCCGGCGAACTGCGGCATCCGGCGGATCGCCGCGGTGGTCGCGTAGCCGTCCATCTCCGGCATCATGATGTCCATCAGGACCAGCACGATGTCGTCGTGCTGCTCCAGGACCTCGATGCCCTCCCGGCCGTTCTCCGCGTACAGCACCGACAGCCCGTGCTGTTCGAGGACGCTGGTGAGCGCGAAGACGTTGCGGATGTCGTCGTCGACGATCAGCACCTTCTCGCCGTGGAAGCCGCCCTCGAAGCCCGGCTCGACGAGGTCCTGGCCGTTGCCCAGCCAGGGCTCCTCGGCGGCCTGCCGCTCCGGCTGCGCGGGCGCCTGCGGGGCCGGCTGCGGCGGGCCGGACGGCTGCTGGCCGGGCAGCGCGAACCGCCGCTGGGACCCGGAAATCGCCCGCCGGCGGCGCCGGTTGAGGCTTCCGCCGCCCACCTCCCGGCGCGGCGGCTCCTCCGCCTCCTGGGCCCCGGCCTCCGTCTCGCGCGCCTCCGCGTCCATCGCCAGCCCGCCGGCGACCAGTTGCGGGTAGCCCTGCGGCGGCAGCCCGCCCGGGTTGTGCGGCAGGTAGAGCGTGAAGGTGGAGCCGCGGTTGGGCTCGCTCTGGGCGTGGATCTCGCCGCCCAGCAGGCGGGCGATCTCCCGGCTGATGGACAGGCCCAGACCCGTACCGCCGTACTTGCGGCTGGTCGTGCCGTCCGCCTGCTTGAACGCCTCGAAGATGACCCGCATCTTGCTGGACGCGATGCCGATGCCGGTGTCGGTCACGGAGAACGCGATCATCTCGGCGTCCGGGTCGCGCAGCGAACCGTGTTCCAGCAGCTGTTCGCGGATGGCCACCGGGACGTCCGCGCCGGCCGGCCGGATGACCAGCTCGACCGCGCCGGTGTCGGTGAACTTCACCGCGTTGGACAGCAGGTTGCGCAGCACCTGCAGCAGCCGCTGCTCGTCGGTGTGCAGGGTGGCCGGCAGCTCCGGCGAGACCCGTACGGAGAAGTCGAGTCCCTTCTCCGCGGTCAGCGGCCGGAAGGTGGCCTCGACGTAGTCGACGAGCTGGACCAGCGCGATCCGGGTCGGGCTGACGTCCATCTTGCCGGCCTCGACCTTCGACAGGTCCAGGATGTCGTTGATCAGCTGGAGCAGGTCGCTGCCCGCGCCGTGGATCGTCTCGGAGAACTCGACCTGCTTCGGGGAGAGGTTCCCCTCGGCGTTGTCGGCCAGCAACTTGGCCAGGATGAGCAGCGAGTTGAGCGGCGTGCGCAGCTCGTGCGACATGTTGGCCAGGAATTCCGACTTGTAGCGCATCGAGACCGCGAGCTGCTCGGCGCGCTCCTCCAGGACCTGCCGGGCCTCCTCGATCTCGGTGTTCTTCACCTCGATGTCGCGGTTCTGCGCCCGCAGCTGCTCGGCCTTCTCCTCCAGTTCGGAGTTGGACAGCTCCAGTGCCTTCTGCCGGCTCTCCAACTCGCCCGAGCGCTCCTTGAGTTGCTCGGTCAGCTCCTGCGACTGCTTGAGCAGCACCTCGGTCTTGGTGTTGACCGAGATGGTGTTGACGCTCGTCGCGATCATCTCGGCGATCTGGCTGAGGAAGTCCTTCTGGATCTGGGTGAACGGCTGGAACGACGCCAGCTCGATCACGCCGAGCACCTTGTCCTCGAACAGGACCGGCAGCACGATCACGTTCGCCGGCGGCGCCTCGCCCAGCCCGGAGGCGATCTTGAGGTAGCCGGAGGGCACGTTCTCCACGAGGATCGTGCGCTTCTCCTCGGCGGCCGTGCCGATCAGCGTCTCACCGGGCTTGAAGGTGGTGGGCATGTTGCCCCCGGTGTAGCCGTACGAGCCCATCAGCCGCAGCTCGTACTCGCCCGACTCGCCGCCGTCCGCGCCGATCTCCTGGCTGTCCGGCTGCGCCGCCAGGAAGAACGCGCCGTGCTGCGCGGAGACCGCGGGCGACAGCTCGCTCATGATGAGCGTGGCGACGTCCTTGAGGTCGCGCCGGCCCTGCATCAGACCGGAGATCCGGGCGAGGTTGCCCTTGAGCCAGTCCTGCTCCTCGTTGGCGAGGGTGGTCTCGCGGAGCGTGGCGATCATGGTGTTGACGTTGTCCTGGAGCTCCAGGATCTCGCCGGCCGCGTCCACGTCGATCCGGACGTTGTGATCGCCGAGGGTGACCGCCGCGGCGACCGCGGCGATGGCGCGCACCTGCCGGGTGAGGTTTCCGGCCATCTCGTTCACCGATTCGGTCAGGTCCCGCCAGGTGCCGGCCACGCCCCGCACCTGCGCCTGACCGCCCAGCTGGCCCTCCGTACCCACCTCGCGGGCCACTCTGGTGACCTGCTCGGCGAAGGACGACAGCTGGTCGACCATGGTGTTGATGGTGGTCTTCAGCGCGAGGATCTCGCCGCGCGCGTCGATGTCGATCTTCTTGGTCAGATCACCCTTGGCGATGGCGGTGGTGACCATCGCGATGTTGCGGACCTGGCCGGTCAGGTTGTTGGCCATGGAGTTCACGGACTCGGTGAGGTCCTTCCACGTCCCGGCGACGCCGGGGACGCGGGCCTGACCGCCCAGGATGCCGTCGGTGCCCACCTCGCGGGCCACCCGCGTGACCTCGTCGGCGAACGACGACAGCGTCGTGACCATCGTGTTGACCGTGTCGGCGAGCTGCGCGACCTCGCCGCGCGCCTCGACCGTGACCTTCTTCGTCAGGTCGCCGTTGGCGACCGCCGCGGAGACCTGCGAGATGTTCCGCACCTGGATGGTCAGGTTGTTGGCCATCAGGTTGACGTTGTCGCTGAGGTCCTTCCAGATGCCGGTGACGCCCGGAACCCTTGCCTGGCCGCCCAGTTGACCCTCCGTACCGACCTCACGGGCGACCCGGGTCACCTGCTCGGCGAACAGCGACAGCTGGTCGACCATCGTGTTGACGGTCGTGACCAGTTCGAGGATCTCGCCCTTGGCGTCGACGGTGATCTTCTTCGACAGGTCACCGCGGGCGACCGCGGTCGTCACCTCGCCGATGTTGCGCACCTGCGACGTCAGGTTGTTCGCCATGAAGTTGACGGACTGGGTGAGGTCCTTCCAGGTACCGCTGACGCCCTGCACCTCGGCCTGACCGCCCAGGATGCCCTCGGTGCCCACCTCGCGGGCGACCCGGGTGACCTGCTCCGCGAAGGAGGAGAGCTGGTCGACCATGGTGTTGAGGGTGTTCTTCAGCTCCAGGATCTCGCCCCGGGCGTCCACGTCGATCTTCTGCGACAGGTCGCCGCGCGCGACGGCCGTGGCGACCTGGGCGATGTTGCGGACCTGGGCCGTGAGGTTGCCGGCCATGCCGTTCACCGAGTCGGTCAGATCGCGCCAGACGCCGGCCACGCCGGGCACCTGCGCCTGACCGCCCAGCCGGCCGTCCGTACCGACCTCCCGGGCGACCCGGGTGACCTGCTCGGCAAACGCGGAGAGCTGGTCGACCATCGTGTTGATGGTGCTCTTCAGCTCCAGGATCTCGCCGCGCGCGTCCACGTCGATCTTCTGCGACAGGTCACCGCGCGCCACCGCCGTCGTCACCTGGGCGATCTGCCGCACCTGCGAGGTGAGGTTCCCCGCCATGAAGTTGACGGAGTCGGTCAGCTCCTTCCAGGTGCCGCTGACGCCGTCCACCCGGGCCTGACCGCCCAGCCGGCCCTCCGTACCCACGTCCCTGGCCATCCGCGTGACCTGGTCGGCGAACGACGACAGCTGATCCACCATGGTGTTCACGGTGTTCTTCAGCTGGAGCATCTCGCCGGAGACGTCGACGGTGACCTTCTGCGACAGATCGCCGTTGGCGACCGCCGTCGTCACCTGCGCGATGTTGCGCACCTGACCGGTGAGGTTGCGGAACGCGGTGTTGACGGAGTCGGTGAGGTCCTTCCATGTCCCCGCCGCCCCGGGCACCGCCGCCTGGCCGCCGAGCTCACCCTCGACGCCGATCTCCCGCGCCACCCGCGTCACTTCGGCACCGAACGCGGAGAGCTGGTCCACCATCGTGTTGACGGTGTTCTTCAACTCCAGCATTTCCCCGGCCACATCGACGGTGACCTTCTGCGACAGGTCACCGTTGGCGACCGCCGTCGTCACCTGCGCGATGTCCCGCACCTGAGCCGTCAGGTTGCGGAAGGCGTTGTTCACCGAATCGGTGAGGTCCTTCCACGTGCCCGCCGCACCCGGCACCTGCGCCTGCCCGCCGAGCTGCCCCTCGGCGCCGACCTCGTTGGCCACCCGCGTCACTTCGTCCGCGAAGGTCCGCAGCGTTTCGGTCATGGTGTTGATCGTGTCGGCGAGCTGGGCGACCTCGCCGCGTGCGCTGACCGTCACCTTCTGCGACAGGTCGCCATTGGCGACGGCCGTGGTGACCTGGGCGATCCCGCGCACCTGAGCGGTGAGGTTGCCGGCCATGAGATTGACCGAATCCGTCAGGTCCTTCCACACCCCGGCCACACCGGGGACCTGGGCCTGACCGCCGAGCTCGCCCTCCGTACCGACCTCGCGGGCGACCCGGGTCACCTCGGAGGCGAACGACGACAGCTGGTCCACCATCGTGTTGACGGTGTTCTTCAGCTCCAGCATCTCGCCGGCGACATGGACGGTCACCTTGCGCGACAGATCGCCCTTGGCGACGGCCGTGGTGACCAGCGCGATGTCCCGGACCTGTGCGGTCAGCCGGGACGCCATGGTGTTGACGGATTCCGTGAGGTCCTTCCACGAACCCGACATTCCGCGCACCCGGGCCTGGCCGCCGAGCTTGCCCTCCGTACCGACCTCACTGGCCACCCGCGTGACCTCGTCGGTGAACGCGGAGAGCTGGTCCACCAGCCCGTTGACCGTCCGGCCGACCTTCAAGAATTCACCGCGCAGGGGATGCTCCGAAGAACTGTCCGAACTGCGCGAGCGGAGATCCATCCGCTGTTCCAGATCGCCCTCGGACACCGCCGAGAGCACCCGGCCGACCTCGGAAACCGGCCGCACCAGGTCGTCGACCAGCGCGTTCGAGGCGTCGATGGCCGCGGCCCAGGAGCCTTCGGCGGCGCCGACCTCCAGCCGCTCGGTGAGTTTTCCCTCACGTCCGACGACCCGGCGCACCCGCGCCAGCTCGCCGGTCAGATGCAGATTGCGGTCCGCAACCTCGTTGAAGACCGCCGCGATCTCCGACATGACGCCGTCGCCGGAAACCGTCAGCCGCTTGCGGAAGTTCCCGTCCCGCATGGCGACCAGAGCGACCAACAGCCGATTCAGCGCAGCCGTATCCACCTCGGTCGTCCCGTTGCTCCGGGATCGTCCGCCTTTCGCGCGCGTGCTTGCGCCCCGCGCCGCTGCGCCAGACTCCACCGTGTCCCTCCCGCAGGGTCGACCGTTCTACCCGGGCTTTCTCTTGATACTTGCCCAGTGTTTCACCATGGCCCAACCAGGCCATAACAGTTCGGCAGCATCGCACACCGTCCCACGGCACGATTGGGGCGGAAACACACGTGACCGGCATCCTCGGCCGCGGCGAAGGTAAGTAACCTGGCATACGGCTGTCCACCGGCCCCGTGACCTCGCGTACGGGCGGTGGCACGAGCAGACCAGGTTTTTCCGGAGGGGCGCCGCGACCATGGGGGAGCAGATCACCGACACACGCATGAGGAGACCAGTGATCACCGCGCGGGCCGCCGCAACCTTCGAACCGGTCGGGCGCTCGGTCGCCACCGCCCGTGCGTTCGTCCGTGACACCCTCCAGGGCTGGGGCTGCGCCGACATCATCGACGACGCCGTCGTCCTCACCAGCGAGCTGGTCACCAACGCCGTCGTACACGCCGGCACCGCCGCGGACGTCCTGTGTCAGCGCAACGACGTCGGTGTGAAGATTTCCGTCGCCGACCGTTACCCCGAACGTGAAATTCCGCTCCAGAACGCCGGCCAGGTCATCGTCCACCCGGACCGCGAGGGCGGCCGCGGCCTGCTCCTGTGCGGCGCCCTGGCCGCCCGATGGGGCGTCGAATACAGCGCTGCCCAGAAATACGTCTGGTTCCAGCTCGACCTCCCCGAGCGCCCCGCCGGCACCCGCTCCGCCGGCCCCGCCCTCCCCGTCGACGCCCTCCCGGTCACCGACAGCCGGGTCCGCGTCGCGGTGATCCAGATCGACCGCGGCGGCTGCATCAGCTTCTGGAACGAGGACGCCCAAAACCTCTTCGCCTACGACCCCGAACAGGTCATCGGCAAACCCCTCACCGACTTCGCCGCCTGGCCGCACACCCCCGGCACCGGCACCGGCATCGCCGAGGCACTCCAGCTCTCCCGCTGGGAGGGCTCCTACGGCATGCGCGGCGCCGACGGCCGGGTCGTCCCGGTCTACGCCTCCCACCTGCGCGTCCGCGACGCCGACGGCGAGGCCTCCACGGTCTGCCTGCTGGTCCGCGACCACGAACGCGCGATCCTCCAGAGCCCGCAGCGCGCCCCCGCCGGCGACACCACCCCACAGCCCGGCCAGGCCGCCCCGTCGGCGGCCCACCCCGCCGACCCGTTCGAGGTCTTCATCGGCTCCCCGGCCCCCGACGACCTCGACGGCCTGCTCCAGCGCACCGTCGAACGCGCCCGCGACATGCTCGACGGCGACGCCGCCTACCTCCTCCTCGCCACCGACGACGAGACCGAACTCGAGGTCCGCGCCTCCACCGGCCTGCCCTCCGCCCGCCAGCGCTTCGCCCGCGTCCCCGTCGAGGCCGGCTCCGGACGCTACGGCTCCGCCCGGATGCCCGCCGTCCACGAGGACCTCACCGCCGTCCCCGGCGCCGTCCCCCTGCTCAGCGGCACGGGCATGCGCTCCGTCGTCACCGTCCCCCTCAAGGTCGAAGGACGGCTGACCGGCTCCCTCGGCGTGGCCGCCGAGAACCCCGGCCGCTACACCAACGAAGAGGCCCTCCGCCTCCAGTTCGCCGCCGACCGGATCGCCCTCGCCGTCGAACGCGCCCGCCTGACCGAGCTCGAAAAGCTCCGCCGCGGTTCGCTGTCCTTCCTCGTCGAGGCGTCCGACCTCCTGGCCGGCACCCTCGACCGCGACCAGACCCTGGCCCTGATGGCCCAGATGACGGTCCCCACCCTCGCCACGTGGTGCGCGGTCTACACCGTCGCCGACCAGGCCTCCGAACCCGAGCTGTCGTACGTCCTGCACGAGGACGAGGACCGCATCGACGGACTGAAGACCCTCCTGATGAAGGTCGACCCGCCCGAGCCGGTCCCCACCCCCGGCGCCCGCGTCTGGACCGCCCCCAGCGACGCCGCCCACGACGCCGCGCTGCGCACCTCCATGCGCAGCCTGGGCCTCGGCAACGCCGCCCGCCCCTCCAGCGGCCCCGGCGCCACCCTCGCCACCGCCTCCGCGGTCGGCGGCGAGACCGTCGTGCTGCCCCTCGTCGCCCGTAACCGCGTGATCGGCATGCTCACCCTCGGCAAGCCCACCGAGGAGCACTTCCGCCAGGAGATCCTCGAACTCGCCGAGGACCTCTCCCGCCGAGCCGCCCTCGCCCTGGACAACGCCCGCCTCTACTCCGAGCGCACGGCCATCAGCCAGTCCCTCCAGCGCAGCCTGCTCCCCCCGGAGCTGCCCGACATCGCCGGCGTCGAGGTCGAGGTCATCTACCGCGCGGCCGGCGAGGGCAACGAGGTCGGCGGCGACTTCTACGACCTCTTCCCGATCCGCGACGGCGCCTACGGCTTCGCCATCGGCGACGTCTGCGGCACCGGCCCGGAAGCCGCCGCCGTCACCGGCCTCGCCCGGCACGCCCTCCGCCTGCTCGCCCGCGAGGGCTTCGGCGGCCCCGCCGTCCTGGAGCGGCTCAACGCCGCGATCCTCGACGAAGGAGCCCGCAGCCGCTTCCTGACCCTCCTTTACGGCGAGCTCTGGCCCCAGGACGACGGCAGCGCCCTCCTCAAGGTCGTCTGCGCCGGCCACCCCCTGCCGCTCCGGCTGCGCCAGGACGGCACGGTCGAACCGGCCGCCGAACCCCAGCCCCTGCTGGGCGTCATGGACGACCTCGAGCTCTACGAGCAGACCGTCACCCTCGATCCTGGCGACGTCCTGCTGTGCGTCACCGACGGCGTCACGGAACGCCGCGAGGGCGCCCGCATGCTCGGCGACGACGGTCTCACCGACGTCCTGACGACCTGCACCGGCCTGACCGCCGGCGCCGTCGCCGCCCGCGTCCTGCGCGCCGTGGAACGCTTCGCCGCCGAACCGGCCTCCGACGACATGGCCATCCTCGCCATGCGCGTCCCCGAGCCCCAGCCCCAGGCCGGCTGACCCCGGGGCGGGCCACCGCCGCTGTGACCCGCCCCACACCCCCACGGTCGCCCGCCCAGGGCCACCAGCGACCTTGCGCGCGGTGCAGTACACCCCTGACCGCCCTGCACTGGAGTCCTCCCCCGGGCCCGCGCACGATCGGCCCATGACCACCACCGGGGATCAACTCGCCGCCATCAGCCAGACCGGCTCCACCGTCACCTTCTTCGCCGCCACCGGCCATGAGCTGCTCGACGTCCTCGACGTACCCCCGCAACCCCACGAACTCTGCTTCGACCCGGACCACCGGCTGCTGTACTGCACCAGCACCTACCGCTCGGGCTACTACGACGCCAACGAAGGCCGCTCCCACGAGCTCACCGTCATCGACGTGGACACCCACACCGTCGTCACGACCCTCGACCTCCGCCCCGACCACGGCCCGCACGGCCTGGCCCTGGACCGCCGCCGGTGCCGCCTCTACGTCAGCGTCGAGGCCACCGACACCGAGCCCGGCGGCGTGGTGATCCTCGACACCCGCACCCACGCCCGCCTCGGCCGCATCCCCGCCATGGCACCCGGCCCGCACTGGCTCGCCCTCACCCCCGACGGCCGGCGCGGCTACACCACCAACAAGGAGGCCCCGTTCGTCTCCGTCCTCGACCTCGACCGCGGCGTCTTCATCGACCGCATCCCGGTCCCCGGTAGCGAGGGCCTGGCCCTCACCCCCGACGGCCGCCACCTGATCGTCGCGACCCCCAAGGCCGACGCCACCCCCGGAACCCGGCCGAGCCGACCCTCCACATCATCGACACCACCACCGACGAAACCGTGCGCACCCTGCCCACCAAGGGCCACGTCGTGCCCGTCCACGTCACCACCGACGGCACGCTGCTCACCGGCGCCCTACGCCCGGCCCCCGAGCCCGGCATCCTCACCGTCCACGCTCCGCAAACCTTCACCCCGATCGGCGAGGTCGAGGTGGGCCGCTTCCCCCTCACCGTGACCTCCTCCCCCGACGGCCGCCACGCCTACGTCTCCGGAAAGGCCTCCAGCACCATCACCGTCATCGACCTGCGCAGCCTGCGGACGGTGGCCATTCTCGCCCCCGAGCGCACCGGAATTTCCGGCGCCCACGGCCTGGCCTATATC
Source organism: Streptomyces bugieae (assembly GCF_036352915.1). Classification (NCBI taxonomy): domain Bacteria; kingdom Bacillati; phylum Actinomycetota; class Actinomycetes; order Kitasatosporales; family Streptomycetaceae; genus Streptomyces; species Streptomyces bugieae. The sequence continues at coordinate 148,084 of NZ_JAZBJP010000019.1, forward strand.
GAGGCCGCACAGAACTGAGCACGATCTGAGGCCCCCTCACCCGCCGCCACATACGACAAAGGCCCCCGCCATGAGGCGGGGGCCTTTGTCTCTTGAGCCCCAATACGGAATCGAACCGTAGACCTTCTCCTTACCATGGAGACGCTCTGCCGACTGAGCTATTGGGGCCGGCAACAGAAAGAATATTACCCCAACTCCGCGGCGTTCACGAACCATCCCCGGCCCGCTGCGGCTCGCTGCTAAAAAGCCGGCTGCAGCAATCCCCCCAGCGCATTGCAGGCACTGACCATCTTCTGCAGCTCCCGCCGCGACATCCCGGCGTGCACCGGCAGCGCCAGGGTCTCGTCCACCGCCCGCTCGGTCTCCGGCAGGAACACGTCCCGCCGCAACCCCGGCAGCCGGTACACCGGCGCCTGCACCGGCACCCGGCACCCAACCCCCTTGGCCCGCAAGGTCCGTGCAAAGGCGTCCCGGTCCGGCCGGCCGTTCCCCGGCACCCGCACCACGTACTGCGCGTACAGATGCCCCGACGCCGGCGCCGGCGTCCGGACCCCGCTGAGCCGGTCGTCCAGATACGCCGCATGCGCCCGCCGCAGCTCCGTACCCGCCGGATCCGCCCCGGCCTCGTCCTCCACCAGCACCAACAGCCCGTGCCGCTGCGCCACTTCACGCAGCCGTCCGACATCCGCCGGCCGCCCGAACTTGTGGACCGCGACGACCGCCACCGTCTGACCGGACACCACGTCGGCCACCGACGCCGGGTCCAGGCAGTAGCTGTCCGCATCCACCTCGGCGAACACCGGCACCGCACCCAACTCCACGACGGCCCGGGCCACTTCGGCGTTGCCGTACGCCGGCACCACGACCTCATCCCCGGCCCGCACGCCGGCCGACTTGAGCGTTCCCACAGTCCGCATGAGGCGGATCCTTGTCAGATGAGGTGAACGTCGAGTTACGCCCACCACCCGAAAATCGGAACAAAAAAGCTCCGGTCCCTGAACCACGAGGGTTCAGGGACCGGAGCTGAAGAATTGTTCGGCGGCGTCCTACTCTCCCACAGGGTCCCCCCTGCAGTACCATCGGCGCTGAAAGGCTTAGCTTCCGGGTTCGGAATGTAACCGGGCGTTTCCCTAACGCTATGACCACCGAAACACTATGAA
>NZ_JAZBJP010000020.1:0-146748 GCF_036352915.1 Streptomyces bugieae
CGGCATGGTCCGCACCGAAGTGCGCTGCGCCCGCTGCGGCTCCCACCTCGGCCATGTCTTCGAGGGCGAGGGGTACCCGACGCCTACGGACCAGCGGTACTGCATCAACTCGATCTCGTTGCGGCTGACGCCCGACGAGAGCTGACGCCGCCCGGCGGCCCGGAATGCGCGATGCCCACGAGAGCCGCGGCTTTCGTGGGCATCGCGCATGCCGGCGTGGGTCACGCCGGCATGGTGATGGCCGTGACGACCAGGCCCTCCTCGACCAGCCAGCGGCCGGTGAACTCGGTGAGTTCGGTGCCCTTGACGAGGGGGCCGGGGACGAGGAGGCGGGCGGTGAAGGTGGCGTCGGTGGGGTCGAGGGTGAGCAGTGCGTCCTCGAAGCCGAGCCAGCGCTGGGCGAGGGGGTACCACGCCTTATAAACGCTCTCCTTGGCGCTGAAGATCAGGCGGTCCCAGGCGACCTCCGGTTCGAGGTCGGCCAGGTGGCGGAGCTGGGCGCGTTCCTCGGGGAGGGTGACGAGGTCCATGACGCCCGGGTCGGAGACCGGCAGGTTGGGCTCGGCGTCCAGGCCGACGGTGAGCATGTCCCGTTGGCGGGCCACCACCACGGCGCGGTAACCGGTGCAGTGCGTCATCGCCCCGACGATGCCGGCCGGCCACTCCGGCGCCCGGTCCCGGCCGGGCAGCAGCGGCGCCGGGGCGATGCCCAGCCGGGACAGCGCGGCGCGGGCACAGACGCGCACCGTGCCGAACTCCCGTTGGCGCTTGGGCACGGCGTCTGCCACCAGCGCCCATTCCTCGGGGAACATCTCGGACAGCGGGGCGTCCTCGAAGGACTCGGCGGTCACGAGCGGCGCCGGGAGCAGCTTGTCGATCATGCCCGGGCTCCCGTGGTGCCGGAGCCGACGGCGGCCGGGGCCGGCAGGATCTGCACCGGACGGCCCGGTGCGCCGGAGCGGCGCCGCCACTCCCGGGGATAGCCGAGCGAGACCTCCTGGTGCGGTACGCCGTCGCAGATCAGCAGTCGGGGGATGTGCAGATGGCCGTAGACGACGGTGGCGGCACGGAACCGGCGCGGCCAGTCGGCGGTCGCCTCCGTACCGCACCACAGCGCGAAGTCCGGGTACCACAGCGGGTCGGTGGGCTCCCGGACCACCGGCCAGTGGTTGATCAGGATGGTCGGCAGGTCCGCCGGCAGGGCCGCGAGCCGGGCCTCGGTGGCCGCCACCCGCGCCCGGCACCAGTCCTCGCGGGTGGGATACGGGTCCGGGTGCAGATGGAACTCGTCCGTGCACACCACCCCGGCCTGCTCGGCCCGGGCGAGCGCCTCCTCCTTGGACGTCACGCCCGGCCGCCGGAAGGTGTAGTCGTAGAGCAGGAACAGCGGGGCGAGCACGACCGGGCCGCCGGCCCCCTCCCAGACCGGGTACGGGTCCTCGGGCGTCAGGACCCCCAACTCCCGGCAGATCTCCACCAGATGCTCGTACCGTGCCACCCCGCGCAGCTGCACCGGATCGTCGGCGGGGGTCCACAGCTCGTGGTTGCCCGGCACCCACACCACCTTGGCGAAGCGTTCGCTGAGCAGGCCGAGCGCCCAGCGGATGTCGGCGACGTACTCGCCCACGTCGCCGGCGACCAGCAGCCAGTCGTCGGCCGACTCCGGTCTTAACCCCTCGACGATCTCGCGGTTCTCGGCATAGCGGACGTGCAGATCGCTGACCGCGACCAGGGTGCCGGGGCCGTGGGCGGGTGCGGGGTGCGGGGACGGGGCGGGGGCCGGGGGCGGCGCTGCGGGGCCGTCGGCGCCGGGGGCCGGGGTGCGGATCTCGTAGGTCACCCTCGCAGTAAAGACGGTGCGCCAGGGAGAGTGAAGGGCGGGCCGGGGGACGGGCGGTGTGTCACCGGTCCGGGCGTGCCGGGGGCGGTGCGGCGGCGGTCCGGCCGGCGGCCCCGGGGGAGGGCGTGCCGCCGCGGCGGATGCGGGTGGCCAGCCACAGGTCGAAGCGGTCGTCCGGGTCGTCCAGCCGACGCCCCGTCAGATCCATGGCCTTGTCGAGGCGGTTGCGCACGGTGTGCCGGTGCACGCCGAGCCGGCGGCTGGTGGCGTCCCAGACGCCGCCGGTCTCCAGCCAGGCCGCCAGGGTGGCGATCAGCTCCTCGCCGTTGTCCGCGAGGTCGAGCGGGCCGAGCACGGTGTCGGCGTAGCCCTGCAGCGTGCGGCGGTCGCCGAGGTCGAGCAGCAGCCGGCTGGCCTGGCTCTGCCGGGCCTCGGCCGGCTCGCCCGACGCCCGGCTGACGGCCAGCAGACCGGCCGCCTGCCGCAGCGAGACCCGCACCGCCTCCGGCGCGGTGACCGGGCCGATGCCGGCCGGCCGGTGCGGGGCGAAGCGGGCCAGTACGTCCCGGATGTCGAGGTCCTCGCCGACCACCGCCTCGACGAAGGGGCCGGCCGGCCCGCCCGGTGCGCGGTCCGGTGCGCCGGCCGGGGTGCCGTCGGCGGCGCCGCCCACCACCCGGACCAGTCCGCCGGGCATCGCCAGGGCGAGATCGGCGGCCATCTCCTGGGCGGCGGACTCGGCGGCCGACCCGTCGGAGGTCTCGGGGGCCGCCGTGCCGGAACCGGCCCCCGCCGCCCGCTTGCGCGCGTCGCCCCCGCTGCCCGCCTCCACCACCACACCGCGCACCCGCTCGGTCGTCAGTCCCACCGAGTGCAGCATGTCCCGGGCCCGGCCGGGTGCCGGATGCTCCTCGGCCAGCAGTTCCGACAGCAGCGCCGACCGGCGCCGGCGCTCCGGCTCGTCGCGCAGGTGGCGGCGCTCCAGCTCCAGCGAGAGCAGCGAGACCAGACCGGGGACCACCGACCGGGCGGCGTCGTCCGGGCGGCCGGTGAGCAGCAGCAGACCGCGCAGCCGCCGCGCGCCCAGCGGCTGCACCTCCAGCTGCTGCCCGCCGGCCGTACTGGACGCGCTGCCGCGCAGCCCGCGCGCGGCGACCCGGTCGAGCAGATCGCGGGCCTGGGCCAGGGGCGTGCGCGGCTCCCGCTCGCCGGCCGCCAGCAGCCGCCCGAGCGGATCGAGCACCGCGGCGCCCACGCCGGTGGCGGCCGTCCACTCCTCCAGCATCGGCCGCAGCCCGTCGCCGGCCGCGGCCGCGGTCAGCCGCCGCTGGGTGGCGAACGCCCGGTGCAGCGCGTCGCGCTGCTCGGTGGCGCGGGCGTCGAAGACCGCCTTGGTGACCGCGATGAACGGCACCTCGTCCGGCACCGTCAGCAGCGGCAGCCCGGCCTCCTCGGCCGCGGTCACCAGCGGCTCCGGCGCCTCCTGGTACGGCAGGCCCTGGCCCAGCCCGAGCGCCAGGCAGGCCGCCCCGCCCTCGGCGACATCACGGACGTACGCCCGGCAGGCGGCCGGCTCCATGGGCAGCAGCAGGCCGATGGTCATCAGCAGTTCGCCGCCCTGCAGCCACTTGCCGGGCGACAGCAGGTCCGAGACGGTCGCGGCCTCGATCGGGCGGGCCAGCAGGTGCGGCGGCACGTCGTAGGTGACCGAGAGGCGCAGGTCGGGCCGGGTCAGCAGGTCCGAGAGGTGCAGCGGCATAGACATAGTGTCCACCACATATCCATGGGATGGACGATCGGGCGATCGAGTCCCGGCGGCGGGGCGCCTAGGTTCGCACCACCGCGGAATCGCTGTATCGGGCAACTATCGCCGGTGGCCCGCGGAGACCCGTCGTCGACCACGCCCCCAGGAGAGACCCATGGATCCCACGGCCCCCATGGACCGCACGAGTCAGGGGCGCGGCTCCGGCATGATCGAGGTCCGCTCCATCGACTACGTCCCGGTCCGGGAGCGGCACGGGAAGGTCTGGCACCAGGGCCCCTTCTGGTTCACCGGCAACTTCGTGCTCACCACCATGGTCACCGGCTTCCTCGGCCCGTCGCTCGGCCTGAGCCTGGCCGCCTCCGTCGCCGCGGTCGTCCTCGGCGCCTGCTTCGGCACCTTCTTCATGGCCTTCCACGCCAACCAGGGCCCCCGGATGGGCCTGCCGCAGATGATCCAGTCGCGGGCCCAGTTCGGCATCCGGGGCGCGATCGTCCCGTTCGCCGCGGTGGTCTTCGTCTACGTCGGCTTCAACGTCTTCAACGTCGTCCTGGCCGCCCAGGGCCTGCGCACCGTCTTCCCCGGCGGCACCACCCTCTGGTACGTCCTGATCATCGGCGTCGCCATCGTCCTCGCGGTGGTCGGCCACGACCTGCTGCACCTGGTCCAGCGCTGGCTGACCTATGTGCTGATCGCGGTCTTCGGCGTGCTGACCGTCGGCGCGCTGGTCCAGCTCCACCCGCACACCGCCGCCGGCGCCGCACACGGCTCCTGGACCTCCTTCCTGGTGGTCTTCTCTGCCGCGGCCGGCTACCAGATCAGCTACGCCGTCTACGTCTCGGACTACTCCCGCTACCTGCCCCGGGACGTCTCCGCCCGCAAGGTGATCTGGTGGACCTACGCCGGCGCCGGAGGTTCGGCCGCCTGGCTGATGTCGCTCGGCGCGCTGCTCGCCTCCGCACTGCCGCACCCGGACGCGATCAGCGCCCTCCGCCAGGTCGGCAACGCCATCCTCCCCGGCTTCGGCACCTTCGCGGTCGTCGTCTCCTCCGTCGCCCTGATCGGCATCATGGCGGTCAACGCGTACGGCGCGATGCTCACCACCACCAGCGCGGTGGACGCCTTCCGCACGGTCAAGCCGACTGTCCGCGTCCGCATCGCCGGCATCGTCACCATCGGGCTGATCATCTTCGCCGTGGCGATGCTGCTCCCGGAGGACTACCTGGAGAGCTTCAACACCTTCGTGCTGATGATGCTCTACTTCCTCATCCCCTGGACCGCGGTCAACCTCGTCGACTTCTACTGGGTCCGGCGCGGCCACTACGCCGTCACCGCGATCTTCGACCCGGCCGGTCTCTACGGCCGCTGGGCCTGGCGCGGCATCCTCGCCTACGCCGCCGGCTTCGTCGCGATGATCCCCTTCTTCGCCACGTCCTTCTACACCGGCCCGGTCACCGAGGCCCTCGGCGGCGCCGACCTGTCCTTCGTCCCCGGCCTGCTGGTCGGCGGCGGCCTCTACCACCTCCTCAACCGCAACCTCGACCTGGCGGCGGAGCAGGCCGCGGTGGCCGCCAGCGAACGGGAACTGGAGGGCACCCCCGATGCCGCCGCCGGCCCGGACGCGCCGGCGGCCGCCGGCAGCCCCGCCTGAGCCGGCTCACGGACCCAGGACCACCACCGACTCCGGGGGCAGGCGCAGGACGCCGTCCGCCCCCGGCAGCCGGGCCGCCGGCCAGCCCGCCAGGGCCTCCAACGCCGGCCGTCGGCCGCCGTCCCCCCGCGGCAGCGGCACCGCGGCCGTCGCCTCCGGCGAGAGGTTGACCGCCACCCGCAGCGGGCCGCGGCACAGCAGCAGCCAGCGCGCCTCCTCGTCGAAGCGGACCGAGGTGTGCCGGGGGTCCGGGTCGGTCAGCGCGGGCAGTTCGCGGCGGAGCGTCAGCAGCGTGCGGTACCAGGCCAGCAGCCCGGAGTGCGGGGCCACGGCCGGCTCGGACCAGTCCAGCACGCAGCGGTCGCGGGTGGCCGGATCCTGCGGGTCCGGCCACTCGGCGCTGTCGCCCGCCCAGGCGTGCTCGGCGAACTCCCGCCGCCGGCCGGCCCGTACCGCCTCCGCCAGCTCGGGATCGGTGTGGTCGGTGAAGTACTGCCAGGGCGTGCGCGCCCCCCACTCCTCGCCCATGAACAGCATCGGGGTGAACGGCGCGCACAGCACCAGCGCGCCGGCGCAGGCCAGCAGGCCGGGGGAGAGGGCGGCGGCGAGCCGGTCGCCGAGCGCCCGGTTGCCGATCTGGTCGTGCGTCTGGGCGTAGGCCAGCAGCCGGTACGCCGGGGTCTCCCGCAGGTCCAGCGGTGCGCCGTGCGGCCGGCCGCGGAAGCTGGAGTACGTACCGTCGTGGAAGAAGCCGCCGGTCAGGGTCTTGGCGAGGGCGGCGAGCGGGGCCCGCGCGAAGTCCGCGTAGTAGCCCTGGGACTCACCGGTGAGCGCGGTGTGCAGGGCGTGGTGGAAGTCGTCGTTCCACTGGGCGTGCAGGCCCTGGCCGCCGCTGTCGCGCGGCGCGGTCGTCCGCGGATCGTTCAGATCCGACTCGGCGATCAGGAACAGCGGGCGGCGCAGCCGGCCGGCCAGCGCGTCCACGGCGGCGGAGAGCTGGGCCAGGAAGTGCGGGGTCCGGTCGTCGTGCAGCGCGTGCACGGCGTCCAGCCGCAGCCCGTCGAGCCGGTAGTCGCGCAGCCAGGACAGCGCGCTCCCCAGGAAGTAGGCGCGCACCTCGTCGGAACCGGGCGCGTCGAGGTTGACCGCCGCGCCCCACGGCGTGTGGTGGGTGTCGGTGAAGTACGGGCCGAATTCCGGGAGATGGTTGCCGGACGGGCCGAGGTGGTTGTGCACGACGTCGAGGACCACGCCCAGGCCCTGACCGTGCGCCGCGTCCACGAACCGCTTCAGCCCCTCGGGCCCGCCGTACGGCTCGTGCACCGCCCAGGGCGCGACCCCGTCGTAACCCCACCCGTGGGTGCCCGGGAAGGGGCAGACCGGCATCAGCTCGATGTGGGTGATGCCCAGGTCGGCCAGGTGCCGCAGGCGCGCGGCGGCGGCGTCGAAGGTGCCCTCCGGGGTGTACGTCCCGATGTGCAGCTCGTACAGGACCGCGCCGGGCAGCGGGCGGCCGGACCACGGGTGGCGCCAGCCGAACCGGTCGTGCTCGACGACCGCGGCCGGGCCGCCGGGGCCCTCCGGCAGCCGGGCGGCCCGCGGATCGGGCAGCGGTGGCCCGTCGTCGAGCCGGAACGCGTAGCGGTCGCCGTCGCGGGCCGGCGCGTCGGTACGCCACCAGCCCGCGCGGGCGTCGTCCGGCTCCATCGGAATCTCCGGTTCCGTAGCCCGGTCGCCCGCCCACCGGAGAGCCACCCGGCCGGCGCGCGGCGCCCACACCTCGAACAGCACGGCCGTCCTCCTTCGTTCGCACCCGGTCCGGACGACCCAAGCATGCCGGCGCGCCGCCCGACAGCCCGACGTGGCGGCACGGGCCGACATCGCGCCAATGCGCGCGTCCGTTCCGGCGAGATGACGGGCCGTCCGGCACCGCCCGGAGCCGCCCGGAGCCGCGCACCGGCCTCGCCTGGACAGCGGCTCGCGGGAGCCCGACAATCACGGCATGACTTCGCTGGAGTTCCCCGCGCGTCCGGCGCGGCCGTCGGACGCCGACCGGGAACGCGCCCTTGACCTGCTGCGGGACGGCGCGGCGCAGGGGCGGCTGTCCCAGGACACCTTCCTGCGGCGGCTGGAACTCGTGCTCACCGCCCAGGAGAACGCCGAACTCGACCTGCTCACCGCCGACTTGGCGAGCCGGGGCAAGGTCCAGGGCACCCTGCTGCGGATGGTCGGCCGGGTCTCGGCGTTCCACCTCCGGGTGCGCCGGGCCTGGCGGATGGAGCGGCTGCCCAAGCTGCTGCTGCCCGAACCGAGCCCCCTCCCGCTGGTCATAGGGCGGGCACCGGGCGTCGGCCTGCGCCTCAACCACGAGACGGTCTCCCGCGCCCACGCCGAGCTGCGCAGCGCCGGAAAGGGCTGGCTGCTGCGCGACCTCGGCTCCACCAACGGCACCTGCGTCAACGGCCGCCGGGTGGTCGGCGAGGTCCCGGTCGGCCCCGGCGACCACATCACCTTCGGCCACGTGGACTACGTCCTGACGGAGCGCTGACCCGCCGCCTCCGGGGCGCCGGAGCGCAGCGGACGGTCCCCCGACGGGCTGGACGTCCACACCCCCTCGCCGTGCGTCAGCCCCGGCAACTCCCGCTGCACATCGGGTACATGACGCGCCGCGAGAGCCCCGCTGATCAGCCAGGACCGCCGGCCGCCGGTGGTCCCCTCCAGCTCCGCGCCGAACGCCGCGAGCCGGGCGGTCACCGGCGCCAGGGCGTCCACCGGAACCTCCGCCTCGAAGGCGTGGTACGGCTCGTAGACCCGGGTACCGGCCCGGTCGAGCGCCCGCAGCAGGACACCCGGGGTGACCGCCCGGAAGTCCCCGGCCGTGCTCAGCGGGCCGATGAACCCGGACCGGGTCAGCACGACCCGGCAGTCCGTCACCGCCAGCCCGCGCGGACCGTTGCGCAGGGTGGCCAGCACGGTCTCCTCGACGGCCTGGTGGAAGCCGTGCGGCAGGGCGCCCAGTTCGGTCTCGTAGGTGAAGACCGGGCCGGAGCCGCGGGCGCCCGGCTCGACCCGCAGCCCGACCGTGGCCCACGGCCCGGTGTGCCCGCGCCGGGCGATCTCCGCCAGCGCCTCGCCGACCCCGCGGGGCCGTTCCACGCACACCACCCGGCTCGGCGCGAAGACCGCCTCGATGCCGTACTCCTGACGCAGCGTCGCCGCCAGCACCTCCTTCTGCACCTCGCCGTGCAGCAGCACCGACGTCGCGCCGTCCGGCGCCGGGCGGACCGCCAGCAGCGGGTCCTGGTCGGCCAGCGCCAGCAGTGCGGCACGCAGGGCCGCGGCGCGCTCCGGGGCGCGGGCGCGCACCACGGATTCCAGGGTGGGGGAGGGGAAGTGGGCGGGGCCGTCCGGGGTGTCGCCGGGCGGGCCCAGCCGGTCGCCGGTCCGGACGCCGGGCAGCCCGCGGACCACCGCGATGTTGCCGGCGGTCAGCGGCCCGTCGTCCCCGGGCGGCCGCCCGACGACGTCGAGCGCGGTGATCCGCCCGGTGAGCGGCCCGCCGCCGGCGCGGTGCAGCTCGATCCGCTGCCGGGCCCGCAGCTCGCCCGCGAACAACCGGAGGTACGCGGTCCGCTCGCCCTGCGGCGGCTGGTGCACCGCGAAGACCGTGCCGCGCGGCGGACCGCCCGGCGGCGCCGGAGCCGGCGGGATCAGCCGGACCACGCCGTCGACCAGCGCCCGGACGCCCTGCCCGCCGAGCGCCGAACCGAAGAACAACGGATGCAGCGAACCGTCGGCCGTCCGGGCGGACAGCGCCGCCCGCACCTGCTCCGCGTCCGGCGGCGTCCCGTCGACGAGCCGGGCCAGCACCGACTCGTCCACCTCCGCCACGGATTCCGCGATCCGCTCGCGCACCTCGGGATCCGCCAGCGCGTACGGCACCGCGCGGGCCCGCGGGGTGCCGAGCCCGGTCACGGACGTCAGGGGCACCACGGCCGGGGTCAGCAGCCGGCGGATGTCGGCCACCAGCTCCTCCCCGCGGGCGCCCCGCCGGTCGATCTTGTTGACGAAGAGCAGGGTGGGCAGGCGCAGCCGCCGCAGCGTCCGCATCAGCACCCGGGTCCTGGCCTGGACGCCCTCCACCGCGGACAGCAGCAGCACGGCGCCGTCGAGCACGCCGAGGGCCCGCTCGACCTCGGCGATGAAGTCCGAGTGGCCGGGCGTGTCGATCAGATTGACCTGGACATCGCCGACGGTGAAGGAGGCGACCGCCGAGCGGATCGTGATGCCGCGCTGCCGCTCCAGCTCGCCGGTGTCGGTCCGGGTGTCACCGGCGTCCACACTGCCGAGCCGGTCGATGACGCCGGTGTCGAACAGCAGCCGCTCGGTGAGGCTGGTCTTACCCGCGTCGACGTGGGCGAGAATCCCGATGTTCAGGGTGTGCGAAAGGTGCATGGAAGGAGGCGTCCTCGAAGACAGTCGTCCGGATGGGGCGATGAGTCGTTCCGAGGAATCCGCGCATTCCGTTGCTCCTGTTCAGTCATCCCTGTGTACCGGGCCATGCTGACAGCCGTACGCCGGACCGCAACCGAATTAAACGGTGCGGCCCGGCGAACGACACCGGCGCTCAGTGCTGGTGCAGCCCGCGCCCCGCCAGCGTCAGGAACGTCTCGCCGACCGCCTCCGACAGCGTCGGATGGGCGTGCACGAGCTGCGCCACATCGGACGGTTCGGCGTCCCAGGCCACGATCAGCTGGCTCTCCGCGATCATCTCCGAGACGTGCGGACCCACCAGATGCACGCCCAGCACCGCGCCGGTGGCCGCACCCGCCGCCCCCTCGGCCGCCGCGATCACCTTCACCAGGCCGCCCTTGCCGTGCACCATGCCCTTCGCGGTGGCGGTCAGCGGCAGGGTGTTGACCTGGACCGCCAGTCCCCGGGCGCGCGCCTCCTCCTCCGTGAGGCCGACCGAGGCGGTCTGCGGCGAGGAGTACGTCACCCGCGGCACCGTCGCGTAGTCCACCGGCCGCGACGGCACCCCCGCCAGCGTCTCGGCCACCAACAACCCCTCGGCGAACGAGGCGTGGGCCAGCCCCAGGGACGGCGGCGGCAGCAGGTCACCCACCACATGGATGCCCGGGACCGCGGTCTCCAGCCGCGACCAGTCCGCCGGCACCACGAACCCCCGCTCGTCGGTGGCCAGTCCGGCCGCCTCCAGCCCCAGCCCGTCCGTCACCGGCGCCCGTCCCACTGCCACCAGCAGCCGCTCCGCCTCGACCACCACCTCCTCCCCCTTGGCGGTCCGTACGGTCGCCCGGCCCCCGTCCGCGCCCACCTCCGTGCCGACGACCATGGAACCCGTCCGGACCGCGATGCCGCGCTTCTTCAGCCCGCGGGCCAGATGGCGGCCCACGTCGGCGTCCTCCAACGGCAGCAGCCGCTCGGCCGCCTCGACGAGCGTGACCTCGGCCCCCATGGACCGGTGGAACGAGGCGTACTCGACACCGATCGCGCCCCCGCCCAGCACCAGCACGGACCCCGGAAGCTCCGCGGCGAACAGCGCGTCATCGCTGGTCACGACGGTCCGCCCGTCCGCCGCCAGTCCCGGCAGCAGCCGCGGCCGGGACCCGGTGGCGAGCACGATGCCGCGCCCGGCCGTGAACTCCCCGGCGCCCTCGACAAACACGGTCCGCGGCCCGGTCAGCCGGGCGCTCCCCCGCAGCACCCGCACCCCCGCGGTCCGCAGATGCCCCTCCACGCCCTGGTGGTTGCGCGCCACGATGCCGTCCCTGGTGGCCACCAGGGACGGCCAGTCCAGCGCGTCGACACTGGCCTTGACGCCCCACCGCTCCCGGGCCTCCGTGATCCCGTCCACCAGCTCCGCGGCGTGCAGCATCGCCTTGCTGGGGATGCAACCGCGGTGCAGACAGGTGCCGCCGATCAGATCCCGCTCGGCCAGCACCACCCGCAGCCCCAGAGAAGCGGCCCGCAGCGCCGTGCTGTACCCGCCGGTGCCCCCGCCGATCACGATGACGTCGGTGAATCGATCCCTCTCACTCATGCGCCCAGCCTCCGCCCACCTGCACTCATGAGTCCAAGGCAATGTTTTTATGGACCTGATGAGCAACCGTCATACCGACCGCAGCGCCAAGGCGCCGAGCCGCCACGGCGGGAGAACCGACCACGTACGGGCAGGCACGGCGCAGCGGAAGGCACGGCCATGAGCCTGCGGCGGATGGAATACCTGGTGGCCGTCGTCGAAGAGGAATCCTTCACCCGCGCCGCCGAGGCCCTGCACGTCACCCAGTCCGCCCTGTCCCACCAGATCAAGGCACTGGAACGGGAGGTCGGCGGCCCACTGCTGGAGCGGATGCCGCGCGGCGTACGGCTGACCGCGATGGGCCGGGCGTACTTCCCGCACGCCGAACTCGCCGTGCGCAGCGCCCGGCAGGCCCGGCGTGCCGCACTGGCCGCGGGCGGCGCGCGGACCGGGGAACTCCACATCGCCACGGTGCACGCACACGCCCTCGGAGTGCTGCCGGAGGTCTGCGCCCGCTGGGCCCGGTCCCGCCCCGGCGTCCGCCTGGTGCTGCACGAATACGCCACCACCGATGAGCTGGAGGAACAAATGGCGCGCGGGGTGGCCGACATGGCGTTGGGGCCCCGCCCCAAGGACTGGCCGGGGCCGGTCACCGTCGTCGGGCGCGAGCGCATGGTGCTCGTGGTCCCGCGCGGCGATCCGCTCGCCGCCCGGCCCTCGGTGCGGCTGGCGGACCTGGCGGACCGCCCCTGGGTGCGCTGCAGCCTGGAGCCGATGGTCGACGGCCGGCGCTGGCTGGACCTGGAGTGCGAACGGGTCGGCTTCACCCCGCGCACCGCGGTCCGCACCCAGCACACCTCGACCGCCGTCCGGATGGCGTCGGCGGGCGTCGGGGTGCTGCTCACCGCGGCCCATGAACTGACCGGCCTGGACTGCGCGTCGGTGCCCACCGACCCGCCCTGGCGCCGCGACATCACGGTCTTCTCCCGGGTCGAACTCACCGGTGCGGCGGCCGAGTTCACCGAACTCCTGCGCACGACCGGCCCCGCGGCCACCGACCCGGCGGACGCTCCCTGAACCGAACCGAACCGAAGCGGACCTGACCGAAGCGGAACTGACCGAACCGAACCGAACCGGACCGAACCGAACCGGACCGGACCGAACCGGACCGGACCTGCCCGGACCTGACCGGTCCCGCCCCCGGCGAAGGACCCGGAAGGTGGCACTCCGGCCGGCCCTCACTCTCCGGCCGGCCCTCACTCCCGTACGAACAACCCCACCGGCGACCGGGACAGCAGCTCGCTCAGGCCCACCACCTCGCCGCCCGGAAGCTCCCGCCCGGTGCGCCCGGCCAGCGCATCGCGCCAGGGGCCGCCCGGCGGCATCCGCAGCCCGGTGTCCCACCAGCCGCCGGTCTCCACCAGCCGCAGCGACAGCCGGGTCACCACCGTCAGCACCCGCCCGGTACGGCAGAAGGCGACACAGTGCTCGGCCGCCGGGCCCTCCGCGTACACCGGGGTGTACGAGCCGGCCGCGCCGAACCACTCCGGACGCGCCCGCCGCAGCCGCAGCGCCGCGACGGTCAGCCGCAGCTTCTCACCGGCCAGATCGAGCGGCGCGCCCCCACCGTCCGGTCCGCCGTCCGCCGGCCCGTCCCCACCGGCGTCCGCCCCGCCGTCCAGTGCGGCGAGCAGCTCCGGCCGGAAGGCGGCGGGCCGCCGGTTGTCCGGGTCGACCAGCGCGGCGTAGGTGAGTTCGGTCCCCTGGTAGAGGTCCGGGACGCCCGGCATCGTCAGATGCAGCAGGGCCGCGCCCAGGACGTTGGCGCGGATGTGCGGTGCGAGCTGCGCCGCCAGCGCGGCCAGCGGCGCGGCCGCGGGGCCGCACGGCCCGGTCCGGACGAACTCCGTCACCGCCTCCTCGTACTCCGCGTTCGGCTCCGTCCACGAGGTGCGCAGCCCGGCCTCCCGCACCGCCTTGAGGACCGACGGCGCCACCCTCCCCCAGCCGTCGCCGAGTGGTGCGCCGACCGTCGCGGAGCCGTCGGCGGGTGCGCCCAGGCCGAACGCGGTCTGCCAGGCCAGCCAGGAGACCATCGGATCGGCCGGCCCGGCACCGGGCAGCAGAGCCGCCCCGGCGCCGCACACCGCGTCCTCGCCCATCCCGGCCAGCACGTCCCGCCACCGGTCCGGGCACTCCGACAGCACCGCGATCCGCGCCCGGACGTCGGCGCTGCGCTTGGTGTCATGTGTGGAGAGCACCGTGCCGGTCGCCGGCCAGTCCCGCTGGATGCGGGCGCCGTAGGCATGGAACGCCTCCGGGCCGAGCGCGGGCTCACCGGGGTCGCCGCCCACCTCACAGGCCGACAGCAGCACCGGATAGCGGTAGAAGGCGGTGTCCTCCACGGACTTGGCGTGCAGCGCGGACGCGGTCTGGGCGAAGCGGGCGGCGAAGTCGGCCCGGTCGAGACGGTCGGCCCGGTCGCCACCGTCGGCAGGGCCCGGAGCCCCGCCGAGCGCCGCGTCACCGTCCGCGCCGAGCCCCAGCGCCAGATCGTGGACCAGGTCCACCGCCCGGGCCTCCTCGGGCACCCGGAACGCGGTGCGTGCCCCGGCCGCCGCCCGGCCCAGCATCGCCGCGTCCTGCACCGCCCGCGAGGCGTCGCCCGCGTACGGCCGGTAGACCGGCAGCCGGACCAGCACCTCCCGGAGCGCCTGCCGCAGCGCCCACGGCGCATGGTCGCCGGGCCGCGGATCGCGCGCACTGATCCGGGCCGCGGTGCGCACCAGCCGCTCCACCTCGGCCGCCAGGTCATGACTGACGACCTCGTAGGCGGCCCGGCGCACGGTCTCCTCCCAGTCGCCGCCCTCGTCGGCCAGCGGCGTGACGAAGTCCCGGTAGTGGGAGAAGAGTCTCCCGGCGCCCTGCGGGCAGACGAACAGCCCGTCGATGTGGCGCAGCGCGTCGTACCCGGTGGTGCCCGCGCACGCCCAGCTGCCGGGCAGCCGCTCCTCGCCCGTGAGGATCTTCTCGACGACCGTCCAGCGCCCGCCGGTGGCCTCGCCCAGCCGCGCCAGATAGCCGGCGGGGTCGGCCAGCCCGTCCGGGTGGTCGACGCGCAGCCCGTCGATGACGCCCTCGCGGATCAGCCGCAGCACCGTGCCGTGCGTCGCCTCGAAGACCTCCGGCTCCTCGACGCGCACCCCGATGAGGTCCGAAATGGTGAAGAAACGGCGGTAGTTCAGTTCGGTGCGGGCCAGCCGCCACCAGGCGAGGCGGTACCACTGCGCCTCCAGCAGGTCCGGCAGCGGCAGTTCCTCGGTACCGGCGCGCAGCGGGAAGACCTTGTCGTGGTAGCGCAGCACCCCGTCCGCCGGATCGACGCGGAGGTGCCGTGCCTCGTCGCCGATCCGCCCGCCCAGCACCGGCAGCAGCAGCCGGCCGTCGTGCCCGCCGTCCCAGTCGACGTCGAACCAGCGGGCGTACCGGGACGCCGGGCCGTCGCGCAGCACCTCCCACAGCGGCGTGTTCAAGGACACCGGCCCCGGCACCGCCATGTGGTTCGGCACGATGTCGACGACCAGTCCGAGGCCGTGCGCCCGGGCCGTCGCCGCCAGCGCCCGCAGACCCGGCTCGCCGCCCAGTTCGGCCCGTACCTCCGTGTGGTCGACGACGTCGTACCCGTGCGTGGACCCCGGCACGGCCTCCAGCACCGGTGACAGGTGCAGGTGGGAGACGCCCAGCGCGGCCAGATGGGGGACCGCCCGCTCGGCGGCGGAGAACGGGAAGTCCGGCTGGAGCTGCAGCCGGTAGGTGGCGGTCGGCGACACACTCGAGGGCTCCGTCATGGGAACACCCGTACCCCGCCGACGGCCCGTTCTGTCATCGCTGCGCGGCATTGGCGTCGTCGTTTCCTCCAACCCGGTGCGCCGGCGCGGCAGGCCGCTTCGTACGTCCGGTGCGTACGGCGCGCAGCCCCGGGGCGGATAGCGTCGGGCGATGACCGCCGTCGCCGCCTACCGCCGGGTGATCGCCCTGAGCGGGCCGCTGCTGCCCGTCGTGTCCTTCCTCGGCCGGCTCCCGACCGCCATGTGCCAGCTCGGCAGCCTGCTGCTGGTGGCCGGCACCAGCGGCTCGCTGACCACCGCGGGCCTCGTCGGCGGGGCCCTGGCGGCGGGTCAGACGGTCGGCGGCCCGCTGCTCGGCCGGCTCGCGGACCGGCACGGCCAGCGGCCGGTGGTGCTGGCCGCCTGCTGGTGCGACGCGCTCGCCGTCGCCGCCCTGGTGGCCGCCGCCCTCGCCCGGGCCGGGACCCTGCCGCTGGTGCTGCTCGCGCTGCTGGCCGGGGCCGCCGTGCCGCAGATCGGCCCGCTCGCCCGCACCCGGCTGGTCGCGCTGGCCCGCCGGGCCCGCGCCGACGACCGCACGGTCGCCACCGCGCTGTCCTTCGAGGGCACCCTGGACGAGGTGTCGTTCGTGCTCGGCCCGGCCCTGGTGGGGCTGTCCGCCACGCTCGCCCGGCCGGCCGTCGCGCTCGGCCTGGCCGCGGTCCTGCTGGCCGTCTGCGGTTCGGCGTTCGCGCTGCACCCGACGGCGGCCGCGGTCCGGCCCGCCGCACGCCAACCGGCCGCCGTCGCGCCGGCCCGCGCCCGGACGCCCCGGGCGGTCCACGGGATGCGCGTCTCGATGGCGTTGCAGGGCGTCCTCTTCGGCGCCTGCCAGGCCGGCATCACCGCCCTCACCGCCCGTCTGCACCAGCCCGGTCAGGCCGGCCTGGTCTATGCCGCGATGGGCGTGATGAGCGCCGCCGCCGGGCTCTCACTGGCGCTGCTGCCGTCCCGGATCGGCCTGCCGGCGCGCTGGCGGGCGGCCGCCGCGGCGCTGCTCGTGCTGTCCGTGCCGCTGTTGTGGGTACGGACGCTGGGGGCGCTCTACCTGGTCGTCGTGGTGCTCGGGGCGGCCATCGCCCCGCATCTGATCACCGTCTTCGGGCTGACCGAACGGCTGGTGCCGGCCACCCGGCTGGCCGAATCGATGGCCTTCCTCACCAGCGCGGTGGTCGGCGGCCAGGCGCTCTCCCTGGCCGCCTCCGGCCGGCTCGCCGAGGCGTACGGGCCGTCCGCCGCCTTCGCGGTGGCCGTCTGCGCCGCCGTACTGATCCTCGGCATCGCCCTCGCCACCCGGGGCCCGGCCCCGGCGCCCGCGGCCGCTACGCGGGCCGCTGCAGCACCAGCATGCTCCGGTCGGTGAGCGTCAGCCGGTCGCCCGCCTTGACCTTCGCACCGCCGCCGTCCGCGACCGACCGCGGCCGGTCGGTGTCCACCACGACCTGCCACTGCCGGCCGAGGTGCTCCGGAACCGTGAACTCCTTCTCCTGGTCGTGGGCGTTGAACATCAGCAGGAACGAGTCGTCGGTGACCGGCTCGCCGCGGGGCCCCGGCTCCGAGATCGAGCTGCCGTTGAGGAAGACGGTCAGCGACTTGGCGTGCGCCGACTGCCAGTCCCGCGGCCCCATCTCCCGGCCACCCGCGGTGCACCAGGCGATGTCCGACAGCTCGTCGTGGGTGCCCTCGATCGGGTGACCCTGGAAGAACCGCCGGCGCCGGAAGACCGGGTGGTCGCGCCGCAGCCACACCATCTGCCGGACGAACTCCAGCAGCTCCAGCTGTTCCTCGTCACCCCACTCCGCGGCCGCCGCCTCGTCCGGCTCCGCGCCGTCCTCCTCGTCCGCCTCGTAGCTGTCCTCCTCCGGGCCCGCGGGCTCCGGCCAGTGCACCCACGACAGCTCGTTGTCCTGGCAGTACGCGTTGTTGTTGCCGCCCTGGCTGCGGCCGAACTCGTCGCCGTGGCTGAGCATCGGAACGCCCTGCGACAACATCAGTGTGGCGAGGAAGTTCCGCATCTGCCGGGCCCGCAGCCGCCGCACCCCGGGGTCGTCGGCCGGCCCCTCGGCACCGCAGTTCCAGGACCGGTTGTAGCGCTCACCGTCGCGGTTGTCCTCGCCGTTGGCCTGGTTGTGCTTGTCGTTGTACGACACCAGATCGCGCAGCGTGAAGCCGTCGTGGCAGGTCACGAAGTTGACCGAGGCCAGCGGGCGGCGGCCGTCCTCCTGATAGAGGTCCGACGAGCCCGTCAGCCGGGACCCGAACTCCGCGAGGGTGCGGGGCTCGCCCCGCCACAGGTCCCGCACGGTGTCGCGGTACTTCCCGTTCCACTCGGTCCACAGCGGCGGGAAGTTCCCCACCTGATAGCCGCCCTCGCCGACGTCCCACGGCTCGGCGATCAGCTTCACCTGGCTGACGACCGGGTCCTGGTGCACCAGGTCGAAGAACGACGACAGCCGGTCCACCTCGTGGAACTGGCGGGCCAGCGTCGCCGCCAGATCGAAGCGGAAGCCGTCCACCCGCATCTCCTGCACCCAGTAGCGCAGCGAGTCCATCACCAGCTGGAGCACGTGCGGACTGCGCATCAGCAGGGAGTTCCCGGTGCCGGTGGTGTCCATGTAGTACTGCCGGTCGTCGCAGAGCCGGTAGTACGAGGCGTTGTCCAGCCCCCGGAACGACAGCGTCGGCCCCAGATGGCTGCCCTCGGCCGTGTGGTTGTAGACCACGTCGAGGATCACCTCGATACCGGCCTGGTGCAGCGCCCGCACCGCCGTCTTGAACTCCAGCACCTGCTGCCCCCGGTCGCCCCAGGAGGCGTAGGCGTTGTGCGGGGCGAAGAAACCGATGGTGTTGTAGCCCCAGTAGTTCGTCAGCCCGGCGTCCACCAGCCGGTGGTCCTGGACGAACTGGTGCACCGGCATCAGCTCCAGGGCGGTCACCCCGAGCTTCGTCAGGTGCTCGATGATCGCCGGATGCGCCAGCGCGGCATAGGTGCCGCGCAGCTCGTCGGGGAGCTCCGGATGGCACATCGTCAGGCCCTTCACATGGGCCTCGTAGAGCACGGTCTCGTGGTACGCGGTGCGCGGCGGACGGTCGTCGCCCCAGTCGAAGTACGGATTGACCACCACGGAGGCCATGGTGTGCGGCGCCGAGTCCAGGTCGTTGCGGACCTCGGGCCGCCCGAAGTGGTAGCCGTAGACCGCCTCGTCCCAGTCGATCACCCCGCTCATGGCCCGGGCGTACGGGTCGAGCAGCAGTTTCGCGGAGTTGCAGCGGTTGCCCCGCTGCGGTTCGTAGGGACCGTGCGCCCGGAATCCGTAGCGCTGTCCCGGCATCACCCCCGGAAGATAGGCGTGCCGCACAAAGGCGTCACTCTCGCGCAGCTCGACGGCGGTCTCCGAGCCGTCGTCGTGCAGCAGACACAGTTCGATGCGGTTCGCGGCTTCGGAGAACACCGCGAAGTTGGTGCCCGCCCCGTCATAGGTGGCACCCAGCGGATACATCTGTCCCGGCCAGACCTGCATGCGTAGACTCTTCCACTTTCTCGTCGGGCGCTGCGGCGACTCCACGACACACGTCCGCGGACCGAGGGGAATTCCTTCCCCAACTTGTCGCAACTTGTCCCTCACAGAGGGATTTTCGCGAGATTCCCGCTGAATGGTGGCAACCCGTCGGGATGTCGGATCGTCCTAATGGTCGTCCTACTGGAGGACCGACGGGGGACCGCTACCGCATGTCACGGACGTGACAGCAGGGGGGAACCGTGCACCGACTCCTGCACCGCCACCTCGGGAAGGCCGTCGCCGGCGCCGCCCTGGCGCTCACCGGTACCGCCGCCATGGCCGCCGTCACCCTGCCCGCCGGCGCCGGCGCCACCGGCACGACGGCCACCCGGCCGGCCGAGGCCGGCGTCCCGGCCCAGGGACGCGATCCGGGCGCGCCGCCGCCGGGCGTCGTCGAGCCGGCCGGCACCCAGGGCGTACGCGGCCACGGACGCGATCCGCTCACCGACGACGAGCTCCGGCGCGCCCGGGACCTCGCGCAGCCGCGCGCCCTGCGCAACGCCGCCAGGAACGTCACCGGCCGCCCGGGGCCCGAACCGCTCCTCACCGATCTGGCCGAACGCCGGCCCGCGGAAGCCGGGCTGGCCGACCCGCCGCGCCGCGCCCTGGTCTCGTTCTACGACTACGCGACCGACGGCTACGTCACCACGACGGTCAACCTGACCACCTCCGAGGTGGAGGCCACCGACACCCAGCGCGGCGTCCAGCCGCCGCCCAGCCACGCCGAGGCGGTCGAGGCGGCCCGGCTGCTGATCGCCGACCCGCTCGGCGCCGGACTGCGGCAGGACTTCCGCCAGGCCACCGGCCGCGACCTCACCGGACCCGACCCGCTCGCGGTCACCGGCTTCGTCTACCGCGGCCGCGCCGAGGGCGACGCCCCGGGAGCCCTGGCCGCCTGCGGCCCGCACCGCTGCGTCCGCCTCTTCACCAAGGTCAAGAACGGCCCGTGGATCGACACCCGCCGCCTCGTCATCGACCTCAGCGCCCGCACCGTCGCCCGCCTCGGCTGACCGCGCCCGCCACCGCCACCCCTCTCCCCGGAGCCGCCACCATGCCCGGAAGCCGCACCGCCGGCGCCCGCATCCGCCGGCGCACCACCGCGCTCGCCGCCGCCCCGCTACTGCTCGCCGCGACCGCCCTGCTGACCGCCCCGGCCGTCCAGGCCGCCCCCGAAGCCCCCGCCGCCCGCGCCGCCGCGCCCGCCCCGCCCTGCTCCGCCGCGTTCCGTATCACCCGGACCCTGGACGGCGGCACCACCTGGCGGATGTGCTGGCACTACGAGGGCAACGCCGGCCTGGTCCTGGACGACGTCTCGTACCAGCCCAAGGGCGAACCCGCCCCGCTCAAGGTGCTCACCAGCGCCCGCCTCGGCCAGATCCACGTCCCCTACGACGACGGCAGGAACGAGTACGACGACCTCACCGGCCAGGGCTTCGCCCAGGGACTGCAGAAGCTCACCCCCGCCGAGTGCCCCGGCGGCACTGTCAAGACCGTCCGGGTGCCCGGTGCCTACGACCCCGCCCACCCCGACGTCAGCGGCCTGTGCACCACCACCCGCGCCCGCGGCCACGCCTACCGCATGGGCCCCTACCCCGGCGAGAACGCCCCGACCTACCAGCTCCAGGGCCAGGACCTGCTGGTCTACACCGTCAACAAGGTCGGCTGGTACGAGTACCTCACCGAATGGCGGTTCGCCGGCGACGGCACCATGACGTTCCAGGTCGGCGCCACCGGCACCCTCTCACCCGGCGACTACGACGCCGGCGACGGCCGCGGCATGCCGCTTGGGAAGGGCGCCAAGGACTACGCCACCAGCCACAGCCACAACGTCTTCTGGCGCCTCGACTTCGGCCTGGGCGGATCCTCCGGCAACAAGGTCGAGCAGTTCGATTCGGCCACCACCACCCGCCGCGGCGGCAACACGCCCACCATCCGCACCACCCGTACCCCCGTCACCCGAGAACTCGCCGGCGACGCCGGACCGATGCGCTGGTGGCGGGTGGTCAGCCCGAACGGCCGTAACAAGGACGGACATCCGCGCTCGTACGAGATCGTGCCGGGCCACACCAGCAAGTACACCGGCCGCGGTTACACCCGGCACGACGTCTATTTCACGGACTACAACAGCTGCGAGCGGTTCGCCAGCAACAACCTGGCCAACTGCGGCCCCCGCACCGGCCGGAGCGTCGACGCCTGGGTCAACGGACAGCCGCTGAAACACCCCATCGCGTGGGTCAACATCGGGTTCCACCACATCGCCAGGGACGAGGACCAGGAGCCGATGCCCGTGCACTGGCAGGGCTTCCAGCTGGTCCCACGCGACGTCACGGCTATGAATCCGCTCACTCCGCCCGCCCTCGCCGGTCACAACGGGCACTATGAATAAGGGGAGTTGGTAGACGACTCGACCCATCCTGCTGCACCGCCTCCCGCACCGCAGTAGTCTGCCTTGATCGTTGGCACGGGGGTTCGGAAGGCGGTGGCAGGTGAGCGGCGGGCTGGAGTTGCCCCCTGGTGACGAGAGTCATGAGGGGCATGAAGGCGGCTCCGTCGACGCACCACCCGGCGCGGTGTCCCTGGCACGACCGCTGGAGATCGGGGCGGAACTGGACTGGGGCGCCGAGGCGTGGAGCGAGGTGCGCACCCGTGCCCGCCGGGCCGGCCGCGCCTACATCTGGCTGAATCTCGTCGAGCAGCGGCTGCGGGCCGTGGTGGCGGCCGTGCTGCGGCCCATCTACGAGCCGGTGCACGGCGACGAATGGGTGATCGCCGCGGCCGGACCCGCCGGTCAGGAATGGGTGCAACGGGCCGTCGCGGTCCGCGAGGTCAGCCGCCGCAAGGGCTACCTCCTCGACCCCGCGGACGACAACATCGTCAGCTTCCTGACGCTGCCGCAACTCCGCGAACTGATGGTCCAGCACTGGCCCTGCTTCGAGCCGTACTTCGACGACCGCCGGGAGGTCGAGCTGGCCCTCGACGAGCTGGAGGTCGCCCGCAACATCGTCTCCCGCAACCGCGCGCTCTCCGAGACCGTCCTCGCCCAGGCCGAGCGCGCCTCCGCCCGGCTGCTGGACATACTCGGCTCCGGTGCCGGCACCCGCATTTCCGGGCGACTGCCCATCGACGCCGTCGAGGACCTCGTCGGTGACCGCTACGCCGACGTCATCGGTGTCCACCCCGACCGGGTGCGCCTCCAGCGGCAGTTGCCCGCCGAGGACCTCTTCGGCGGCGCCCGCCGGCTCGACGCCGTCGGCATCGGGCTCAACCTCCTCGTCCAGAACTACTCCGGCCGCCGCCTGGTCCGGCTCGCCGAATCCGGCTGCCGGGTCCGGCTGCTCTTCCTCAACCCGGCGAGCAGCGCGGTCCGCCGCCGGGAGCGGGAAATCGGCCTGAAGAAGGGCGAGATGAGCCGCTCCATCGAGATGAACATCCTGCACATGCGGCGGGTGCGGGCCCGGCTGCGCGACCCCGGCGCCTTCGAGATCCAGGTCTTCGACGAGACCCCGCGGTTCACCGCCTACCTCGTCGACGGCGACGGCCCGGACGGCCTGGCCGTCATCCAGCCGTACCTCCGCAAGAGCCGCGGCATGGAATCCCCGGTCTTCGTCCTGCGCGGCGGCTCCCGGGACATCGTCCGCCAGGACGCCCGGGACGGCCGCGACGGCGACCACGGGCTGTTCGAGACCTACCGGGAGGAGTTCGAGGGCATCTGGGCGGACTCCCGGCCGGTTTCCTGACGTACCTCGTACGGTTGTGCGTATGCAGTTCCGCGTACTGGCCCCTCTGGGCGTGCGGTCCGCCGACGGCCGCCCCGCCCCCGTCCCGGAGAAGAAAGTACGGGCCCTGCTCGCCGCCCTCCTGGCGCACCACGGCCGTCCGGTCTCCGCCGACCGGCTGATCGAGCACCTCTGGGGCCCGCGGCCGCCCGCCCACCCCACCGCGTCCCTGCAGAGCAAGGTCTCCCAGCTCCGCCGCGCCCTGGACACCGCCGAACCCGGCGCCCGCAAACTGGTGGCCACCGCCCCGCCCGGCTACCGGCTGGACATCACCGCCGACGCCCTCGACGCCGGCCGCTTCACCGCGCTCACCACCCGCGCCCGGACCGCCCGTTCCGCGGCGGACCGGGCCGGGCTGCTCACCGAGGCGCTGGACCTGTGGCAGGGCCCGGCGTTCGCCGGCTTCGCGGACGACGACCTCGTCCGCCCGGTGGCCGAGGCCCTGGAGGAGCAGCGGCTGACCGCCCTGGAGGAGCACGCCGCGGCCCGCCTGGAACTGGGCGAGCACGCCGCACTGACCGGCGAACTGGCCGCCCTCGTGGCCCGGCACCCGCTCCGGGAACGGCTGCGCGCGCTCCAGCTGACCGCCCTGTACCGGTCCGGCCGGCAGAGCGAGGCGCTGGCCGCCTACGGCGAGATCCGCACCCGGCTGGCCGAGGAACTGGGCGTCGACCCCGGCGCCGAACTGACCGCGGTCCACCAGGCGATCCTGCGCCAGGAACCCTGGCAGCCCCGGCCGGCGGCCATCACGGCACCGGCGCACACCCCCGGCGCGCAGCCGGACCCACACCCCCGGCCCCGCACCAACCTCCCCACCCCGCTCACCGAACTCCTCGGCCGCGAGGACGCGGTACGCCAGGTCGGCCAGACCCTGGCCGACCACCGCCTGGTGACGCTCACCGGCCCCGGCGGGGTGGGCAAGACCCGCCTCGCCCTGGAGACCGCCGGCCGGCTGGCCGGCGACTTCCCCGACGGCATCTGGCTGGTGGAGCTGGCCGCCCTCGGCCGCCCGGACGACCCGGACCACGGCCGCCGCGCCAAGTGCACCGCCGCGGAGGTCGCCGAGGCGGTACTGGCCGTGCTCGGCGTCCAGGAGGGCGCGGCGGCCGGACCGGTGGCCGAGCGCCTGGTCGCGGCCGTCCGCGGCAAACGCCTGCTGCTGGTCCTGGACAACTGCGAGCACCTCGTCGACGCGGCCGCCGAGGTCACCGCCGAACTCCTGGCAGCGGCACCGCGGTTGCGCGTCCTGGTGACCGGCCAGGAACCGCTGGGCCTGGCCGGCGAGCGGATCCGGCCCGTGCCGCCGCTGGCCCCGGACGGTGCGATCGCCCTGTTCGCGGCCCGCGCGGGCGCCGCCGACCCCGGCTTCGTGCTGGACGCCGGGAGCGCCCCCGCGGTCGCCGAGATCTGCCGCCGGCTGGACGGCATCCCGCTCGCCCTGGAACTCGCCGCCACCCGCGTCCGGGTGCTGGGCGTACGGGAGTTGAGCGCCCGGCTCGACGACCGGTTCCGGCTGCCGGCCGCCGCCCGGCGCGGCGCCCCACCCCGCCAGCAGACCCTGCGCGCCATGATCGACTGGAGCTGGGAGCTGCTGCCCGGCCCCGAACGCACCGTGCTGCGCCGGCTGGCCGTGCACGCCGACGGCTGCACCCTGGAGGCCGCCGAATGGGTCTGCGCCGGCGACGGCATCGCCCGCGAGCACGTGCTGGAGCTGCTGGCCAGGCTCGTGGACCGCTCGCTGGTGGCGGTCGCCCGGACGCCGTACGGGACCCGCTACCGCCTCCTGGAGACCGTCGCCGCGTACTGCCTGGAACGCCTCCGGGAGGCCGGTGAGCTGTCCGCGGTACGCCGGCGTCACCAGCTCCACTACACCGAACTGGCCGAGCGGGCCGCCCCGTTGCTGTACGGGGCGGCACAGCGGGAGTGGCTGGAGCGGCTCGACCAGGAGACCGCGAACCTGCGTGGCGCCCTGGACGGCGCGGTCGCGGACGGCGCCGCGGACCGGGCGCTCCGGCTGGTGAACGCTCTGGCCTGGTACTGGTTCCTGCGCGGCCGGCTCGCGGAGGCGGGCCGCTCGCTGGACGCGGCACTGACCGCGTCCGAAGGGGACCATCCGGACGTCCCGGAGGGCCGGCGGCTGCGGGCGGCGGCCTGGCAGGTCGGCATGGCCTCCCTGGCCGGCGGCGACGCCGACCCGGTGACCCGGGCGGCCGCCGTTCTCCGCCGCTACGAAGCCCACGACGACCCCGGCGAACGCGCCTGGGCCCAGTGGTTCCTCGGCTACGCCCAAGTCGGCCTCGGCGACCCGGACATGGCGGCGGACCGGATGGTGCGGGCGCTGACCGCGTTCCGTGCGCTCGGCGACCGCTGGGGCACCGCGGCGGCGCTCAGCAGTCGCGCCCAGGGCACCGGCGGCGAGGACCTGCCCGCCCGCCGCCGCGCCGCCGAGGAGAGCGTCGCGCTCTTCGCCGAACTGGGCGACCGCTGGGGCCAGTTGCAGGCCGGCGACGCCCTGGCCGCGATCGCCGAGATCACCGGCGACTACGGCCGCGCGGCCCGGCTCCACCAGGAGGGACTGCGCAGCGCCGAGGAGCTGGGCCTGCGGATCCAGGTCTCGTACAAGCTCTCCGGGCTCGGCCGGATCGCGCTGCTGACCGGCGACCTGGCGGCCGCCCGGGACCACCACGAGCGGGCGCTGCGGCTGGCCGCCGAACAGTCCCACCGGCGCGGCGAGATGTTCGCCGAGTGCGGACTCGCCCTCGGCGCCAGGAGGGAGGGCCGCCTCGATGAGGCGGAGGCGCATCTGCTGCCCTGGCTGGAGTGGTGCCGGGGCCGGGAGGGTGACCCGGGAACCGCGTTCGTCCTGGCCGAACTGGGCTTCCTCGCCGAACTCCGGGGCGACGCCGTCACCGCCCACCGGCACCACCTCGACGGGTTCGCCGCGGCCCGCGCCACCGGCGACCCCCGCGCCGTCGCCATGGCCCTGGAGGGCCTGGCCGGCGCCCGGACGCTGACCGGCCACCTCGCCTCCGCGGCCCGACTGCTCGGTGCGGCGGACGCCCTGCGCGCCGCCGCCGGCGCACCCCAGCCGGCCGCGGAACGCGCGGACGTGACGCGCAGCACGACCGCCGCGCGCGCCGGGTTGGGCGCGAGGGCCTTCGACGCGGCGTACGCGCACGGGGCGGAGAGGACCCCGGAGGAACTGGTGGCGGAGGACCTCTACGGAGTCCCCGTGATCCCGCCGTCCACCCGCAGCTCGATCCCGTTGACGTAATCGGCGCGCGGGCTCGCCAGATAGGCGACCGCGGAGGCGATGTCCTCCGGGCGCCCCAGCCGCCCGGTCGGGTTCGCGGCGTACGCGGCGACGATGTCCGCCTCGTCGACGGGGCCCACCGCCTCCGCGGTCGCGGTGGCGCCGTTCCCCTCGTCCGTCGAGTCCGCCGCCCGTTCCTCGAACATCCGGTACATCGACGGGCTGACGATCACCCCGGGACTCACGCAGTTCGCGGTGACCCCCGTCCCGGCGAGGTGCCGGGCCAGGCTCGTGGTCATGTTCACCACGGCGGCCTTGGCGGCGGAGTACGTCACCATGTTGGGCAGCGGCGTCCGCACGGCCCGGCTGCCGATGGTGATGACCCGGCCCCAGCCGTGCGCGCGCAAGGACGGCAGCAGCGTCTGGCTGACCCGCACCGCGGGCAGCACGTTCCCCTCGAAGGCGGCCCGCCAGTCGGACGCCCGGGAGCTCTCCCAGTCGTGCTCGGCGAACGGCCCGGCGTTGTTGACGAGGATCTGGACCCCGAAGTCCCGTGCGGTCAGGGCGATCTGCTCCGCCACGCCCGGTTCCGTCAGATCGCCGAGCACCACTTCCGTCCGCACGCCGCGCGCCGCGACCCGCTCGGCGACGGCCGCCGCGGCCCCCGCGTTGCGGCCGTGGACGAGGACCTCGCACCCCTCGTCCGCCAGCGTCTCGGCGATCGTCGCCCCGATCCCCGAACTGCTGCCCGTCACCAGCGCCGCGCGCCCTGCCAGCCGTAGGTCCATGCGGCCAGCCTAGGGGGACGCCGCCCCGATCGTGCCCGGCTCGCGATTCTCTCCGCGGGCCGGTCCGCCGGGCGGGGACGGGCGGCCGGTCGATTGTCAGTGGTGCGTGGGAGAGTGGCGGAGCAACGGGGGAAGTACCACCGAAGGAGGCCGCATGAGCGAGCGTGGCGAGCTCGGCACGGTAAGGGACGCGCCGGGCGCGGGCCGGGCCGGGCGAAGTGAGGTACCGGCATGAGCTGGCATCAGGAACTGCTGGTCGGCTTCGACCTGGAGACCACGGGCACGGACGTCGAGCAGGACCGCATCGTCACCGCCGCCCTGATCCGGCTGGAGGGGGACGGCCGGGTGGCCGGGAAGCGGACCTGGCTGCTCGACCCGGGAGTGCCGATACCCGAGGAAGCCGCGGCCATTCACGGCATTTCAACCGCATATGTCCAGATGCACGGTCGCCCGCCGGCGACCGCGATAGAGGAGATCACCGAGGCGCTGGCCGAGGCCCTGCGCGCGGAGACCCCCCTCGTGGTGATGAACGCCCGCTACGACCTCTCCCTCCTGGACCGCGAGTGCCGGCGCCACGGCGTACGGACCCTGACCGAGCGGCTCGGGCGCGCCCCCGCGCCGGTCATCGACCCGCTGGTGCTCGACAAGCACGTGGACCGCTTCCGCAAGGGACGCCGCGCGCTGCAGGCGCTCTGCGGTCATTACGGCGTCCGGCTGGAGGGCGCACACGAGGCGGGCGCCGACGCCGCGGCCGCGGCCGGGGTGGCCCGGCGCATCGGTGAGCGGTATCCGGCCGTCGCCCTTCCGTCGCCGCGTGCGCTGCACGCCCTCCAGGAAGAGGCGGCCGCCGAGCAGGCCGCCTCCTTCCAGGCCTATCTGCGGCGCACCGACCCGGAGGCGATAGTCGAGCCGGCCTGGCCGCTGATCCCGTATCAGGCGACGAGGGTCTGATCCGGCGGCCGCCGGGCCGGGGCAGGCGACGGCCGGTCGCAGCGGTGCCGGGCCGGCGCGGGGCACAGCCGGTCCCCGCGACGCCGGGTCAGAAGGGGTACCACCGCACCGTCGCGTCCTTCTCGCGCAGGGAGGCGATCCGGCGCCGGAATTCCTTCAGCGCCGCCGGGTTGCCGGGCGCGTGCTGGGACACCCAGGCGCAGCTCGCGGTCTCCCGCGACCCGCGCAGCACGGCACAGCCCTCCCAGTCCCGTACGTCCCAGCCGTAGACGGACACGAAGGTGTCGTAGGCGTCCGCGGCCAGGCCGTAGCGGTCCCGGCTCAGCGCCATCACGACCAGGTCGTGCTCCCGCAGGTCGAAGGAGAAGGTCTCCAGGTCGACGAGCACCGGCCCGTCGGGCCCGACATGCACGTTGCGGGTCAGCGCGTCGCCGTGGATCGGCCCGCGCGGCAGATGCGGCTCCAGCGCCGTGGCGGCCGCCGCGAAGGCGTCCCGGCGCCCGCGCAAGTACTCCGCGTCCGGCGCCGATACGGCGTCACCCGCCAGCCGCAGCCACCGCTCGACACCGCCGAGCAGCTCGCGGCGGGGGAGTGCGAAGGGCGGCTCCGGCAGCGCGTGGACGAGCTTGAGCAGCGCGGCGAGATCCTCGGGACCGGCCGGCCGGACGGTCTCCGGCAGCCGCTGCCAGTACGTCACGGGATGACCGTCGACGAGCGTGGCCACCGGCTCCGCGGCCCGCACGGCCGGCACGCCCTCGGCCGCCAGCCACTCGGCCACCGCCAGTTCCCGCTCGGCGCGTTCCAGGAGGTCGGCGCTGCGGCCCACCCGTACGACCGGACCGCGCTCGCCGAGGGCGAAGACGGCGTTCTCGCCGAGCGCGAGCAGCCGGGCGTCGGCCGCCGCCTCCGGGCGCCCGGCCGCGGCGAGTACGTCCCGGGCGCGCGCCTCCGTGAAGGCGGCCGGGCTCGGTTCGGTCATGGTGCTGCCTCCTGCGATGCGTACCGGCCCTCAGTGTCGCAGGTGCCCCTGGTGTCCCGGGTGGGGAGACCCTGCACGGAATCCGGCCGGGACCTTGACGGCGGCAGCCGCTCTCACGACGATGACGGCGGCCGGACAGGGGAGCGGCCACCGGGGGAGAGGCACGGGGACGGGGGGTCCGAACGATGGCAGCAGCGCCGACCGCGGTGGCGCGGCGGTCCACCACGGCGGGCCCCGGCCGCGCCGGCCGGCCCCGGCGCGACCACGGCGTCTGGTTCCTGGTACTGCCCGCACTGCTCCCGATCCTGGTCTTGAGTGTCGGACCGCTGCTGTACGGCATCGGCCTGGCGTTCACCGACGCCCAGTCGGGCCGGACCCGATCCACCGGATTCGTCGGACTGCTCAACTTCTCCGACCTGCTCCACGACTCCCTGTTCTGGGACTCCTTCCGGATCGGGCTGATCTGGGCGTTCGGCGTCACCGTCCCGCAGTTCCTGCTCGCCCTCGGCCTGGCCCTGCTGCTCAACCTGAACCTCCGGCTGCGCTGGCTGGCCCGGGCGCTGGCGATCATCCCGTGGGCGATGCCCGAGGTCGTCGTCGGCATCATGTGGCGGCTGGTCTACCACCCCGACGCCGGTGTGCTGAACGAGACCCTGCGCGGCCTCGGCCTGTCCGGAGCCGAGGGACGGGACTGGCTCAGCGGCCTGGCCACCGCGCTGCCCGCGGTCCTCGTCGTCGGCGTCTGGGCCGGGATGCCGCAGACCACGGTCACGCTGCTGGCCGGCCTGCAGAACGTGCCGCCCGAACTGCGCGAGGCCGCGGCCCTCGACGGCGCGGGCGCCTGGCGCCGGTTCCGCACCGTCACCTGGCCCGCCCTCCGGCCGGTCGCCCTCGCCATCACCGCCCTGAACTTCATCTGGAACTTCAACTCCTTCGCCCTGGTCTTCGTGCTGACCGACGGCGGCCCCGGTGGCCGTACGCGACTGCCGATGCTCTTCGCGTACGAAGAGGCTTTCCGCTACGGGCAGTTCGGGTACGCCGCCGCGATGGGCCTGGCGATGGTCGCGGTGATCTCCGTCCTGCTGGCCCTCTATCTGGCCGGCCGGCTGAAGGGGGACGAGGACCGATGACCGCACTCCGCCGCACCGCCACCCGCACCGGCCAGTACGCCGCGCTCCTCGGCTATCTCGCCTTCCTCGCCCTCCCCTTCCTCTGGCTGGTCTCCACCGCCTTCAAACCGCCGCGCGAGCTGGCCGCCGCCCACCCCACCTGGATCCCCGAGGCGCCCACGCTGGAGAACTTCCGGCAAGCCTTCGACCAGCAGCCGCTGCTGGCCGCCGCGGGCAACAGCCTGCTGGCCGCGGCGGTCTCCGCACTGCTCGCCGTCGTGCTGGCGACCCCGATGGCGTACGTCCTCGCCCGTCACCGCACCCGCCTCGCCCGGGCGGCCACCGGCTGGGTCGTCGTCAGCCAGGCGTTCCCCCTGGTGCTGGTGATCATCCCGCTGTTCCTGATCCTCAAGGGACTCCACCTGGTCGACTCCCGGATCGGGCTGATCCTGGTCTACGTGGTCTGGGCGCTGCCGTTCGCCCTGTGGATGCTCACCGGTTACGTCCGGGCCGTCCCCCGCGAACTGGAGGAGGCGGCGGCCGTCGACGGCGCCGGCCGGCTCCGTACGCTGCGGTCCGTCACCGGCCCGCTGCTCGCCCCGGGCATCGTCGCCACCGCGCTGTTCGCCTTCCTCACCGCCTGGAACGAGTTCTTCTTCGCCCTGGTCCTGCTCAAGTCGCCCGAAAAACAGACGCTCCCGGTGGTGCTGACCCACTTCCTCGGTACGGAGGGCGTCGCCGACCTCGGGCCGCTGGCCGCCGCCGCGCTGCTCGCCACCCTCCCCGGCCTGCTGCTGTTCGCCGTCATCCAGCGCCGGATCACCGGCGGCATGCTCGCCGGGGCGGTGAAGAGCTGATGCCCGCCGCCCGTGTGCCCGGGCCCCCCGCCCGATGGAGCCGCCGGGGACTGCTGGCGGCCGCCGCCGCGCTGCCGGCCGCGGCTCTGCTCCCGGGCTGCTCCGCCGACCGCCCGCGGCGCGGCTCCGGTGGCCGGATCACCCTGCGCTTCCAGTCGCTGGCCTGGCAGCAGGACTCCGTCAAGGCCAATGAACAACTGGTCGCCGAGTGGAACAGCCGGCACCCCGCCGTCCAGGTGCAGTACGTCCAGGGCGCCTGGTCGACCGTCCACGACCAGCTGCTGACCTCCTTCGAGGGCGGCGAGGCGCCGGACATCATCCATGACGCCTCCGACGACCTCGCGGACTTCGCCTACGGTGGCGACCTGGCCGACCTCACCTCCCTCCTGCCGGACCGCCTCAAGGCGGACATCCCCGGCCACAGCTGGGAGACCGCCACCTTCGACGGCCGTATATACGGCGTCCCGTTCCTCCAGGAACCACGGGTACTGGTGGCCAACCGTGCGAAACTCCACCGCTCCGGCGTCCGCCTCCCCACCCCGGAAGAGCCCTGGACCTGGGAGGAGTTCGCGGAGGCGGCCCAGCGGCTGACCCGTGGCACCGACCACGGCGTGGCCTGGCCGCTGAAGGAACCGGTCTCGGCCACCCTCAACCTCTCGCTGTCCACCGGCGGCCGGATCTTCCACCGCCGCCCGGACGGCAGGGTGCAGGTCCGCTTCGACGCCGTCGACCAGGTGGTGCCGCGGATCATCCACGACCAGGTGAACGTCGACCGCACCGCCGCCCGCACGACGCTGGGCATGGGCGGATCCGACACCCTCCCCGGCTTCTTCGCCGGGCGCTACGCCATGGTGCCGCTCGGCTTCTCGTACCGCCAGCAGATCGCCCAGCAGGCCCCCGAGGGCTTCGACTGGACGGTGCTGCCAGCCCCGAAGGGAACGACGCAGGACCAGGGCGTGAGCCCGCAGACCCTGTCGATCGCCGCGGACTGCCCGTACAAGGAGGAGGCGATGGCGTTCCTCGACTTCTTCCTCCGGCCGCCGAACATGGTCCGACTGGCCCTGGGCGACTGGATGTTGCCGACGGGCCAGGAGGCCCTACGGAACCCCGCGCTCCGGGTGCGGCGGTACGACTGGGCGACCGGCACCGCGCTCGCCGCAACCCTGCGCTCCGCCCCGGCCCAGTCCGTCCGCGGCTACCCGGAGTGGAAGGACAAGATCGCCACCCCGGGCCTGCAGGAGTACTACAGCGGCGCGATCGACCTCGACACCCTCCGCAAACGGCTTATCAGGGACGGCAATCTGGTCCTGGCGCGGTACCAGCGCTGAGGGGTTGGGGCCTTTTGCCGAATGGCCCCGAAATCGCCGCGCGGGCAACGGAGTTGTAGCAGCGGCGCAGGGCGAGAGGGACTTCCGGCAAGAGGTCGTCGGTTTCCCCCCATTACACGAACGTAAACGGAGTTGAGTCGCCTTGCTTCAAGTCGGCCGCTTGCTTTGACCAGTTCTGGGACCTTTTGCAGTTTTACAGGGTTGTTGCCTATCTCACACGACGGGGTCTCCCTTGAAATTGGATCCACCAATCAGACAGGGTTTCGAGTCAGCCCGACGCAGATTTTCCTGTGTCCAAGGGCTGTTGGCGCAACGCTTTCCCCCCACACCACGAACGAGGAGAACCCTCGCAATGGCTCACAAGCGTTCCAGCAAGAAGCGGCTCGTCACGGCGATAGCCGCCGCGGTTGCCGCGACTGGTATCGCCACCGTCACCGCGGTGACCGCGGGCGCGTCGCCCGCCCCCGCCGAAGGCAAGATCTACGGCGCCCAGGCCAAGGGCGCCGTGAACGGCAGCTACATCGTCATGCTGAAGAAGTCGGTCCGTACGGCCGAGAGCGGCGATCTCGCTTCCAAGTACGGCGGCAAGGTGAAGCGCACCTTCTCCTCCGCCATCGACGGCTTCTCGGCCAACGGCCTGAGCGCCGAGGAGGCCAAGCACCTCGCCGCCGACCCGGCCGTCGACAAGGTCGTCCAGAACAAGAAGTTCCACATCGACGCCACCCAGGACAACCCGCCGTCGTGGGGCCTGGACCGCATCGACCAGAAGGACACCCAGGGCGACAAGAAGTACAACTACCCCGACAGCGCGGGTGAGGGCGTCACCGCGTACGTCATCGACACCGGCGTCCACATCAGCCACAAGGACTTCGGCGGCCGCGCGTCGTACGGCTTCAACGCCATCGACGGCAGCGACAAGGCCGAGGACGACAACGGTCACGGCACCCACGTCTCCGGCACCATCGCCGGTGAGGCGCACGGCGTCGCCAAGAAGGCCAAGATCGTGGCCGTCAAGGTCCTGGACGGTCAGGGCTCCGGCACCACCGAGCAGGTCGTCGCCGGCATCGACTGGGTCACCAAGAACCACAAGGGCCCCTCGGTCGCCAACATGTCCCTGGGTGGTGGCGCGGACGAGGCGCTCGACGCGGCCGTGAAGAAGGCCATCGACTCCGGTGTCACCTTCGGTGTCGCGGCGGGCAACGAGTCCAGTGACGCGGGCCAGAGCTCCCC
Source organism: Streptomyces bugieae (assembly GCF_036352915.1). Taxonomy (NCBI): domain Bacteria; kingdom Bacillati; phylum Actinomycetota; class Actinomycetes; order Kitasatosporales; family Streptomycetaceae; genus Streptomyces; species Streptomyces bugieae. The sequence continues at coordinate 33,012 of NZ_JAZBJP010000020.1, forward strand.
GGCGCGCGTCAAGGAGGCCATCACGGTGGCCTCCAGCACCAACAAGGACGAGCAGTCCGACTTCTCCAACTTCGGCAGCGCGGTGGACATCTACGCCCCCGGTTCCGACATCACGTCGGACTGGAACAGCAGCGATGACGCCACCAAGACCATCTCGGGTACGTCGATGGCGACCCCGCATGTGGTCGGTGCCGCCGCGGTCTACCTGGCGGGCCACAAGGACGCCAAGCCCGCCGACGTCGAGAAGGCGCTGACCGACGGCGCCACCGCCGACAAGATCACCAACCCGGGTCAGGGAACGCCCAACAAGCTGCTGAAGGTCGTCGAGTAGGACCTCGGCCTCCCGTTCTCCACGCCGGCCGTCGCGCTCGCCCCCACGGGGCGCGGCGGCCGGCGTCGTCATGTCCGCCCTTCCCTCGATAGCTGTAGACACTGTCTACAGCCACCTGGTAGACAGTGTCTATGCCTACCCCTGTGAACTCCGCGAACGAGGAACCCGCCCAGGACGAGGGCCTGCGCGCCCGCCTGGTCGAGGCGGGTGTCGAGCTGGTGGCCGGCGAGGGCGTGCAAGCGCTGTCACTGCGGGAAATCGCCCGCCGGGCAGGGGTTTCGCACGGTGCCCCGCGCCGCTACTTCCCGACGCACCTCGACCTGCTCTCCGCGATCGCCCGCCGGGGCTTCGCCGACCTGGCCGCCCGGACCGCCGAGGTGCTCGACGGCGACGACGCGTCGCCCCGCGCCCGGCTCACCTCGCTCGCCCGCACCTACCTCGACTTCGCGCTGTCCGAGCGCGGCATGTACGAGCTGATGTTCCGTCACGACCTGTTGGAGAGCAACCGGCTCGGCCTACGGGACACCAGCCTCCCGCTCTTCCAGGTACTCGTGGACCTGATCGCCCGGATACGGCCGCCCGCGGACACGCCGCCCCCGGTGGTGGCGGGCGCCCTGTGGGCGAACCTGCACGGCATCGCTCAGCTGTGGGGATGGGGCAGCCTCCCGCTCGCCACCGGCTCCGACGACATCGAACCGCTGCTGCGCGCCACCCTGGACGCGCACCTCGGACCGGAGTCCCGATGACCGCCCCGCTGCGCTCCTCGAGGAGGCACGGCGACAGTGGTCGCTCCGTAACGGGCCACGGTGCTGCTGACGCCGGAAGTTGTCCGCCCGCCGATTCGCGCGACGACCACCGGCCCCACCGCCTCGCCTCCGGCCGCCACCGCCGTCTCATCCTCACCGGGAGCATCACCGGCGCGGTGATCGTGGCCCTGGACGGCACCGTACTGACCATCGCCCAGCCGGCCCTCCAACGGGACCTGCATGCCTCGTTCGTACAGGTCCAGTGGACCAGTACCGGCTACCTCATCGCCGTGGCCGGCCTGCTCGTCCTCGCCGGCCGGCTCGGCGACCGCTACGGCCACCAACGGATCTTCGCCCTCGGCATCCTGGGCTTCGGCGCCGCATCCGCGGGGATCGGACTGGCGCCCGGCATCGGCTGGGTGATCGCGCTGCGCATCGCGCAAGGCGTCTTCGGTGCGCTGCTGCAACCGGCCACCCTGGGCATGCTGCGCGCCACGTATCCACCGGACCGGCTCGCCATGCCCCTGGCCCTCCGCACCAGTGCCATCGGCCTCTCGGCCGCGGTCGGCCCGGTCCTCGGCGGGGCACTCTCCGCCCAGTTCGGCTGGCGGGCCGTCTTCTTCCTCAACGTGCCGCCCGCGCTGATCGTCGGCGCACTGGCCCTCGCCGCCCGCGTGCCCACGCCACCACACCCCGACGACGCCTCGGGCACCGCAGCCCCGCCCCCGACGCCCAACTCGCCCAGGCCCGCACGCTCCCCCCTCGACCTCCCCGGAGCGGCCCTCCTCTCCCTCGCCCTCCTGTGCCTGGTCCACACCCTCGTCGCGCTTCCGCAATCCGGCTGGACCGTGGCCACCCTGCTCATCACCGGCCTCGGAACGGCCGCCTGTGGCGCCTTCGTCCGCCACGAACGCCGCACCGCGAGCCCTCTCGTCCCGCCGGCTGTCCTCACCTCACGAGCCGTGGTCTCCGCTCTCTCCGTCCTGCTGTGCGCTTCCGCCGGCATGTTCGGCGCGCTCTTCGTCGGCTCGTACTTCCTGCAGGACGTCCTCGGGCTCGACCCGCTCCAGAGCGGTCTGCGGGTACTGCCGCTGGCCGTCATGATGGTGCTGAGCGCGCCCGCCTCGGCCGTGCTCCAGCGCCGCCACGGCCCCCGCCGGACCACCCTCGCGGCCATGTCCCTCCTCACCGCCGGCATCCTCCTCCTCTCCCAACTCACCCCCGGTTCCCCTGTGTTGGTGATCGGCGGGGGTTTCGCCCTGCTCGGTGCGGGATTCGGTACGGTGATGGTCACCGCGACGGCGGTCATCGTGCGCCATGTCCCCGTGGCGCACGCGGGAGTGGCCGGCGGACTCCAGCAGACCGCGATGAACATCGGCCCGACGCTGGGGGTCGCCCTCGCGACCATGCTGACCACCCTCACCTCCGCGATGAGCACCACGCTCCTCGCCCTGTCCGCCGTCGCCGCCACCGGCGCCCTGGCGGCGTGGAGCCTCCCCCTCCGCAACGCCACGAAGGAACCCGAGGAGGAATCCGAGAAGGAAACCGAGGGGGAACCCGAGGAGGAACCCGAGGGGGAAGCCGAGAAGGCACCGGCATCCCCAACCCGCCTCGGCTGACGGAAAGTTATCCACAGGAGGAACCCTCCGGAACCGTGATCCGCTCCCTCCGACTACCGTCGGTGACATGCACGGAGGACTGCCGTTCATCGGCATCAGCACCATCGTCTACGGCGTCATCGGTCTGACCGGCGTCGTCATCACCGCGATCCGCACCAAGGGGGGAGCCCGTCATGCGCACCATCACCGCCATCGTTCCTGCTCATAACGAGGAGGAGGGCCTGCCGGCCACACTGGAGTCACTCGCCCGGCAAACGGTCCCGCCCGACCGCGTCCTGGTCGTGGACGACGCCTCCACGGACCGCACGGGCGAGGTGGCGGCGTCACACGGCGTCACGGTCTTACGTCCGCCCCGCAACCTCGGCAGCAAGGCCAAAGCCCAGAACTACGCCCTTCCGCACTGCACCACCGATCTCGTCCTGGCCGTCGACGCGGACACCGTCCTCGCCCCGGACTACCTCGAAACCGTATTGCCCGTCTTCGACGACCCCACCGTCTCGGTCGCGGCCGGCACGGTCCGCACCCGCCACACCCGCACGGTCTGGGAACGCGGCCGGTCCACGGAGTATCTCTTCGGCTTCCACTGGCACCGCCCCATCCAGGCCCGCGCCAACAGCCCCATGGTCTGCTCCGGTTGCTGCTCGGTCTTCCGCCGCGACGACCTGATGTCCTTCGGCGGCTTCCCGGAACGCACCATCGTCGAGGACATGGATTACACCTGGTCCCAGCAGATCGCCGGCAGACGCGCGGTCTACGTCTCCGACGCCGTCGCCCTCGCCGCCGACCCGGAGGACCTCACCTATCTCCGCAAGCAGGTCTGGCGCTGGATGGCGGGCTTCTGCCAGAACGTCCGCCTCCATCTGGGGAGCCTGATCCGCCACAAACCCCTGCTGGCCCTCTGGGTGCACCTCGCGCTCCTGGAGATCATCACCGCACCGCTGTGGTGGGCCACCCCGTTCGTGACCGCCGCGACCACCGGGCAGCCACTCGCCGTCACCTTCGCCTGGTGGGCCGGAGCCGAGCTGCTCCTGACCGCCCCACCCCTGATCTACGCCGCCCACCGCCGCAAACTCCCGCTCGCCGGCGTCCTGTTGAACCTCCCCTGCGTCTACGCCACCAAGACCGTCAACCTCGTCTACGCCTGGAAGGCCCTCCTCATCGAGCTCGTCCTGGTCCCCCTCCACCTGGCCCGCGGCCTCACGGTGTACGAAAAGGGCCGAGCGGACACGCCGAGGGGGCGGACGACGGCACGAACGGCTCCGGTCGGCGCCGGGTAGCGGCGGAAACGGAGGCGGCGGGACTCTGTACCGGCGGGACGCGCCCGGCCCGCTTCAGGTCCTGACCTGTCGCCGCCGGACGCGCCCCCGCACGCTTCGCGTGCTAACGCTCCACCGGTGGTGGCGCCGTGGTGCGGCGGGGGACGAGTTCGGTGGGGAGGATGATGTGGCGTTGGGGGTCGCCGTCGGTGTCGTCGAGGACGGAGCGGGTCAGGCGGACGGCGGTGCGGCCCAGTTCGGCGGCGGGTTGGGCGAGGGTGGTCAGGCCCATGAGGGCCGACATGACGTGGTCGTCGAAGCCCATGACGGAAACCCGGCCGGGGACCGGGATGTTGGCCTCGCGGAGGGCGGCCAGGAGGCGGAAGGCCAGGTCGTCGGTCTCGGTGAAGAGTGCGGTCGGCGGGGTCTGCAGGCTCAGCAGCCGGCCCACCGCGGCGGCCATACCGCTGCCCTTCCAGCCGGGCACGCTCATGACGAGGTCGTCGTCGTGCTCGATGCCCGCCTCGGTGAGGGCGCGCAGATGGCCGGCGAGCCGGTTCTTGCTGCTCCAGGCGAAGCCCGTCTCGTCGGCGGTCTGCAGGAAGGCGATCCGCCGGTGCCCGAGGTTGAGCAGATGGCGGGTGCCGCGCAGCGCGGCCTCCTCGTCGTCCACGTAGACGCTGGGCCGGCCGGGGGCGTGCTGGCTGACGAAGACCAGCGGCATGCCCAGGTCGTCGAGGCGGGCGCGTTCGGCGGGGGAGAGCGCGAAGCTCACCACGAGGAGGGCGTCGGCGTTGCGGCGGGCGGGCAACCGGTCGAAGAAGTCGGCGCGTTCCTGGACATCGGTCACGCTGTAGACCAGCAGTTCGAGGCCGGCGTCGCGCAGGGCCGGGGCCATGCCGGACAGGGTGGCGCTCAGGAACCACGACTCCAGGTGGGGCATCAGGACGGCCACCCGGCCGGTGCGGCCGGTGACCAGGCTGGAGGCGCTGCGGGTGATGGCGAAGGAGAGCTCGCGGGCCGCCGCCTCCACCCGGGCCCGGGTGGTCTCCGACACGGTCGACAGGCCGCGCAGGGTGCGCGAGACGGTCGACACCGAAACCCCCGCCCGATGGGCCACATCGGCCATCGTGGCCTCGCTGCGAGCTGAGGACATGGCGGGACGCTAGCACAGACGGGCGATGACAGCGTTCGCAGAAAGATCGCTTGCGGAATCTCCGGTTCCTCGGCCGTTGACCTGGCAACGAGCCCACTTCTAGCCTGCAAGCGCTGTCATGAAGACAGCCGAGACGTGAGGAGCACTCATGGCCTTGAGCCGCAGAACCCTGCTCGCCGGCGGATCCCGTCACCGGCACCGTCCCGCGGCGGGCCGGCCCGGAGGAGTGTCCGCCGCCGGGCCCGCACCGGATGCTTCTTCGCCGCCCGGGTGCTGCCCGTCATCGCCGCCGTCACGGTTTTCCCGGCGCTCTGCTCCGTGCCGCTGAGCTTCGCCGACGTCCGGCTGGAGTTCGGCGGATTCCGCAGCCTCGGGCTTCGGCCCGAGGCCGTTGACGAGCCAGTACACCGTCCCCTGCGGGACGCTGTTCGCGGCGGCCGTGGCGGCCACCCTGCCCATCGGCGTCCCGGTCGTGATCTTCCGCCGCTCGATCGTGTCGGGCATGACCTCAGGGGCGGTCAAGGGACGACGTCCCCTCCCGTCCGTCGACCACCCGGTGCAACCCCGTACCGAAAGGCAGCCACGTGACCGCACAGCACCTCGGCCCGGACCCCGGAACGGCCGGCCGCAGCAGCCGCGACTGGTGGCGGCAGGCCGTCGTCTACCAGGTGTACCCGCGCAGCTTCGCCGACTCCGACGGCGACGGCATCGGCGACCTCCCCGGTGTGACCTCCCGGCTCGGCCACCTCGCCGACCGGGGGGTGGACGCCGTCTGGCTGAGCCCCTTCTACCCCTCCGAACTGGCCGACGGCGGCTATGACGTCGCCGACTACCGCGACGTCGACCCGCGGCTCGGCACCCTCGACGACTTCGACGCGGTGGTCACCGAGGCGCACCGCCTCGGCCTCAAGGTGATGGTCGACATCGTGCCCAACCACTCCTCCGACCAGCACGTCTGGTTCCAGGAGGCGCTGCGGGCCGGCCCGGGATCCGCCGCGCGGGAGCGCTACGTCTTCCGCGAGGGCAAGGGCGCACACGGCGAGCGGCCGCCCACCGACTGGGTCTCCTGCTTCGGCGGCCCGGCCTGGACCCGGCTGCCCGACGGCTGGTGGTACCTCCACCTCTTCGCCCCGCAGCAGCCCGACTTCAACTGGGACAACCCCGAGGTCCGCGCGGAGTTCCGGACGACCCTGCGCTTCTGGTCCGACCGCGGCGTGGACGGCTTCCGGGTCGACGTGGCGCACGGCCTCGCCAAGGATCTGGCGGCGCCGCTCCGCGACATCGGCACCGTCGAGAGCTACCAGCCGGACGACCTGCCCGAGGACGGCAGCCACCCCTTCTGGGACCGCGACGAGGTGCACGAGATCTTCCGCGACTGGCGCAGGGTCTTCAACGAGTACGACCCGCCGCGGATCGCGGTCGCCGAGGCCTGGGTGCGCAACTCCCGGCGCACCGCCTACGCCACCCCGCAGGAGCTCGGCCAGGCGTTCAACTTCGACTTCCTCAGGGCGTCGCTGCACGCCGGGGAGCTCCGGTCGTCCATCGACACCGCGCTCGCCGACGCCCGGGCGGCCGGCGCGACCGCGACCTGGGTGCTCTCCAACCACGACGTGATCCGGCACGCCTCCCGGCACGGCCTCCCGGACGGCTGCGACGAGGAGTCCTGGCTGCTCGCCGACGGCCGACGACCGTTGGTGGAGAGGGAGTTCGGCCTGCGCCGGGCGCTGGCCGCCACCCTGCTGATGCTGGCGCTGCCCGGCGCCGGCTATGTCTACCAGGGCGAGGAACTCGGCCTGCCCGAGGTCGCCGACCTGCCCCGCGAGGCCCTGCGGGACCCGGTGTGGACCCGCAGCCGCGGCCGCTCCAAGGGCAGGGACGGCTGCCGGGTGCCGCTGCCCTGGCGGCGCGGGGGAAGCTCGTACGGCTTCGGCAGCGGCGGGTCCTGGCTGCCGCAGCCGCCGGGCTGGGGCGAGTTGTCCGTCGAGGCCCAGCAGGGCGATCCGGCCGCGCCCCTGGAGCTCTACCGCGCCGCGCTGCGCATCCGCCGCGGACTGCTCGCCGACGAGGAGCTGGAGTGGGTCGGCGGCCCCGAAGCGGTGGCCGGCGGGCTGCTGCACTTCCGCCGCTCCGGCGGCTGGGAGTGCCTGACCAACCTCTCGGACACCGCCCGGCCGCTGCCCGACGGTGAACCGCTGCTGTTCTCCGCACCGTTGAGTGGCGACCGGCTGCCGCCGTGGACGACGGCCTGGGTACGGACGGCCGGCTGAGCCGCGGTGCCGGACCGGTGGGCCGCGGCCCTCAGGCGATCAGGGACGACAGATCGCCGCGGGCCCGGGCCACCACCGACTGGTCGTAGCGGCGCAGCAGCAGCCGGGCCAGCTCGGGGGCGTCGCCGAGGACCGGCGCGAGGACGTCCGCCCGGGCCTCCCGGGCGCCGGCCGCGATCCGGTCCGGGAGGAAGCCGGGGGCGATGACGTAGGGGGCGACAGCCACCCGCGCCACGCCCTCGGCCCGCAGGGCCCGCACGGCATCGGCCGTGCGGGGCAGGGATGCGGAGGCGAACGCAGGTCGCACGGCACACCAACCAGCGGTGCGCCGCCACTCCCGCGCGATTTCAGCGATCACTGCGATCGCCTCCGGGTCTGAGGAGCCCGCCGAGGCCAGTACGACCCCGGTCGAGCGACGGTCGCCGGGCCGCAGCCCGGCCTCCGCCAGCCGGCGCTCCAGCGCGGCGGTCAGGAGGGTGGACGGGCCGAGCACCTCGGCCTGACGGATGTTCAGCAGGGGCAGCCGGGCGGCCGCCTCGCGCAGCACCGCCGGGATGTCGGCCTTCGCGTGGAACGCCCGGGTGAGCAGCAGCGGCAGCGCCACCACGTCCCGCGTTTCCTCGGCCGCCAGCCGCTCCAGCACCCGCGGGACCCGGGGCGCGTTGAAGTCGAGGTGGCCGACCTCGACGCGCAGCCCGGGCCGCAGCGACCGGACCCGCGCGCAGAGCGCGGCGACGGTCGCCGCGTGCCGCGGGTCGCGGCTGCCGTGGGCGATGACGAGGAGAGTGGGACGTGCGCTCATGGGATCAGTTCTTGACGAGGAGACCGCGGCTGCGCAGCACCCGCCGCTCGATCGGCGCGAAGATCAGCAGCTCGATGCCGATGCCGACGACGAGGATGAGGAAGATCGCCGCGAGCACCCAGGACATGTCCTGCAGCTCCCGGCCCTGCTCCAGCAGCTGGCCCAGACCGGTGCCCAGGTCGGGCGCGTTGACGATCAGCTCGGCGGCCATCAGCGAGCGCCAGGAGAACGCCCAGCCCTGCTTCAGGCCCGCCAGGTAGCCCGGCAGCGCGGCCGGCAGCAGCACGTGCCGCACCCCGGCCAGCCCCGTCGCGCCGATGGTGCGGCCCGCGCGCAGGTAGAGCGGCGAGATCTGGTCGACGCCGGCCACCAGGCCGTTGGCGATGGAGGGGACGGCGCCGAGCAGCACCACCGCGTAGATCGTGGCGTCGCTCAGCCCGAACCAGATGATCGCGGCCGGCACCCAGGCCACCGACGGCAGCGACTGCAGACCGCTCAGGATCGGCCCGATCGCGGCCCGGACGGCCTTGACCTGGGCGACGATCAGCCCGAGCACCGTACCGATGGCGACCGAGGCCACGAAGCCCAGCGCACCGCGCGAGATGCTGGTCCACACGAAGCCCAGCAGCGTGCCCTCCAGCCACTTCTGCTGGAGCGAGCGGGCGACGTCGACGGGGCTGGGCAGCAGGTAGTGCGGCTTGAGCTGGAAGTGGTAGGCGAGCTGCCACAGCGCCAGCACGATGGCGATCGCGACGACCGGCGGGACCGCCTTCGACACGGCCGTCCGCAGCCAGGGCTGCCGGTGCACCACGCTGGATTCGAGGGCGTCGAGCCCGGCCTCCAGACCTGCGAGGTCCGCGGCGTCACCGCCCTTCGCGGCGGCGCCGGAGGCGGCCGGGGCGTCGCCGGTCCGGGTGGTCGTGGACTCGGCCTGGGTCTCAGTGCTGGCCATGGCGGCGGATCTCCCCACGGAGCTGTTCGGTGATCTCGATGGACAGGTCGGCGACCGCGGCGTCCTCGATGCGCCGCGGCTGCGGGATGTCCACCTGCCACTCGCGGGCGACCCGGCCCGGACGGGAGGACAACAGGACCACCCGCTCGGCCAGCCGCACCGCCTCGCGGACGTTGTGCGTGACGAACAGGACCGACAGCTGCGTCTCCTGCCAGATGCGGGTCAGCTCGTCGTGCAGCACGTCCCGGGTGATGGCGTCCAGCGCGGCGAACGGCTCGTCCATCAGCAGCAGTTGACTGTCCTGGGCGAGCGCCCGGGCCATCGCCACCCGCTGGCGCATGCCGCCGGACAGCTCGTGCACCCGCTTGCCGTAGGCGCCCTTGAGGCGGACGAGTTCGAGCAGCCGCTCGGCCTCGTCGCGGCGCTCGGCCCGCGGCACCCCGCGCAGCCGCAGCGCCAGTTCGATGTTGCGGCCCGCGGTCAGCCACGGGAACAGCGCGTGTTCCTGGAACATCAGGGCCGGCCGGCCGCCCGGCGTCTCGATGCGGCCGGCGGACGGCGCGTCCAGACCGGCCACGAGGTTGAGCAGGGTGGACTTGCCGCAGCCGGACGCCCCCAGGAGGCAGACGAACTCGCCGGGTGCCACCTCGATGTCGATGTCGTCCAGCACGTGCTGCTGGGCGCCCGGGCGGCCGAACGACTTCGAAACGTGATCGATGCGAGCCGCGTACGGCACGGTGGTGCCCGTGTCCGCCGTGGCGGGCCGCTGCTTGGTGAGCGTGGTGGTCGTCATCGGTGTCACCTCCTGGGGGAGTGCGGTGCTACGGGCTTACTTGGTGCCGAGACCGGCGTCGTCGACCGGCTGCTTGCCCTCGGACTTGAGGACCTTGTTCAGCAGCGTGAGGTCGTAGATGCCCTTGAGGTCCGGCTTCTTCAGCAGGCCCGCCTTGACGGCGTGGTCGGCCTCCTCCTGGAGGGTGGCGGCCAGCGGGTCGTCGGTGATGTCGATGTTCTTGAAGGCCGGGTCGAGGACGTTCGCCGGCAGTGCCTTACCGGCCACGTCCGGCTCGGCGAGCTTGGCGTTGAGCGCCTTCTTCGCCTCGTCCGGGTGCGACCGGATCCAGGAGTTGGTGTTCACCGAGGCGCGCAGCACCGCCTCCACGGCCTTCGGGTGCTCCTTGAGGAACTTCTGCGAGACGATCACGTTCGTGATGACGAACTTGCCGTCCTTCCACAGCTTCTTCTCGTCCAGGATGGTCTTGCCGCCCGCCGCGACGAGCTTGGAGGCGGTGGGCTCGGGCACCCAGGCGCCGTCGATCGAACCCTGCTCGAAGGCGGTCGGCGTCACCTTGTTGTCGGTGCGCTGGACGGTGACGTCACCCTTGCCGGTGGTGGCGTCGACCTTGTAGCCCTTGTCCGAAAGGAAGTTGAGCAGCGCCACGTCCTGGGTGTTGCCCAGCTGCGGGGTCGCGATCGTCTTGCCCTTGAGGTCGCCGAGACCCTTGACCTTCTTGGGGTTGACGACGAGCGAGACACCGCCGGACGCCGAACCGGAGATGATCTTCAGGCTCTTGCCGTGCGACTTGGCGTAGCCGTTGATGGCGGGGGAGGGGCCGATCCAGCCGATGTCGATCGCGCCCGAGTTGAGCGCCTCGATCTCGGCGGGGCCCGCGTTGAAGAGGGAGGTCTTCACCTCGGTGCCGCCCAGCTCCTTCTGGAACTGGCCGTTCTGGAGGCCGATCAGGGGGGTGGCGTGGGTGGTGTTGCCGAAGAAGCCGAGCTTGATCTGATCGAGCCCGTCGGTCTTGGGCCCCTTGGGGGCGACCTGGGCGGAGGTGTCCTTCTTGGCCTCGGAGCCGTAACCGCAGGCGCCCAGCGCGCCGATCAGCACGGGGACGGAGACGGCGGCCGCCAGCAGGCGGTGTCGAACGGCAGACACGGAGGTGTTTCCTCTCGGAGGGCCGGGGACCACGCGCCCTCTAAGGCGCGCCCGGCGGTGCGATGGATCTTCGGAAAGGAGGCGTGGGGGGTACGGAGTCGAGCATCGTCAGCACACACATCGGCCGACTCCGCCCTGTCCGCTCCCCAGGGCGCCGCTGCCGATGCGGCCGCCCTCCTTGGCGAAGGTCGAGAACACGTCGTTCAGCATGTTCAGAAGTCCCATCCGTCGTCGTCCGTCGCCTCGGCCGGCGCCGCCTCGGCGGCCGCCTCGGCGAACGCGGTGCCCGCCATCCCCGCGGTCAGCGTCGTGCCGTCCGCCGGGTCGATCAGCAGGAACGAACCGGTGCGCCGGGAGTCCGCGTACGCGTCCAGGGCCAGCGCCTCGGCCGTCCGGACCACCACCCGGCCGATGTCGTTGGCGGCCAGCTCACCGGGCGCCGGGTGCTGCGAGAGGTCGTCCAGCGTCAGTCGCGACGGGATGTCCTTGACGATCGCCTTGACGGTGCGGGTGGTGTGCTTGAGCAGCACCCGCTGTCCGACGGTCAGCGGACGGTCCGCCACGTGGCACACGGTCGCCTCGATGTCCTGCGTGACGGCCGGCGCGGTCGCGGACGGGGCGATCAGATCACCGCGCGAGACGTCGATGTCGTCGGCGAGCCGGACGGTCACCGACTGCGGCGCCCAGGCGACGTCCACGGCCTCCCCGAGCGCGTCGATCCCCTCGATCGTGCTCGTACGGCCCGAGGGCAGCACGGTCACCGCATCGCCGACGCGCAGCACACCGGCGGCGATCTGGCCCGCGTAGCCGCGGTAGTCGGGGTGCTCGGCGGTCTGCGGACGGATCACGTACTGCACCGGGAAGCGCGCCGGGTCGTCCGACGGATCGGCGACCACCGGCACGGTCTCCAGGTGCTCCAGCACCGTCGGGCCGCCGTACCAGTCCATGTTGGCCGACGGGGTCACGACGTTGTCGCCGGCCAGCGCGGAGATCGGGATCGCGGTGATCTCCGGGACGCCCAGCGAACCCGCGTAGGTCGTGAACTCCTCGGCGATCGCGGCGAAGACGGACTCCTCGTACCCGACCAGGTCCATCTTGTTGACGGCCAGGACGACGTGCGGGACGCGCAGCAGGGCGGCGACCGCGGCGTGCCGGCGGGTCTGCTCGACCACGCCGTTGCGGGCGTCGACCAGCACCACGGCCAGCTCGGCGGTGGAGGCGCCGGTGACCATGTTGCGGGTGTACTGCACGTGCCCCGGGGTGTCCGCCAGGATGAAGCGGCGGCGCGGCGTGGCGAAGTAGCGGTAGGCGACGTCGATGGTGATGCCCTGCTCGCGCTCGGCGCGCAGCCCGTCGGTCAGCAGCGCCAGGTCCGGCGTCTCCTGCCCGCGGCCCAGCGACGCGCGCTCGACGGCCTCCAACTGGTCGGCCAGCACCGACTTGGAGTCGTGCAGCAGCCGGCCCACCAGCGTGGACTTGCCGTCGTCGACGGAACCGGCGGTCGCGAAGCGCAGCAGCGAAGTGGCGCCGGCGTCCACGACGCCCGGGGTGGCATTGGTGGTGCTCATGGTTAGAAGTACCCCTCGCGCTTGCGGTCCTCCATGGCGGCCTCGGACATCTTGTCGTCGGCCCTCGTCGCGCCTCGCTCGGTCAGCCGGGACGCGGCGATCTCCGCGATCACGGCCTCGATGGTGGCGGCGTCGGAATCGACCGCACCGGTGCAGGACATGTCGCCGACGGTGCGGTAGCGCACCAGACGGGTCTCGACCGTCTCCCCGTCCTTCGGGCCGCCCCACTCGCCCGGCGCCAGCCACATGCCGCTGCGGGCGAAGACCTCGCGCTCGTGGGCGTAGTAGATGGCGGGCAGTTCGATCTTCTCGCGGGCGATGTACTGCCAGACGTCCAGCTCGGTCCAGTTGGACAGCGGGAAGACCCGGACGTGCTCACCGGGCGAGTGCCGGCCGTTGTACAGCTGCCACAGCTCCGGGCGCTGCCGGCGCGGGTCCCAGCCGCCGAACTCGTCGCGCAGCGAGAACACCCGCTCCTTGGCGCGCGCCTTCTCCTCGTCCCGGCGGCCGCCGCCGAAGACCGCGTCGAAGCGGTTCTTCTCGATGGCGTCCAGCAGCGGCACGGTCTGCAGCGGGTTGCGCGTGCCGTCGGGGCGTTCGCGCAGCTCACCGCGGTCGATGAAGTCCTGCACGGACGCGACGTGCAGTCGCAGGCCGTGCCGCTCGACGGTGCGGTCGCGGTAGTCGAGGACCTCGGGGAAGTTGTGCCCGGTGTCGACGTGCAGCAGCGAGAACGGCACCGCGGCCGGCGCGAACGCCTTGAGCGCCAGGTGCAGCATGACGATGGAGTCCTTGCCGCCGGAGAACAGGATCACCGGCCGCTCGAACTCGCCCGCCACCTCGCGGAAGATGTGCACCGCCTCGGACTCCAGCGCGTCCAGGTGCGACAGCGCGTACGGGGAGTCGCCCTCGTGCCCCGGGCCGGTCTCGGTGATGGAAGCAGCCGTGGTCACGCCAGTCCCCTTTCGGTGAGCAGCTCGTACAGCGCCGCGGCGGACTCCTGCACGGTCTGGGTGTGCGACTCGATGCGCAGATCGGGCGACTCGGGAGCCTCGTACGGGTCGTCGACGCCGGTCAGCCCGGAGATCTCGCCCGCCGCCTGCTTGGCGTACAGGCCCTTCACATCGCGCTCGGAGCACACCTCGACCGGGGTCGCCACGTGCACCTCCAGGTACGCGGTGCCCTCCTTCTGGTGGCGCCCCCGCACCGCCTCGCGGCTGTCCGCGTACGGCGCGATCACCGGCACCAGCGCCTTGACGCCGTTGCTGGCCAGCAGTTCGGCGACGAAGCCGATCCGCTGGACGTTGGTGTGCCGGTCCTCGCGGGTGAAGCCCAGGCCCGCGGAGAGGAACTCGCGGATCTCGTCGCCGTCGAGCACCTCGACGCGGTGGCCCTCGCCGCGCAGCTTCCCGGCCAGCTCGTGCGCGAGGGTCGTCTTGCCCGCGCTCGGCAGACCGGTCAGCCAGATCGTGGCGCCCGTCATGGATATCTCCTGATGCGTCGTCATCCGTGCAGCCCGCACTCGGTCTTGTTGCTCCCGGCCCAGCGGCCGGCCCTGGCGTCCTCGCCCTCCAGCACCCGCCGGGTGCAGGGCGCGCAGCCGACGGAGGCGTAGCCGTCCATCAGCAGCGGGTTGGTGAGCACACCGTGCTCGGCCACGTACGCGTCCACGTCCGCCTGTGTCCAGCGGGCGATCGGCGAGACCTTCACCTTCTGCCGCTTGGGGTCCCAGCCGACGACCGGGGTGTTCGCCCGGGTCGGCGACTCGTCCCGGCGCAGCCCGGTCGCCCAGGCGTCGTACCCGGTCAGGCCCTCTTCGAGCGGCTTGACCTTGCGCAGCGCGCAGCACAGGTCCGGGTCGCGGTCGTGCAGCTTCGGCCCGTACTCGGCGTCCTGCTCGGCCACCGTCTGACGCGGCGTCAGGGTGATGACGTTGACGTCCATCACCTCGGCGACCGCGTCGCGGGTCCCGATCGTCTCGGGGAAGTGGTAGCCGGTGTCCAGGAAGACCACGTCCACGCCCGGGAAGGCCCGCGAGGCCAGGTGCGCGACGACCGCGTCCTCCATCGAGGAGGTGACGCAGAAGCGCGGACCGAAGGTCTCGGCGGCCCAGGTGAGGATCTCCAGGGCGGACGCGTCCTCCAGGTCGCGGCCCGCCTGCTCGGCGAGCTGCTGAAGATCGGTAGCGGTGGTCACGACGTACCTCCGTCAGTGGCAGGGGAGTTGGCGGACGTCCCGGGGGCCAGCAGGCCCCGGAACGTCAGCCGGAACGCGCGGCTGCAGGACCGGCATTCCCACGAGCCGTGGCCCTCCTCGGAGGGCCGCAGGTCCTCGTCCCCGCAGTACGGGCAGAAGAACGGCGCCGCTCGCTCGCTCACTGTGCCTCCCGCTCGGCCGTGTGGCGTCCGCTCACTTCAGCGCACCCTCTTCCGCCCGGGCGGCCCAGGTGGCGAAGCGCTCGCCGTCCTCGCGCTGCTCCTGGAAGTTGCGCAGCACCCGCTCGATGTAGTCGGGGAGCTCGTCGGCGGTGACCTTCAGGCCGCGGACCTTGCGGCCGAAGCCGGCCTCCAGGCCCAGCGCGCCGCCCAGGTGCACCTGGTAGCCCTCGACCTGGTTGCCGTCGTCGTCCAGGACCAGCTGGCCCTTGAGGCCGATGTCCGCGACCTGGATGCGGGCGCAGGCGTTGGGGCAGCCGTTGAGGTTGATGGTCAGCGGCTCGTCGAAGTCCGGGAGGCGGCGCTCCAGTTCGTCGATCAGGGACGCGCCGCGGCCCTTGGTCTCCACGATCGCCAGCTTGCAGTACTCGATGCCGGTGCAGGCCATCGTGCCGCGGCGGAACGGCGAGGGGTTGACCTGGAAGTCCAGCGCCTCCAGGCCCGCGACCAGCGCGTCGACCTGGTCCTGCGCGACGTCGAGGATGATCATCTTCTGCTCGACGGTGGTGCGCAGGCGGTCCGAGCCGTGTGCGGCGGCGAGTTCGGCGATCTTGGTGAGGGTGGTGCCGTCGACCCGGCCGACGCGCGGGGCGAAGCCCACGTAGTAGCGGCCGTCCTGCTGCCGGTGCACGCCGACGTGGTCGCGCCACTTCTGGACGGGCTCCTCGGGCGCGGGGCCGTCGATCAGCTTCCGGTTCAGGTACTCGTCCTCCAGCACCTGGCGGAACTTCTCGATTCCCCAGTCGGCCACCAGGAACTTCAGCCGGGCGCGGTTGCGCAGCCGGCGGTAGCCGTAGTCGCGGAAGATGCCGACGACGCCGGCCCAGACGTCCGCGACCTCGTCCAGCGGGACCCAGGTGCCCAGCCGCTGGGCGAGCTTGGGGTTGGTGGAGAGCCCGCCGCCGACCCACAGGTCGAAGCCCGGGCCGTGCTCGGGGTGGACGACGCCAACGAACGCCACGTCGTTGATCTCGTGGACCACGTCCTGGACCGGGGAGCCGGAGATCGCGGTCTTGAACTTGCGCGGCAGGTTGGAGAACTCCTTGCTGCCGATGTAGCGCTCGTGGATCTCCTCCACGGCCGGGGTGCCGTCGATGATCTCGTCCTCGGCGATACCGGCCACCGGGGAGCCGATGATCACGCGCGGGCAGTCGCCGCAGGCCTCGGTCGTGGACAGCCCGACGCCCTCCAGCTTCTCCCAGATGGCGGGGACGTCCTCGATCCGGATCCAGTGCAGCTGGATGTTCTGCCGGTCGGTGATGTCCGCGGTGCCGCGGGCGTACTGCTCGGAGACCTCGCCGATGGCCCGGAGCTGGGCCACCGTCAGCCGGCCGCCGTCGACCCGGACCCGCAGCATGAAGTACTTGTCGTCCAGCTCCTCCGGCTCCAGGATCGCGGTCTTGCCGCCGTCGATCCCGGGCTTGCGCTGGGTGTACAGGCCCCACCAACGCATGCGCCCGCGCAGGTCGTTGGGGTCGATCGAGTCGAAGCCGGCCTTGGAGTAGATCGTCTCAATGCGTGTCCGCACATTGAGACCGTCGTCGTCCTTCTTGAACTGCTCGTTTCCGTTGAGCGGCGTGAAATGACCTACGGCCCACTGGCCCTCGCCGCGGTGGCGTCCGGCCTTGCGGCGGGTCGAAGCGGCTGCGGGTCGGTCGGGGGAGGCGGCCATGGATGTACGTCCTTCTGGGCGGGCGGGGGGATCGGGACCGGCGCCGGACGCCCAGGCTGACCTGCGCAGACACACCGAAGCGCGGCGCGTGGGCAACGCGTCGGCGACAGCTGCGGGTCAATGGGGGTTCCGGCGCGTCCGCGACGATGGGGACGGCGGGTGATCGGTGGTGCCGGGTGCTGTCCAGGGCCATGGGCCCCGGCTGGAAACAGCCTCAGCCCGCCCGACAAATGGCGCTGGACATGCGGCCGAGGTCGACGTGCCGCCGACTCACCAAGGCAATTCCAGCTCTGGACATGACGGAAGCGTGGCACGCCGCTCTCCGGCCAGTCCACCGCTATCCAGGATTTGGACACCCCTGTCCCGCTTGATGAGACAGAGTGAGGTCGGTCACCTTCCGGCGGTCGGCTGCGGCAGGGACGCGAGCGGCCCGGCGCCCGGCCAGGGGCCCGGCGCAGGCACCTCGGGCTCCTCGGTCACCGTGGTCTCGTAGACCCGGAAGCCGCGGCGCTCGTAGTTGGCCATCGCGTGCACCCCGTCCAGGCTGCAGGTGTGCACCCAGACCCGCCGCGTCGACGGGCACTCCGGCCACCGTTCGGCCAGGTCCCAGGCCCGCTCGATGCCGTACGTCAGCAGATGGCCGCCGATCCGGCGACCCCGGAAGGCCGGTATCAGCCCGAAGTAGGCGATCTCGACGGAACCGTCCGGTCCCGCGGCCAGCTCGATGAATCCCGCGGGCGTCCCGCGCTCGTACGCCACCCAGGTCTCGACCCCCGGCCGACCGAGGTACTCCGCCCACTGCGCGTGCGACCACGGCAACCGGTCGGTCCAGGTGACGTCCCCGCCCACCGCCGTATAGAGGAAGCGGCTGAATTCCGGCGAAGGCACCTCGGCCCGGGCGATCCGGACGCCCTGTCCGGCCGGCGGTTCCTGCCCGGGGGACAGGGCGGCGCGTGAGGTCTGTTCGAGATACCAGGTGGTGACCGAGAGGCTCATGCGCCCAATACATCACACCGGGGGCGGGCGCGAGGCGGGGCCGAGGGGGAGGGGCGTCCCATGTCCCGGATCGTGAGACGGTGGTTCGCATCGTGGGGCATTCCCGGCCCGTCCGGTCCCTGCGGCCGCTCACCCAACCTCGCGTCCCGTGCGTCCTCACACGCTCCCGGTCAGCCTGGCGAAGACCACCACATTGCCCGTGTACCCGGACCCCGCCGCGTACGGACCGCCGCAGGTCAGCACGCGCAGCTCGGGGCGTCCGGTGCTGCCGTAGACCTTACGGGCGGGGAAGTCGCGCTGGTCGAAGACCTGGACGCCGTAGACCTCGAAGACCGCGGTCCGCCCGTCCGCACGGATCACCCGGATCGTGCTGCCCTTCGCGAGGCGGCCCAGCCCGTAGAAGACCGCGGGACCGCTGTGGGTGTCGACGTGCCCGACGAGGACGGCGGTGCCCCGCTCCCCCGGAGAGGGAGCGTCCGCGTACCAGCCCGCCAGATTGGGGTTCCCGTCCGGCGGGGCCTCGATCCAGCCGTCCTTGTCCAGGCCCAGCGGCAGCACCGGCGCGGACACCGCGAGCGACGGGATGTCGACCTCGGCCGGGGCCGACCGGGGCAGTGGCGCGGCCGCGGGGCCGCCCGCGCCACCGGGCACCACCGAGGTGGCG
This sequence comes from Streptomyces bugieae, assembly GCF_036352915.1. Lineage (NCBI taxonomy): Bacteria > Bacillati > Actinomycetota > Actinomycetes > Kitasatosporales > Streptomycetaceae > Streptomyces > Streptomyces bugieae. The sequence continues at coordinate 51,415 of NZ_JAZBJP010000020.1, forward strand.
GTCCCCGGCTGCGGCGGCCCGCCCGGATCGTCCGACAGCCCCTGCCGCAGCATCCCGAACCCCACCAGACCGGCCAGCGCGAGCACCCCCCACCGCGGCCGGCGCGCGACCGCGGCGGCTTCCCCCGGGGCCGCCTCCGGCGGATCCGTCGGGCTCATCGCTCACCTCCCGCACGCCGCGGCCACCACCTCCATGGCCCGGTCGGCACGCTAGGCGGTGCCCACCCCGGCGGCGACACCGGACGGCCGAACGGGTGCCGGCCCCGGACCGGGCCCGGTCACGTCGGGTCCCGGACCGGGCCCGGTCACGCCGGTTCCCGGGCCGGCCGCGGTCACGCCGGGCCGAACACCGCGTCGGCGAGGCGCTCGACCTGGTCCGCGTCGGGCGACCAGCAGTAGAGCATCACCTCGTCCGCGCCGATCGCCCGGAAGGCGGCCACCGCGGCGCGGATCGCCGCCGGGGTGGTGAGCAGCCCGTCCACGACGTGCGCCGTGTAATCACCGGGGCCGTAGTACGCGCGCAGTTCGCGGCGGGCGCCATCGAGCGTCTCCTCGGGGCCGAGAGCCGCGTTGACCTGCGCCACCAGCCGCGGCCGGCCATCACGTCCGGCCCGCGACCAGGCCGCCTCCACGTTCCGGAACAGACCGTCCATGTGCTGCGGGGGCAGCGCGGCCCCGAGGAAGCCGTCGCCCCAGCGGGCCACGCGCTCCATCACGGCCGGCACGAACCCGCCGAAGAGCACCTCGGGCCCGCCGGACCGGGCCGGCGCGGGCCCGACCGGGCCGACGTCCGCGGAGAGCGGCTCCCCGGCCCAGAGGCGCCGCAGGGTCGCCGGCTGCGCGTCGAGCCGCCGGCCGCGGCTGCGGAGGTCGACACCGGCGGCCCGGTAGTCGTCGTCCCGGCCGCCCAGACCGATGCCGAGCGTGAAGCGGGAACCGGAGAGCAGATCGAGCGTGGCGGCCTGCTTGGCGAGCAGCGCCGTGCGGTGCAGCGGGGCGAGCAGCACCTCGGTCTGCAGCCGGATCCGGGAGGTGGCGCCGGCCAGGGTGGCCAGCGTGATCAGCGGCTCGGGGTTGGTGAACACCAGCCGGTCGAGCAGGGCGACGTTGGTGAACGGGGTGGCTTCGGCGCGCCGGGCCCAGCTCAGCAGCTGCGCGGGTCACCGATGGGAAGGCCGAGTCCTACGGACATGGAAGTACTCCAGAAGGAAGGGCACCCGCCGGCCGGCGCGCACGCCACCGGCGCACACGTCGTCCGGGCAGGCACGATCGCGGATCGTCGTTGTCGCCCACTCATTCGGCCGCGCGTGCGTACCGCGCCGGCTGCTCCCGTTCTGCGACGTCCTTCTGGAGAGCTGAAGTCAGAGTGCGCCCACCGTAGGACGGGCGAGGGCGGGGCCGCATCCGAATTTCCGGCGCGGGTTCGCCCTACCGCTCAGGCGAACTCGCCGTTCCCCGTTCCGACCCGGCGGCTTCCCCCGTCCGGTGCGCCGTGCCGCGCCGCCGGCTCAGGACGTGTGCCGCCCCCGCCGGGCCGCCGCCACCGCCGGCGCCAGCGAATGCGGCAGCAGCCGCCCGGGCCGCGCCGGGAGCCGCAGCTCCACCTCCACCCCGTCGGCGAAGCGGTACGGCCGGTGCGCCAGCACGCTCCCCAGGTGGCGGCGCAGCCGGGACAGCTCGGCGCGCACCGTCACCGTCCGGCCGGCGTCCCCGAAGAGGTCCTGCGCGAGTTCGGCCGCGGTACGCCCCTGCGGCTGCGCGGCCAGCACGAAGAGCAACTCGGCGTGGCGCGGCGACAGCTCGTGCGACCAGCTGTCGGCCGGCCCGCTGACCGTGACCGTCGAGCCGTCCCGCCGGCTGACGTCCAGGACGACCCGGCTCGGCACCGGCTCCCGCTCCGCCCGCCCGACCCGGATCAGCCAGCCGCCCGGCAACGGCTCCAGGGCGCACATGCCGTAGCGCGGCAACCACAGCGGCCCGGCCTCGGGCGCCTTCGGCAGCGCCACCCGGTCCGGCGGCGTCAGCCCCGTCACGCCCACGACCCAGCCGTTCGGATCGACCACCAGCGCCTGCCCGCCGAGCCGCGCCAGCACCGGCGCCGCGCTCGACCGCAGCCGCTCCAGGGACCGGTGGTGACGGGTGCGCAGCTCGCCCTCGGCGAGCCGGGCGACCGCGGACACCAGCGAGAGCGTGGTGGGGTGGAAGGACTGCGCCGGTCCGCTGACGTCCACGGTGCCCAGCAGCCGCCCGTCCCGCGGGTCGTGCAGCGGCGCCGCGGCACAGGTCCACTGGTGGTGGCTGCGTATGAAGTGCTCGGCGGAGTGCACCAGTACGGGGCGGCGGGCCACCAGGGCGGTGCCGATGGCGTTGGTGCCGACGACCTGCTCCGTCCAGTCGGCGCCCTTGTCGAAGCCGAGCCGGTCGGCCATCCGCCGCACCGGCGCGCTGCCCTCCCGCCACAGGACCCGGCCCTCGGCGTCGGTGACGACCATGATCTGCTGCGCGGCGTCCGCGGCCGCCAGCAGCCCCTCGTTCAGCACCGGCAGCACCGCCGCCAGCTGCGACTTCTGCCGCCGGTGCTCCAACTCGGCCACGGACAGCGGCTGTTGGGGCGGCTCGGCATCCGGGTCGACACCGGAGTCCAGCGCCCGGCGCCACGATGCGCCGATCACCGCACGGGGGGCGTCGGCCGGGCCGCCGGGCGCCCCGCCGGCGAGCGCGGCCTCGCGGACGGTGGCGAGCCGGCGGGCCGTGGCGCGGATTTCCTGGGCCGACCAGATGGCACTGTCGATCGTGCTGTCGCTCACGCTGCTCTCCGTTGTGCACTGTCCCCTGGGGGGTGTCCCCCCGATCATGCCGGGCTCACGGGTTCACGGTCGGCCCGACCGGGAGGCACCCCCGGCCCGTGCGCCCATCGTGCCGTCATCGGCCTTCCCCGGAGGGGCCATTGCCCACATCGGCCCCCGGGAGTGCAACGCACTGCAACCGTTGTGGCGTATGACGGGTAAACGGGACTCTGTCCCGAGCGGCCGATGGCATCTCGCCACCGCGGATTCGCCGGTCACCCGTCGGAGAACCCGCCGGTTGTCGCCGGGAAGTCCATCGGCCGCGCGACGTCGGCACGGTGCGGGGGAGGGGGCTCCATGGTGGCCGCTGCTCCGCGCGTCGTGGTGATCGGAGCGGGTGAGGGGGTACGCAGGGCACGGGCCGCCCGGCTGGCCGGCCACTACGCGATCCCCCTGCTGCGCGCGGTCGACGTCCTGATAAAGCGTCAGTCACTGCCCACCGACGGCTATGTGATCGACAGTCCGCCGCAACTGCTCGACCGGGTGGCCGGGGTCGGCGGTCTGCTGCCCGTACCGGCCTTCGCCGACCTCGTGGTGCTGCTGCCCGAGTCGGGAGGGAGCACCACGGAGGAGACCTCCCGCGTGCTGCGCTACTGCGACGCGCGCGGGGCGCTGCTGACCGTAGGGGCGGACACCCCCGACGACGAGATCATCCTGGTCATCGACGCGGCGCTGCGCGGGCGCGGCGACCCGGAAGGCCCGCCCCGGACGCCCTGGCGGCCCTGAGACCGGGGAGCGGTGCCGAGTCGGCGCGGCACCGCTCCCCGACCGGCGCGGCGGCGGTTTTCCCCCTGTCCCGTCCCTTCGCGAGGCCACGGCCCGAAGCGACGGGGAACCGCCGCCGCGTCGAGGCCTTGCGGGCGGGCCCGGCACGGCCTCAGCGGCCCGCCGGCCGGTGAGCTTCAGCCATGTGGGGCCCCCGGGGGAACTGCCCTTAGGGGCGGGCGAACGGATCCCGTAGGGGACGCGAAGGCCCCCTGCGGGGCCACAACGAGGTGGTAGCGAGGGGTATTCCCGGGACTCTTGGGCAGCCGTGGGGCTTTGGCGTTCAGCGCCGCCGGTCGTCCTCTCAGGGATCCAGTACCGGCCGGGACCGGTCCACCACCGCTGCCAGGTCCAACGTGTGCGGCAGCGTGCCGAAGGCCGCGCCGGCGTCGCCGCCCAGGCGGGAGGCGCAGAACGCGTCCGCGACCGCGGGCGGTGCGTGGCGCACCAGCAGCGAGCCCTGGAGCACCAGCGCCATCCGCTCCACCAGGCGCCGGGCCCTGGCCTCGATGCCCTCCAGGTCGGCAAGTTCGGTGAGCATCCCCTTGATCGCCCGGTCCAGCCGGTGGTCCGCGCCGCGCGCCGTACCGATCTCGGTCAAGTAGGCGTCCAGCGCCCCGGGTTCGCGGCGCAGGGCGCGCAGGACGTCCAGCGCCTGGACGTTCCCGGACCCCTCCCAGATCGAGTTCAGCGGCGCCTCGCGCAGCAGCCGCGGCAGCCCCGACTCCTCGACGTAGCCGTTGCCGCCCAGGCACTCCAGCGCCTCGGCCACCACCGGCGTGCAGCGCTTGGTCACCCAGTACTTCGCCGCCGGGACCGCCAGCCGCAGCAGCTGCCGGTCCTGTTCGGTGCCGCCGTCGTACGCCGCCGCCAGCCGCAGCGCGAGGGTGGTCGCCGCCTCCGACTCCAGCGCCAGATCGGCCAGGACGTTGCGCATCAGCGGCTGGTCGGTCAGCCGGCGGCCGAACGCCTCGCGGTACGCGGTGTGGTGCAGCGCCTGGGCCACCGCCTGCCGCATCACCGCCGCCGACGCGCTGACGCAGTCCAGCCGGGTCGCCGCGACCATCTCGATGATCGTCGCCACCCCGCGCCCCTCCTCGCCGACCCGGCGCGCCCACGTCCGCCCGTCGAACTCGACCTCCGCCGAGGCGTTCGACCGGTTGCCGAGCTTGTCCTTGAGCCGCTGGATGCGGAAGGAGTTGCGGGAGCCGTCCGGCAGCACCCGCGGCAGCAGGAAGCAGGTCAGTCCTCCCGGCGCCTGGGCCAGCACCAGGAACGCGTCGGACATCGGCGCCGAGCAGAACCACTTGTGCCCGGTCAGCGCGTACTCGCCGGGCGCCGACAGCGGCTCGGCGCGCGTGGTGTTGGCCCGTACGTCGCTGCCGCCCTGCTTCTCCGTCATGGCCATGCCCGCCAGCGCGCCGGCCTTCTCGGCGGCCGGCCCCAGCTCCCGCTCGTAGATCCACGAGGTCAGCAGCGGCTCCCATTCGGCGGCCAACTCCGGCTCGTGGCGCAGCGCGGGCACCGCCGCATGGGTCATCGACAGCGGGCAGCCGTGGCCGGCCTCGGCCTGGGTCCACACGATGAAGCCCGCGGTGCGCCGCAGATGGCCGTCCGGCCGCGACCAGGCGTCGTTCAGCCCGGCGGAGACGGCGTGGCCCAGCAGCCGGTGCCAGGCCGGGTGGAACTCCACCTCGTCGATCCGGTGGCCGTAGCGGTCGTGGGTGTGCAGCACCGGGGGATGGGTGTTGGCCTGCTCGCCCCACTGCTGGGCGTGCGCGGAGCCGGCGGCTTCCCCCAGCCGGCCCAGTTCCTGACGGACCTCGTCCAGCCGGTCGGCGGCGATGTGCCGGGTGATGCCCTCGGTGAGGGCCGGGTCGCTCGCGAACACGTCGTATCCGACCAGCGGCGGGGGCTGGTTCGTGACCGTGTGAGTGGTGGCTGCCATGCAGCTACGGTAAGGAGGTGCAGCCGGAGAACGAACCAACCGAGCGGCACGCGGGCCGTCTGACCAGGGCCCGTGTGCTCTACCGCAACGTCTCCACGCGCCGGCTGGCCTGGTTGCTGCTCAAGGACATCGTCCACTCCTGCATGACGTACCGCGTCACCGGACTGGCCGCCGAGGCGGCGTTCTGGTGCCTGCTGTCGCTGCCGCCGCTGATCCTCGGTCTCCTCGGTGTGCTCGGCTACACCCAGGCCTGGATCGGGCACGACACCCTCGACAACGTCCGGCAGCACATCCTCGGCGTGGCCGGCACGGTGCTCTCCGACAAGGGCGTGGACGAGATCGCCCGGCCGTTGCTCAACGACGTCTTCACCGGCCGCCGGCCCGACGTCATCTCGCTCGGCTTCGCCATCGCCCTGTGGTCCGGCTCGCGCGCCCTGAACGTCTTCGTCGACACCATCACGATCATGTACGGGCTCGACGGCCGCCGCGGCATCGTCAGGACGCGGCTGCTGTCGTTCGCGCTGTACCTCGCCGGGCTGCTGGTCGGCGCGGTCGCGCTGCCGCTGATGGTGGCCGGGCCGGACGCGGTGGTGAGCCTGCTGCCGGCCAGTGAGCACGTCGTCCGGGCGCTGTACTGGCCGGTCGTCCTGCTGCTGTCGGTCGCCTTCCTCACCACCCTCTACCACCTCTCCGTGCCGGTCCGGTCGCCCTGGCCGGAGGACATTCCCGGGGCGGTGGTGGCGCTCGGCATCTGGGTGCTGGGCAGTTTCCTGCTGCGGCTGTACCTGGTCTCGACGGTCGAGGGGCCCACGATCTACGGCTCGTTGGCGGCGCCGGTCGCGGTGCTGCTGTGGATCGGCGTCTCGGCCTTCGCGGTGCTGGTCGGCGCCGCGATGAACGCCTCGCTGGACCGCGTCTGGCCGTCGGCCGCCACCGCCGAGGCACGCGAGGAGATGGCCCGGCGACTGGCGGAGAAGCGGGCCGCCGAGGCGAGCAAGCGGGACGAGGACGGCCGGGAGGGCCAGGCGGGCCAGGCGGGCCAGGAGAGCCGGGAGGGCCAGGAGGGCTCGGAAGGACCGAAGGGGCCGAAGGGGCCGGCGAACGGGTGACGGGTAACGGCCTTACCCGTCCGAACCATTGACACCTCCCCGGATGGGCGCAGATGATCCTGGCCCACGAGCGAACGAAAGTTCACCAGGCGAACGCGACACTCGCTCCCGGAGAGATCGACAGTCCGGCGGTCCGGCAGTACTCCGGTAGTCCGGCAGTCCGCTCGCCGCATCCCAAGACGAGGTGCCCATGCCACCCACCGCTCCGCGCCACACCTTCCGCTCCGTCGCGCCCGTCCTGGCGCTGTGCTGGCTCGCCGTCTTCTTCGAGGGGATGGACGTCAACGTCTACGGCGCCGTCATGCCGCGGATGCTGGACGACCCCGGTCTCGGCCTCGGGCCCGCCACGGCAGGCACCATCGGCAGCTGGACCACGCTCGGCATGCTGGTCGCCGCCCTCGTCATCGGCCCGGTGACCGACCGCCTCGGCCGCCGACCGGTCCTCGCCGTCAGCGTCGCCCTGTTCTCCATCGGCTCGGCGATCTGCGCGCTCTCCGGCACCCCGGCGCCCTTCGACGCCGGACGGTTCCTGGCGGGCCTCGGCTTCGGCTCCCTGCTGCCCATCTGCCTGTCGATGGTGCTGGAGTTCGCCCCGCCGCGCCGGGCCGCGCTGGCCACCGGCCTGCTGATGACCTCGTACCACGTGGGCGGCATGTTCGCGACGGGCCTCGGGCTGACGCTCGCCCCCGCGCTCGGCTGGCGCTCGGTCTTCTGGGCCGGGGTGCTGCCCGCGCTGATCGCCGTCCCGCTGCTGCTGCGCCTGCTGCCGGAATCCCCCGGTGTGCTGCTCGCCAAGGGCCGTACCGCCGAGGCCGAGGCGGTCGCCGACCGCTACGGCATGGCCCGCCCCGCCCCCGCGGACGCTCCGGCCCACGGGACCGGCGGCCGGCCGTCCGCCCTCCTCGCGCTCTTCCGCCCCGGCGCCCGCTGGGCCACGCCGCTCCTCTGGCTCGCCTCGTTCTGCGGACTGCTCCTGGTCTACGGCGTCGGCACCTGGCTGCCCCAGATGATGCGCGCCTCCGGGTACGGCCTCAGCTCCTCGGTCAGCTTCCTGCTCGTCATCAACATCGGCGCCGTCGTCGGCATGTTCATCGCCGGCCGCACCGCCGACCGCTTCGGCCCGGTGCGGGTCTCCGCCCTCTGGTTCCTGCTCACCGCCGCCGGCGCCCTGCTCCTGAGGGCGCATCTGCCGCTCGCCCTGACCTACGCCGTGGTCGCGGTCACCGGCATCTGGCTCTTCAGTGCCCAGGTGATGGTCTACGCGGCCGCCGACCGCGTCTACCCGCCCGCCGACCGCGCCACCGGCCTGGGCTGGGTCACCGGCATCGGCCGCACCGGCGCCGTGGTCGGTCCCTGGCTGGGCGGCGTCCTCGCCGCCGGCGGCAACGCCCAACTGGGCTTCGTGACCTTCGCGTTGGCGGGCCTGGTGGGTGCCGCCGCGATCGGCCTGGTGCCGGTGGCCCGCCGCCTCGGCGGCGGAGCGCCGGTTCCGGCTCCGGTGGGGGCACAGGCAGAGGCGCAGGCGGGGGCGGAGTAGGGGAGGCCCCCCGCACGGCTCTCTGCCGGTCGCCGGGTGCCGTTGGCCGTCGTGTCGCCGGCGGGCCGGCTCAGCCGGGCCGCTCCTCGACGTACGTGAGCCCGGTCGTCGGGTTGCCGAGGAAGCTCAGGGCGCGGCGGTCGAGGCCGCATACGGTCAGCAGAAGCTCCAGGGCGGTGTCCGCCTCGGGTGTCGCGCGGGCGAGCCACACCAGGACGACCTCCTGCCCGTCATGCCGGGTGAGCGCGAAGTCGGAGGTCCGGACGCGGAACACGGCGACATCCATCTCGCCCAGGTCGTCCCAGCTGGACTCGAGGGTCAGGCGGAGGCGGGCGGCGAGCGCCTCCAGGGGGACCCGCAGCCCGGCCACCGGCCGGAAGTGCGCGGCCGCGTACTCCCAGGCGCTCGTCTGGAAGGCCGGGTTGCGCTTTCCGCCCTGATAGGCGGGGGCCGCCTCCCAGTCCGGCTCCGGTGGCGGAACGGCAAGTGCCGTCACAGGACCGGGATCCGTACGTACCGGCCGGCCACCGCGAGGTCCGCCTCGATGGCGGTGGCGGTCTCGCGCAGGGCCGGGAGGATGGCGTCGCGGGTGCCGGCGGGGGTGGTGCGGCCCGCGTGGGTGGAGACGTTGACGGCGGCGACGACCTCGCCGGAGCGGTCGCGCACGGGCACGGCGAGCGAGCGCAGGCCCTCCTCCAGTTCCTCGTCGACCAGGGCGTATCCGTCGGTGCGGACCTGCCGGACGAGGTCCAGGAGCGCCTCCTCGTCGGTGACGGTGTGCCGGGTGAACGGGCGGAGGTCGGTGCGGGACAGCCGGGCGGACACCTCGGCCGGCGGCAGACCGGCCAGCAGGGCCCGGCCCATGGACGTCGCGTACGCGGGGAAGCGGGTGCCCAGGGTGATGTTGACGCTCATGATGCGCACGGTGGGGACCCGGGCGACGTACTGGATGTCGTCGCCGGCGAGGACCGCCATCGAGGCGGAGTCGTGCACCCGCTCGACCAGCGCGGCCAGATGGGGTTGGGCGATGGCCGGCAGCGTCAGGCCAGAGAGGTGTGCGAACCCCAGCTCCAGCACCTTCGGCGTGAGCCGGAAGAGCTTGCCGTCGGAGGTGAGGTAGCCGAGGTGCTCCAGGGTGATCAGGGCCCGCCGGGCGGTGGCCCGGGCCAGGCCGGTGGCCTCCGCGACGGCGGTGAGCGGGAGTGCCGCGCGGCCGGCGCCGAAGGCGGTGAGGGTGATCAGGCCGCGGGCCATCGACTCGACGAACTCGGGGCCCAGTTCCTGCTTGGAGGCCCGCATCCAGGAGGCGTGGGACCCTCCGGTGGGGGGCGCGGCGCCGGTCGGGGTCTCCGGTGGGGCGGTCAGGGCGAGTTCCATGGCCGTCACCGTGTCGCGCAGCCGGGGGAGCACCGCACCGGGCAGCTCGGCGGCGGACAGCCGGCTGGTGTGGCTGACGACGCTGACCGCGCAGACGACGCGGCCGGAGGGGTCCCGTACGGGCATCGCGACGGCGACCAGGCCCGGTTCGATGAGCTGGTCGTCCAGGGACCAGCCGGCCGCGCGAGCGGCGTCGACGCGCCGCTCGAATACGGCAGTTGAGGAGTCGTCCGCGTCCCCCTCGTCGTGGGTGCGCGGGGGGACGGCCGGGAAGCCCGCGTCCGTCGGGTCGGCCGCGCGGCGGCGGCGCCAGCGTTCCCGGTCCGCCGCGTCCCACGCGTCCGCGAACAGCGCCCCGGGCGCGCCGCGTTCGGCGGGCAGCAGATCGCCGATGCGGAAGGCGAGGGACATCGCGCGGCGGCGGGTGGCCTGGTGGACGAAGCGCACGCCGTCGCCGTCCGGGACCGCGAGCGAGACCGACTCGTCGAGCTCGTCGGCCAGCCGGTCGGCGAGCGGGCCCAGCCGGTCCGGGAGTCCGGACGCGGCGAGATAGGCGTTGCCCAGCTCCAGCAACCGCGGCGCGAGCACCGCGTCGCGGCCCTCGACGCGGACGTAGCCGAGCCGGGCGAGGGTGCTCAGTACCCGGTCGACGGTGGAGCGGGCCAGGCCGGTGACCCGTACCAGATCGCCCACCGCCTGGCGGCCGCCGCCGGCCGACAGCTCCCGCAGCACGGTCAGGCAGCGGATCAGCGGACCCACCGCTTCCGGCGGGGCGGCCGGGGAGGACGGTGCGGCGGGGGCGGGGTGGGTCATGGCCTCTCCCTCGTGCGGTGATCTCGTGCGAACCGTACCCGGCGGACCGTTGACAGGGCCGGGGGCGGGGGCCAGACTCAGAGCGTCCATTATGAACTTAAGTTCACTGGGCGAACAACCGGCGTATTCCATCCTTCGCATCCCTAGCGCCCGGATCTTCGACAGAGGCTGGAGGACAGGGCCGATATGGCCGACATCCGTTCGTTGCACGAGGCCGTCGCGGAGCTGATCCACGACGGGGACACCGTGGCGCTGGAGGGGTTCACCCACCTCATCCCGTTCGCCGCCGCGCACGAGATCATCCGCCAGGGCCGCACCGGCCTCACCCTCGCCCGGATGACCCCCGACGTGGTCTACGACCAGCTGATCGGCGCGGGCGTGGCCGCGAAGCTGGTCTTCTCCTGGGGCGGCAACCCGGGCGTCGGCTCACTGCACCGCTTCCGGGACGCGGTCGAGAACGGCTGGCCCGGCCCGCTGGAGACCGACGAGCACAGCCACGCCGGCATGGCCAACCGCTACGCCGCGGGTGCGGCCGGGCTCCCGTTCGCCGTGCTGCGCGGCTACCGCGGCAGCGACATCCCCTCCCGCACGCCCACGGTCGCCACCGTCACCTGCCCGTTCACCGGCGAGGAACTGGCCGCCGTCGCCGCCCTCAACCCGGACGTCACGGTCATCCACGCCCAGCAGGCCGACCGGGCCGGCAACGTCCAGCTGTGGGGCCTGACCGGCGTCCAGAAGGAGGCGGCGCTGGCCGCCCGGCGCGTCCTGGTGACCGTCGAGGAACTCGTCGACACCCTGGAGCCGCGCCCCGGCGGCGTCGTCCTGCCCACCTGGGTCGTCGAGGCGGTCGCGGTCGTCCCCGGCGGCGCCCACCCCTCGTACGCGGCCGGGTACTCGGTCCGCGACAACGCCTTCTACCGCCGCTGGGACGGGATTTCGCGGGACCGGGCGGCGTTCGGGCGGTGGCTGGAGGGGATCAGGGGCGGCGCCGGCAGCTCTCCCGCGGCGACCGTCCCCACCACCGCTCCCGACGCCCCACCCGTTCCCGAGGCCCCACCCGCGTCCGACGCCCCACCCGCGTCCGTAGCCCCACCCGCGCCCGCCCACGCCTCGGCGCCCGCGCCGTCCCCCACCCCTGCGCCGCCCTGCACCCCCGACGAGCTCATGGAGGTCAACGCGGCCCGGGCACTGGCCGGTGCGCGGACCTGTTTCGTCGGGATCGGGCTGCCCAGTACGGCCGCCAACCTCGCCCGCCGCACCGTCAATCCGGACCTGGTGCTGATCTACGAGTCCGGCACCCTCGGCTCCAAACCGACCCGGCTGCCGCTGTCCATCGGGGACGGCGAACTGGCCGACACCGCCGACGCGGTGGTGTCCGTGCCCGAGATGTTCAACTACTGGCTGCAGGGCGGCCGGATCGACGTCGGCTTCCTCGGCGCCGCGCAGGTCGACCGGTTCGCCAACATCAACACCACCGTCGTCGACCGCGGCCCCGGCAAACCCGAGGGCCGGCTGCCGGGCGCCGGCGGCGCCCCCGAGATCGCCGCCAACTGCGGGCAGGTACTGATGGTCCTGCGGCACAGCCGCCGCAACTTCGTCGGTGCGCTGGACTTCGTGACCACCCTCGGCCACGGCAGCGGCCCCCGGGACCGCGCCGCGCTCGGACTGCCCGGCGCCGGACCGACCGCCGTCATCACCGACCTCGGCGTGCTCCGCCCCGACCCCGGCACCGCCGAGCTCGTCCTGACCGACCTGCACCCGGGAGTGACGGTCGAGCAGGTACGAGCGGCCACCGGCTGGGACCTCAAGGAGGCCGACCGGATCGGCGTCACCGACCCGCCCACCGCCGCCGAACTCACCGCCCTGCGCGCCCTGAAGGCCGCCACGCCCCCGGCCACCCCCGCATCCGGTACGCCCGAGACGGCCGCCGCACGGAAGGACACCGCCACCCGATGATCACCGACCGGCCCCGGGACGTGTACGTCGTCGACGCCGTCCGCACCCCCTTCGGCAAATACGGCGGCGCGCTGTCCGGCGCCCGCCCCGACGACCTCGCCGCGCATGTCGTCAAGGCCCTGGTGGACCGCGCACCGGGACTCGATCCGGCCACGGTCGACGACGTCTGGCTCGGCAACGCCAACGGCGCGGGCGAGGAGAACCGCGATGTGGCCCGGATGGCGGTGCTGCTCGCCGGGCTGCCGGTGTCCGTACCCGGCGTCACCGTCAACCGCCTCTGCGGCTCCGGCATGGAGGCCGTCGTCCAGGCCGCCCGGGCCGTCGCGCTGGGCGACGCCTCGGTGGCCGTCGCCGGAGGCGTGGAGTCGATGAGCCGGGCGCCCTGGGTCCTGCCCAAGCCGGAACGCGCCTTCCCGGCAGGGCCGCAGACCCTGCACTCCACCACCCTGGGCTGGCGGCTGACCAATCCCAGGATGCCCGGCGAGTGGACCGTCGCCCTGGGCGAGGGCGCCGAGCTGATCGCCGACCGCGACCGGATCACCCGCGACCGGCAGGACGCCTTCGCGCTGGCCAGCCACGAGAAGGCGGCCCGCGCCCGGAAGGACGGCGCCTTCGCCGCGGAGATCGTGCCCTACGGGGAGGTGTCCGAGGACGAAGGCATCCGTGAGGACACCTCGTTGGCGGCGCTGGGCAGGTTGCGGCCGGCCTTCCGTACGGGGAGCGACGCGGTGCGCGGGGCCACCGGGCCGTCGGCCGGCGCGGGCACCGTCACAGCCGGCAACTCCTCACCGCTCACCGACGGTGCGGCCGCGCTGCTGCTGATGGACGAGCGGGGGCTCGGCGCCTCCGGCTGCACCCCGCTCGCCCGGATCCGCAGCAGTGCGGTCACCGGCATCGAGCCGCAGTACTTCGGGCTCGGCCCGGTGGAGGCGGCCACCCGGGCACTGGAGAAGGCCGGACGCGGCTTCGACGCCCTGCACACCGTCGAGCTCAACGAGGCGTTCGCCGCCCAGGCACTCGGCTGTCTGGCCCGCTGGCCCGAGCTCGACCCCGGCCTCGTCAATCCGCGCGGCGGTGCGATCGCTCTCGGCCACCCGCTCGGCGCCTCCGGGGCGCGGCTCGTCGGCGCGGTCGCCCACCAACTGGCCGCCGCCGGCTCCGGAACGGGCCTCGCGACGCTGTGCATCGGCGTCGGGCAGGGCCTGGCGATGGTGCTCGAAAGGTAGTTACCCGCCCGGCGTCGGGAGCCGCATCCTGCAGGGGCACCGCGCCACGGACGTGCCGCCGCGGCCTCATGACCGACAGCTCGATGCTCCCGCACCCGGAACCACCCGCACCGTCCCGTCCACCCGCACCGCCCCGACCACCCGTACGGAGAGGGCACCCATGACCCTGACGCCGTTCACCCCCGCGCCCCGGGCACTCGTACCCGGCGCACCGCTTCCCGGCCCCCGGCCGCTCGTCGCGCCCGCACCGCCGCTGCCCACCCAGGCCGACATCAGCCGCGAGATCGCCGCGCGGTCCGCCGCCGCCGAACGGGACCGTGCCGCCGGCGCCCCCGTCCCCGCGCACCCCGCGCGGGACTACACCCCGTACCGCAGCAGCACCCCCCGCCACCCCCAACGGCCACCGGTCGAGATCGACCACCTGGCCGACCCGGAGGCCGTCGAGCTGACCGGCCCCGCGTTCGGTGTCACGGACGTCACCGACCTGGACGCCGACCTCACCCGGCAGCACCCGGGCGAGCCGCTCGGCGAGCGGATCACCGTCACCGGGAGCGTCCTCGACCGCACCGGCCGCCCGGTGCGCGGTCAGCTCGTCGAGATCTGGCAGGCCAACGCCTCCGGCCGGTACGCCCACCAGCGCGACCAGCACCCCGCCCCGCTCGACCCGAACTTCACCGGCGTGGGCCGCTGCCTGACCGACGACCAGGGCCGCTACACCTTCACCACCATCAGGCCCGGCGCCTACCCCTGGCGCAATCACGACAACGCCTGGCGCCCGGCCCACATCCACTTCTCGCTCTTCGGCACGGCCTTCACCCAGCGGCTGATCACCCAGATGTACTTCCCCGGCGACCCGCTCTTCCCCTACGACCCGATCCTCCAGTCGGTCACCGACCCGGCCGCCCGCGCCCGCCTGGTCGCCGCCTACGACCACGAACTCTCCCGCCCCGAAAGGACGTTGGGCTACCGCTGGGACATCGTCCTGGACGGCCCGTCCGCCACCTGGACCGAGGAGGGCCACTGATGCCCCGCGCCACCACGGACCCGGCCGGCACCGACCGCCCGACCGCGGCCCCCGAGCCCGACCCGGCTGCCGCCCCCGACCCGGCCGGCACCCCCGCCGCGCCGCTGCCCCCGACGCCCTCGCAGACCATCGGGCCGTTCTACGGCTACGCCCTCCCGTTCCGCGGCGGCGAGCAGATCGCACCGGCCGGCCGGCCCGGCACCATCGTCCTCCACGGCCGGGTACGGGACGGGGACGGCGCCCCGGTGCCGGACGCCCTGCTGGAGTTCTGGCAGGCGGGCCCGGACGGCAGCCTCACCGGGGCGCCCGGCTCGCTGCGCCGCGACCCGGTCACCGGCGCCGTCATCGGCCGCCACGGCCTGGACTTCACGGGATTCGGCCGGGTCCCGACCGACGCCGACGGCCGCTACGTCCTGCACACCCTGCCCGCCACCGCCCCGGCCGGCCACCCCGGCGCCGCGCCCTACCTCGCCGTCTGCGTCTTCGCCCGCGGGCTGCTGCACCACCTCTTCACCCGCGTCTACTTCCCCGAGCACGCCGAGGCCCACGCCGCCGACCCGCTGCTGTCCCGGCTCCCCGACGACCGGGCCCGCACCCTGCTCGCCCACCCGGACGGCCCGGACCGCTACCGCTTCGACGTCCAGCTGCAGCAGACCGCCGACGGCACCCACGAGGAGACGGTCTTCCTTGCGTTCCGATGACCGCCTCCGGTCCGATGACCGCTCCCGCACCGACGCCTCCCGCCCCGGTGACCGGAGTTCCGACGGCAGAGGTTCCGCCCCCTGCCCCGCCCCCGACCCCGGCACCGCACCGCCCCAACCCCCGTACGACGACGCCGATGTGGGACTGCTCGCGCCGTCCCGGGCCGGTTCCGCCGTGGCCGACGCGACCGGCGACGGCGCCTATCTGCGCGCCCTGCTCGACGCCGAGGCCGCGCTGACCCGTGCCCAGTCCGCCGCCGGACTCGCGCCGGAGGAGGCGGCCGCCGTGGTCACCGCCGTGGCCGCCGAGCCCGGCCGCCACGACCCCGGCACGCTCGCCCGGCGGGCCCGGGCCGCGGGCAACCCCGTCGTCCCGCTCGTCGCCGATCTGACCGCCGCGGTCGCCGCCCGCGCCCCCGCGGCCGCCGGCCACGTCCACCGCGGCGCCACCAGCCAGGACATCCTCGACACCGCCACCATGCTGGTCTGCACCCGGGCGCTGGAGCCCGTACTGGCGGACCTGGCCCGGACCGCCGAGGCGCTGCGCCGGACCGCCGCCGCGCACCGGGACACCCCGATGGCCGGCCGGACCCTCACCCAGCACGCGGTGCCGACCACCTTCGGCCTCAAGGCGGCGGGCTGGCGCAGCCTGGTGCTCGACGCCCACGCCCGGCTCACGGCCGTCCGTGCCGCGCTGCCCGTCCAACTGGGCGGCGCGGCCGGCACCCTGGCCGCCTTCCACGCGTACGCCGAGGCCGAGACCGCGGCCGAGGGCGCACCGGCCGCCGCAGGCCCCGACCCCGGCACCCGGCTGCTCACCGCCTACGCCACCGAGACCGCGCTCGCCGAACCCGCCCTGCCCTGGCACACCCTGCGCACCCCGGTCGCCGATCTCGCCGGGGCGCTCGCCTTCACCGCGGGCGCCCTCGGCAAGCTCGCCGCCGATGTCCTGACCCTCTCCCGCACCGAGATCGGCGAGCTGTCGGAGGGCAGCGGCGGTGGCTCGTCCGCCATGCCGCACAAGGCCAATCCGGTGCGCGCCACGCTGATCGCGGCCGCCGCCCGCCAGGTCCCGGCGCTCGCCGGGGTGCTGTACGGCGCGCTGGCCGCGGAGGACGAGCGTCCGGCCGGCGCCTGGCACGCCGAATGGCAGCCGCTGCGGGACGCCCTGCGGCTGGTGGGCGGCGCCGCCCGGGACGCCGCCGAGCTGACCGGTGACCTCCGGGTGCATCCGGACCGCATGCGGCGCAACCTCGACGCCACCGGTGGTCTGGTCGTCAGCGAACGCCTGGTCGCCGCGCTCACCGCCCGGACCGGCCGGGCCGAGGCCCGCCGTCTGCTGGACACCGCGGCCCGCCGCACCGCCGAGCAGGGCGTCCCCCTGGCCACGGCACTGCGCGACACCCTGCCTGATCAGCGGCTTCCGGAAGACCTCGCCCCACTCCTCGACCCGTCCGGCTACCTGGGCTCCGCCGGTGCCCTCGTGGACCGGGCGCTGGAACGTACCGCGCACACCCCGCAGGAGCCCGCATGACCCACCCGCCCGCCGGCCCGCCGCCGCACCACACCCTCGACGGTCCGGACGGCGCCCCACCGCTCGTCCTGGGCCCCTCCCTCGGCACCGAACTCTCCGTCTGGGATCCTCAACTCCCTGAACTGGCACGTGAGTTCCGCGTGGTGCGCTGGGACCTTCCGGGCCACGGCGGCAGCCCCTCCGTCGCCACCACCACCGTCCCGGCCCTCGCCCGCGGGGTCCTCGCGCTCGCCGACGGCCTCGGCATCGGCCGGTTCTCGTACGCCGGGATCTCGCTCGGCGGCGCGGTCGGTGCCTGGCTCGCCGCCCACCACCCCGAGCGGATCGCCTCGCTCGTGCTGATCTGCTCCTCCGCCCGGTTCGGCACCCCGGAGGCATGGCACGAACGGGCCGCCCTGGTACGGGAGTCGGGGCTCGGGCCGGTCGCCGACACCGCCGCCGGCCGCTGGTTCACCCCGGACTTCGCCGCCTCCCCGGAGGCCACCGCACTGCTCGGCACCCTGCGGCGGCGCATCGCCCCGGCCGGCTACGCGGCCTGCTGCGACGCCCTCGCCGGCTACGACCTGCGCGATGACCTCGCCCGCATCACCGCCCCCACCCTCGTCGTCGCCGGCCGCACCGATCCGGCCACCCCGCCCCCGCACGCCCGCGCACTCGTCGACGGCATCCCCGGCGCCGGCCTCCTCGAACTGCCCGGCGCCGCCCACCTCGCCAACGTCGAACGCCCGGCCGCCGTCCGGGCCGCCCTCCTCGGCCACCTCGCCGCACCGCCGGACGCCCCGGGGGCCCTCCGAGTCCCCGCCCCGCACCCCTCGGAAGGAACCGCGCCGTGACACCCCCACCGCCCGTCCGCCGTACCACCGTCGGCATCATCGGCGGCGGCCCCGCCGGACTGCTGCTGGCCCGTCTGCTGCACCGGTCCGGCATCGACTGCGCCGTCCTGGAGAGCCGCGACCGCGGTTACGTGGAGCGGCGGCAGCGCGCCGGCATCCTCGAACAGGGCACCGTCGACGTGCTGCGCGGCTGCGGAGCCGGGGCCCGGCTGGACCGCGAGGGCCTGGTCCACGACGGCATCGAGCTGCGCTTCGCCGGGCGGTCCCACCGCCTCGACTTCCCGGCGCTCACCGGCGGCCGCCGGGTGACGGTCTACGCCCAGACGGAGGTCGTCAAGGACCTCATCGCCCTGCAACTCGCCTACGGAGCACCGCTGTTGTTCGGTGCGGAGGCGCTCACCGTCGAGGGCGCGGACGGGGACCGCCCCGCCGTCCACTACCGGTACCAGGGCCGCGTGCACACCCTCGACTGCGACTACGTCGTCGGCTGCGACGGCTTCCACGGCGTGGTGCGCCGGGCGGTACCGGAGGGCGCACGCCGCACCTACGAGCGCGGCTACCCGTACTCCTGGCTCGGCGTGCTCGCCGACGTCCCGCCCTCCGCGGACGAGCTGATCTACGCCCACTCCCCTCGCGGCTTCGCCCTGTTCAGCATGCGCAGCCCGACCGTCAGCCGGCTCTACCTCCAGGTGCCCAACGGCACCGACCCGGCGGACTGGCCCGACGACCGGATCTGGGACGAACTGGAGACCCGCGCGGCCGTCGACCCGGCCACCGGGGCCGCCCCCTGGAAACTGGCGCGCGGGCCGATCACCGCCAAGTCGGTGCTGCCGATGCGCAGTTCGGTCACCGAACCGATGCGGTACGGCCGGGTGCTGCTGGCGGGCGACGCGGCGCACATCGTGCCGCCCACCGGAGCCAAGGGCCTCAACCTCGCCGCAGCCGACGTCACCGTCCTCGCGCGCGCCCTGACGCATCTGCACACGACCGGCTCGACGGAACTGCTGGACGCCTACTCCGCCACCTGTCTGCGCCGGGTCTGGCGCGCCGAGCACTTCTCGGCCTTCATGACGACGACCCTGCACACCGCCCCGGACCAGTCGCCGTTCGACACCCGGCTGCAGCTCGCCCAGCTCGACCGGATCGCCACCGCCCCGCACGCCGCGGCCGAACTCGCCGAGAACTACACCGGACTGCCGCTCCCCGCGGTCCCGGCGGAGTGCTCCTCGCGGTAGCGGACCAGCAGCATCGCCGCGTCGTCGTGCAGCGGGCCCTCGGCGTGGTCGACCAGGTCCTCGCGCACCGCGCGCAGGGCGGCCTCCGGGTCGGCGTCCTTGAGCAGCGCCGCCCGGTCGTCGAGCGGGTAGAACCAGCCGGCCGCGTCCCGCGCCTCGCTGACCCCGTCGGTGTAGAAGAGCAGTTGGTCGCCGGGGCTGAACGGCACCTCGTAGGGCAGCGGGGTGTCGGCGACGTGCCAGGTCAGGCCGAGCGGCAGGGACCGTTCCGGCGGGGCGGCGAACCCGACCGTGCCGGCGGGGCGGACGACCAGCGGCGCCGGATGGCCGTAGTTGAGCAGGGTGGCGTGCGGACCGTCACCGATCTCGGCGAGCACGGCCGTGACGAAGCGTTCGCCGGACAGATGGCGGTTCAGGGCCCGTTCGACCCGCTCGCCGACGGCCGGCAGATCGGGTTCGTCGTACGCCGCCTCGCGGAACGCGCCGAGCACCACCGCCGCGCTCTCCACGGCCTCCAGCCCCTTGCCCTGCACGTCCCCGACGATGATCCGGACACCGGCCGGCGAGGTCACCACCTCGTACAGGTCCCCGCCGATCCGGGCCTCGGCCACCGCCGACGTGTAGGAGACCGCGATCCGCAGCGGTCCGGCGCTGCGCGGCACCGGGCGGAGGAGCACCCGCTGGGCCACCTCGGCGATCGAGCGGACACTGGCCAGCTCGGCCTCCCGGCGCTGCCGCATCAGGGCGGCGACCACCCCGGCCGCGGTCACCCCGGCCACCGACAGCAGCGCGGTCAGCCCCCGCCGGCTCTCGAACAGTCCGTTGTAGACGCCCAGCCCGAGGCAGAGGACGGCAGCGGTCAGCCCGGCCAGCGCGGTCCGCCGCCAGCCGCCGACCAGCCCGGCGAACGCGGGCCCGAGGGACACCAGCGGCAGGAAGCCCACACCGGGCCCCGCGGTCAGGTCGACGGCGGACACCACGGCCATGACCGTGTAGGGGAGCACGGACAACACACGGGAGCCGGTGCAGCGCTCCCCGTTCTCCACGGTCAAGGCGTTCTCCGACGGTGTGGTGTGAGGTGATCGGGTGGCGGGGCCGTCGGCCGTCGGACTGTCCGAAAACGGCCCCCAGACCCCCGACCTGAGCATATGCAACATATGCCGTATCGAAATACCTCACCGACGCCCGTTACCGAATCGCAGTGGCGGGGGCATCCACCGGTCACGAACGCCCGGATCTTACGGACCCATGACACGGCCGCCGTGGCGCGGGCCGTCCCGCCCCGCCGCGCTTAGCGTGACCGGCATGCGCGTACTGGTCACCGGCGGCGCCGGATTCATCGGATCACAGGTCGTCGACGCCCTCCTGGCCAGCGGCCACGAGCCCGTCGTCCTCGACGCCCTGCTGCCCACCGCACACCGCGAGCCGCCACCGCCGCGGCCCGGCACGCACCGGGTCGTCGCCGACGTACGGGACCGGCCGGCCGTCGAGGCCGCCCTGCGCGGTGTCGACGCGGTCTGCCACCAGGCCGCCATGGTCGGCCTGGGCAAGGACTTCGCCGACGCCCCCGACTACGTCGGCTGCAACGACCTGGGGACCGCCGTCCTGCTGGCGGCGATGGCCACGACCGGGGTCCGGCAACTGGTGCTCGCCGGGTCCATGGTGGTCTACGGGGAGGGCCACTACACCTGTCCCGCCCACGGGGTGGTGCGCCCCGGCCCGCGCGCGGTGGCGGACCTGGACGCCGGCCGGTTCGAGCCGCGCTGCCCGCACTGCGGCTCCGAGCTGCGGCCGGGCCTGGTCGACGAGGACGCGCCCGCCGATCCCCGCAACGTCTACGCGGCCACCAAGCTCGCCCAGGAACACCTCGCCGCCTCCTGGGCCCGGGCGACCGGCGGCCGGGCCGTCGCGCTGCGCTACCACAACGTCTACGGCCCCGGTATGCCGCGCGACACCCCCTACGCCGGGGTGGCCTCGTTCTTCCGCTCCGCCCTCGCCCGCGGCGAGCCGCCGACCGTGTACGAGGACGGCGGCCAGCGGCGGGACTTCGTCCACGTCCGGGACGTCGCGGCCGCCAACGTGGCCGCCCTGACCGCCCTGCCGGACCGGGCGGCCGCCACCCTGACCGCGTACAACACCGGCAGCGGCGTCCCGCACACCGTGGGCGGGATGGCACGGACGCTGGCCGCCGCGTACGGCGGACCGGACCCGGTGGTGACGGGGGAGTACCGGCTCGGCGACGTGCGCCACATCACCGCGTCGCCGCGGCGGATCGCCGAGGACCTCGGCTGGCGGGCGGCGATCGGATTCGAGGAGGGCATGGCCGAGTTCGCCCGGGAGGAGATGCGGACCGCCGCGCCCACCGGGCCGGGCACCCCCCTCCCCGCCGCACCCCGGCCCGCCCCGGTGGACGTCGTCCTGCCCTGCCTGGACGAGGCCGCAGCCCTCCCGTGGGTGCTGGCACGCATCCCGGCCGGCTGGCGCGCCATCGTGGTGGACAACGGCTCCACCGACGGCTCCGCCGAGATCGCCCGCGAACTGGGCGCCACCGTCGTCCGTGAACCGCACCGCGGCTTCGGTGCGGCCTGCCACGCCGGACTGCTGGCCGCCGAGGCGGACATCGTCTGCTTCTGCGACTGCGACGCCTCCCTGGACCCGGCGCTGCTCGTCCCGTTCGTCCGGGCGGTCCGCGACGGCGACCGCGATCTGGTGCTGGGACGCCGGCGCCCCCAGGGGCGCGGAGCCTGGCCGCCGCACGCCCGGGCCGGCAACCTCGCCCTGGCCCACCTGGTGCGCCGCCGCACCGGCCTGCGGCTGCACGACCTCGGCCCGCTGCGCGCCGCCCGGCGCACCGACCTCCTCGAACTCGGCCTCACCGACCGCCGCAGTGGCTACCCCCTGCAGATGGTGGTGCGGGCCGCCGACGCCGGCTGGCGGATCGAGGAGCGCCCGGTGCCCTACCGGCCGCGCACCGGCCGTTCGAAGGTCACCGGCACCTGGCGCGGCACCTGGCAGGCGGTCCGCGACATGCGGGCCGTGCTCAGCCGGCCGCCGTCGGCCGCCCCGGCGCGGGAGACGGCCCGATGAACCGCCCCGCGGACCGTACGCCGCCCCCGAACGGGCCGACCGCGGTCCTGGTCATCGCCAAGGAACCGGTGCCCGGCCGGGTCAAGACCCGGCTGACCCCGCCCTACACCCCCGACGAGGCAGCCCAGTTGGCCGCCGCGGCCCTGTACGACACCCTCCTCGCGGTCCGTGCGATGCCCGCCCGGCGGCGGACCGTGGTGCTCGACGGACGCCCCGGGGACTGGCTGCCGGACGGCTTCGAGGTCCGGCCGCAGTGCGCCGGCGGCCTCGACGAACGGCTCGCCGCGGCCTTCGCCGCCAGCCGGGGCCCCACCCTGCTCATCGGCATGGACACCCCCCAGGTGTCCGCCGAACTCCTCGCCCCCGCACTGGAGTTGACCGCCTGGGAAGGCCGTGACGCCTGGTTCGGCCCGGCCGAGGACGGCGGCTTCTGGGCGCTCGGCCTGGCCGACCCCGACCCGCGGCTGCTGCGCGGCGTCCCGATGTCCACCCCGGGCACCGGCGCCGCCCAGCGCGCCCGCCTGGCCGCGGCCGGCCTCCGGATCGGTGACCTGCCGGCGCTCCGCGACGTCGACACCGCCGCCGACGCCCGTCTGGTCGCCGCCCAGGCCCCCACCGGCCGTTTCGCCACCACCCTCGCCCGGCTGACCCCGGTGACCGGCCGATGAGCGCCACCGTCCCGGCCGCCCCGCCGCACCCGCCGGCCTGGGGCGCGGACGCCTACGCCGAGGCGCTGCGCCGCGGCCGCGGGCCGCTCTATCTGCGCCGTACCGACGGCTGGTTGCTGCCGCTGGACGTCGCACGCTGGTGCGCCCCGGCGGACGCCGCCGACCTCGCGGCACTGCGCCGCTGCGAGGGCAGCGTCCTGGACATCGGCTGCGGCCCCGGCCGGCTGGTCGCCGCGCTCACCGCACCGGGCAGACGGGTGCTCGGCATCGACGTCAGCCCGGCCGCGGTCGCCCGTACCGCCGCGGCCGGGGGCGCCGCACTGTGCCGCTCGGTCTTCGACTCCCTGCCGGAGGAGGGGAGTTGGGGCACCGCGCTGCTCCTCGACGGCAACATCGGCATCGGCGGCGACCCCCGCGCCCTGCTCGCCCGCACCGCCGCGCTGGCGCACCGGACCGGGCTGCTCCTCGTGGAGACCGCCCCCGAGGACGTCGACGAACGGGCCCGGGTCGGCGTCGCCGGCGACCCGTACGCGGACCACCACACCGCCGTCACGTTCCCCTGGGCCCGGGTCGGGACGTCCGCACTGCTGCGGTACGCCGACGCCGCGGGCTGGACACCCGTCGAGCGGTGGACCGCCACCGAGCCCGGTCAGTCGCCGTCCGCCGCACGCCGCTTCGTCGCCCTGCGGCGATGCCGCAGCCTGCCCACCGCCCGCCGGGGCTGAACCGTACGGCACAGCAACCACAGGGCGGAGACCGCGAACAGCACCGCGCTGATCAGCAGCCAGCGGCCCAGGAAAACCCCGGCCGGCAGCCCGGTCGCGAGCTCGTAGTGCGCCGCCGGAGCACCGCCCGCCGCATAGGAGATCAGCGGGAACCACACCAGCAACAGCAGCCCCGACAGCGCGGCGGGGACCCGGACGAAGGCCGTCCAGGACCGACGGCGACCGGCCCCCGCCGTGCACCGGACCACCGCACGGTCGGCGAGCGCGTACAGCGGCAGCAGCACCAGATCGTGCAGCAGCGCCGCCCCCACGAACCACACCACCACCAGCGGCCACCGCCCGCCGGCCAGCAGCCGCACCCCCGCATAACCGGTGAGGGCGAACGACCCGAGCATCAGCACCAGGTGCAACGGCCCCTCGCCGTACCAGCGGTGCCGGCGCAGCCGCCGCCACCCACGGACCGCGGCGGCCCGCCCCGGCATCCGTACCCTTCGCACGCCGCTCACCCCTCCCCGAACGAAAGCCGGGCCACCCACTTGGTGTTGAGCACCCCCGGCGCCGCCGGCACGATGATCCGCGCCGGGTAGCCGTGGTCCCGCGACAGCTCCGCGCCGCCCACCCGCAGCGCGAGCAGCGACCGCGGATCGCGCACCTGACTGCCGCTCAGCGCGGCCCGGCGGAACGCGCCGTGCAGCTGGAGCGACTCCACCAGCACTCCCGGCGGCCGGTCGCCGAGGCCCACCAGCGCGGCGAGCTCCCGCAACCGCACCCCGCTCCACAACTGGTCGTCCGTCGACCAGCCCTCCACACAGGCGATCGGCAGCGCCGCCTCGTGCTGCGGCAGCCGCAGCAGTTCGGCGCGGGTCAGCCGCACCCGGCGCCCGCCGCCCTCCACCGTCAGCCGCCAGTCGTCACCGGTGTCCCGCGCCCGGATCCCGACGGCCGCCGCGGTCTTGTTGATCTGGAACCCGTTCGGCCCGCCGCCCGGATCCGCGCCCCCGTGCGGCGCCAGCAGCGCGGTACGCCGCCACCGGCCGCCCAGGCTCTGCCCCGCCGTCGTCACCAGCAACAGCAGCGACCCGGCGCCGACCAGCCCCAGCGCGCCCCGCCGGCTCACCGTCGGCCGGTCCGGACGGACCGCCACCAGCCCGGTCTCGTCGTCCTCCGCCGCCGGATCGGTCCGCTCCCGCAGCGCCCGTACGGTCCGCGGCATCCGCAGCACCACATGGGCCACGAACGCGCCGATGAACACCCACGCGCCGTAGAAGTGCAGCCGGTAGAACGACCCCGGGAAGAGGTACGCCAGCTGGACGTTGAGCAGCCCGGTGACGAACTCGAACAGCGCCCCGCCGACCAGCAACAGCAGCGACAGCCGCTCCAGCGCATCGCCCGCCGACCGTGCCGGCGGCATCCGGAACAGCTTCGGGATCACCGACCACAGCTTCGCCAGCAGCACCGGCACCAGGACGACGCCGAGGGTGACGTGCACCCCCTGGGTCAGGCGGTAGAGCCAGCGCGGGCCGGTGGGCCAGCTGAAGAGGTAGAACCCCAACAGGCCCTTCCCGGGCGTCTGGTCGTTGACGCCACCGGCCAGGTCGGGGTTGTACGCGGCGTACGACAGCAGCCCGGTGACGAACAGCAGGGTGATCCCGGCCAGCAGGACCACGCCGAGCAGCGCGGTCAGCCGCGGGCCGCGCAGCGGACTGCGCCAGAACGCCGGGGAAGTGGGCGGAATCGGACGGGATGAGGCCATGCGCCGACGGTATGCGGGGACCGGCGCCCCGAGCGGGCCGCAACGCATGACGAAAGTCTGACGTCGGCGGAACGGCGCCGCCCCGGCACTCCCGCGGCGGCCTAGCGTGCCGGTGTGACCCACCGCGAGATCCGGCCCGGCCGGGCGGCCGTCCGTCCGGAACCCGACGAGCGCGCCGAGCGCCGCGCCGACCTGCTGGCCGCCGCGGCCGGCGCCCTCCTCGTCGCGCTCGCCGCCGCCATCGGCACCGTCATCGAGCACGCCAACGGCAGCCTGCACGTGAACTGGCCGCCGCTGTACGCCTCGTGGTTCCCGCACCTGGGCCCCGGCACCCCCGCCGCGATCGCCGTCGCCGTCCTCGTGATCGCCTACGGGCCGCCGCTCGCCGCCCGGCTGCCCTGGCGGGCCCTGCTCCTCACCGGCTGGGCCGCCGCCCTCGCCTGGACGACCGCGCTGGCCCTGATCGACGGCTGGCAGACCGGTGTCGCCGGCCGGCTCACCACCGCCTACGAGTACCTGACGGTCATCCACCGCTTCGACGACCTCGGCCCGGCGCTGCGCGGCTTCACCGGACACATCCTCAACAACGCCCCGGACCACTGGCCCGCCCATGTCGCCGGGCACCCGCCGGCCGCGATCCTCACCTTCGTCGGGCTGGACCGCCTCGGCCTGGGCGGCGGCGCCTGGGCCGGCGTCTGGTGCCTGGTCACCGGCACCTCCACCGTGGCCGCGGTCCTGATCGCCCTGCGGGCGCTCACCGACGAGCCCACCGCACGCCGGGCCGCCCCCTACCTCGTGCTGGCCCCGGCCGCCGTATGGGTGGGCACCTCCGCCGACGGCTACTTCGCCGCGGTCGCCGCCTGGTCCCTCGCCCTGCTCGCGCTCGCCGCCACCCGGCACACCCGCCGCGCGGCCGCCGCCCTCGGCTCGGGGCTCCTCCTCGGCCTGACCTGCTACCTCTCCTACGGACTCACCCTGATCGTGCTGATCGCCGCCGCGGTCCTGCTGCTCGCCCGGAGTGCCCGCCCGCTGCCGCTCGTGGCGGCCGGCGCGGCGACCGTCGCGGTGGCCTTCACGCTCTCCGGATTCGACTGGTGGGAGGGGTACCGGCTGCTGGTCCAGCGCTACTACCAGGGCGCCGCGGCGGTCCGCCCGTACGCGTACTGGGTGTGGGGCAACCTGGCCTGCGCCGTGCTGATCACCGGTCTCGCCACCGCCGCCGCGCTGCGGCGCACCCTCGCGGCCGCCCCGGCCGCCCTGCGGCGCCTCCGCCCGCACACCGACGCGCGCACCGGCCCGCCGCCCACCCCGGCGGACCGCCTGACCGTGCTCGTGCTGGCCGCGCTGCTCGCCCTCCTGGTGGCCGATCTCTCCGGGATGAGCAAGGCGGAGACCGAGCGCATCTGGCTCCCCTTCGCGCCCTGGCTGCTGGCGACCTGTGCCCTGCTGCCCGTGTCCCACCGGCGCCGGTGGCTGACGGCCCAGGCCGTGCTCCCGCTCCTGGTCAACCACCTGCTGTACACCGGCTGGTGACGGCGCGGGCGGCATGCCGAAAGGGCCCCGCACCGCCGTCCGGCCAGCTGAGTTCCGGCCGCCGTCAGGCCAGATACGTCCGGGCGGAGTTCACCCGGCCGGGGCGCAGGATGCGGATCGGTCCGAGGTTGCAGGAGGGGCAGTCATTGCGGGTCAGCGGGGACGGAACCCGGACGCCGCGCGCGAAATAGTCGGCCCGTCGGTGGCCCGCCAGATCCGTGGTGTGCCGGATCTCGTACTCCTCCTCCCAGCCGTGTCCGCAGTGCAGACAGACGAACGCATACGCCTCGTGAACCGTCTCGGTGTCCCGTTCCATGATCACCACGCCCTCTCCCCGGCCCCCGCCGCACGGGCGGCGGCGCCGGATGCATGCCGGACCCGGACATGCGGTACCTCCCATTATTGCGCCGTGCAAGGAGGAGCGCGGGGCCGGATTTCCGGGCCGTCCCGGACCGCGGCACGGTCCGGTCCGCGCCCGTCGGCACCGCCCGCGACCAGGCACGATGCCGGGACGGGTATAAATGCGCCATGGGGAACGAGGCAGATCGCGCACGGCGTCCGGGCGGGCCGGCCGCGCCCGGGGACGAACGCGCGCAGGACGGCGGCGAGGACCTCGACCAGGACGTCGAGGAGGTCATCGCCGCCGTGCTGACCGCCTCCCGGCTGCTGGTCGCGATCTCGGCCCGGGCGTTGGCCCGGATCGAGCCCTCGCTCACCCTGCCCCAGCTGCGCACCCTGGTCGTGCTCGACAGCCAGGGCCCGAGCAAGCTCGCCACCCTGGCCGCCGCGCTGGGGGTCAATCCGTCCACCGCGATGCGGATGGTCGACCGGCTCGCGGCGGCCGGCAGCGTCACCCGCAAGGCCAACCCCGGCAACCGCCGGGAGGTCGTACTGGAACTGACCGACGCGGGCCGGGAACTCGTCGCGCAGGTACTCGCCGACCGGCACGCCGAGATCGCCGCGATCGTGGCCCGGCTGCCGGCCGGCCAGCGCGCCGGCCTGGTCGACTCGCTGCGCGCCCTCGCCGACGCCGCGGACGCACCGCCGGTGCCGCCCCGGCCCGCGCCACCGCCCGAACCGGCCGCTCCCTAGCGGGCTGCGGGCCGCGGGCCGCGGGCCGAGGCGGGCCGCCGGACGCTGTGGCGAGGGGCGTCCCGCCGCGCCCGCCCCGTCGCCGCTCAGCCGCTCCGCCCCTCCAGTGCCTGGTACACCGCCTTGACCAGACCGCCGTTGCGCGGGTCGTCGCCCGCCGTCCCGCCGCCGTACTTGTTCATGGTGTACGCGTACGACAGCCGGTTCTCCGGGTCCAGGAAGGCGTACGAACCGCCGGCCCCGCCGTGCCCGAACGCCCTCGGGTTGGGGCCCAGCCGGCACTGGTGGTTGAGCATGTAGCCGAGGCCCCAGCGCAGCTCGAAGCCCGGCGGGGCGAGCGCTCCTATGGCCAGATCGGGCTCCCCGGGCCGGCTCTGCGACCGGCGCATCTCCTCCAGGGTCCCGGTGCCGACCAGCCGGCCACCACCCAGCGCCCCGTACACCGTCGCGAGCCCGTGCGCGGAGGCATGCGCATTGCCGCCCGGGATCTCCGCCGAGCGGTAGGCCGCGCTGTTGACGTCGCCGGTCGGGATGGACACCAGGGAGAGCATGATGACGGCCATCGGATGGTCGTCCAGGGACCGGAACGGCGGCCTCGGCGCACCGGGGAGCCGCTCGGCGAGCAGCGACTCGTCCAGCTGCCCGACCATGTCCGCGCAGGCGGCGTGTTCCTCGGCCGGGGTGCCGATAAACACCCTGGCCCCCAGCGGCTCCGCGATCTCGCTGCGCAGGAACGCCCCCAGGGACTGTCCGGTGATCCGCCGGACGACCTCGCCGACGAGAAAACCGAAGGTCACCGCGTGATAGCCCTGGGCCGTCCCCGGTTCCCACCACGGCTCGGTCGCCGCCAGCACCGCGCAGACCTCGTCCCAGTCGTAGGCGCGACCGGGCGGCAGCGGCGTGCGCGGGGCGATCAGGCCGGAGCGGTGGCTGAGCAGCCAGCGGACGGGTAAGTCCGCCTTGCCGGCCTGCGCGAACTCCGGCCAGTAGCGGGCGACCGGCGCATCGAGGTCCAACTCCCCGCGGTCCACGAGCAGATGGGCGCAGAGCGCCGTCATCCCCTTGGACGTCGAGTAGACGTTGACCAGGGTGTCGCGCTCCCAGTCCCGCGTCCGGTCCGCGTCCTTGTGGCCGCCCCACAGGTCGACCACCGGCTCCCCGTCCAGGGTCACCGTGACCGCGGCCCCGACCTCTCCGTGCCGCCGGAAATTCCGCTCGAATGCCTCCTGCACGCCCGCGAACTCCGGTGCGCAGTGGCCGTTGACGTTGACGGTGGCTGGTCCCACGACTGCCTCTTCTCGCGTCGCCCGGTGCGCTCATCCCGTACGCAGGGGTGTGCGTACGTACGCCTGTACCTGCGAAACGGCGTCCCTACGGGATGATCCGCCCAGTTCGATGCCCATGGCAACCATATGGACCCGGACGGCTGAGACCCGCGTGTCAGGGAGGAGGGGGAGGCGGAGGCCGGGGGCGGGGCGGAGAGGCCGGGAAGGCGGGGGCGGCAGAGGCCGGGAGTCGGGCAGTGGCCGGATCAGGTCCCTGCCGGTACGTACGGGCGCGTCCCACCCGCACCATGGTCATCATGACCACCACCACAGACGAGGCCGACGCGGTCAACGCGGTAGACGCGGCTTGTACGGGCGCCACCGCCATGGGCGATGTCGATGCCGATGCCGACGCGGGCGCCACTGCCCTGGGTGACGCCGATGCCGATGCCGACGCGGGCGCGAGTGCCCTGGGTGACGCCGATGCCGTGGCGGACGGCGGGGGCGGGGGCGCCGGCGCGCCGGTCCGTCCCGTCGAGGCGCTGATCCTCGTCGACATCCAGTCGGCCTTCGTCGCGGGCGAGGACGCCGTGCCGGACGCGGCGCGGGTGCTCGACCGGAGCCGGGATCTGCTGGCCCGGGCCCGTGCCGCCGGGGCCCTCGTCGTCCACCTCCAGAACGACGGCGAGCCCGGGACCGTCGACGCACCGCACACCCCCGGCTGGGAACTCCACCTGCCCGTCGAGCCGGGGCCGCGCGAGATCGTGGTCCGCAAGGCGCAGGACGACGGCTTCGACGGCACGGTGCTGGGCGACCTGCTGGAGGCGGCGGACGCCGGGGGGCTGGCGATCTGCGGGGTGCTCTCCGAGATGTGCGTCGGCGCGACCGCCCGCACGGCCCTGGCCCGCGACTACCGCGTGGTCCTGCCGCACGACGCACACGGCACCTACGACATCCCCGCGGCCCCGGGCATCAGCGGCGTCGTCCCGGCCGCGATGAACGCCCGTGCTGCCGAATGGGCGCTGGGCGACGAGGTCGAGATCGTCGCCCGGGCCGCCGACGTCACCTTCACCGCGCCGGCCCCCGCCCACCTGGAGCGCTGACCCGGCGGGAGCGGTGACCCGTTGGGAGGGCTGACCCGGTGGGAGGGCTGACCCGGCGGGAGCGGTGGCCTGCCGGTAGCGGTCACCCTGCAGGACCGGTGGCCCGGCGGGGCGGGCCTCCGTGCCGCGGCATCCCGGGGCAGCCTCCGCGCCGCGGCATCCCGGGTCAGTTCTGGTTCTTCTCCAGTGCGGTGATGTACGCCCCCATGAAGTGGTCCCGGACGCCGTCCGACGTGGGCGCGAGCAGGTCGGCGGTGTATCCCTTGGCGTGGTCGAAGAGGCCGGTGATCACCGGCATGGTGGAGTGGATCTTGCCCGTGGAGTCGATGTAGCGCAGCGCGGAGACGTGGTGGAAGGCGGGCTCCGGGGGGAGCTGGGGCACGACGTCGTTGTTGTTGACGAAGCGGTACATGCGCTCGGTGAAGGCCGCGTCGAACTCCCGCGTCAGCAGCCGGTCGCAGGTCCGCGGCTGCCCGAAGGTGTAGACGCCGGTGGCCGTCAGATACGGCTCCTCGAAGTGCAGCCGGGCGCCGGCCAGCATCGCCAGCGCACCACCCAGGCTGTGGCCGGTGAACCAGACCGTCTGGCCGTTGTCCCGGAACTCGTGGACGGCGGCGTGGACCTGCGGCCAGACGGACTCCAGCGCCTCGGCGAAGCCGTAGTGGATGTACCCCTTGCCGCCGGGGCCCGGCCACGGCGGGGTCGTCGTGTCGGACAGCCAGTCGCGCATGTTCGCCGGCTCGGTCCCCCGGAAGGCGGTGACGATCATGTCGCGGCCGCCGAGGGTGTAGGCCTGGGTGTCCTCCAGCGGGAACGGTGGCCGGAACGTGGTGTGGTGGTGGCGCACCCGCTCGAAGCCCCATTCCCGGGCGGCTTTGTCGATGGCCGGCTCGTCCTTGTACGCGAGCTCGGCGGCGCGCGCCATGCAGAGCGCATGGCGGACGCTGTAGCGGGTGACCTTCTGGTCGATGACGGTGCTGGTCAACGTGGGCTCCTGGAGATCGAATCGAGGGGGGCGGCCGACCTGCTCGCGGACCGCTCCTGGACGTACGGCGGTGGGGTGCCGGCGGTGCGACGGGAGCAAGAGGCAGCGGGAACAAGGGGTGCGCGGCGCCGGCGGCCGTGGGCGATTACAGAATGCTCGCTGTGATTACTGAGCGTAACTCTCCGAGGGTGTGCCGCGCCGTTGCGCCCGTTTAAACCACTCGTTCGAGCCTCGGGTCGCACAGAGCGGGCCGGGGGGCGAGCCTGGAAGCGTTCGGCTCCCAGAGGAAGGCCCACAGAGGAAGGCCCCACAGTGAACAGCGCGGAACAGGCGTCACACGCGGAACACGTATCGGCCGAGGTGGTGGTGGAACTGGAGAGCTGCGCGACGCAGGACGCGCATGCCGTCTTCAGCGCCCTGCGGACCGCCTTCGCCTCCGACCGGGCCGCCGACGACGTGCCCGAGGAAATGGCGGGGGCCGGGCCGACGGTGTGGACCTCGACCATCGACGTGAGCGAGCACAAGGCCGAGGCCGAGCCCCGGAGGCTGACGGCGCCGGTGCTGGTCAGCCTCCAGGGCGGCTACTGGGCGGTCGACCGGCTGTGCAAGGGCCTGGAGCCGGCGTTCACGGTGCACATCCTCGGCATGGCCGCCGGGGACCAGGAGAAGGAGGTCGAACTCCGCCTGGAATCCCGCTAGCACGGCCTCCGGCCCAGGGCGGCGCCGGAAGCGCGGGCCCGGTGCGGCGCCCGGAAGTCCGGGCCCAGGGCGGGCGCCCGCAAGCCCGGGAAGGCGACCGGCCCCTCGACGGGGGGAACGGCCCCTTCGACGGGGCGACCGGCCCCCTCGACGGGGGAACGGCCCCTTCGACGAGGTGACCGGTCCCTTCGACGGGGAACGGCTCTCCTGACCCGCCCACCCCCCGAAGGGGGGTGGGCGGCGGGGAAAAAACAAAAACGCCACGGCACAACGCAGCGAGGGTGCACGCCACGGGGCGTACGCCACCGGGGTACCGCAAGGTGCGCCACCGGGGAATCCCGAGGGGGAACCGGAGCGAGGAAAGGCAGAAGCGAGTGCAGCCCACCAATCAACCGGCGGACGCCGGAGGGGCGCGGGCGGCCGGCGCCGCGCGTTCCGGGACCGGTGCCGGAACGCGCGCCGGGACGGCCACCGCCGGCCCCGCCCGGTCCGCCGAGGCGGCGGCCGAGCAGAGTTCCGCGCTGGTTCTGCACGTCAACGGAACCGCGTACGAGCTGACCCTGGATCACCGCACCACGGTCCTCGACGTGCTCCGTGAGCACCTCGGTCTCACCGGGGCCAAGAAAGGCTGCGACCACGGGCAGTGCGGCGCCTGCACGGTGCTCGTCGACGGCCGGCGCGCCAACAGCTGTCTGATGCTGGCCGTGGCCCAGGACGGACGGCACATCACCACCATCGAGGGGCTGGCGCACGGGGAGCGGCTGCATCCGCTCCAGGAGGCGTTCGTGGAGCGGGACGCGCTGCAGTGCGGCTACTGCACGCCGGGCCAGATCTGCTCGGCCGTGGGAGTGCTCCAGGAGGCGGCCGACGGCTTCCCGTCCCACGTCACACCGGCCGACGCACCCCAGGGCGGGCCGGTGCCGCTGACCGTCGAGGAGATCCGCGAGCGGATGAGCGGCAACCTGTGTCGCTGCGGGGCGTACCCCCGGATCGTCGAGGCGGTCCATGACGTCTCCACCGACCAGGGGGTGGCGTCATGAAGCCGTTCGGATACCTGCGCGCGACGAGCGTCGAGGAGGCCGTACGGGCCGCCGAGGGCCGGCCGGGAGCCCGCTTCCTCGGCGGGGGCACCAACCTCGTCGACCTGATGAAACTGGGCGTGGAGCGGCCCGGTCTGCTCATCGACGTCACCCGGCTGCCGCTGGACCACATCGAGGAACTGCCGGACGGCGGGCTCCGCGTCGGGGCGATGGTCAGCAACAGCGCCCTGGCCGCGGCGGCCCCCGTGCGCGAGCGCTACCCGGTGCTGTCGCAGGCGGTGCTGTCCGGCGCCTCGGGCCAGCTGCGCAACACCGCGACCACCGGGGGCAATCTGCTGCAGCGCACCCGCTGCCTGTATTTCCAGGACGTCTCCAAGCCCTGCAACAAGCGTGAGCCGGGGACCGGCTGTCCGGCCCGTGAGGGCATCCACCGCGACCTCGCCGTACTGGGCCACTCCCCGCACTGCGTCGCCACCCAGCCCTCCGACATGGCCGTGGCCCTGGCCGCCCTCGACGCGACCGTCCACCTGCACGGCCCGGACGGCGACCGGAGCGTGCCGGTGACCGAGTTCCACCGGCTGCCCGGCGACCACCCCGAGCAGGACACCGTCATCCGGCCCGGCGAACTGATCACCGCCGTGCAGCTGCCGCCCGCGGACCGCGGGGCGCGGTCCCGCTACCGCAAGGCCCGCGACCGCGCGTCGTTCGCCTTCGCGCTCGCCTCCGTCGCCGCCGTGCTGGACGTCCGGGACGGTGTCGTACGGCGCGCCGCGCTGGCGTTCGGCGGGCTCGCGCACCGGCCGTGGCGGGCCCGCGCGGCCGAAGAGGTGCTGCGGGACGCCCCCGCCACCGAGGACACCTTCGCCCGCGCCGCCGAGGCCGAACTCGCCGCCGCCGAGCCGCTGCGCGACAACGGGTTCAAGGTCCCGCTGGCCCGCAACCTCGCCGTCGCCGTGCTGACCGAACTGGCGGCCCCACCCGCCCGCGGCTGACCTCCACCCATCCCAGGACCCACCAGGGTCTCCAGGAGCACCCAAGGACCCGCCCATGAGCCCCCACACCTTCCCGCTCGGCCCACCCCCGTACCCCCTGGGCGAACCGCTCGTCCGGCGGGAGGGCCGGGAGAAAGTCACCGGAGCCGCCCGTTACGCGGCCGAACACACCCCGCCCGGCTGCGCCTACGGCTGGCCGGTCGCCGCGGGCATCCCGCGCGGCCGGGTCGCCGCCGTGGACACCGCGGAGGCGCTCGCGCTGCCCGGGGTGATCACGGTGCTCACGCACGAGAACGCACCCCGGCTGGCCGCCGCCGAGGACCCGACGCTGTCGGTGCTCCAGGAGGACCGGGTGCCGCACCGCGGCTGGTACGTGGCGCTCGCCGTCGCCGACACCCTCGAAACGGCGCGGGCGGCCGCCGAGGCCGTCCGGGTGACGTACGAGACCGACGACGGCGCCGACGTCCTGCTGCGGGCCGACCACCCGCGGCTGTACGAGCCGGAGGAGGTCAACGGCGGGTATCCGGGGACGCGGGAACGCGGCGACTTCGAGGGGGCGTTCGCCGCCGCGCCGGTCACCGTGGACGCGACCTACCACGTGCCCCCGCTGCACAACCACCCGATGGAGCCGCACGCCTCGACCGCGCACTGGAGCGAGGGGCATCTGACGGTCTACGACTCGAACCAGGGGGCCACCAAGGCGTGTGAGGACCTGGCCGCCCTCTTCAAGCTCGACAAGAGCGAGATCACCGTCGTCTCCGAACACGTCGGCGGCGGCTTCGGCTCCAAGGGGACGCCGCGCCCGCAGGTCGTCCTGGCCGTGATGGCCGCGCGCCACACCGGGCGGCCGGTCAAGGTCTCCGTGCCGCGCCGGGAGATGCCCGCCGTGGTCGGCCACCGCGCCCCGACGATCCAGCGGGTGCGGCTGGGCGCCGGCAACGACGGCGTGATCACCGCGCTGTCCCACGAGAGCGCCACCCACACCTCCACCGTCACCGAGTTCGTCGAGCAGGCCGCGGTGCCGGCCCGCGTCATGTACGCCTCGCCGAACAGCCGCACCGTGCACCGCGTCGTCCCGCTCGACGTACCGACCCCCTCGTGGATGCGCGCCCCGGGCGAGTGCCCCGGCATGTACGCCCTGGAGTCCGCCATGGACGAACTCGCCGTCCAGCTGGGCATCGACCCGATCGAACTGCGGATGCGCAACGAACCGGACACCGAGCCGGACAGCGACCGGGCCTTCAGCAGCCGGCACCTCATGGGCTGTCTGCGCGACGGCGCCGAGCGGTTCGGCTGGTCGCCGCGCGACCCGCGCCCCGGCGTGCGCCGCGAGGGCGATCTGCTGCTCGGCACCGGTGTCGCCGCGTCCACCTACCCCGTCCTGATCGTCGGTTCCGACGCCGAGGCGCACGCCGACCGCGACGGCACCTTCCGGATCCGGGTGAACGCCACCGACATCGGTACCGGCGCCCGTACCGTCCTCGCGCAGATCGCCGCCGGCGCGCTGATGGCCCCGGAGGACCGGGTCCGGATCGAGATCGGCAACAGCGATCTGCCGCCCGCGATGCTGGCCGGCGGCTCGGCCGGCACCGGCTCGTGGGGCTGGGTGGTCCACAAGGCGTGCACGGCGCTGCGGGCACGGCTGCGGGACCACGTCGGGCCGCTGCCGGCCGACGGGTTCACGGTCGCCGCCGACACCCGCCAGGAGAACTCCGAGCGGTCCCCGTACGCCCGGCACTCGTTCGGTGCCACCTTCGCCGAGGTGCAGGTCGACACGGTAACCGGGGAGATCCGGGTGCGCCGCCTGACGGGCGTGTTCGCGACCGGCCGCATCCTCAACCCCCGTACCGCGCGCTCCCAGTTCATCGGCGGGATGACCATGGGCCTGGGCATGGCGCTCACCGAGGGCAGCGAGATGGACCCGGAGTTCGGCGGCTTCGCCGGGTGCGATCTGGCCGGCTACCACGTGCCGGCCTGCGCCGACGCGCCACGGATCGAGGCGTACTGGGTCGAGGAGGAGGATCCGCACCTCAACCCCATGGGCAGCAAGGGCATCGGCGAGATCGGCATCGTGGGCACCGCGGCGGCCGTCACCAACGCCGTGTGGCACGCGACTGGAGTAAGGCTGCGCGACATTCCGCTCACCCCGGACAAGGTGCTGCCCCACTTGTGAGCGGGCCGTATCAGGTGAGCGCCGGGGACCCGGTGGCCGCTGAGCTGTTGCGGGCCCCCGGTGGGCGGGCCAGCATGACACATGACCCATACGTACCAGATGCTCACTCTTCGTGTTCGGGGTTCGTTGGTCCAACGAGGTGAAGGACGTGAGCCTCTCGCGGTGAGGAGCCACGACATGAGACTTCCCAGCGACCGGCACTACACGGTCGAACTGCATGCTTCGGCGGAGCGCGTGCCGCAGATCCAGCGGATTCTTGCCGCGCACCTGAGGTATTGGGACCTCGAGCTCCATATCCCGCCCGTATGCCGGGGAGTCGCGGAACTCCTGACCAACGTCCATCGCCACATCGGCCCGGAGGCCCGCTGCGTCGTCGAACTCCGCTGGTCCGGCCGCAATCTGACGACCTCCGTCGCCGACGAGGGCCCGCGGCTGCCGAAGCTGCTGAGCGCCGCCGGCGGCGGGCTCTCCCGGGTCGCCGCGCTCAGCGACAGCTGGGGCACCTGCGGCACCCCCGACGGCAAGGTCATCTGGTTCACCCGGCGCGTCGAGGCGACCCGCAAGACGCGGCTGGCCGGCCGCGTCCCGCTGCGCAGCGTGCCCGACGAGAAGGGCCGGCCGGCGGTCCCCCCGGTCGTCCCGGCCGAACCGCTCGCCGAGCCCGCCCGCCTCGCCTGATACGTCCGCGACAGGGCGGGGCCACGGTCACCGAACCCGGCGAGGCGTCCGCCACGGCGCGTCCCGGCACGCCTCGCCCACCGGCCGATATCCGCCCCCGCGGCGGCAGTTGAGCCGGACGCCGGCCGTCCGCTGCGGTTACGATCGCGGTATGGCAACGGCCCGGAGCCTCAACGGCGCGCGACGGCACCGCCCTTCGGCGGTCCCGTTCCCGCTGCTGTGGCTGGCCGCGCTGCTGCTCGGCGTGCTCGTCGCCCACGGTGCGCGGGCGGAGAGCCCCGAGGTCCGCCCGGTGAGCGCCGTTCCGGTCGCGGCCGCCGCGGCCGCCGGCCCCGGCACCTGGCTCGCCCCCGAGGACGCCGGACCCACGGAGCCCCGGCACCACCCCGGCGGCCACCACTCCGACGAGTTCTGCCTCGCCGGCCAGCCCCAGCAGGGCGGCCCGGTGGCGTCCCCGTGCGCCCGCCCGCTGACCGGCCCGACCCGCCCCGCGCCGGTACCGGTCCGCTTCGGCCGCCTTCCCGGCACCTCCGCCGCCCTTCCGCCGCCGAGCGGCGCCCCCGCCTCCGTGGTGCGGCAGGTCTAGATTCCGGCCACTTCCGGACCCAGCCCTGCCGTTCCCGCCTGCCCGCGACCCTGAGCGCCCGCTCCGGCCGCGCCGCGGCGGCAGCCCTACGGAGGCCCCGTGCCCTGCCGCGCCCTCGTCCCGTTCCGCATGCCGACCTTCCGCACGCGGTCCCGCACGCCGTCCCGTGCGCCGTCCGCTGCACCACCCCGTGTTCCGCTCCGGCTGACACCGCTGGTGCTGCTGTGCGTCGGCCTGCTGTCGGTGCTGTTCCCCTGTGCCACCGGTGTGGGCGGGCACCACCACGCGGCCGGTCCGCGGGCGGTCGCGGCCGCGCCGGGGCCGTCCGTGCCCCCGGTGGCCTGGGCGCCGCCGGAAGCGGGGGAGGGCGGCGGGCACCCGGCCGACGCGTGCCTGCCCGGGCCGTCCGGTCAGGTCCCGCAGGGACGTACCGCCGCGGGCGCGCCGACGGCCGCCGCGCTGCCCGGTGTCCTCGGGGGAGCGGTGTGCTGGACGGGCGCCCAACCGGCCACCGCGGAACGGGCGGACGGCCGGCCCGGAACGGAGCGGGGCGGCCGGGCGACTCTGCACGCCCTGTGCCGGTGCCGGAGATAGGAGCCCGTGGCCGCGCCGGCCTTCCGTGCCGGCGCGGGACGAGCGTCCCTGTCCTCCTCACACCGAACGCGAGTGAGTCATGCACCCACTTCCCACGACCACCGGCCACGGACTCCACGGCCACCCCGAACCCGGACCCGCGGCCCCGGTCCCCATCCCGGCCCCGGCCCGCGCGGGGAGCCCGGCCGCCCCCGCCGCCGGCATCCCCGGCCTGGTGGGCAACACCCCCGTTCTGTACGTCTCCGAGCCGCTCACCCCGCCCGGCCGCGGCTTCTGGGCCAAGCTCGAAGGCCGCAACCCGGGCGGCATCAAGGACCGGCCGGGCCTGCACATGGTCGAACGCGCCCGGACCCGCGGCGAGTTGCGGCCCGGCGCCCGGATCATCGAATCCACCAGCGGCACCCTCGGCCTCGGCCTGGCGCTCGCCGGAATGGTCCACGGCCACCCGGTCAGCCTGGTCACCGACCCCGGTCTGGAACCCTCGATGACCCGGTTGCTGACCGCCTACGGCGCACACGTCGAGCTGGTCGCGGAACCGCATCCCACCGGAGGCTGGCAGCAGGCCCGCCGCGACCGGGTCGCCCAGCTGCTCGCCGCCCACCCCGGCTCCTGGTACCCCGACCAGTACCACAACCCCGACAACACCACCGCCTACCTGCCGCTCGCCCTCGAACTCGCCGCCCAGCTGGGCCACATCGACGTCCTGGTGTGCAGCGTGGGCACCGGCGGGCACTCCGCCGGCGTCTCCCGGGTCCTGCGCCAGCTCTACCCGGACCTGCGGCTGGTCGGCGTCGACACCATCGGCTCGACCATCTTCGGCCAGCCCGCCCGGCCCCGGCTGATGCGCGGGCTGGGCTCCAGCATCCATCCGCGCAACGTCGCCTACGACCAGTTCAGCGAGGTGCACTGGGTCGCGCCGGGCGAGGCGGTGTGGACCTGCCGCAGGCTGGCCTCCTCGCACTACGCCACCGGCGGCTGGAGCGTCGGCGCGGTGGCGCTGGTCGCCGGCTGGCTCGCCCGGACCGAGCCGCCCGGCACCCGTATCGCGGCCGTCTTCCCGGACGGACCGCAGCGCTATCTGAGCACGGTCTACGACGACGAGTTCTGCGCCGCCCACGGGCTGCTCGACGCCCCGCCGGCGGACGGGCCGGAGACGCTGTGCCGGCCGGGGGAGCGGGAGGTGACGGCCTGGAGCCGGTGCGCCGAGGTCGTCGATCCGCTCGGCGGGCTGCCCGGGGCGCCGGAGGTGGTCCGGTGAAGGGCACGCTCGCCCAGCTGCGTTCCTACGAGCGCAGCGCCCAGCTGCTGATGGTCAATCAGTTCACCATCAACCTGGGCTTCTACATGCTGATGCCCTATCTGGCCGCGCATCTGTCCGGGACGCTCGGACTCGCCGGCTGGCTGGTCGGACTGGTCCTGGGGGTACGCAACTTCAGTCAGCAGGGGATGTTCCTGGTCGGCGGCACACTGGCCGACCGGTTCGGCTACAAGCCGCTGATCGTGGCCGGCTGCGTGCTGCGCACGCTGGGCTTCGCGACCCTCGGACTGGTGGACTCGCTGCCCGCGCTGCTCGCGGCCTCCGCGGCGACCGGGCTGGCCGGGGCGCTGTTCAACCCGGCGGTCCGGGCCTATCTGGCGGCGGCGACGGGGGACCGCAGGCTGGAGGCGTTCGCCCTCTTCAACGTCTTCTACCAGGCGGGGATCCTGCTCGGCCCGCTGGTCGGCATGGTGCTGACCGGCGCCGGCTTCCGGGTCACCTGCCTGGTGGCGGCGGGGGTCTTCGCGCTGCTGAGCGTCGTGCAGATCCGTGCGCTGCCGGCCCACGGCGGCCGGGCGGAGCGGGAGCGCGCCGCCGGCCGGCACACCGGTGTGCTCGCGCAGTGGCGGGGCGTCCTGGCCAACCGGCCGTTCCTGCTCTTCTCCGCCGCCATGACCGGCTCGTACGTGCTGTCCTTCCAGGTCTACCTGGCACTGCCGCTGGAGGTGAAACGGCTGGGCGGCGAGGGCCCGTTCGGCACCGCGGCGGTGGCCGCGCTGTTCGCCGTCTCGGGGCTGAGCACGATCCTGGGGCAGACCCGGGTGACCCGATGGTGCAAGGCCCGGATGCCGGCCGGCCGGGCGCTCGCGTGGGGCCTGCTCACCATGGCGCTGGCGTTCCTGCCCCTGCTGGCCGCCACCGCGCTGCCGGTCCCGGACGCCGGCGCCGGGCGCTGGGCGCTCGCGGCCGTCCCGCCGGCGCTGTCCGCGCTGCTGCTCGCGGTCGGCACGATGATCACCTACCCGTTCGAGATGGACACCATCGTCCGGCTCTCCGGTGACCGCCTTGTCGCCACCCACTACGGGCTCTACAACACCTTCTGCGGGATCGGGATAACCCTGGGCAACCTGCTGACCGGTGCCGCCCTGGACGCCTCCCGGTCGGCCGGTCTGCCCGCATTGCCCTGGCTCGTCCTGCCCGCGCTGGGTCTGGCGTGTGGCGCGGCCCTCCTCGGGCTGCACCGCACCGGGCGGCTGACCCGCCACGGCGGCCCGGCGGTGGTGCCGGGCTGACCCACCCGGTGGCCGCCCGGATCCCGGTACGCACGGGGCGGCCACCGGCCCAGGTCACCGGGCAGCCTTCGGCCCCGGTCACCGAGCGGGCCCCGCGCCCGTCTCTCCCGACCGTTCCGACCAGGGAGTTCGCTGTTCGTACGGCGATCCGTCACACATGTGACACCCCCCCTTCCCTGGCGCTCGTTCCTCTTGGAACACTCTGCTGACGTCTGTCACCGCACAGCACCTCACACAACCGAACAGCACCGTCCCCCCATTCCCCAGCCCCCCATATCGCGAGGTCCTCAGACTCATGGCTGAACTCAATCGGCGGCGATTCCTCCAGATCGCCGGTGCCACCGCGGGCGTTTCGGCGCTGTCCAGCAGCATCGCCCGGGCCGCCGCCATCCCCGCCACCCGCAACTCCGGCTCCATCAAGGACATCGAGCACGTCGTGGTGCTCATGCAGGAGAACCGATCCTTCGACCACTACTTCGGCTCCCTGAAGGGCGTCCGGGGCTTCGGCGACCCGCGCCCGGTCATCCTGGAGAGCGGCAAGTCCGTATGGCACCAGCCGGACGGCGGCAAGGACGTCCTGCCGTACCACCCCGACGCCGACAACCTCGGCATGCAGTTCATCGAGGGCCTCAACCACGACTGGGCCGGCGGCCACAAGGCCTGGAACAACGGCAAGTACGACAGCTGGATCCCCGCCAAGGGCACCGGCACGATGGCCTATCTGACCCGCAAGGACATCCCGTTCCACTACGCGCTGGCCGACGCGTTCACCATCTGCGACGCGTACCACTGCTCGATCATCGGGGCCACCGACCCCAACCGCTACTACATGTTCTCCGGCCACGTCGGCAACGACGGCTCCGGCGGCGGCCCGGTCCTGGGCAACGAAGAGGCCGGCTACAGCTGGACGACGTACCCGGAGCGGCTGGAGAAGGCCGGGATCTCCTGGAAGGTCTACCAGGACATCGGTGACGGCCTGGACGCCAACGGCAAGTGGGGCTGGATCGAGGACGCCTACCGCGGCACCTTCGGCGACAACTCGCTGCTCTTCTTCAACCAGTACCGCGACGCCAAGCCCGGCGACCCGCTCTACGACAAGGCCCGCACCGGCACCAACGCCAAGGCGGGCGACGGCTACTTCGACCAGCTCAAGGCCGACGTCAAGGCCGGCAAGCTGCCCCAGGTCTCCTGGATCGCCGCCCCCGAGGCGTTCTCCGAGCACCCCAACTGGCCCGCCAACTACGGCGCCTGGTACGTCTCCCAGGTCCTGGACGCGCTCACCTCCAACCCCGAGGTGTGGAGCAAGACCGCCCTGTTCATCACGTACGACGAGAACGACGGGTACTTCGACCACGTCATCCCGCCGTACCCGCCGGCCTCCGCCGACCAGGGCCTGTCCACCGTGGACACCACGCTCGACTACTTCGGCGGCAACGCGTCCTACTCCGCGGGCCCCTACGGCCTCGGCCAGCGCGTGCCGATGCTCGTCGTCTCGCCCTGGAGCACCGGTGGTTACGTCTGCTCCGAGACGTTCGACCACACCTCCATCATCCGGTTCCTGGAGCGCCGCTTCGGGGTGCACGAGCCCAACATCTCGCCCTGGCGGCGGGCCATCTGCGGCGACCTGACCTCGGCCTTCGACTTCTCCCTGGAGAACACCAAGCCGGCCGCGCTGCCGGACACCGACGGCTACCAGCCGCCGGACCGGGACCGGCACGACAGCTACGTCCCCAAGCCGCCGGCCAACCCCGTGCTGCCCAAGCAGGAGCCCGGCTCCCGGCGGTCCCGCCCGCTGCCGTACGCGCCGCTGGTCGACGGCGCCGGCACCGCGTCCACCGGGCGCTTCGCGCTCACCTTCAGCGCCGGCGACCGGGCCGGCGCCTGCTTCACCGTCACCGCGGGCAACCGCACCGACGGCCCCTGGACGTACACCACGGAGGCCGGCAAGAAGATCTCCGACACCTGGAACACCGCCTACTCCAAGGGCGTCTACGACCTGTCCGTCTTCGGGCCGAACGGCTTCCTGCGCACCTTCAAGGGCGACGGCAAGAAGAAGGGCCCCGAGGTGACCGCCCGTCATGACGCGGCCACCGGGCGCCTGGTCCTCACGCTGACCAACCCCGGCAGCACGACCGCCCACCTCACCGTCACCAACGC
The DNA here is from genome assembly GCF_036352915.1 of Streptomyces bugieae. Taxonomy (NCBI): domain Bacteria; kingdom Bacillati; phylum Actinomycetota; class Actinomycetes; order Kitasatosporales; family Streptomycetaceae; genus Streptomyces; species Streptomyces bugieae. The sequence goes on from NZ_JAZBJP010000020.1 coordinate 93,998, forward strand.
CTACGGCGGTGCCGCGCAGACCTACCCGGTCCGCGCCGGCGCCACCGTCAAGCAGGAGATCGACCTGCGGGCGAGCAAGCGCTGGTACGACCTGTCGGTCACCTCCGACACCGACAAGACCTTCCTGCGCCGGTTCGCCGGCCACGTGGAGAACGGCCAGGTCGGCGTCAGCGACCCGGCGATCATCACCGGCTGACGGACCACCCGACGGGGCGCCCGCCGCACACGCGGGCGCCCCGCACGGCACCGCCCACCGGGGCGGCGCCCGGTGCCGCGCGCGCCCGTACGCGCCGGTGACTTGCCCTGAACTGCGCTCCAGCTCCTAGCGTGACGTGCGGACCAAACCGGCCAGAGCGGACCGAAGGGAACCACGTGCGCTACACACTGTTCGGCAGGACCGGCCTGCGGGTGAGCGAGCTGAGCCTGGGAACGATGACGTTCGGCGAGGAATGGGGCTGGGGCACCCCCAAGGAGACCAGCGCCCGGATCCTGGACGCCTACGCCGACGCGGGCGGCAACTTCCTCGACACCGCCAACAACTACACCGAGGGCTCCTCCGAGCGGATGCTGGGGGAACTCCTGGCGGGCCGCCGGGACGCCTTCGTCCTGGCGAGCAAGTACACCTGCGCCACGCGCAAGGGCGACGCGAACGCGGCGGGCAACCACCGCAAGAACCTGATCCGCTCGGTCGAGGCCAGCCTCGCGCGGCTGCGGACCGACCACCTCGACGTGCTGTGGGTGCACGCCCGGGACAACTTCACCCCGGTCGAGGAGGTCATGCGGGCGCTCGACGACGTGGTGCGGGCCGGCAAGGTGCTCTACGTCGGGGTCTCGGACTGGCCGGCCTGGGAGATCGCCCAGGCCAACACCCTCGCCGAACTCCGCGGCTGGACCGCCTTCGCGGGCTCGCAGCTGCGCTACAACCTGCTGGAGCGGACCCCGGAGCGGGAACTGCTGCCGCAGGCCCGCGCCTTCGACCTGGCCGTACTGGCCTGGGCGCCGCTGGCGGCCGGCAAGCTCACCGGCAAGTACCGCCGCGGCGAACAGGGCCGGCTCACCACCGTCGATTCCGAGGTCGCCCGCGACCACAACGTGGACGAGACCGTCGACGCGGTGCTGGAGATCGCCGAGCGGGGCGGCTGGAGTCCGGCGCAGGTGGCGCTGGCCTGGCTGCGCGGCCGGCCCGGCAACATCATCCCGATCATCGGCGCCACCAAGGAGAGCCAGCTCGCCGACAACCTCGCCAGCGTCGACGTCGAGCTGGACGCGGACGCCCGGGCCCGGCTCGACCGGGTGAGCGCGGTGCCGCTGGGCTTCCCGCACGACTTCCTCCGGGAGCCGGGCATCCTGGACACGGTCTACGGCGACCGCTGGCCGGACATCGAGGACCGGCGCTCGACCTACCGCCGTACGGTCGACGGGATCCGGTGACCGGCGTGCCTTCCGGCCCGGACGGTGCCGGTGCCGGAAGGCACGGTTCCGCTCGTGACTACTTCAGGGCGCTCCGCTGCTGCCACTGCTGCCAGGTCTCCTGCCAGACCTCCAGGCCGTTGCCCACGTCGGTCTTGTTGGGGTTGGAGGTGCCCTTCACCTCGACCGTGGAGCCGATGCTCAGGAAGTCGTAGACCTTCTTGGCGTCCGAGGTGGTCATGCCGAAGCAGCCGTGGCTGTTGTTGACCACGCCGAGGGACTTGTTCCACGGGGCGGAGTGCAGGAAGGTCCCGGACGCGGTGAGGTGGGTGACCCACTGCGAGTCCAGCATCCACTCGCTGCCGTGGCCGATGGTGGCGGAGTCCATGGTCTCGGCGGCGTTCTTGCTGCGGACGGTGTGCACGCCGCCGCGGGTCGGGTCCTGCGGGGAGCCGGCGGAGCCGGTGATGCTGCCGACGTTCTTGCCGTTCTCGTACATCGTCAGGCGGTGCGCCGGTACGTCGATGACGGCCTTGTGGTCGGCGCCGATGGTGAAGCCGAAGTCGTAGTCGCGGGCGAACCAGCCGCCGGCGTCGCCCGAGTTGATGCCGGACAGCGCGCCCTTCACCGAGACCTTGGTGCCGCTCGGCCAGTAGTCCTTGGGGCGCCAGTCGATCCGGTCCTTGCCGGAGTAGTCCTTGACCCAGCCCCAGGCGCCGGTGACCTTCGGCTGGGTGCTGACCTTCAGCGCCCTCTCGATCTCGGCGCGCCGGTCCTGGGATATCGGGTGGTCGAAGAGGATCGATATCGGCATGCCGGTGCCGACGGTCTGGCCGCCGCCCGGGGTGTTGGTGAGCTTGTTGATCTTGTCGGCCTTCTCGGTGGTGAAGGTCGAGCTGGCCGCGGCCTTCCGGCCCTGGTCGGAGGTCGTCCGGGTCCGTACGGTGTAGGTCGTCGCCGGCTTGACCTTGCCGTCGGAGGTCCATGACGTGCCGTCACCGGACAGCCGGCCGTCGACCGTGCCGCCCTTGTCGTCCTTGACGTCGACCGAGGTCAGCTTGCCGCCGGCGGCGCGTACGGATATCGCCGAGCCGAGCTTGGCGGCCTTGCTGCCCGCGGCCGGCGTGACGGTCACCTTGGCCGGCGGCTCGTCGGCCTTCGTCGAGCCGGCGCCGCCGCCGCACGCGGTCAGCAGACCCGCCGCTGCGAGAACGGGTATCAACCGGGCGGGGTGGCGGCGGAGTGCGGCGTGCACGGGGTCCCTCCAAAGCAGAACGCTGACAGTGGCGGGGCCCGGCCCTGGAAAGGGGGGAACCGTCAAGGCTGCCCATGCACCCGCCGCCTATGCAGAGGGTGTGTCCGCTGTGGAGGTTGTCCGCCGCGCCGGAATTTCAGGACACGGTTCGATATCGAGCGGTGTGTGGTGGCCGTGTCGGCCGCGTCAGGTGGCCGGGGCCGGTGTCTGTCCGCCGCCGCTCGGATGGGACTCGTTGCCCGACGATCCGCCACCTGGGGTGGACCCGCCCGGTGTGGAGCCACCCGGTGTGGACCCGCCGGGCGTTTCGCCGCCCGTGGACGATTGGCCGCCGGTCGTGCCCTCGCTGGGGACGCTCGGTGTCCCGGGCGTCGTCCCGCCCTCGGAGCTGGAGCCGCTGCCGGTACTGCTCCCCGGCGGAGACGAACCACCGGAGGGCGGCGTGCCGGGTTCCGTCGTCGGCGAGCCCGGTACGGTCTCGCCCGGTGAGGGCGGCCCGGACGGGCGCATCGAGGACGGCGGGCCGCTGGGCGTCTCCTTCGGCGGGGCCGACGGGTGGTCCCCGGTCACGCCGGACTCGCCCTTGGGCCGCTTGAACCACTGGCCGGTCTTCGGGTTGCGCAGGGTGAATTCCTGGATCTGCGAATTCGCGGGCGTGACGACGACCGCGTTGGTGGGCTGGTAGCCGGGCCAGGTCTGGCCGGTCGTCTTGGCGCCCTGCGCCAGGGCCTCCGGCTCGGTCAGCGGGTTGCCGCACTTGCAGCGCACCCGCGGCACCCCGTAGCTGTCCACCAGCACGGCGGTGCCGGCCTGCAGCACCGACTGGAAGCCGTACGCCTTGCCGTCCTTGTAGCCGTGGTTGGTGACCCGGGTGTCGTAACCCAGCTGTACGGGGGTCATCGACCGCAGGTACGACGGGACGTCACCGGGCGCCTTGTCCAGCACCCCGGCGAACGCCTGCCGTTTCGCCGGCTGGCTCTCCAGGTACTTGATCTGCTTCTCGACGTCGCAGCTCGCGGTGTGCTCGGTGCCGCCGTAGAGGCCCGGCATCGAGCCGGGGATCTGGCTGTTGGTGCCCTGGGAGGGCTTCACCGGGCGGATCGAGGGGGCCGAGCCGGACTCGTTCGCCGTGGATGCGGTGACCGGGTTCTGGCCGACCGAGCCGGCCGGTTCGGCGAACAGCTCGGCCGAGGCGGAGCCGCCGCCCGGCCGGGTGAGGACGATGGTCAGGATCACCGCCGCGACGACGGCCGCGGCCACGATGGCGACCCGGGGCGCGGAGCGCCACCAGGGACCGCCGCCCCCGGTTCCGCCGCCCCAGCCACCGCCCCCGCCGCCGCGGCCCCGGCCGCCCGGGGGCCTCGGCCCTTCCGGTCTGCCGGGTTGCGGCTGGGGGCGCCCGGGGCCGGAGCCCGCCCGCGTCGGCTCGTGCGGGGGGACGGACGGCCGGCCCGAGAGCGGGCCGGTGGGCGGCCCGGTGGGGTGGCTGTCGGGCGGCGGTGGAGATGTCACGGGTCCCTCTTCCGGCACAGGGCCATCCGGCCACGCGGATGTGGTGCTTTCTATTCCCTTTATAGGCAATTGTCTGCATCAGGTCGGCGCGGTCCGCAAGCGGGGCGACGAGACGCGCGTGGGTGGAGAGGGGCGTGCCTACGGTGGCGGGCACGTTCGACGGATGAGGTAATTGCGGCAGTTGTGACAATTGCTGAACGCCGGGGAGGGTGAGGAGGCAGCGCGTGAGCCAGATCCGAGGCCCCGCCCCGGCCGGTCCCGGACCGGTCCGCCCCGGCGGCGTACCGGCCGTCCTCCGGGGCTGGGCGCAGGCCCTCGGGGCGGCCGCGGCCGGTCTCGTGACCATGATCGTGGTCGCCGCGCTCGGCCTGTGGGCGGCCGGCGCCACGGACCTGCCGGGCGGGGCGTTCCTCTCCGTCGTCGCGGCCACCGTCGTGGTCGCCGCCGGCGGCTCGATCGGCCTGACCGGCGACGCCGGGATCATCGTCCAGGCGGACGCCGCGCTCGACGTCGTACCGCTCTCGGTCACGCTGGCCGGTGCGCTGGTCACCGCCGCCGTCTTCCTGCTGCCGCTGCGCCACCGGGCGGTGGCCGGCACCGCGGAACTGCTCGCCCGGGTCGCCCGGACGGCCGTGTGCTGGCTGGTCCTCCTGCTGCTGATCGCGCTCGCCGCCCGGCACAGCTTCCGGATCTCGGTGGGCAACGATCTCGCCGACGAGATCGGCGCCGAACTGGGCACCACCCCCACCGTCGGCTTCCGCCCCGACCTGGGCGCGACGCTGGGCTTCGGGCTGCTGTGGGTGCTGGCCGTCCTCGCGCTGACCTTCCTGGTCTCCCGCCGCGCCCCGCTCTCCTCCCGGCTGCTGCACTACCAGGACTCGCTCCGGCCGCCCGCCTACGCCATGGTGCTGACCCTGCTGGTCTACGTGGCCATCGCGCTGGTCGTCGCGGTCATCCAGCTGATCGCCGGCGACCACCCCACGGACACCCTCGCGGTGGTCTTCCTCGGGCTGCCCAACCTCGCCTGGATGGCGTTCGGCATCGGGACCGGCGGCGGCTGGACCGGACATGTCGACAAAGCCATCGGGCTGCCCCTGCCGCACGCCCTGGACCGGGTGCTGCGCACCCACGAGCAGGGCACCCTCGACCTCGGCTCACTCGCCGAACAGGACGGCCGCGCCTGGTGGCTGCCGGTGATCGCGGCGGTGGTCCTGCTGACCGCCGCGTTCCTGTCCGCGGTCCGCTCCCCGGCCCGGCGGCCGGCCTGGCGGCACGCCGTGGAGCTGGCGGTGGCCCTCGCGCTGACCCTGTTCGTCGTCGGCATGCTCACCCGGATCTACGCCCACTACGGGCTCTCCCTGATCGGCATCGGCGACCTCGGCGGCAACCTGGGCGGCCGGGTCTCCCTGCAACCCCAGCTCCTCCGGCTGGTCGGCGTGGGCGCCGCCTGGGGACTGGTCACCGGCTTCCTCGGCAGCCTCCTGGCCCGAGGCGTACGGCACCGCGGCGAGGTACCGGACGACGACGGCCCGGGCCACCACCCTCCGCGCCGCTAGTGCGTCCGGCCCCGGAACACCGGGGCCGCCCAGGGCGGCGGGGGCGGCGGTGCCGGGCTGCGCGGGACGGCCGGCTCCGGCGGAACGACGGCCGCGGCACCCCCGGTGTCCACCTGCGTCAGCGGATGACCCTGCGGACCTGCCGGTTCCGCGGGAGGTGGTGTGACGGTCCGCCCGGCCGCGCGCAGCGCCGCCACGAAGCCCCGGCAGGTCTCGTACCGGTCGTCCGGCGTCTTCGCCAGCGAGCGGGTGAAGACCGGGTCGACGGCCGGCGGCAGATCCGGCCGCAGCGTGGTGAGGACCGGCGGCGCGGCGTTCATGTGGGCCCACAGCAGCGCCATGTCGTCCTCCCGCCGGAACGGCGGCGCCCCGGTCAGCATCTCGAAGACCACACAGGCCAGGCTGTAGACGTCGCACCGGCCGTCCACCGGCCGGCCCGAGATCTGCTCGGGCGCCACGTAGTCCAGCGTGCCGACGAACTGGCCGACCCTGGTGAGCCCGGTCAGCGACAGCGACTTCTTCGTCAGCCCGAAGTCGGTCAGATAGGCGTGCTCGGGGCGGTCGCTGTCGGTCCCCTCGGCGATCAGGATGTTGCCCGGCTTGACGTCCCGGTGCACCAGGTCGTGCGCATGCGCCGCGTCCAGCGCGGAGGCCACCTGCAGCGCGATCCGGCACGTGGTCTCCAACGAGAGCGGTCCCTCCCGGGCCAGCAGCGCCGCCAGGTCCTTGCCCTGGACGTACCGCATCGCGATGTAGAGCATGCCCTCGGTCTCGCCGGCCTCGAAGACCGGCACGATGTGCGGATGGTCGATCGCCGCGGCCACCCGCGACTCGCGCGCGAACCGCTGCCGGAAGCTGTCGTTGCGGGCGAGCTCGGGCGCCAGCAGCTTCACCGCCACGGTCCGGCCGAGCCGCAGGTCCTCCGCCCGGTAGACCACCGCCATCCCGCCCCGGCCGATCTCCTCCTGCAGCAGGTACTCGGCGATCCGACGCCCGCGCAGCCCGGAGGAGTCGGGCGCGGTGGTGCGCGACCGGTCCTGCTCGCCCGGTGCGCCGGTCACCGGTACTCACCCGGCGGGGGAGTGGCCGACTGGGAGGTGGCCGGCATCTCGTCCTCGCCGCTGCGCGACGACGGCCGGGACCCCACCGCGTACGTCTGCAACGACACCCCGTCGCAGTAGCACCACCGCTCGTGCCGGGCGTCGTACAGCCAGATCGCGTCGCCGTCCACGACCACCCCGATCCGGTTGCCCCGGGTCCGTTCGGCGAACGACTGCCTGTCCAGCTGACCGGCCGCCAGCTCCTCGACCAGCTGCCGGTAGCTGACCAGCGCACCCTCCGCCGCGCCCAGCAGCGGCCGCGGGTCCGCGGTCCGGGCGGCGGGCTGCGCGGCGGACGGCGGATCGCGCGGGATCGACAGCAGCAGCCGCCCGTCCACCCAGGCCGACCAGCCGTTGGAACACAGTGCCAGGGCCCAGTCGCCGCGCCGCTCCAGGACCTGGACCGGCAGCAGCGGATCGAGCGGCGCGCTCGGCATGGTCGCGTCCGGGGCCGACCACGTCGCCATACCCTCCGGCGGGACGACATGGCTGGGGAGGAACACGGGGGCGGTCACAGGCGGCTCCTCGCTGCTACTCGCGCATGATCTCGGGTTCGTGCCGCCGCAGCAGCCGGGTGACCACGAAGCCCGCGACCAGCGAGAGCACGACCATCATGCCCATGTCGAGCAGCCAGATCCCGGCGGTGTGCCGGAACAGCGGGTCCGCGGTGCTGGGGTCCGGCAGCAGCCGGTGCAGGTCGATGGTGCCCGCCATGGCGCCCAGCGCCCACCGCGAGGGCACCAGCCACGCCAGCTGCTCCAGTCCCGGTACGCCGTTCAGCTGGAGCAGCGCACCGCAGAACACGACCTGGACGATCGCGAGGAGGACCAGCAGCGGCATGGTGACCTCCTCCTTGCGCACCAGCGCGGACACCACCAGGCCGAGCATCATGGCGGTGAACGCCAACAGTGCGACGGCGAGGATGATTTCGATCAGGGCGGGCATCAACACCCCTTTGCCGCCGGGCGCGTTCAGCTTCACCCCGGTCAGGGCGACCAGCGTCAGCACCACCGCCTGGACGACCGTGATCAGCCCGAGCACCAGCACCTTGGACATCAGGTACGCCGAGCGGGACAGGCCGACGGCTCTCTCCCGTTGGTAGATGGTCCGTTCCTTGACCAGTTCGCGCACCGCGTTGGCGGCGCCGGTCAGCACCGCCCCGACGCACAGGATCAGCAGGGCGTTGAGCGCGGTGTCCGGCGTGAGCGAGGACCCGGCCAGGGCGTGCGCCATCGCGCCCATCACGAACGGCAGCGCGACCATGATGATCAGGAAGGTCCGGTCCGCGGTCAGCGCGGCCGCGTACCGGCGCACCAGCGTGCGCAGCTGGCCGCCCCAGCTCTGCGGCTTGTGCGCGGCCACCGACCCGGCCGGCGCCTCCGGGGCGCGCGGCGGCTGGTGGGTGTCCATCGCGATGTAGCGCCGGTGCTGCGGCGAGGCCCGGTACGTGCCCGCCCAGTCCCGGTCCTGTTCGTTCTCGAAGGCCTCGAACGCCTCCGGCCACTGGGTGAACCCGAAGTACGGCAGCGCCTCCTCCGGCGGCCCGTAGTACGCGATGGTGCCGCCCGGCGCCAGGACCAGCAGCCGGTCGCAGACGTCCAGGCTGAGCACGCTGTGGGTGACGACGATGACCGTACGGCCGTCGTCCGCCAGGCCGCGCAGCATGTGCATCACCGACCGGTCCATCCCGGGGTCCAGCCCGGAGGTCGGCTCGTCGAGGAAGAGCAGCGACGGCTTGGTGAGCAGCTCCAGGGCCACGCTGACCCGCTTGCGCTGCCCGCCCGACAGGCTGTGGATCGGCTGGTCCACCCGGGCGTCCAGGCCGAGTTCGTGGATCACCTCGTCCACCCGGGCCTGCCGTTCGGCCTTCGCGGTGTCCTCGGGGAAGCGCAGCTGCGCCGCGTAACCGAGCGCCCGGCGCACGGTCAGCTGCAGGTGCAGGATGTCGTCCTGCGGCACCAGCCCGATGCGCTGGCGCAGCTCGGCGTAGTCGCGGTACAGGTCGCGGCCGTCGTAGAGCACCGTGCCGTCGTTCGCGGGGCGCAGCCCGGTCAGCGCGTTGAGCAGCGTCGACTTGCCCGCGCCGCTCGGGCCGACCACGGCGAGCAGCGTCTTCTCACCGACCGGGAACGACACCCGGTCCAGCAGCGTCTTCTCCGGCCGCCGGCCGCCGTCGACCCGGACGCTCAGGTCCTGGACGTCCAGCGAGACCTCGCCGGTGTCGATGAACTCCTGCAGTTCGTCGCCGACCAGCGCGAACGCGGAGTGGCCGATGCCGACGATGTCGCCGGGGATCAGCGGGGCCCGGTCGACCGGCTGGCCGTTGAGGTAGGTGCCGTTGTGGCTGCCCAGGTCGACGATCTCGAAGCCTTCCGGGCCGGCCCGCAGCTCGGCGTGCCGGCGGGAGACCGACAGGTCGTCGACGACCAGGTCGTTGTCGGGCGCGCGGCCGATCCGGGTGGTCCGGGCGGCCGGGATCGGCCGTACGGAACTGGGAGCGCGGAAGGTATGGGTGCCGGCGGGGTGCGACACGGAGGACGGGCGCCCGACCGGCTCCGGGCGGGGCACCGGGGAGAGCACCGCGCACGGCCCGTCGGCGGGATTGCCGAACCGGATCACACTGCCCGGCCCGACCCCGGACTCCTGGACCCGCCGCCCGTCCGCGAAGGTGCCGTTCGTACTGCCCTCGTCCCGCACCGTCCAGTGGCCGGCCTCGGCCTGCAGTACCGCGTGGTGCCAGGAGACCCGGGCGTCGCTCAGTACGACCTCGCTCTGCGGGTCCCGCCCCACGTGGTAGACCCGGTCGGGATTCATGACCTGGGTGCCGCCGTCGGACTCGACGACGAGCTCGGGCGCGGTGGGCGTTTCCGGCCGCTCAGCCATACCTGGATTTTACGGCGGCGGCCCGGGCCCCGCCCGTCCGCAGCGGGTCCTCCCTATCGCCGCCCGCATCGACAATGACCCCGGTAAGGCTGGCGCACAAAAGGGAGATTCACGCGGTGATCCCGCTTTATAAGCGCCAAGGCGGGCTTTATAGGCGCTTTATGCGAGCGAACGCCGCCGGTTACTCGCGAGGAAGGCCGAAGGTCAACTAAAGTGAGCGATCCGATTGGCCGCCACCCGCAAAATGCCAGGAAATGCCGGACATTGCCGCGCTGATCGAAGGAAGTCCTGCCGAACCAGGACGCAAGTGCAGCGCAGGGCTACGTGGTGTCGGCAACACCGGTCAACGTCGGCTTTGTAAGACCCAGCCGGCCCGTCCGTCCACCGGGACGTGACGGCGCCGGTCCTTCTTATTCACCTACCTCCTGAAGGCAAGGCAGAGATGGCACGAGTCTCCCGACAACAACACCCGCAGTTCCCGAACCAGAAAACGCATCCGGTCGACGAGGTGCTCCCCGTCGGCAAACTCGCCCTCTACGGTTTCCAGCACGTCCTCGCCTTCTACGCGGCCGCGGTCATCGTCCCGATCCTGCTCGGGAACGCCCTGGAACTCTCCCACGAACAGCTCGTCTACCTGATCAACGCGGACCTGTTCACCTGTGGCATCGCCTCGATCATCCAGGCCCTGGGCGTCTGGAAGATCGGCGCCAAGATGCCGCTGGTCCAGGGCGTCACCTTCACCGCCGTCTCCCCGATGATCGCCATCGGCCAGGGGGCGGGAGGGGGCACCGCGGGACTGCTCGTCGTCTACGGCGCGGTGATCACCGCGGGCATAGCGACCTTCCTCTTCGCGCCGTTCTTCAGCAAGTTGGTGAAGTACTTCCCGCCGGTCGTCATCGGCACCATCCTCACCATCATCGGCATGACGCTGATACCGCAGGCCCTGCAGGACGCGGCCGGCGGTGCGCAGTTGATCGGGAAGCCGGAATACGGCGACCTGAAGAACCTCGGATACGCCCTGGGAACCCTGCTGTTCATCCTCGCCGTGGTCCGGATCGGCAAGCCGTACCTCAGCAGCCTCGCCGTGCTGCTCGGCCTGGTCGGCGGGACCGCGGTCGCCTGGGCCTTCGGCGATGTGGACTTCAGCGCGGTGCAGAACGCCGACTGGTTCGGGGTCAGCACGCCCTTCCACTACGGAATGCCGAAGTTCGAGCCGTTCCCCATCATCGCGATGGTCGTCGTCATGCTGATCACGATGGTGGAAACCACCGGTGACGTCTATGCCATCGGGGAGATCACGCGGAAGCGGGTGGACAACGACACGGTCGCCCGGGCGCTGCGCGCGGACGGTGTCGCGACCCTCCTCGGCGGTCTTTTCAATTCCTTCCCCTACGTGGCATTCGCCGAGAACATCGGTCTGGTGCGGATGTCCAAGGTCATGAGCCGGTTCGTGGTGGTCGCGGCCGGCGTCTTCATGATCGCCCTCGGCCTGCTGCCGAAGGTCGGCAGCCTGGTCGCCGCGATCCCGCACGCGGTGCTCGGCGGTGCGGCGATCTCCATGTTCGGCATGGTCGCCACCGTCGGCATCCAGATCCTCGGCAAGGTGGACCTGCGCGAGGAGCGCAATGCGCTGATCCTGGCGGTCAGCCTCGGCGCCGCGATGCTGCCGACCGCCGTCGCCCCGTTCTTCGAGCGGATGCCGGAGGGCGTCCGGGCCGTCCTCAACAGCGGGATCACGCTGGGCGGTCTGACCGCGATCCTGCTGAACCTGCTCTTCAACGTCTTCACCCGCCGCAACTCGGTGGAGATCGACTGGGACGAGATGGAGGACGACGGGGAGCCGGCGGACGACGCGGCGTACCCCTCGCCGGCCGACCAGGACCCGGCGGGCGCCGCCGACCCGCTGGGCTTCCCCGCCCCGGCGGCCGCCCCGTACGACCCGCAGGGCCCGGTCGCGCACTTCCCGCCCGACCCGGACCGGCACTTCCCGCCCGGCCCCCAGCGCCCCCAGGGTCCGCAGCACCCGCAGGGCCCCCAGGGCCCGCACTGGGGCACGCCGACGCATTGAGCGCGGCCCCGGACGCGCGGCGGGCGGGGAAGGGCCCGCACCCCTCCCCGCCCGCCGCGCTCCCGGCCAAGACCTGTGGGACCGTCCCTAGCGGGTGGTCACGGTGTTGAACGGCGGCGCCTCGCCGGCCTCGCCGATCAGCTCCCAGAAGTGGTCGGCCAGCCGGCGCAGGTACGCCGACCGTTCGGCCGCGACCTCCTTGAGGCGGGAGTCGTCGTTGCGCGCCACCAGGTGTCCCATGTAGCGCTCGGAGAACTCCGCGAACTCCGCGTGCATGGTGCGCAGCGCGTCGCTCACCCGGGTCTTGTTCAGCGTGGTGATCTCGATGACCGGTCCGACGTGTGCCTTCCAGCGGCCCTCGATGGCCGACCGCAGGTGCCCGGCGAGTTCCTCGTCCCGTCCCATCACGCCGATCAGCTTCCGCAGCGACAGCCCGAGCGCCTCCACCAGGGCCTTGGTCTGGCGGTAGTCACCGTTCCACCGGTTCGCGGCCTCCGCCGCCCGGTAGGCCGCCGGGTCCATGCCGATCAGCTGGGCCAGCCGGTCCACCCCGATCTGACGGGCCATCCGGTGCTCGGCCAGGGTCCGCGGCTCGACGCCCATCAGCACGGTCGGCGGGCACCACAGGACGTCCGCGAGGACGAACAGCTGGGCCTCGGTGGGCGCCTGGGAGCCGTACTCCCAGGCCTCGATGAGCTCGGGCCGGACCGGCGCGCCGCAGGCCGTCATGGACTGGGCGACCTGAGCCGTGGTCAGGCCCACGCGGGCCCGCGCGGATCTGGCCTCTGCGGGCGAAAACGGAGTGCTGTACACGTGCGGGACACCTCGCTGCACCCGGCGCTCGAGGGTGCTTTGGGGGGAGGGGAGATGGAGGAACATCCAGGAGCGGGCAGATTAACAGATCGTCCATAGGTACGAACCTCCATTTCTCCTTCGACTCGAAGGCGCCGGGGCGGTGTGAGGGGTCGGTGCGTCAGAAGCGTACGATCTGTCCCATTTCCCTCATCAACTCGCTTACTGGGTATAGCCGATAGCCCGGTGCTTACCGGGTGGTAGCGCACATCGAGACCGCTCGGACGGCGGGCTGTAATGAGAGCGTTACGCAGATGAAGGTGGGGCGTCACAGTGAACCCCGAGGCTGGCGTTGCCGACCGGAACGCGTGGCGGACCGGCCGGCTGCACACCTGACATCCGGTCCTCCCCCCACAATCCGATCAGGATGGGACCCTTCATATGCGAGCAATGCAGGAACGCCGCGATGCGTTCCGAGGCTTGGAGGCTGCGTTAGCGGCCGTGCGTCCGCGCGTCGTCGTCCGTCCCGCGGAGAGACGGACATCCAGAACGACCGCGGTGAAACGCATGTCATGCATCTGACAGCCGACTGAACCGGCTGACGGTCCGGGACCGCCGCACGTACGGCGCCCGGGCCCGCTTTCGCATGTCTCCTTGCACGAAAGGACATTCCCAGGTGCTCACTTCGCACCACGACAACCACCAGGGCTCACCCACGGCCCTGCTCGACGACGCACTCGACCCGACGACGCACGTACTCGTCGTCGGCGCCCCAGGACCGCGCCTGGAGCGCCTCACCCGGACCCTGCGCGCCACCGGCCACGACGTCAGCCACGCCCCGCCCGGCGAGGTCTACCGGCGGATGGGCCAGGCGCACCCGGACGCCATCGTCGCCCTCGACGCCCCCGACGGGTACGCCGGTCCCGGCGTGGTCGCGGACCACGACACCGGTCTGGAGGTGATCCGCGAGGTCCGCACCGCCCCCGCCGGGCGGGCGCTGCCGCTGCTCATGGTCACCGCCACCCCGGAGCCCGCCGACGTCGTCGACATGCTCCGGCAGGGCGCCGACGACTGCATACCCGAGGCCTCCGACCCGGTCGAACTCTCCGCCCGGATCGAGGCCAAGCTCCGCCGCGTCCCGGTCCCCGTCGAGAGCCTGCTGCGCGACCCGCGCACCGGCCTCTACTCCCAGCCGCACTTCCTGGACGAGCTCGACCGCGAGCTCCAGCGCCCGGAGGCCGCCCGGCACGGCGGGGTGCTCGCCGTCGTCGGGGTCGCCGAGATGACCACCCTGGAGGCCCGGCTCGGGCCGCGGGTCCGCCGGGAGGTCGCCGAGCGGCTGGCCGGGGTGGCCGAGCAGGCCGGCAGCTTCTGCGACCGGCTCGGCTGGGACGACGACGGCCATCTGCTGATGCTGCTGCCCGGCGTCGACGAGGAGACCGCCCGCCGGGGCCTGGTGAAGTTCGCCGCCACCGTGGCCGGCACCCGCTTCATCGTCGCCGACGAGAACGTCCGCCTCACCCCGGCCATCGGCTGGCTGCCGCTCACCGGCTGCGCGGCCGGCACCGAGGCCACCGCGCAGGCCCTGGACGCCGTGCAGGAGGCGCTCCGCCACCGCGACCTGCGGCCGGTCCGGTACGCGCCCTGGATGCGCGGCACGCCGCACCGGCACCGCCGGCCGCCGCTCGGCGCGCTGATCCGGCCCGCCCTCTCGGCGCTCTCCCCGGTGCTGGCGCTGCTGCTCGGCGTCGCGGTGCCGTTCGCCCTCTACCAGCAGGCGTACACGCTCGGTTGGGACCTGGGCTCGGGCATGTACTGGGTGGTGGTGGGCGGACTGGTGCTCTCCGCGGTGCTGATCGTCCTGGAGTGCCTCTTCTCGCTCGACGCGACGGCCCGGCCGGAGGAACCCGGCGCGCCCTACCCGCCCGCCAGCGCGGTCATCGCGGCGTACCTGCCCAACGAGGCCGCCACCATCGTCGACACCGTGGAGTCGTTCCTCCGCCTCGACTACCCCAACGAGCTGGAGATCGTGCTGGCGTACAACACGCCGCACCCGCTGCCGGTCGAGGACACCCTCCGCGAGATCGCCGCCCGCGACCCGCGGCTGGTGCTGCTGCCGGTCGCCGGCTCGACCTCCAAGGCGCAGAACATCAACGCCGCGGTCACCCGGGTCCGCGGCGAGTTCGTCGGCATCTTCGACGCCGACCACCACCCCGCCCCGACCGCCTTCAAGGACGCCTGGCACTGGCTGTCCAACGGCCACGACGTGGTCCAGGGCCACTGCGTGATCCGCAACGGCGAGAGCTCCCGGGTCGCCGAGCTGGTGGCGGTGGAGTTCGAGGCGATCTACGCGGTCAGCCACCCGGGCCGCACCCGGCTCTACGGCTTCGGCGTCTTCGGCGGCTCGAACGGCTTCTGGCGCACCGACCTGCTCGCCCGCACCCGGATGCACGGTTCGATGCTCACCGAGGACATCGACTCGACGCTGCGCGCCCTGGGCGAGGGCGCCCGGTTCGCGGTCGACCGCACCCTGATCTCCCGGGAGTTGGCGCCCACCACCCTCAAGGCGCTGTGGAACCAGCGCTCCCGCTGGGCCCAGGGGTGGCTCCAGGTCTCCCTCAAACACCTGTGGCGGGGCCTTACGTCACCGGTGTTCACGGCCCGTCAGAAGCTCGGCCTGTTCGTGCTGCTGGGCTGGCGGGAGGTACAGCCCTGGCTGACCCTGCAGATCCTGCCCATCCTGCTGTACTCGGCGTGGAAGGCGGGCGGCTTCACGCACCTCGACTGGGCCGTGCCGGTGTGCGTGCTGGCCGTGCTCTTCACCCTGGCGGCCGGCCCCGTGCAGGCGCTCTTCGCCTGGCGGCTGGCGGTGCCCGAACTCCGCTCGCGCCGCGCGTGGTTCTGGTCGTACTTCCTCGTCTCGACCGTCTTCTACAGCCACTTCAAGAACATGGTGGCCCGGCAGGCACACCTCAAGGAGGCGCTGGGCGACCGGCAGTGGCGGGTCACCCCGCGTGCCGCCGTGAAGGCGGTGGCCCCCCGATGAGCACCCGGGCCGCCGCGCCGGCCGGCAACCGGGCCGGCGCGATCGACGGCTTCCGCGGACTGGCGGCGCTGAGCACCGTCGCCTTCCACGTCTGGCAGCAGTACTTCCGCTACGACGCCGGGGGCAGCCACCCGCCGGTCGACAACCCGCTGGTCGGCGCGGCCCTCTCGCTCGAAGTCATCGACCTGTTCTTCGTGCTGTCCGCGTACCTGCTCACGCTGTCGTACGCGCGGGCCGCGATCGACGGGCGCCCGCTCCGCCCGGCCCGGCTGTTCCTCTTCCGGCGCGCGATCCGGATCCTGCCGCTGTACGTGCTGGCGGTGCTGGTCGTCTGGGCCGGCCGCAACCCGTCCCTGCCGGGCAACTGGCGGGACCTGGTGGAACACCTCACCTTCACCCACGTCTTCGACCAGCAGCGGATCTTCTACACCCTGGGCCCCACCTGGTCGCTGTCGCTGGAGGTGCTGTTCTACGCGGTGCTGGTGGCGCTCGGCCCGCTGGCCGTACGGGCCTGCCGGCCGCTGCGGCGGCGCGGCAGCCGGGTGGCGGTGTGCGCGGTCGGCTGCGCGGTGCTGTACGCCGCGCCGCTCGCCTGGATCGCCGTCGCCCACTACGGGTTCGGGGTGCCGCACACCGACTGGGTGGTGTACTTCGGTCCGCAGGCCCGCTTCGGCGGGTTCGCGGCCGGGATGGGGCTGGCCGTCGTGACGGCCGCGCTCGGTGACCGGGGCCGGCTCGGCCCGCGCGCCGCGCTGCTGCCGGCCGGGCTCGCGCTGGCCGGACTGTTCGCGCTCTCCCTGGACTCCGGTCCGGAGAACTTCACCTTCACCTTCTACCACCCGATCGCCTCGGTGCTCTGGGTGGTGCTGATCTTTTGCACCCTCCACGTACGCCAACCCCCGCCCTGGCACCGGCTGTTGACGGCCCGCTGGCTGACCGCCGTCGGGCTGGTCAGCTACAGCCTGTTCATCTGGCACGAACCGGTGATGCTCCAGTTGCACCACGCGGGGCTGCTGCCCGGCGGCCAGGCGGGCTTCTGGCCCGCCCTGCTGATCGTGTTCCTGGCGGCGCTGCCGGTGGCCGCCGCGAGCTACTGGCTCGTCGAGTACCCGGCGAGTCTGCTCGGCCGGCTCAAGGACAGCCGCGGCCGGCCGCGCGAGTTCTATCCCGGGCCCGCCGTGTCACGCTGACCGCCCTCGCCCGGACCTCCGCCGGGGACCTGCGCCGTATGCGCCCGGTCCCCGGCGAAGATCCGTTCCAGGTGGTAGTCCAGGGTGCGCCGGACGTCCTCCAGCGAGCGGCGCCGGTGCAGGACGTCGCCGCCCAGCCCGATCGCCCCGGAGACCAGCAGATCGGCCTCGCGCCACGGGTCGAGCCCGGGGGCGGTCCGCCCCGCGTCGCGGGCCGCCCCGATCAGGTCCGCCACCAGCCGCTCCAGGGGCTGCTCGGCGGCCAGGAAGACCGCGGCGAGCGCCGGATCGGTCAGGCTCCGGGCGTAATAGGCCGCGAACACCCGTAGTGCGGTGGCCCGTTGGGCGTCCAGCGGCAGGAACTCCTCCAGGACGGCGCGCAGCACGGCACGCGGATCGGCCGGGTCCTGGCGGAACCGGGACCGGGCGATCCGCTCGTTCTCCTCGTGCAGCAGGTGCAGCGCGTCGACCAGCAGCTGGTGCTTGCTCCGGAAGTGGTACTGGACCGCGCGCAGCGACACCCCGGCCTCCGTGGCCACCTCCCGCAGGCTCGCCGCGTGCAGCCCCCGCTCGGCGGCGATCCGCCAGAGCGCCTCGGCGATCTGCCGGCGGCGCCGGGCCTGCGCGGCGGAACCGGCCGGCGGTGCGGCCGGGGGAGCCGGCGGCTGCTTGCGCCGCCGGTACGCCTTGGCCTGGCAGCTGCGGGAGCAGTACAGCGCCGGCCGCCCGCGTCCGGCCGGCGCCGTCGCCGTACCGCACATACGGCACGCACGACCGGTCGCCCGGTCCTTTTCGTCACGCACAATTTCCCTCCACGGCACCTGAAAATGTGTGACGGAATGCGAATTCGCCTGCAATTCCAAGGCTGAACGCCCATTTCTCAATGGTACGTTCGTAACGTCCCGCTGCGGGACGGAAAGTGATGGACCAGGCATGCGAGGGGGACCTGCGCACCATGAAGTACGACATCCTGCAGATCATCGGGGCGGCCGCGATGGTGGTGTTCACCCAGGGGGCGATCCGGCTGCTCGTCGACCACCGGAACACCGGACTGCTCGGCTGGCTCGGCGCCGGCTTCGGCGGCACGCTGGCCGCGCACGGCCTGCTCGTCGCGGCGGGCGTGCTGCTGACCGGCTGGTCCCACACCCGCGCGAAGGCCCTCGGCCGCCGCGGCTGACCGTGCCGACGTGCGAGACGCCCGGCCCCACGATGTACGAGGGCCGGGCGTCAGAGGTTCTGCTGCCTGCGGGCGGCTAGCCCACGTGGACGCGCGGGCGGCGGCGCGGGTCCGGCTCGGCGCGGCGCAGGACCTCGCGGGTCACCGGCGCGACCTCACCGTCACCGAAGACCAGGAACCGCAGCAGGTGGCTCAGCGGATGGCCCTCGGTCCAGTTGAAGTACGCGTGCGGCACCTGGCCGGTCCGCTCGCGCAGCTGCATCAGCACCGCGGCGATGGTGTTCGCGACACCGGCGCCCTCCACCCGCAGGATCTGCGCGCCGTACTCCTCCGCGCCCCGCACGTGCAGGTTCGTGGTGAAGTCCGAGGAGTCGGTGACCGTCACCTCCAGGAACAGCACCGGCCGCCCGTCGGGTATGTGGGTCTCCTCGCGCTGGCTGTACTCCTTCTGCCGGTACTCCTGCGCGTCCCGCTCCTGCGGCTCGTTCGCGATCACCCGCAGCGGCCCGGCCGCGATCGCGGTGTCGATCAGCCGGCCCGCGGTCTCGTCGAAGTCGACCTGCACGGCGCGGAGTTCGAAGGCGCGGTGCACCCGGGACGCGAACGAGGTCAGCAGCATCCCGAGGATGAACAGCAGCGCGATCTTCAGACCGTCCGGCCGCTCGATCACATTGGTGACCAGGGTGTAGCCGAAGACCAGGGTGATCGCGCCGAAGCCGATGGCGGCCGCCCGGTGCCGCCGGTGCCGGGCCGCGACGGTGGAGGCGAACGACGCCGACAGCATCAGCACCAGCACACCCGTCGCGTACGCCCCGCTCTGGTCGTCGACGCTGGCGTTGAAGATGACGGTGATGCCGAAGGCGATGGCCAGGAAGATCAGCACCAGCGGGCGCACCGCCCGGGTCCACTCCGGGGCCATGCCGTAGCGCGGCAGATAGCGCGGTACGAGATTGAGCAGACCGGCCATCGCCGAGGCACCGGCGAACCAGAGGATGGCGATGGTGGAGACGTCGTAGACCGTGCCGAACCCCTCGCCCAGGTACTGGTGCGCCAGATAGGCCAGCGCGCGGCCGTTGGCCGAACCGCCGGTCTCGAACTCCTTCTGCGGGATCAGCAGGGTGGTGGCCAGGCTCGACAGCAGCAGGAAACCGCTCATGATCAGCGCCGCGGTGGTCAGCAGCCGGCGGGTGCCGCGGATCCGGCCGGCCGGCTTGGCCGCGGTGTCGGTGGCCTCACCGCGGATCTGCGGCATCACCGCCACCCCGGTCTCGAAGCCGGACATGCCCAGCGCCAGCTTCGGGAAGACCAGCAGCGCCACCCCGACGATCGCCAGCGGTGAGGAGTGCTCGGCGGTCATCGCGCCCCACCAGTCACCGACCACCACCGGGTGCGCCAGCACGTGCCAGGCCGCGGTGCCCAGCACGACGACGTTCAGCGCCAGGTACAGCCCGACGAGCCCGACGGCGATGCCGATCGCCTCGCGGAAGCCCTTGAGGAACACCGCGCCCAGCGCGGCCAGCAGCAGCAAGGTGATCCACAGGTTCGCACCGTGCAGCGCCTGCGGCGCGAACGGGTTCTCCACCACGTGCGCCGAGGCGTCGGCGGCCGACAGCGTCATCGTGATGACGAAGTCCGTGGCGGCGAATCCCAGCAGCACCAGGACCAGCAGCTTCCCCGCCCACCAGGGCAGCAGCCGCTCCAGCATGGCGATCGAACCCTCGCCGTTCGGGCTTTCCTTGGCCACCCTGCGGTACACCGGCAGGGCACCGAGCAGGGTCAGCGCGATCAGCACCAGGGTGGCGAACGGCGAGAGCAGCCCGGCCGCCAGCGCGGCGATGCCCGGCTGGTACCCGAGCGTCGAGAAGTAGTCGACACCCGTGAGGCACATGACGCGCCACCAGTGGTGCCCCTTGTGCTCGGCCGGCGGCGTGCCGTGCGGCCCGGGGTGGCGTGCGGCCCGGCTGCTCAGTCCGTCCAGCAGCCAGCTGCGCCACCGTTGGCCGGGAACGGCCGGGGCGGCAGGCGCGGGCTCCGCCTGGGTACGCGTGCTCATGCGGATCGTCCTGTCGTTCATCGGTCGTCGGTTCGGGCAACGAGGAGCGAGTATGCATCACCGGCCACCGCCCGTTTCTGCCACCCTGGCCACTTCTGCCCGCTCCGTGCGCCAACCCGGCGTCAGGATCGCGTCAAGATGCCGCTGCGGCCCGTACACACGGCGTCAAAGCCCCCGACAAGGCGGCCTCGTGCCCCCTCGGACGCGCACGCTGGCAGGAGTTCCGAGGCAGGAGGTGTTCCCGTGGTCACCCTGCATCCCCCGGCGTCCTGGGGCCGCCCGCACATCCCGCAGCCCACCCGCCGTGCCCCCACACGCCCCCGCCCGCGCACCGCGGCGCCGCCCCGCCCGGCGCGCGTGCACCCGGTCCCGCCGGGCCGCACCCTCGGGGCCGAACTCGCCCTGCCGCTCGGCGCCGTCGCCGCGGCGCTGCTGGTGACCCTCCTGCTGCTGAGCGGGGGCAGTGCCCACCCCGCGGTCGCACTCGGCGTCTTCGCGCTGCTGACGCTGCTCGCCGCCGTGCCCGCCCGGCCGGTGCTGCGGCCGGCCGTGGCCCTGGTGTCCTGGCTGTTCTACGACGGTTTCGTGCTGAACGGCCACTCCGACCTGGCCTTCCGGTCACCGGACCGGACCGGCCTGCTGGTCCTCCTGCTCGCCGCGCTCGCGGGTGCGGGCTGCGCCGCCGCGCTACGGGCCGTACGTCGGCACGCTTAGGCCGCGCCGCGGGCGGGCGGGCCGTCACCCGCTTCCGCCGCCCGCTCTCCCTCACCAGCAGCGGCACCGCACGTGCCGGCGCGCCGCCTTGTGGCCGTAGTGGTGGTGGCCGGGTCCGCACCGGTGGCCCCGCGCGGCGGCCCGCCGCCTGCACGGTGCGGCCAGCAACCCCAGTCCGGTCCCCAGCATCCAGACGTCCTTGGCCAGCGCGATGCCTTCCTGGGTCGGCCGCGGGCTGCCCGGCTCGTGCATCCCCGGGGTCCGCAGGTACATCCCGACCAGCCCGCCGGAGAACCCGGTCAGCGCCAGTCCGGCCAGCCGGCTGGGCACGAAGGGCGCCAGCAGTGCCCCGCCGACCGCGACCTCCGCGCACGCCAGCAGCCGGGTGAACCGCTCGGCGGGAATCCTCCGCAGGAAGGGATACGCGGCGCAGGCCATCCCGTGCACGCCCTCGGCCGTCCCCTGGTCGGCCTTCAGCATCGTCAGCCCGGCATTCAGGACGAACGCGCCGGTGGCCAGCCGCGGGGCCACATCACGCACATCGGGCAACAGCACCATCGCCAGCCTCCGTGATCGGGTCGTCGGCCCCCCGGCCGAGCTTAGCCACGGGCGCACGGACGGGCATCCGGACGCGGACGGGACGACGGGCGTCCGGGCCCGGACGGGACGGGACGACGGTCGTCCGGCCACGCAGAGAGGGCGGGCGTCCGGGTGCGAAGGGAGGGCGGGCGTTCGGCCCCGGGTCACAGTGCCGGTACGTCGTCCCACTGGTCGAGGATGTCCTCGGCCGAGTCCGGGCCGCCCTCCTGCTGCCCGTCGTCGAGCGACTGCTCGGTCCAGATGACCTTGCCGCCGGGGGTGTAGCGGGTGCCCCAGCGCTGGGCGAACTGGGCGACGAGGAACAGCCCGCGGCCGCCCTCGTCGGTGATGGCGGCCCGGCGCAGGTGCGGCGAGGCGCTGGTCCCGTCGGAGACCTCGCAGATCAGCGTGCGGTCGTGCAGCAGCCGCACCTGGATGGGCTGGGTGCCGTACCGGATGGCGTTGGTGATCAGCTCACTGAGGATCAGTTCGGTGGTGAACTCGATCGCTGCCAGCCCCCACGACTCCAGCTTCCGCATGCAGGCGGCCCGGATCGGCGCCACGGCGGCCGGGTCGGAGGGCACGTCCCATTCGGCCACCCGGGAGGGCCCCAGCAACCGCGTACGGGCCACCAGCAGGGCGATGTCGTCGCTGGGGTGCTCGGGCAGCATCGCGTCGAGGACCGCCGCGCAGATCCCGTCCGGGTCCCGCCGCCCACCGGACGCCAGAGCGGTGTGCAGCATCGCCAGCCCCGTGTCGATGTCACGGTCGCGGTCCTCCACCAGCCCGTCGGTGTACAGCACCAGCCGCGAACCCTCCGCCAGCGTCAGCTCCGCGGTCTCCACGGGCACGCTCGCCCCCAGCCCCAGCGGCGGGGAGACCGGCACCTCGGGGAACGCCACGGACCCGTCCGGGTGAACCAGTGCCGGGCCCGGATGCCCGGCCCGGGCCACCGTCGCCCGGCCGGACACCGGGTCGTAGATGGCGTACAGACAGGTGGCACCGGTGATCCCGGTCCCGCCCCCGCCCGGCCGCATGCCTTCCGTATCGCTGCCGATGCCGGGCCAGGCCACCGCGTCGCCGTCCGTCCCCTCGGGCCGCCGGCTCGCCGCCCGGGCCTCGTCGGTGTCGATGTGGCTGACCAGCTCGTCCAGATGGTTGAGCAGCTCGTCGGGCGGCAGGTCGAGGGCGGAGAAGTTGTGCACCGCGGTGCGCAGCCGGCCCATGGTCGCGGCGGCGTGCAGCCCGTGCCCGACGACATCGCCGACGACCAGCGCGACCCGGGTACCCGGCAGCGGGATCACGTCGAACCAGTCGCCGCCGACCCCCGCCTGCGCGGGCAGGTAGCGGTGCGCCACCTCCAGCGCGGACTGCTCGGGGAGGGCCTGCGGGAGCAGGCTGCGCTGCAGGGTGACGGCCGTGGTGTGCTCGCGGGTGTAGCGGCGGGCGTTGTCGATGGAGATCGCGGCCCGCGCGGCCAGTTCCTCGGCGAAGGTCAGATCCTCGTCCTCGAAGTCGTCGGAATGGTCCGAGCGCCAGAAGCTGGCCACCCCCAGCACCACGCCCCGCGCCTGCAGCGGCACACTGATCAGCGAGCGGATCCGGGCGTCCAGCACCCGCTGGGTGGCCTCCAGGTCCTGCCGCCGCCACTCCTCCGACCGGCGCAGATCCGGTACGAGCACGGTCCGGCGGCTCGCCAGGCTCGTCGCCATCGGGGTACCGGGCACGAACCGCAGCACGTCCCCGACCCGGTAGATCGCCGAGTCCTCCGGCACGCCCCGGACCGCCATCCGCCGCAGGTCGCTGCTGAGCGAGGCCTCCGGCTCGTCGCCGCGCAGCACCGGCTCCAGCAGCTCGACGGAGACCACGTCGGCGAACCGCGGCACCGCCACATCGGCCAGCTCCGCCGCGGTCCGCCCGACGTCCAGCGTCGTCCCGATCCGCAGCCCCGCGTCGTAGATCAGCTTCAGCCGCTCCTGGGCCACCTCGGCCCGGCCGGCCAGCACCCGCAGTTCGGTGGTGTCCCGCAGCGTCACCGCCGACCCGGCCGGACCGCCGAACGGCGCGGTCGGCCGGACGTTCACTGCGAGCAGCCGGTCACCCGCCAGATAGACCTCGTCGGTGGCCTCCCGGCCGGACGTCAGCAGGGCATCGAGCCGTGGGTCCAGCCCCAGCTCCGCGACCGGCCGCCGTTCCTGGTCCGCGTCCTCGGGCAGATCGAGCAGCCGCCGCGCCTCGTCGTTGGCCAGCATCAGCCGCCCGTCGCTGCCGATGATCAGCACGCCCTCCCGTACGGCGTGCAGCACCGCGTCGTGGTGGTCGTACATCCGCCGCATCTCGGCCGGGTCCAGCCCGTGCGTCTGCCGCCGCAAACGGCGGTTGACCAGCACCGCGCCGCCGCTGACCAGCAGCAGTGCTCCCGCGGCGGACCCGAGCAGCAGCGGCAGTTGGTGCTCCACCCGCTGGTTCGCCCGCTCGGCCCGGATCCCCACGGACACCAGCCCCACCACCGGTCCGCTCCTGTCCCTGACCGGCACCACGGTGGCCACGGCGGTCCCCAGGGCGGACGTGAAGGTGTCGGTCAGCGTCCGGCCCTTCAGCGCCTCCCGGAAGCTGGGCCCGACCACCCGTTTCCCGATCAGCCGCGGATCGGGATGCGTCCAGCGGACGCCGTCGGGCCGGAACGCCACGATGTAGTCGACCCCGGTCGCCTTCCGGGTCGCCTCCGCCTGGGGCTGCAGCACCGCGCTCGGATCGGCGGACTTCATGGCGGCGAGGGTGCCCGGCGCGTGCGCGAAGCTCTCCGCCCCGACGCGCGAACGCTGCCGGGCGTCGTCCATGACCGAACTCTGCGCCTGGAAGACCAGTGCCACCGCAGCGGCGACGATCAACAGCAGCACGAGGGCGAGCTGCACCACGAACACCTGGCCCGCCACGCTGTGCGCCGTGACCAGCTCCCGGAGGCGGTTTCCGACGGACGGCGACGAGTCCTGCGACCCGTCACCGTCTCGCCGGAATTTTTCCCTCATGACCCATATTTAGCATTCTGTCCCCGTACGGGCGTCGCCGCCGACGGCGACGGCGGCCCGTCCCGTTCGCTGGATCGGCTCAGCGGAACGGGTCAGGAGAACGGGGCAGGACATCGGCTCAGCCCGTCCGCGGGATCTGCTGGGTGATGCAGTGCACCCCGCCGCCGCCCCAGGCGAGGGTGCGGGCGGAGACGCCGACGATCCGCTTGGCGGGGAAGAGGGACTGGAGGGTGGCCAGGGCCGCGGTGTCGGACGCCGGGATGTCCGTCGTCGGGACCACGACGCCGGTGGCCGTCGGGTAGTAGTTGGTGTAGCTGAAGGTGATCACCTCGTCCGTGCCCACGGTGAAGGTGGGCAGTTGGTTCATCTCGGTCAGGGTGAAGCGGCGGCCCTGGGCGTCCGTACCGGCCTGCAGCACTCTTTTGTTCTCCGACAGCCGTGCGTAGTTGGGGTCTCCGGTGTCGGACGGCAGATTGATCAGCAGGTGCGCCGGACCGGCGTAGGCGGCGACGAGGTCGACGTGGCCGTTGGTGACGGTGTCCCCGTACATCCCGTACGGCAGCCAGATCATCTTGGTCGCCTGATAGGCGTCGAGCAGCTTCGCCTCGATCTGGGCCTTGGTCAGGTCCGGGTTGCGGTTCGGGTTGAGCAGGCACTCCTCGGTGCCGATGATCGTGCCCTGGCCGTCCTGGAGGAGCGCACCGCCCTCGAAGATCATGTCCACGGGCAGCCGCGGAACCCCCAGGTAGTCGCAGACGCCTGTCGGGAGGTTGTCGTCCTTGTCGTGCGGGAACTTGTTGCCCCAGCCGTTGAAGCCGAAGTCGAGGCCGAGGAGCTTCCGTCCGCTGCGGTCGACGCCGAAGATCGGGCCGTTGTCGCGCGGCCAGCAGTCGTTGATGGGGTACTCGATGACGGTGACGGTCGGACCGACCTGCTGCCGCACGAAGTCGGCCGTGCCGGTGTTGGCCACCATGGTGACCGGCTCGAACTGGGCGACCGCGCGGGCCACGTCGGCGACCTCGTTCTGCACCGCCGGGAGCTTGTCACCCCAGTTGTCGCCGGCGTCCCACGGGAAGGCCATGAGGCAGCCCGCGTGCGGCGCCCACTCGCCGGGGACGGTGTACGTCGTCCCGTTGTACGTGGCCGCACGGGCGCGACCGGCACCGGCACCGAGGAAGGCGGCCGAGGCGGCGGCCATCGCGGAGGCGGTCACGAAGCCACGTCGGCTGAGCGCGGACTTCCGGGGGGATCCGGCACCGGTGCCGGACGGGGAGGTGATGCCGGGCGCGGCCGCGCTCGTCGCGTCCGCGCCGGACGCGGGTGCGCTGGGTTCGGTCATGCTGAACTCCTCACGGGGGCTCTGACGTGGGGGGCGGGCACTGGGGGAACTGCGGGGAGGTCTGCGGGGAGGGCCTGCGGGGAGGGACCACCGCCGATCGACGGCGGCTCCGGGACGGCCGGCGCCCGGGGCCGCACCTAGGGCTGCGGCTGGGACTGCGGCCGTGTGGCCGGACCGGACGCCTCCGCGGCCTCGGCGTCCGCCGCTTCCGTGGGGCTCGCACCCGCCCCCGCCCCCGCCAGGATCTTGTCCTGCGGCCGGCGGGCCATCAGATAGAGCGTGCCGGCGCCCAGGACGACCGCGACGCCGAGCGGCGCGGCCCAGATCTGGTACCAGGGGGCGCCGGGTGGGGCGAGCACCGCGCGCGGCCAGGCGACGTTGGTGACCTCGAAGCCGGTCCAGGCGACGGCGATGACGTTGAGCACCGTGCCCTTGCGGCCCTGGCGGATGTGGCCGCCGGGCACCCAGGTGCCGCGCAGCCGCGCGATCAGGGCGGCCGCGGAGACCAGGAAGAACGGCACGAACGTGGCCGCCGTACCGAAGGCGATCAGCGAACCGATCGCGGTGGCGTTCAGGCCGAGCAGCAGCGCCACGCCCGAGACGAGGGTGGAGGCGATCAGGCCGCCGATCGGCGCCTGCTGCTTGTTGACCTTCCTGACCTGCCGGGAGAACGGGAACACGTCGTCCCGGGCGAGTGAGTACAGGCCGCGGGCCGCACCGCCCTGGGACGCCATGGCGCAGGCGAGGAAGCTGACCAGCACCACGAGCACGAACGGCTTGTCCGACCAGGAGCCGAACGACGTGACCACGGCCGTGGTCACCGGGTCGACGTCCTTGCCCGCGACGGCGGTGGCCGTGTGGGGATACGAGATGGCCACGGCCACCGCGTTGAGGATGACCACGGCGCCGACGGACAGCAGCGCCCACCACATCGCCCGGGGTACCTGCCGGCCGGCGTCCTTGGTCTCCTCCGCGGTCGAGACGCAGGCGTCGAAGCCGATGAAGGCCCAGCCGGCGACGGCGAGCACGGTCAGCAGCGCCAGCGGCACCGAGTCGCCGGACAGCGCCTCGGCGCCGAAGGTGTGCGTGAACAGCGAGAACGGGTGCTTGCGGAAGAAGAGCAGGAGGGACAGGCCGACCAGCACGGAGGCGATGGCCTCGCCCGCGATGCCCGCCGAGACGAACCACTTCAGGAGGTTGATGCCGTACGCGTTGACCAGCGCGCAGAGCAGCACGATGGCCATCGAGACGGCGACCATCGCGCCCGGCGACGGCGTCACCCCGAGGAGCGCGAACACCCAGGGCGCCGCCAGATAGGCGACGGTGGTGTTCCCGAACATCACCGCGAACTGCCAGACCCAGCCGCTCAACCAGCCGAACCGGGGGCCGATGAGCCGCCGCCCCCACTGGTAGGGGCCGCCGGCCAGCGGCCACTGCGAGGTCAGTTCGGAGTAGACGTTGACCACCAGGCACTGCCCGGCCAGGACCACGGGCAGCGCCCAGATCCACGCCGGCCCGGCGATCATCGTGCCGATCATGGAGACCGCGTACAGCGCGACCACCGGGGAGACCACGGCGAAGCCCATGGCGATGTTTCCCAGGATGTTCAGGCTCCGGCGGAGTTCTTGGGTGTAGCCCAGCGATGCGAGACGGGCGGCGTCGCCGTCCCGGGCGGCAGCGGTGTCCGGGTTGCCGGTGGGCGGCCGGTGCGGGGGCGTGGAGTGGGGCATGGCGTACCTCGCCTGGCGGTTCGATTAAAACTAACTTTGTTAGTCGGCGAAGGTAGGGACGTCAGGCCGCTCTGTGAAGCCCCTGCCGGTGAGTAACCTTGAAAAGCCAGGAATTCGAGGGGAAGCGAGGGTGTCGTGGGCCGCCCACATCAGACATTGCTGAGCAGGACGGCCATAGCGCACGCGGCTCTGGAGCTGATCGACGACCGCGGCTACGAAGCACTCACCATGCGGGCCCTGGCCGACCGGCTCGGCGTGCGCGGCGCGTCGCTCTACAACCACATCGGCTCGAAGGACGACATCCTGGACGCCGTCAGCGAGCTGCTCGACGCCGAGGTCGACCACTCCCCGCTGCACCGCGATCCCTGGTCCGAGGGCATCGCCGCGTACGCCCGCGGCTACCGGCGGGTCTTCCAGCGCCACCCCAACGCCATCGCCCTGGTCGCCCGCCGCGGTGTGCACACCCAGGGCGCGCTGCGCGAGTACGACACCCTGCTCGCCACCCTGATCCGTGCGGGCTGCACCCCCGCCCTGGCCGCCGAGACGGCCGCCGCCCTCGACTTCCTGGTCATCGGCTCGGCCCTGGAGACCTACGCGGCCGGCTTCACCCAGCCGCCCGCCGCCTACCGCCCCGACTACCCCGCCCTGGCCGACTCCCTCGAAGCCGCCACCCGGGTCGACCCGTCCCCGACCGCACTCGACGACCGCGGCTTCGAATTCGGCCTCCGCATGATCCTGGGCGGTGTGGCGGCCCAGCTCGCGAGCCCGGCCGACGACTGACGCCCGCGGACCGGCGCGGCGCCGCCGAAAAAGGGTTGGCGGCGCGGAGCGGAGCTGGTTTACGGTGAGCGGGTTGTGGAGGGCGGCCCGAGGCCGCTGTCCTTGTCGGCCGTTGAGGAATCCGGGAGGTGAAGACCGATGGCTGTCGTTGCGAAGGGCGCTGCCCGCATCCAGGAGTTCATCACTTTCACCTCCGTGGTCTCCGGCTGACTCGTCGTCACTTCCGCTTTCTTCCTGCTGCTGCGCACGGGTGCTCGTGCGCGCGCTGCGACGTGGGCCGGGGCCGCTTTCCCTGAAGGGTCCTTGCGTTGTTCGACCTCGATCTTTCCGCTGCGCATCCGTTGACGGCCTACGGCTGGGACGACGGGTTCGCGGAGAGTTTCACCCCCTTTGCCGGGCAGGGGTTCGTGCCCGGTCGTGTCGTCCGTGTGGATCGCGGGCGCGTGGACGCCGTCGTCCCCGACGGTGACGGCGTCCGGACCGTGCTGGCGGACACCGCGCTGGTGGCGACCGGTGATCCGATGCGGGTGCCGTGCACGGGTGACTGGGCCGTCCTCGATCTGGCGAACGGCCGGACCGGTGACCATCTGGACGGCGTGCTGCGGGCGTTGCTGCCGCGGCGTACGTCGTTCGTGCGGTCCACGTCGTCGAAGCGTTCCGAGGGGCAGATCCTGGCGGCGAACGTCGATCATGCGGTGATCGCGGTCTCGCTGGCCGATGCGCTGGACCTCGGACGCATCGAACGGTTCGTCTCGCTGGCCTGGGAGAGCGGGGGACAGCCGCTGGTGGTGCTGGCCAAGGCCGACCTGGCCGGGGACGCGCGCGGGCTGGCCCACCTGGTGGCGGACGCGGAGTCGGCCGCCCCCGGGGTACAGGTGCTGGCGGTCAGCTCGGAGACCGGTGAGGGGCTCGACGTGCTGGCCGCCGTACTGGCCGGGGGGACGTCCGTCCTCCTGGGGCAGTCCGGCGCGGGCAAGTCCACGCTGGCGAATGCGCTGGTGGGGGCGAGTGTGCAGACCGTACAGGCCACCCGGGACCGGGACGGCAAGGGCCGGCACACCACGACCACCCGCGATCTGCTCGCACTGCCCGGTGGTGGCGTGCTGATCGATACGCCCGGGCTGCGCGGGGTCGGGATGTGGGACGCCGAGGGCGGGCTGTCCCGGACGTTCTCGGACGTCGAGGCGCTGGCCGAGGAGTGCCGCTTCCATGACTGCGCGCACCGGACCGAGCCGGGGTGTGCGGTCCAAGCCGCCCTGGAGAGCGGTGAGTTGGCGGTGCGCCGGCTGGAGAGCTACCGGAAGCTGCTGCGGGAGAACCAGCGCATCGTGGCCAAGACGGACGCCCGGCTGCGGGCCGAGATCCGGCGCGACTGGCGGCAGAAGCAGGCGCTCGGCCGGCACATGATGGAGCGGAAGAGGGGGTCGGGACGGTGAGCTGAGGCCCAAGCGCAGGGCGGGTGAGGTGAGCCGGGCCCGGGAGCCGTTGCCCGGGCCCGGCGACACCCGGAAACGCCATGTCCGAAATCCGCCAGCCGGGGCTCCGTCGCGGGCGCAGACTGGAGGCGTGATGGACGACGAGACCAGGTACGAAGCGGTGTCCAGCCGGGACGCGCGGTTCGACGGGGAGTTCTTCTTCGCGGTGGTGACGACCGGCATCTACTGCCGGCCGAGCTGCCCCGCGGTCACTCCCAAGCGGGTGAACGTGCGGTTCTTCCCGTCGGCCGCGGCCGCGCAGGCCGCCGGCTTCCGGGCCTGCCGGCGGTGCCGGCCGGACGCCGTGCCCGGCTCGGCGGAGTGGAACGTGCGCGCCGACCTGGTGGGCCGGGCCATGCGGTTCATCGGCGACGGCGTGGTCGACCGGGAGGGCGTCGCCGGGCTGGCGCAGCGGCTGGGGTACAGCGCGCGGCAGGTGCAGCGGCAGCTGACCGCGGAGCTGGGCGCCGGGCCGGTCGCGCTGGCCCGGGCCCGCCGGGCGCACACCGCGCGGGTGCTGCTGCAGACCACGGCGCTCCCGGTCACCGAGCTGGCGTTCGCGGCCGGCTTCGCCAGCATCCGGCAGTTCAACGACACCATGCGGGAGATCTACGCCGGCACGCCGAGCGAGCTGAGGGCCGCGGCGGTGGGCGGGCGCGGGCACGGCGGCGGCACGACCGCGCGCCCCCGGTCGCGGCCCGCCCCGAGCGGTGGCCCGGCGGCCGGCGGGATTCCGCTGCGGCTGGCCTACCGGGGCCCGTACGCGGCCGCGGAGATCTTCGACTTCCTGGCGGAGCGGGCGGTGCCGGGCGTGGAGGAGGTACGGGGCGAGCCCGGCCCGCGCACCTACCGCCGCACCCTGCGGCTCACCTACGGCAGCGGGATCGCCGAGGTCGAGGAGCCGCCCGCGGGGCCGCGCGGCCGGCCCCGGCCGCCGGCCGGCCGGGTGTGCCCGGCGGCCCGGGGCGGGGACGGCGGCTGGCTGGAGTGCCGGCTGCTCCTGACCGATCTGCGGGACCTGTCGACGGCCGTGCAGCGGCTGCGCCGGCTCTTCGACCTGGACGCCGACCCGTACGCCGTCGCCGAGCGGCTGGGCGCGGACCCGCTGCTCGGCCCGCTGGTGGCCGAACGCCCGGGCCTGCGCTCGCCGGGCGCGGCGGACCCGGAGGAAATGGCCGTACGGATCGTGCTCGGCGGGCCGCCGGAGCGCGCCGCCGAGCTGGTGCGGGCGTACGGGAAGCCGCTGGACGCGGCGGACGGCGGGCTGACCCACCTCTTCCCGGCGCCCGCGGAGCTGACCGGCGCGGACGTCCCCGAGTCGGTGCGCGCGCTGTGCACCGCGCTGGCCGACGGCACGGTCCTGCTGGACGCCGGCGCCGACCGGGTCGCCGCCGAGCGGGCGCTGGCCGCGCTCCCCGGAGTCGGGCCGCGCACCGCCGCGTACATCAGGATGCGGGCGCTGGGGGACCCGGACGTGGGCGGCTCGGACAGGGGCGAGCGGGCCGACGCGGAGCGGGGTGCGGACCCGGACGGCGCGGACGGCCCGGAGGGGGCCTGGCGGCCCTGGGGCGCGTACGCCCTGCACCATCTGTGGCGGGCCGGGCTCCTCCCGCCGGGCGAGCTGCCGGCCCCCACCCCCGCGGCGGCGCCGGCCGGCTGAGGACCGGCCGGCGGCCACCGCCCCGCCCGTCGCCCGGGGCCGGTCAGCTCGCGATCACCGTCCCCGCCCAGCTGCCGACCACCAGCAGGCAGGCGAGCAGTTCGACCAGCACGCTCAGGCCGAGGGTGCGCATCACCGTCCGGGTCGAGGCCCAGGCGTCGCCGTGGCCGCCGAGCCGCACGCGTTCCAGCAGGTAGAGGCCGCCGACCGCGCCCACCACGGCACCGATCACCGGCAGCACGAAGAAGCCGACGATGCCGGCCGCGCCGGCCAGGAACAGGGTGCGGTACGGCGCGCCCGCGGCCCGCAGGTCGCGCACCGGCAGCAGCCACTTCAGCGCCTGATTGACCAACAGCAGGGCGGTGGCGCCCATCAGCACCGTCCAGGCCGGGCCGGACTTCTCCGTCACCGCCCACCACAGCACGCCCGCCCACACGATCAGCGGCCCGGGGATTCCGGGTACCAGCACCCCGATCAGCCCGAGCAGCATCACCAGGCCGACCGCGACCAGCTGCCACGCGCTCATGGCCCCAGACTGCCGGACCGGGCCCGGAAGCGCTTGCCGGCCGCCCGCGACCGTGCGGGCCGGCGCGGGCCGTCGCGGACACCCGACCGGCCCTCCCACCCTCGGACGGCCGACCGGGCAGACGGCGGACAGCGGAGGCGGACCGCCCTCCCGCGTGGGTACATGGGAGCAGGCCCCTCGTACCCCCGGCCCCGACCCTCTGACCCTGGGAGCGACAGCGACATGGCGAAGCAGACCGTGGCCGAGCAGTTCGTGGACATCCTGGTGCGGGCGGGGGTGCGGCGCCTCTACGGTGTCGTCGGCGACAGCCTGAACCCGGTGGTGGACGCGGTCCGCCGGAACGCGGCGATCGACTGGATCCAGGTCCGGCACGAGGAGTCCGCCGCCTTCGCCGCCGGGGCGGAGGCGCAGCTCACCGGCAAGCTCGCGGCCTGCGCCGGCTCGTGCGGACCGGGCAACCTGCACCTCATCAACGGCCTCTTCGACGCGCACCGTTCGATGGCCCCGGTCCTCGCGCTGGCCTCGCACATCCCCTCCAGCGAGATCGGCACCACGTTCTTCCAGGAGACCCACCCGGACCGGCTGTTCGCCGAGTGCAGCCACTACAGCGAGCTGATCTCCAGCACCAAGCAGATGCCGCGGGTGCTGCAGACCGCCATCCAGCACGCCGTCGGCCAGAGCGGCGTCGCGGTGGTCTCGCTGCCCGGGGACATCGCCGCCGAGCAGGCCCCGGAGCGCGCCTTCCAGCACGCGCTGGTCACCACCCGGCCCCTGGCGCGGCCCGGGGACGCCGAGATCGACGCGCTGGCCCGGATGGTCGACGAGGCCCGCAAGGTGACGCTGTTCTGCGGCAGCGGTACGGCCGGCGCGCACGCCGAGGTGATGGAGTTCGCCGAGCGGGTGAAGGCCCCGGTGGGCCACGCCCTGCGCGGCAAGGAATGGATCCAGTACAACAACCCCTATGACGTCGGCATGAGCGGACTGCTCGGGTACGGCGCGGCCTACGAGGCCACCCATGAGTGCGATCTGCTGCTCCTGCTCGGCACGGACTTCCCCTACAACGCGTTCCTGCCCGACGACGTCAAGATCGTCCAGGTCGACGTCCGGCCCGAACACCTCGGCCGCCGCACCAAGCTCGACCTCGCCGTCTGGGGCGACGTCCGCGAGACGCTGCGCTGCCTGATCCCCAAGGTCCGCGAGAAGACGGACCGGAAGTTCCTCGACCGGATGCTGAAGAAGCACGCGGACGCGCTGGAGGGCGTGGTCAAGGCGTACACGAGGAAGGTGGAGAAGCACGTGCCGATCCACCCCGAGTTCGTCGCCTCGGTGCTGGACGAGGAGGCCGCCGACGACGCGATCTTCACGGTCGACACCGGGATGTGCAACGTCTGGGCGGCGCGCTACCTCACGCCCAACGGCCGCCGCCGGGTCATCGGCTCCTTCAGTCACGGTTCCATGGCCAACGCGCTGCCCCAGGCGATCGGCGCCCAGTTCCTCGACCGCCGCCGCCAGGTCGTCTCGATGTCGGGCGACGGCGGATTCGCCATGCTGATGGGCGACTTCCTCACCCTGGTCCAGTACGACCTGCCGGTGAAGGTGGTGCTGTTCAACAACTCCTCGCTGGGCATGGTCGAGCTGGAGATGATGGTCTCCGGCCTGCCGGCGTACGGCACCACCAACCACAACCCGGACTTCGCGGCGATCGCCCGCGCGGCCGGTGTGTACGGCGTCCGGGTGGAGAAGCCCAAGCATCTGCGCGGGGCGCTGCGCGACGCCTTCCGGCACGACGGGCCCGCGCTGGTCGATGTCGTCACCGACCCGCACGCGCTGTCCATCCCGCCGAAGATCAGCGCGGAGATGGTGTCCGGCTTCGCGCTGTCGGCCGGCAAGATCGTGCTGGACGGCGGGGTCGGCCGGATGCTGCAGATGGCCCGCTCCAACCTGCGGAACATCCCCCGGGTGTGAACCGCGCAGGGCGCGCGGTCAGTCGGCCGGGCGCTGCGGCCGGAGCCGGAGCGTCAGGATCTGGAACGGGCGCAGCTCCAGCGTCAGTTCCGCGGTCGGCCCCTCCTCCTCGTCGTGCAGCGGACGCTCCAACAGGTCGGTCACGGTGGCCCGTTCGACGGGGAAACCGGGCGAGAGGGTGCCGGTGACGCGGCTGCCCCGGGACTCGTAGAGCCGGACCACCACGTCGCCGCTGCGGTCCTCGGCGAGCTTGACCGACTCGACGGTGAGCGCCGGGTGGTCGACGCGGATCAGCGGCGGCACCGGCGGCGCGGCCGCGGCCCGGAGGGGGAGGTTCAGGGCGAGGCCCTCGGCGACCGCGGCGCCGGTCGTGGCGCCCGGCAGCAGCGCGTAGCGGAACCGGTGGCTGCCCTGGTCGGTGGCCGGGTCGGGGCTGTGCGGGGCGCGCAGCAGGGTCAGCCGTACGGTCGTGCCCAGGCCCTCGGCGTGCGGGACGCGGGTGACGTCGTGGCCGTAGGTGGAGTCGTTGAGCAGCGCGACGCCGTATTCCGGCTCGGCCACCCGCAGCCAGCGGTGCGCACAGATCTCGAAACGCGCCGCGTCCCAGCTGGTGTTGGTGTGGGTGGGGCGGTGGACGTGCCCGAACTGGATCTCGGCGGTGGACCGTTCGGCGTGCACGTCCAGCGGGAAGGCGGCCTTGAGGACCTTCTCCGACTCGTGCCAGTCGATGTCGGTGAGCACGTCGAGGCGGTGCGCGCCGGCCCGCAGCGTCAGCTCCTGGACGACCCGGGACGCACCGAACGACCTGGTCACCCGCACGGTCGCGGTCAGCGGCCCGGAGGCGAGCAGGTCGACGGATTCGGCGGCGGTCAGATCGGTGTGCCGGTGGCGGTAGTGCCGGTCGAGGTCCCAGGCGTCGTACTTGGTGGGGTGGTCGGGGTGCAGCTGGAGCAGATTGCCCCGGGCGCCGGGTGCCAGCACCTCCCGCCCGGCGTGCAGATCGCGCACCGAGGCCAGCAGACCGTCGGTGTCGATGCGGACGCGGAGCAGCCCGTTGTCGAGGGTGACGGTGCCGTCGGTGCCGGTGGCGGCCCGTACGGGCGCGGGCGGCGGAACGGGGGAGTCCGGACCGGGCGGGCGGACGGCCGCCGCCCCCAGCGCGGGGACGTGCACGGCGACGGCCGCACCCTCGCCGTCCCCGCCTCCCGGCAGCTCGACGATCTCGTCCCGGTCGTACGGCGAGGCGTTGAACACCGTCGGCGGCGCGCCGTCCACCGCCCGGCCCAGTGCGGCGAGCGCCTCCTCGACGATGCCGGTCAGCTCCGCCTCGACCGCCGCGTAGGTGTCCCGGGCCTCCCGGTGCACCCAGGCGATCGACGAGCCCGGCAGGATGTCGTGGAACTGGTGCAGCAGCACGGTCTTCCAGATCCGGTCCAGCGCGTCGTACGGATACGCATACCCGCCGTCCGCGCCGCCGGCCGTCCGGACCGCCGCCGTCGCGGCCCACAACTCCGCCTCGCGCAGCAGGTGTTCACTGCGCCGGTTGCCCTGTTTGGTCTTGGCCTGCGAGGTGTACGTGCCCCGGTGGTACTCCAGGTACAGCTCGCCCGACCAGACCGGCGCGGCCGCCCCGTACTCCTCGTGCGCCGCCGCGAAGAACCGGGCCGGCGGCTCGATCTCGACCCGCGGGG
Source organism: Streptomyces bugieae (assembly GCF_036352915.1). Taxonomy (NCBI): domain Bacteria; kingdom Bacillati; phylum Actinomycetota; class Actinomycetes; order Kitasatosporales; family Streptomycetaceae; genus Streptomyces; species Streptomyces bugieae. The sequence continues at coordinate 129,528 of NZ_JAZBJP010000020.1, forward strand.
AGCCCTCCAGGGAGCGCAGCCGGCGGGCCCGCTCCAGCATCTCGCGGGTCGGGCCGCCCCCGCCGTCCCCCCAGCCGAACGGGACCAGGGAACGGGTGGCGCGGCCCTTCTCGGCGAAGTTCCGTTCGGCGTGGGCGAGTTCGGCGCCGTGCAACCGCGAGTTGTAGGTGTCGACCGGCGGGAAGTGGGTGAAGACGCGGGTGCCGTCGATGCCCTCCCACCAGAAGGTGTGGTGCGGCATCCGGTCGGTCTGGTTCCACGACAGCTTCTGCGTCAGGAACCACCGCGCGCCGGCCAGCCGGGCCAGCTGCGGGAAGGCCGCGGTGTAGCCGAAGGAGTCCGGCAGCCAGATCTCCTCGGTCTCCACCCCCAGCTCCTCCAGGAAGAACCGCTTGCCGTGCACCAGCTGCCGGGCCAGCGCCTCGCCGCCGGGCATGTTGGCGTCCGACTCCACCCACATCGAACCGACCGGCGCCCAGGTGCCGTTGCGCACCGCCTCCTTGATGCGCGCCCAGATGTGCGGCTGGTGCTCCTTGACCCAGGCGTACTGCTGCGCCTGCGAGCACGCGAACACCAACTCCGGATATTCACCGGCGAGTTGGGTCACATTGGCGAAGGTGCGGGACGCCTTGCGGACGGTCTCCCGCAGCGGCCACAGCCAGGCGGAGTCGATATGGGCGTGCCCGGTGGCCGAGAGCCGGTGGGCGCTGGCCGCGGCGGGGCGGCGGAGGACCCCGGCCAGCGCGGCCCGGCCGGCCTCCGCCGTGCCGGCGACGTCGTGCAGATCCAGCGTGTCCAGCATGTCCTCCAGCGCCCGCAGGATCTCGTGCCGGCGCGGGCGGTCGGCCGGCAGCTCCGGCATCAGCTCGGCCAGCACCTCGATGTCGAGCACGAGATGCCAGACCGTCTCGTCGAGGACGGCCAGGTCGGCCGAGGCGAAGCGGTACAGCGGGCGGTCCGGCGCGGTGCGGACGTCCCCGAGATCGGTCGGGCGGAAGTCCCGCAGCACCGCCGGATTCGCGGCGGCCTCCAGCAGCAGCCGCACCTCCTCGCCGCCCCGGACCGGCGCACCGACGGGCACGTGGCGGTTGCGCGGATGGATCCCCTTCAGCGGTACGCCCTCGGCGTCGTACACCAGGCCCTCCGCCTGGAAGCCGGGCCCGTCGCCGCTGAAGCCGGGATCGATGACGGCCTCCACCCGCCGCCCGGCCCACTCCTCGGGCACCTCACCCGCCAGCCGGAACCAGCTCGTCGACCACGGCGGCCCCCACGCTTCGCCCGCCGCGAACGGCACGTACTCGGCCCCCAGTGCCTCGGTCACCGGCCGCGGCTCGCCCGGCGCATGCCGGACGGCCAGCCGCAGCGGCACCCGCGCCGCGTACACCGCGGGCCGGATGAACTGCCCCAGCGCCCGTTCCAGGCGCCCCTCCACCAGCAGTCGGTCGTCGTGCACGGCGGCTCCTCCCGCTCGTCCGGGCCCCACCCGACAGGCATACCCAGCGCGGCCCGGTCCGCCCACCCGGCGCGCGGACGACCGCGCGCCCCGAAGCGGAAGCGGACGGAAGCATGGCGACTGATCCGATGGGCATGCTGACCGTGAGGCTGTTCGAGACCGGACGCCGGGTTCCGTGGGGGCGGGGGAGAGCATGCGTCAGCCTGTGCGACGCGAGGAACGGGAAAGACGACACACGACGACCGAGCACGGCCAGGGGGGCGCGGCGCGGGCGCCGGGCGTGCTGGAGCGGAAGGTGCGCCGGGCCGATCTGCGCGCGGTCGGCGAGGTGCGGCGGGAGCTGCGGCAATTACTCAGCCGGTGGGCGGCACCCGGTGGCGGCGAGCTCGCGGAGGTCGCCACGCTGCTCACCAGCGAGCTGGTCACCAACGCCCTGGTCCATGCCGACGGCGATGCGGTGGTCACGGCGAAGGTCGGCGACCGCCTGCGGGTCGAGGTGCGGGACTACGCTCCCGGGCGTCCCGAGGTGCGGGCGGCGAGCGCGGACGGGACCTCGGGCCGGGGGCTGATGCTGGTGCGCGCCCTGGCCGACGCGTGGGGGATACGCAGCGAGGGATTCGGCAAATGCGTCTGGTTCGAGCTGGGCGGCGGACCGGCCTGACCAGGAGTCGGGGGTGTCGGTCGGCGCGGTCTGCCGCCGGTCAGCCGAATTGCCGTTCGATCTCGGCGAGTTTCTCCTCCAGGGAGTCCAGACGGGGCAGCGTCTGGGTGTCGTCCTCCGCGGTGAGGTCCACGGCCCGCCAGGACCGGGCCGCGGGATCGACGGTATCCGTGGCGGCGACCGCCTCGGGGTCAGCGCCGGATACGGCCTTGAGGGCCGGGCGGGAGCGCAGCGGCAGCTCTACGGCGGGCAGGGGCGGCGGATCACCGGCTATGGCGGAGTCCGGACCGGCCACCTCGGCACCGGCGGGCGTGACCGCCAGCTGCCGGCCGCCGCCCCGGCCGATGCCCCAGCCGCGGTGCTGGCGGTTGATGGCCTTGATCCGGGCCCGGTCGAGCTTGCCCTGCTCGCGGCGGCGCAAGCGGTTCTGCTCCCGCTCCCGTCGGTCCTCGCGGACCTCCTCGACGGCCTCGTCCAGCGTCCGTACGCCCTCCAGCAGCATCAGCGACCAGGCCGCGAAGGTCTCGCGGGGCGCGCGCAGCCAGCGCACGATCCGGATCTGCGGCAGCGGCCGGGGCACCAGCCCCTGCTCCCGCAGCGCCGCCCGGCGGGTCTGCTTCAGCGCGCGGTCGAAGAGCACCGCGGCCGACAGCGACATCCCGGCGAAGAACTGCGGGGCGCCGGCATGGTCCAGGCCGCGCGGCGCATGCACCCAGTTGAACCACGCCGCGGCGCCCGCGAAGGTCCACACCAGCATGCGCGAGCCCAGCGCCGCGTCGCCGTGACTGGCCTCGCGCACGGCGAGGACGGAGCAGAACATCGCCGCGCCGTCGAGCCCGAACGGCACCAGGTACTCCCAGCCGTCGGTGAGGCCGAGGTTCTGGACGCCGAAGCCGACCAGTCCGTGGAAGGACAGCGCCGCGGCGACCGCGGCGCAGCAGAAGAGCAGCAGATAGGAGGCGGAGGCGAAGACGGCCTCCTTGCGGCGGCGGCGCTCCTCGCTGCGTTCCCAGGAGTCGTCGGCGCCCGCCTGCGCGGCCGCCCGGCGGCCGCGCACCACCAGCGCCGCGGCGGCCATCACGGCACCCAGCGACAGAACGCCGGGAACAAGCCAATTCAGCGATATGTCGGTCGTTCTCATGGTGGGGATCCCTTGCCTCGGATACGCGATTTCGCGCGACATCCTGGCGGAATCCACTCGTCCCCCAAGGGCTTTCGGAGCAAGAGAACGCCAAGGAGGGGGAGGACCGGCAGATAGCGGACGCCACCCTCGAACTGCCGTATGTGCACGGCGAGTTGAGTTCGAATGGGGCGACCCGAACGGGTGGTGTGCGGGTCAGCTGGTTGCGGTGAGGCGGGTGATGCGATCCGCGTCGCAGGTGCGTGGACAGGTGATGCAGGTGTCCTCGGGACGCAGCGTGTAGAACATGCAGCAGCTCGCGCGGTCCCGGGTCTGCAGCGCCGTCCCGTCCGGACCGGTCAGCGTACGGAAACCGGCGCCACCCACGTACGGGGAGGTGGCGCCCGGCAGCAGCCGCTCCAGCTCCGCCACCGCGCGCGGCTCCTCACCCAGCAGGTGCCCCAGGTACCACAGCCCCTCGACGATCTCGTCGGAGGCCATGCCCCACAGCGCCCGCGGACCACGCCGCATCCGCCCGCGGAAGCCCTCCAGGACGGGCGCCAGATGCCCGGCCACCGCCGCCCGCACCTCCGCGCGCAGCGCCTCCTCGTCCGGCACCACCCGGGCACCGGGCAGCGCCGCCGCCGGATCGTCCGGGAGGCACCCGAACGATCCGATGCGCACCGCCATCCGGCCCAGCTCGCGCTGGAAGCAGACGTCCTGCACGGGCAGGTACGGCACCCGGCGGTGCAGGAACCACGGGATCGTGATCAGCAGGCAGGCCGGCCAGGCATAGCGGTGCAGCGCGAAACTGGCGACGACGTCGGGCCGGGCGGACTGCCCGTAGTCCCGCTGGATCTGGGCGTCGTCCCAGGCCAGGAAGGATTCCAGGGCCTCCCCGCCGGCCGCGAGCCCGGCCGCGCACACCCAGCCGTCCCCGGTCGGCGGCGCCGCGTCCCACAGTGAGACCCGCAGGCCGGGAAATACCTCGGTGAGGCGCGCGTACGACTCGGCGACGGGGTGTGTGAGGGGCGGGGCGGCGAGGGCAGAAGCCATGGGGGTGACCACCGAATCGCGAGCGTTGGCAGGTAAGGCTTACCTTAGCGGAAACCCTACCCGTGCCCCTCGCGAGCCAGTCCTGGACCCTCCGTACGGGGGCCGGGACCGGCCGATCCGCCTCCTTCCGGATTTGAACTATCGCCAAGGCCGCCTATCGTGCTGGGAATGTCAGAAGGAGCCGCCATGGAGCAGGGCACAGCGGAGCAGCCGCCGCGCGCACGGGCCTGGGTGCCCGCGCAGCCCGGTCCCGCCGCGCCCCGGCGGCACTCGGTCCGCGCCCAGGTGCTGGCCGCGCTGCGCCGGGCCCTGGTCGACGGTGAGCTGGCCCCCGGCGAGGTCTACTCCGGCCCGGCGCTCGCCGAGCGCTACGGGGTGTCCGCGACCCCGGTCCGGGAGGCCATGCAGCAGCTCGCCGGTGAGGGCGCCGTCGAGGTCGTGCCCAACCGCGGCTTCCGGATCGCCGAACGCAGCTCCCGCGACCTCGCCGAGCTGGCCGAGGTCCGCACCATGCTGGAGGTGCCCGCGATCGTCCGGCTGGCCCGGGCGCTGCCCCCGGAGCGCTGGGAGGAGCTGCGCCCGCTCGCCGCCTCGGGCGTCGCGGCCGCCGCCCGCGGCGACCGGGCCGGCTACGCCGAGGCCGACCACGCCTTCCACCAGGCCGTGATGTCGCTCACCGGCAACCGCCGGCTCACCGAGGTCACCGGCGACCTGCTCCGCCGCGCCCAGTGGTCCGCGGCCGGCGGCGCCCGCCTGCGCACCGCCGAGCTGCTGGCCGACGCCTCCGAACACACCGCGCTGCTCGACGCCCTGATCGCCCAGGAGTACACCGTCGCCGAGCGCATCGCCCGCGAACACGTCTCGGTGGCCCGGCACCCGCATTGAGCGGGCCGGGCGCAGGGGCCGGGTGGGCCGGATGCCCGGTCGTTCGGCTCGTCCACGGGACCGCGGGTCAGGCCGCCCGGAACGACCGGTCAACCGATGCCGACCGGCGGGCCCGGCCGCCCGGATCGGCCGGCTCGGCCAACCCGGACCCGGCCCGCGCTCAGCCCGGCAGCAGTTCCGTCAGGGGCAGTGCCGCGACCTCGGCGGCCGGCCGGGACAGGTACAGATCGGCGTGGTAGAAGCCGTCGGACTCCTTGCCCGCGATGGACAGCCCGCGCCGGGCCAGCGCCTCGAACGCCGCGCGCCGCTCGTCGCCGTCGGCGAACCGCCGCTGGCGGAACGTACGGGTGGTGAGCTGCTCGGTCACCAGCCCGGCCCGGGCCAGCAGCGCGGACACCGGCCGGTAGGAGACCGTCCGCAGGACGAACGCGGCGACCCAGGGTGGCCGGTTCACACAGTCGAAGAGCCGGGCGAAGGTCCGGGCGGAGATGTAGCCCACGCCGCCGGTGACGGTGATCAGATCGGTGCCGGCCAGTACGGCGCGCAACTCCGGGCTCGGATCGTCGAGCTCCAGGTTCTCCGCGAAGCCGTGGTCGAGCAGGCCGACCGCGCGCGCGTACCCCACGGCCCGATCCGCCGCGTCGATGCCGGTCACCCGGACGGCTTCGGCGCGCCGCCGAGTGGCGAAGAACGTACGGTCCTCGTCGATCAGTTGGCCGGTCGTCGGACCGTCCGGACGGTATCCGGCATAGCGCCCGTAGAGGTCGGTCAGGGACAGCCGGTAGTTGAGCAGCGCCGCGTTGACCCCGTACGAGCAGCACAGATCCACGACGCTCAGCGGGGGGCGGTCACCGCGGCGCCGTCGCAGGTTCTCGGCCAGCTCGCGGAAAACCGCCTGGCCGTGGTGCGGAATCTGGTACTCCAGGGGTTGCAGCGTGGTGAAGTACCGGCGCGGATCAGGGCAGTTGTAGATCGCCTCGAAATCCGCCTTGCCCCAGTCGGTTCCAGTGGTCGTCTTGGTCACTCCTGCTGCCACAGATGGCCTCCTGGTGGGCTCTGTCGATGGGAGGGGCCCCAGCTGGTCCCGGACCAGCATCCAGGCCGTGCCGCCCGCTCACAGTGCGACTTGAGGCCATTCTCGGGGCAGGCGGGGCAGGTCGCATCCCCACCGCCCGCCCGGCCGGTGCGCGTCGCCCACCTCACGGTTCACCCCTCGCGCCGCCGCGGCCCGCCACCCGCCGACCGTCGCGCCCCGGCCGATCCGCTCCCAGGACAGACCTGTTCCGGCCAATCGTGGTGAACATGGGCATGGCTGATGACGATGCCTTGACATGTCCTGGGCGGGTGGGGGTGGGTGGGAGCGGGGGTGCGCGTCGGCGGGCGAGGACGCGGGGCGGCGGGCGGTCGTACGGGCCTGCGCGGAAGGGCGGTCGTACGGGCCTGCGCGGGAGGGAGGGCCTGCGGGTCTGCGCGGGAGGGTCGTCGTACGGGCCTGCGCGGGAGGGAGGGCCTGCGGGTCTGCGCGGGAGGGTCGTCGTACGGGCCTGCGCGGGAGGGCGGGCCCCAGGAGCACGGGGTGGGGGCGTCCCGCGACGGTGATGCGGATGCGGATGCGGATGCGGGTGCCGGTGTGGGTGGGCGTGCCGTGCGGCTGCCCTCTTCCCCGCCGCCCACCCGCACCTCTTTTTGTTTTTCCCCGCCGCCCACCCCCCTTCGGGGGGTGGGCGGGTCAGGTGGTGCGGTTTTCCGGCCGCCCCGTATGGAGCGCGGTGCCGGACGTGGCCAACGGGGCGTGCACCATGCGGGTTGGCGTACCGGCGGGTTGTCGGGCGGACCGACGGACGGACCGACGGAACGGGCGGACGGGCGGGTCGGTCTACGGGGACGGAGCGGGAGGTTACGTGGCCGCCGTGGCCGTCGAAAGGTGGTCGGCGAGCCAGGTGGGGACGCCGCCCATGAGGCGGAAGAGGCGGGCGGCCTCCGCGCGGAGGCGGTCCGCGTCGTCCTCCGGCGCGGCGTCGGCCAGTGCCGCGAGCGCCGGGGCCGTGCCGACGAGGAAGCCCAGTTCCTCGCGGATCCGCAGCGATTCGGCGAACCCGTGCCGGGCCTCCGTCAACTCCCCGTCCCGCAGGGCGAGTCCGGCCAGATGGCGCCAGGTGAAGGACAGCAGCAGGCTGTCGCCCTGGGCGGTGGCGCCGGCGTGGGCGCGGCGGTAGGCGGCGCGGGCCGCGTCCGGGCTGTCCGCGACGTGCTCGGCCATCAGCCCGCGCCGGAAGTCCAGCAGCGGACGGCCGGCCGCGGTCGGGGCGAGCAGCGCGGCCGCCCGGCCGAGCGCCGAACGAGCCTCGTCGGCCCGGTCCCGTACGCCCAACACCGTTGCGGCGTAGGCGAGATGGCCGCGTTCGCAGGCCGCGCCGCCCCGCTCGTCGTCGTTGCCGGCCAGCGCCTCGGCGGCGCGCAGCGCGTCCTCCGCCTCGGCCCAGCCGGTGGTCGTGAACATGCAGCGCTCCACCAGGAGGGCGGCGCGCCGCAGGGCGGCCGGGGCGTGCCGGGCGGAGTGTGGTTCCAGGAGTGCGGCCGCGTCGTCCCAGCAGCCACGGGAGCGCAGCCGCCAAACGGCACGGTCGAGGGGATCGTCCCCCTCGACCGTTCTGGCTGCCGGTACTTCCGGTGCGGGTGCCGGTGCCGGTACCGCGAGCGATACCGGATCGGCGGAACTGACGGAATCCGCGGCATCCGCGGATCCTGACATGGCGGTATCCGCCACATTGCCCTCCCCGAGCGCGCCATTGAGCTGGAAACAGGAAGCCTGGGCGAATCTCAGCACGGATTCCGTGGTGCGGCCAAGGGGGTGGGTGAATGAATTCACAATCGCGCCGTGGCCCGTCCGGGGGAGCCGGACGGCCCTGATCGGGCCCGTCGCGGGGCGGTCGCCCGGTGGCGCAGGTGGTCGGGGGCCGTACGGAGTTGGCGCGATGACGCCCGTTCGGGTTACCCCGAATGGCCGATTCCGGAACGCCGGGGTGCGGCTGGCGGGGGGCGGGCGGGCGCCGGCCCCCCACCACCGCCCCCTCAGCTCATCCGCAGAGCCAGGAAGAAGTCCAGCTTGTCCTCCAGGCGGGACAGGTCGCGGCCGGTGAGCTGCTCGATCCGGCCGACCCGGTAGCGGAGCGTGTTGACGTGCAGGTGGAGGCGGGTGGCGCAGCGGGTCCAGGAGCCGTCGCAGTCCAGGAACGCCTCCAGGGTCGGGATCAGCTCGGCGCGGTGCCGGCGGTCGTAGTCGCGGAGCGGGTCCAGCAGGCGGGCGGTGAAGGCGCGGCGGACGTCGTCGGGGACGAACGGGAGCAGCAGGACGTGCGAGGCCAGCTCCTCGTGGCCGGCGGCGCAGACCCGGCCCGGGCGGGCCGCGGCCACCCGGCGGGCGTGCCGGGCCTCCTCCAGGGCGCCGCGCAGCCCCTCCGCCGAGTGGACCGAGGCGCTCACCCCGACCGTCAGCCGCCCGTCGCCGTCCAGCCCGCGGCCCAGCGGCTCCTGGACGACGGAGAGCAGCGCATCCGCGTGCAGCCCGGCCGCCGGGCCCTCCTCGGGCTCGTCCGGGACCGGCAGCGGCACCAGAGCCACCGCCTCGTCGCCGGTGTGCGCCACCGCGATCCGGTCGGAGGGTTCCGGCCCGAAGGTGCCCGGGTCCACCAGCACCTCCTCCAGGAGGGACTGCGCCACCGGGCCGCCGGGCAGGTCGCCGCCCTCCCACTCGACCCTGGCCACCACGATCTGCCAGTGCGGGGCGGTGCCCAGGCCGGGCAGCAGCACCGGCGCCGCGACCCGCAGCCGGGCCGCGATCTCGGCCGGCGGCGCACCGGTCTGGACGAGTTCCAGCACCTCCTGTGCGAGCCGCCGGCGGACCGTACGGGCGGCGTCGCGCCGGTCGCGTTCGACGGCGATCAGCTGGGTGACGCCGTGCAGCAGGTCGAGCCGCTCCTCGGGCCAGTCGCCGGCGTCCGCCTCGACGGCCAGCAGCCAGTCGCTCAGCAGCGTCTGCCGCAGGTCACGGCTCTCGTGGCGGATCGGGAACAGCGAGTACGTGGCTCCCTCCAGGGCGATCCGGTGGGGCCCGCGCCGCCCGCTGCGGGCGGCCGCCAGATGCTCACCGGCGAGCCGGGCGGCCAGGTCGGCGGGCAGCTCGGGCCCGGAGCCGGCCAGCGTCGATCCGGCGATCTGCCGGCCGGTGGGGGAGAGCACCCAGGCCCGCAGGTCCAGGTCTGAGCCGAGCAGGTCCAGGACCACCTCCGGGCCGCCGCCCGTGGGGCCCGACGTCATCAGCCGGCGGTGACGGTCCACCACGGCGGCCAGGTCGCCGGCCCGTTCGCTGGAGACCTGCCGCACCACGTGCTCGGTGATGGACGCGAAGGAGACCGTCTCGTCCACCGAGAACAGCGGCAGGCGGTGCCGGGCACAGGCCTGGACGAGATCGTCGGGGATCGCGCCCAGCTCGGCCTCGCCCGCGCCGAGCCCGGCGACCCCGGCCGAGGCCAGGATCCGTACGAACCGCTCGGAGTCCTCCGGCTCGCGGCGCCAGGCCAGACCGGTCAGCACCAGCTCGCCGCCGGAGAGGTACCGGCTGGGATCCCGCAGGTCCGTGGTCATCACGCCGCGTACCGTGCGGTCCAGTTCGTCCTCGCCGCCGAGCAGCCGAAGGCCCAGGGTATGGGTGTCCAGGAGTGCGCGGAGCCGCATGACCTCGCCCGCCGTTCTTTGCTGTCTGGTGTTGCCGGTGGAATGCCGCGAGGTTTCAGAGCCTCGTCTTTCGTTCGAATCTACAAGACAGGTGGCTTGGCCAGCCAACCGCTTCATGGTTTCGGTGACTGCACCGGGTGGGTCCCGGGCGCGTTCACTGAAACCAACCGCGTTAACAAGACATGAACGGCTCGATGGCGACGGAGGCCCCGGCTCCTCACCATGAGCAGCGGACGACCCCATCTTTTCGTAGAAGAGGCCACCCATGGACTTCCTTCGCCCCGCCAGCTGGGAGGAGGCGCTCGCTGCCAAGGCCGAGCACCCCACCGCTGTGCCCATCGCGGGCGGCACGGACGTGATGGTCGAGATCAACTTCGACCACCGCCGCCCCGAGTACCTGCTCGACCTGAACCGCATCGGTGAGCTGAGCGAGTGGGAGGTCGGAGAGAAGACCGTGCGCCTCGGCGCCTCCGTTCCCTACACCAGGATCATGGAGAACCTGCGGACCGAACTCCCCGGTCTCGCGCTCGCCTCCCACACCGTCGCCTCCCCGCAGATCCGCAACCGCGGCGGCGTCGGCGGCAACCTCGGCACCGCCTCCCCGGCCGGTGACGCCCACCCCGCGCTGCTCGCCTCCGGCTGCGAGGTCGAGGTCGAGTCCGTCCGCGGCAGCCGCATGATCCCGATCGACGAGTTCTACGTCGGCGTCAAGCGCAACGCCCTCGCGCCCGACGAACTGATCCGTTCGGTGCATCTGCCGAAGGCCGACGGCCCGCAGCAGTTCTCCAAGGTCGGCACCCGCAACGCCATGGTCATCGCGGTGTGCGCCTTCGGCATCGCGCTGCACCCCGAGACCCGCACGGTCCGCACCGGCATCGGCTCCGCCGCACCCACCCCCGTACGGGCCCGCGAGGCCGAGGACTTCCTCGCCGCGGCGCTGGAGGAGGGCGGCTTCTGGGAGTCCGGCAACCCCATCCCGCCGTCCGTGGCCAAGCAGTTCGCGCAGCTCGCCTCCGGTGCCTGCAACCCGATCGACGACGTGCGCGGCAGCGCCAAGTACCGCCGGCACGCGGTCGGCATCATGGCGCGCCGCACCCTCGGCTGGACCTGGGAGTCCTACCGCGGCAATGAGAGGAGCGCACAGTGCGCGTGACATTCACCGTCAACGGCCGCCAGCAGGAGGCCGACGACGTCTGGGAAGGCGAGAGCCTGCTGTACGTCCTCCGCGAGCGGATGGGCCTCCCGGGCTCCAAGAACGCCTGTGAGCAGGGCGAATGCGGTTCTTGTACGGTCCGCCTGGACGGTGTGCCGGTGTGCTCCTGCCTGGTCGCCGCCGGCCAGGTCGAGGGCCGCGAGGTGGTGACCGTCGAGGGTCTGGCCGACTACGCCCAGCAGCGCGCCGAGCACGGCGGCTGCGCGAGCGGCGCCTGCGGCAGCTCCGGCACGAGCCTCGACGCCGCCAAGCAGTGGCAGGCGAAGCCGGGCGAGACCACCGAACTGTCCCCGATCCAGCAGGCGTTCATCGACGCCGGCGCGGTCCAGTGCGGTTTCTGCACCCCGGGCCTGCTGGTCGCCGCCGACGAACTGCTGGAGCGCAACGACTCCCCGTCGGACGCCGACATCCGTGAGGCGCTGTCGGGCAACCTGTGCCGCTGCACGGGTTACGAGAAGATTCTCGACGCGGTCCGGCTGGCCGCAGCCCGTGGCGAGTCCGCTTCCTCCGCGACCACCGGACAGGGGGCCTGATCACGATGGCTGGTGTCACCCGCACCCCCACCAACCTGACCCAGGGCGGCAAGACCAAGGCCGGCATCGGCGAGTCCACGCTGCGGCCGGACGGCACCCTCAAGGTCACCGGCGAGTTCGCCTACTCCTCGGACATGTGGCACGAGGACATGCTGTGGGGCCAGACGCTGCGCTCCACCGTCGCGCACGCCGAGATCAAGTCGATCGACATCTCCGAAGCCGTGGCCATGCCGGGCGTCTACGCCGTGCTCACGTACGACGACCTGCCCACCGAGGTGAAGAACTACGGCCTGGAGATCCAGGACACCCCGGTCCTCGCGCACAAGAAGGTCCGCCACCACGGCGAGCCGGTGGCGCTGGTCGCCGCCGACCACCCGGAGACCGCCCGGCGCGCGGCCGCCAAGATCAAGATCGATTACGCCGAGCTGCCGCTGATCACCGACGAGGCCTCGGCGATCGCCCCCGACGCGGTCCTGGTCCACGAGAACCGCGACGACCACCACATCGGGCACGTCCCGCACCCCAACATCGTGCACCGCCAGCCCATCGTCCGGGGCGACGCGGACGCGGCCGCCGAGCGCGCCGACGTCATCGTCAAGGGCGAGTACACCTTCGGCATGCAGGACCAGGCGTTCCTCGGCCCGGAGTCCGGCCTGGCCGTACCCGCCGAGGACGGCGGCGTCGACCTCTACGTCGCCACCCAGTGGCTGCACTCGGACCTCAAGCAGATCGCCCCGGTCCTCGGCCTGCCCGAGGAGAAGGTCCGGATGACGCTCTCCGGCGTCGGCGGTGCCTTCGGCGGCCGCGAGGACATCTCGATGCAGATCCACGCCTGCCTCCTGGCGCTGCGCACCGGCAAGCCGGTCAAGATCGTCTACAACCGGTTCGAGTCCTTCTTCGGGCACGTCCACCGGCACCCGGCCAAGCTCTACTACGAGCACGGCGCCACCAAGGACGGCAAGCTCACGCACATGAAGTGCAAGATCGTCCTGGACGGCGGAGCCTACGCGTCGGCCTCCCCGGCGGTCGTCGGCAACGCCTCCTCCCTCTCCGTCGGCCCCTACGTCATCGACGACGTCGACATCGAGGCGATCGCGCTCTACACCAACAACCCGCCCTGCGGCGCCATGCGCGGCTTCGGCGCGGTCCAGGCGTGCTTCGCGTACGAGGCGCAGATGGACAAGCTGGCCGACAAGCTGGGCATGGACCGGGTCGAGTTCCGGCAGCTCAACGCCATGGAGCAGGGGACCATCATGCCGACCGGGCAGCCGGTCGACTCCCCGGCCCCGGTCGCCGAACTGCTGCGCCGCATCAAGGCGATGCCCATGCCGCCGGAGCGCCAGTGGGAGTCCAGCGAGGGCGCCGACGTGCGCCAGCTGCCCGGCGGACTGTCCAACACCACGCACGGCGAGGGCGTCGTACGCGGCGTCGGCTACGCGGTCGGCATCAAGAACGTCGGCTTCTCCGAGGGCTTCGACGACTACTCCACCGCCAAGGTGCGCATGGAGGTCATCAACGGCGAGCCGGTCGCGACCGTGCACACCGCGATGGCGGAGGTCGGCCAGGGCGGCGTCACCGTCCACGCCCAGATCGCCCGCACCGAGCTGGGCGTCCAGCAGGTCACCATCCACCCCGCCGACACCCAGGTCGGCTCGGCCGGCTCGACCTCGGCCTCCCGCCAGACCTACGTCACCGGCGGCGCGGTGAAGAACTCCTGCGAGGCCGTGCGCGAGAAGGTCCTGGAGATCGGACGGCGCAAGTTCGGTTCGTACCACCCGGCGTGGGCCACCGCCGAACTCCTCCTGGAGGACGGCAAGGTCATCACCGACGGCGGCGAGGTCCTCGCCAACATCGTGGACGTCCTGGAGGACGAGACCGTCGAGCTGGAGCTGGAGTGGCGCCACCGGCCCACCGAGGCCTTCGACCTGCACACCGGCCAGGGCAACGGCCACGTCCAGTACTCCTTCGCCGCGCACCGCGCGGTCGTCGAGGTGGACACCGAGCTCGGCCTGGTCAAGGTCATCGAGCTGGCCTGCGCCCAGGACGTCGGCAAGGCGCTCAACCCGCTGTCCGTCGTCGGCCAGATCCAGGGTGGCACCACCCAGGGCCTGGGCGTGGCGGTCATGGAGGAGATCATCGTCGACCCCAAGACCGCGAAGGTGCGCAACCCCTCCTTCACGGACTACCTGATCCCCACCATCCTCGACACCCCGACCATCCCGGTCGATGTGCTCGAACTCGCCGACGAGCACGCCCCCTACGGGCTGCGCGGCATCGGTGAGGCCCCGACCCTGTCGTCGACCCCGGCCGTCCTCGCGGCGATCCGGAACGCGACCGGGCTGGAGCTCGACAAGACGCCGGTGCGCCCGGAGCACCTCACCGGCACCCAGTGAGCCGTCCGGGGGCGACTCCCCCGGACCCCGGCCTCCGGGCGGTACGCGACAAGGGGTGTCCCTGTCCGTCCTCCTCCGCGCACCGCCCGGAGTCTCCCCCCTTCGCACCACCGCAGTCGCTGCTGCCTCGTACGCAGTCAGTACCCCACGTTCGTCTCGGGCCGTCCCCCGGGTCGTGCAGCCGAAGATCCATCCCAAATCTCGCCACGTGCGAGTGCCCCTTTGAACCTTGGGAGTAAGGCACCATGACCCAGCAGTCCACTGAGCCGAGGACCACGGCGGAAGACGCGGGCAACGGCTCGCGCCAGCCCGCCGGCCGGTCCTGGCTCGACCGGTACTTCCACATATCCGAGAGAGGGTCGACGGTCGGCCGGGAGGTGCGTGGCGGCGTCACCACCTTCATGGCGATGGCGTACATCATCCTCCTGAACCCGGTGATCCTGACCACCACGAAGGACATCACCGGAGCCACCCTCAACGCGGACCAGGTGACCACGGCGACCGCGCTGGCCGCCGCCGTCACCACCATCGTCATGGGGTTCCTCGGGAACGTCCCGCTCGCCCTGGCCGCCGGCCTGAGCGTGTCCGCGGTGATGTCCTTCCAGGTCGCCCCGCAGATGACCTGGGACAACGCCTGGGCGATGTGCATCATTTACGGTGCCGTGATCGTCCTGCTGGTCGTCACCGGCGCGCGGGAACTGATCATGAACGCGATCCCGTTGCCGCTCAAGCACGCCATCACGATGGGCATCGGCCTGTTCGTCTGCCTCATCGGCCTCGTCCAGGCGGGCTTCGTCACCTCCATGCCCGGCCCGGGCGGTCTCGCCGGCGCCAAGCCGATCCAGCTCGGCACCGCCGACATGCTCACCGGCTGGCCCGTGCTCTGCTTCGCCTTCACGGTCCTGCTGATCTTCCTGCTGCAGGTCCGCAAGGTGCCCGGCGCGATCCTCATCGGCATCGTCGGCGGCACGGTCTTCTCCGCGGTCGTCCACCAGGTCGCCGGGCTGACCGTCAAGGACTGGGGCGGCCGCAACGCCCCGGTGATCTCCGGATCCGTCGTCTCCACCCCCGACTTCGGACTGCTGGGCCACGTCTCCTTCAGCGGCCTGGGCAACGTCGGCGGCATCACCGTCGGCGTCATCGTCTTCACCCTCGTCCTGGCGGGCTTCTTCGACGCCATGGGCACCATCATCGGCATCGGCCAGCAGGCCAACCTCGCCGACAAGGACGGCAAGATGCCCGGGCTGAACAAGGCCCTGGCCATCGACGGTGCGGGCGGAATCGTCGGCGGTCTCACCGGCGCCTCCGGCCAGACCGTGTTCGTCGAGTCCACCGCGGGCGTCGGCGACGGCGCACGGACCGGCTTCGCCAGCGTCATCACCGGTCTGGGCTTCGCGCTCTGCCTCTTCTTCACCCCGTTGGCCCAGGTCATCCCCACCCAGGTCGCCGCCGCCGCACTGGTGGTCATCGGCTCGATGATGCTGACCAACGCCAAGCACATCAACTGGGACGACCCGGCGACCTCCATCCCGGTGTTCCTGACGACGGTCCTCATGCCGTTCACGTACTCCATCACCGCGGGCATCGCGGCCGGCGTCCTCGCCCACGTCGCCATCAAGGCCGTGCAGGGCAAGTGGCGCGAGCCCGGCTGGCTGATGTGGGTGCTCTCCCTGGTGTTCCTGGCCTACTTCTCGCTCAACCCGATCGAGAGCTGGCTGGGCGTGCACCACTGATCCGCCCCATCCACCCATCCGTTATCCGTAAGGAGACCGACATGCTGGACATCGCCGACGAGCTGCACCGGTGGGTCGAGCAGGGCCGCAAGTTCGCGGTGGCCACCGTCGTGGCCACCAACGGCAGCGCGCCCCGCCAGCCAGGAGCCGCCCTCGCCGTGGACGGCGACGGCACGGCGATCGGTTCGGTCTCCGGCGGATGCGTGGAGGGCGCGGTCTACGAACTGTGCCAGGAGGCGCTGCGGACCGGCGAACCGGTCCTGGAGCGCTTCGGGTACAGCGACGAGGACGCCTTCGCCGTGGGTCTGACCTGCGGCGGCATCATCGACATCCTCGTCCAGCCGATACGGACGGGCGCCCCGCGCTCCGCACACGGCGGAGCCGCGGGGGAGTGGGTGGACAGCACTGCCGACACGCTCGCCGCCGGGCTGGCCGCCGCTGCCGCCGGGGAGGCGGCGGCGGTCGCCCGGATCATCGAGGGCCCCGCCGAACTCCTCGGCCGGGCACTGCTCGTCCGCCCCGACGGCACCCACGAGGGCACCCTCGGCGGCCACCCCGCCCTCGACCGCACCGCCATCGAGGAGACCCGCGCGTTGCTCGACGCGGGCCGCACCACGACGCTCGAAATCGGAGCGGATGGCTCCCAATGCGGGCAGCCGGTCGTCCTCCTCGTCGAATCCTCCGTCCCCGCCCCGCGCATGATCGTCTTCGGTGCGATCGACTTCGCGTCCGCGCTGGTCAGGGTCGGCAAATTCCTCAACTACCACGTCACGGTCTGCGACGCCCGCCCCGTCTTCGCGACCCGCACCCGCTTCCCCGACGCCGACGAGATCGTCGTCGACTGGCCGCACCGCTACCTCGACTCCCAGGAACTCGACGGCCGCACGGTGCTGTGCGTCCTCACCCACGACGCCAAGTTCGACGTGCCGCTCCTGGAGCGCGCGCTGAAGCTTCCGGTCGCCTACGTCGGCGCGATGGGCTCGCGCCGCACCCACCTGGACCGCCTCCAGCGACTGCGCGACGTCGGCCTGACCGAACTCGAACTCAACCGCCTGCGCTCGCCGATCGGCCTCGACCTCGGGGCACGCACCCCCGAGGAAACCGCCCTTTCGATCGCCGCCGAAATCGTCGCCAACCGCCGCGGCGGCACGGGCACGCCGCTTACGGGGGCGCATACTCCGATCCACCATGATGGGGCTGCGCGTCTCGACTTTGTCGCATAGCCGTACGTGGTTGGCTGTCCCGCCGTGGTGGTTTCTCGCCGTGGCGCCTGCGGCGGGCTGGGTGGTTTGTGGGTGCGGTGACGGGCCTCCGGGGCCGGTTGTGTGGACTGCTGACGCTTTACGTCCACACAACCGGCCCCTCCGGCCCGTCCCCTCCCGTTGGGGGGAAGTGAAGGACGGTGGGGGTGCACGTAATGCCCATGCGCCCGCGGGCAAT
>NZ_JAZBJP010000021.1:0-143209 GCF_036352915.1 Streptomyces bugieae
CGGTTGTGTGGACGTAAAGCGTCAGCAGTCCACACAACCGGCCCCGGAGGCCCGTCACCGCACCCACAAACCACCCAGCCCGCCGCAGGCGCAACGGCGAGAAACCACCGCGGCGCCGCAGACAGCTACGTGGGAGGCGCCGCCAAGCGCGCAACGGCGAACAACACCCGCGGCGCCGCAGACAAGTACGCGGGAAGGCATCAATCCAGGTACTGGGACAGATACGCCCGCAGCAGCGACTTCGCCTCCGCGACAACGGCCGGGTCACCGGCCGAGTCGACGCGGAACGCCAGCTGCAGCAACGCGTCAGCCGTTTCGACGCCGACCAGGAAGGCCGTGCGGAGCCGTGCGTCGGCCGGGTCCAGGCCGAGGCGCCCCGCGAGGAGGGCCAGGAGGCGGTCCGCGACCTCGTAGTTCGCCTGGCGGGACCCGCGCGGGGCGGGGACCGTGAACTCGACCAGCGCGAACCCCGGCACCGTCCGCTTCATCGCGAGGTACTCGTCGACCACGACGTCCATCGCCCGGCGCCACTCCAGGCGCTGCCCCTCCGGCGCGGTCAGCCGGGCGGTGATCCGGTCCGCGTAGGCATCGAGGTTGCGGTGGGCGAGCGCCTCCGCCATGGCCCGCTTGTTGGGGAAGAAGCGGTAGACCGAGCCGATCGGGACGCCGGCCCGGCCGGCCACGGCCCGGGTGCTCAGTTCCTCGTAGCCGGTCTCGTCGAGGAGTTCGGCGCAGGCGTCGAGGATGCGGGCCAGGCGCTGGGCGCTGCGCCGCTGCACGGGGGCGCGGCGCAGGGAGCGGGGCGGCCGGTCGGGGCGCGGGGTCGGCTGCTGCACCCGTCCATCCTGCCCGGCCTTCCGGCCGGGAGTGTCCGTTGACGGCCCTCCCGCGCAATCCTAAGGTCTTCCATAGGATTCCTTGAGCGGCGGGAGCGCGCGATGACAGGCACGGCCAACGAGCAGGCGAGGAAGACGGCCGAAGGACTGGTGTACGCCACCGGGTTCGGCAACGAGCACAGCTCGGAGGCCGTCCCGGGCGCGCTTCCGCTGGGCCGCAACGCGCCCCAGCGGGCCCCGCTCGGGCTGTACGCCGAGCAGCTCAGCGGCTCGGCGTTCACCGAACCGCGGGCGGCCAATCACCGCTCCTGGCTGTACCGCATCCGCCCGTCGGCCGCCCATCCGCCGTTCGTCCGCGTCGAGCCCCGCGCGGTGCGCTCGGCGCCGTTCACCGAGTGCGTCCCCGACCCCAACCGGCTGCGCTGGAACCCGCTGCCCGCTCCCGAGGGCCCGACGGACTTCCTCGACGGCCTGTGGACGCTGGGCGGCAACGGCGACGCGACGCAGCGCAGCGGTATGGCCGTGCACCTCTACCACGCCAACGCGCCCATGGAGCGGCGGGTGTTCAGCGACGCGGACGGCGAGCTGCTGATCGTCCCCGAGCGGGGCGGGCTGCTGCTGCGCACCGAGCTCGGGCTGCTGCGCGCGGTACCGGGCGAGGTGGCGCTGATCCCGCGCGGGGTGCGGTTCCGCGTCGAGCTGCTGGACGCGACCGCGCGGGGCTACGTCTGCGAGAACTACGGGCAGCCCTTCCGGCTCCCCGACCTCGGTCCGATCGGCGCCAACGGCCTGGCCAACGCCCGGGACTTCCGGGCCCCGGTCGCCGCCTACGAGGACGTCGAGGGCCCGGTCGAGGTCGTCAACAAGTTCTGCGGCAGCCTCTGGACCGCCACCTACGACCACTCGCCGCTGGACGTCGTCGCCTGGCACGGCAACCACGCCCCGTACGTCTACGACCTGCGGCGCTTCAACGTCATCGGCTCGATCAGCTACGACCACCCGGACCCGTCGATCTTCACGGTGCTGACCTCGCCGTCCGACACCCCGGGGCTGGCCGGTGTGGACTTCGTGGTCTTCGCACCGCGGTGGCTGGTCGGTGAGGACACCTTCCGGCCGCCCTATTTCCACCGCAATGTGATGACCGAGTACATGGGCCTGATCGAGGGCGCCTACGACGCCAAGGCGGAGGGCTTCGTACCGGGCGGCGGGTCACTGCACAACATGATGTCGGCGCACGGGCCCGACCGGGAGACGTTCGACCGGGCGAGCGCCGCCGAGCTGGTGCCGCAGAAGATCGACGACGGGCTGGCGTTCATGTTCGAGACCCGGTGGCCGCTGACCCTCACCGCGCAGGCCCGGGACGCCGGCCACCTGCAGCGCGGCTACGACGACGTATGGCAGGGTCTCCAGCGCCACTTCCGCCCGTGACACCCGGGGACCGCTCGTGACCACCTTCGCTCCCGACTCGCTCGCCCTGAACCGCAAGCTGCCGCTGTGGTACCAGGTCTCGCAGTCGTTGCGCGCCTCCATACTGGGCCGCTCCCCCGACGCCCCGCTGCGGCTGCCCACCGAGGACGCGCTCGCGGCGCACTACGGCGTGAGCGTGCTGACCATGCGGCAGGCGCTCAAGGAGCTGGAGGCGGAGGGGCTGATCAGCCGGCACCGGCGCCGCGGCACCTTCATCGAGCCGGGTGCGCGGCGCGGTGCGCCGGTGCGGCTGCTCGGCTCGGTGGACGCGATCGTGGCCCAGCAGTCCGGGATGACCACCGAGCTGCTGGACCACGGTCCGGTCGCGGTTCCCGCCGAACTGGCCGAGTACTTCCCGGAGTTGACGGAGGTGGCCGGGTTCCGCCGGCTGCGTAGCGACGAGAAGACGGGCGAGCCCACCAATCACGCGCGCAATTACGTACGCCCCGACGTCGCGGAGCGGATCGACCCGGCGGACCTGCTGCGCTGGCCGATGACGAAGGTGCTGCGGGACGCGGTGGGCGTCCGGATCAGCCGGATCACCGACACGGTCGAGGCCCGCCTCGCCGATCCGGAGACCGCCCGCCTCCTGGAGGTCCCCCTGCTCAGCCCGATCCTCGACTACACGGGCGTCACCTACGACGCCGACGGACGGCCGGTCGACGTCGCGCGTATTCACTACCGGGGGGACCGCTTCTCCTTCACGGTGACGCTGGACGCGCACTGACGCCGTCGGTCCGCTCTCCGGGCCAGAGCTCCGCGCATCCGTCGAGGACGCGGGACACCGCCGGATGCGGATGCTCGGCCCGCCAGACGGCGTCCAGGCGGAGCACCGGCGCGGGCTCCGTGAGCGGCACGAGGGTGATGCCGCGCGGGAGTTGGCGGGCGAGCGAGGCCACGACGAGGTTGACGCCGCGCCCGGCCGCGATGCCGGCCCAGGCGTTGGAGCCGGAGGCGGTCTCGTCGAGCACCGGCTCGAACCCGGCGGCCCGGCAGGCACCGGCCACCGCGTCGTAGTAGCCGGGCGCCATGTCGCGCGGCCACAACTGGAACGTCTCGTCGCGCAGCCCGGCGAGCTCCATGGCCGGGGCGCCGGCGGACGGATGGCCGTCGCCGACCGCCGCCATCAGCGGCTCCCGCCGCACGGTCCGCCGGGCGATCCCCTTCGGGTAGCCGGCCCTGGGCGCGAGCGCGAGGTCGCAGCGCTCGTCCCGCAGCATCCGGCAGACGTCGGAGGCGAAGATCTCCCGGGTCTCCACCTTCAACCGGGGCGCCCGGGCGGCGAGGTGGGCGGTGAGCGCCGGGAGGGTCTCGTACACCGCGGTGACCGTGTAGGCGATGCGCAGCTTCCCGGCCTCACCGTCCGCCACCGCCCGGGCGTGCTGGGCCGCGCGGCCGGCGGCGGAGAGCAGCCGCTTGCAGTCGGCCAGGTAGGCGGCGCCGGCCGGCGTGAGCTCGACCCGGCGGGAGGTGCGGTCGAGCAGCCGTACGCCGAGGGTGTCCTCCAGCGCCTTGATCTGCTGGCTGAGCGCCTGCTGGGCGACGTACACGTCCTCGGCGGCGCGGGTGAAGCTGCGGCGCTCGGCCACCGCCACGAAGTACCGCATCTGGCGCAGCTCGGGTTCCATGCGACGGCATGGTACGGCCGCCCGGCCCACCCGTCGACAAGCCCGCCTTGTCGATCGACAACAAGCTGCGCTTGTCGACCGGCGGTGCCCCCCATAGCGTGGTCCGGGCCGAACGACCAAGCAGAACAAGCCCGTTGACCCTGGGGGATGCATGATTCTGGTGACAGGCGCGACCGGCACCGTCGGCCGGCCGCTGGTGCGCGCGCTGCGCGCCCGCGGCGCCGCGGTCCGTGCGCTGGTACGTGACGCGGGCGAGGCGCCCGCCGAGTGGGACGACGGCGTCGAGCCGGTGGTCGCGGACCTGAACGACGCCGGATCGCTGGCCGCGGCCGCGGCCGGGATCGAGGCGGTCCACCTGCTGACTCCGGTCGGCCCGGACGCCGCACGGCAGGCCCGGAACGTGATCGACGCGGTCGCCGGGGCCGGCCGCCCCAAGGTCGTCCTCCAGGCGGCGATCGGTGTGCGGCGCCGGACCGTCCCGGTGCGGTTCTTCGACGCGCACACCGCGGCGCTCGACCACCTCGAGGGCAGCGGCCTGCCGTGGACGGTGCTCGCGCCGAACGGGTTCCTGCAGAACTTCCTCGCGCTGCTGCCGGACCTGCGGCGCACCGGCACACTGGCGCTGCCCGCCGGCGACGCCGCGGTGTCGTACGTGGACGCCCGCGACATCGCCGAGGTCGCCGCCACGGTGCTCACCACGGACGGCCACGAGGGCGCGGTGCTCGACGTGACCGGCCCGCGGGCGATGGACCACGACGAGATCGCCGAGCGGCTCGGCGCGGCCCTCGGCCGGCCGCTGACCTACCGTGCACTCACGCCGGAGCAGGCCCGTACCGCCCTGCTCGGCACGGGTATGTCCGCGTGGCAGGCCGACGGGCTGGTCGAGCTCTACGGCCTCTACGCGTCCGGTGCGGCCCGGGCGGTCTCCGACACCGTTCCCCGGTTGCTCGGCCGCCCGGCCCTCCCGATCGAAACCTTCCTCGCCGACCACGCGACCGCCCTGCGGGCCGGTTCCGCCCCCTCTCAGGAGAACCACTGATGACGACCGAGTACATCCGTTACACGATCACCGACCCCGCGCGCCGGACCGCCTTCGAGCAGGCGTACGCGGCGGCCTCCGAGCAGCTCGACGCGGCGCCCGAGTGCCTCGGGTACGACCTGGCGCACGGGGTGGAGGAGCCCGAGCACTACATCCTGCGCATCGAGTGGACCTCCGTGGAGGACCACCTCAAGGGCTTCCGCGGCGGCCCGCACTTCCCCACCTTCCTCGCCCACGTCAGGCCGTACATCGGTGACATCGAGGAGATGAAGCACTACGAGAGCACGTCGGTGACGTCCGCCGGCGGATGAGCGGCAGCAGCGCGGGGCGCGGCCCGGTCAGATCCGTTCCAGGCTGCGTCCCGTGCTGCGCGGTCCCAGCGCCGCCACGTTCGCGCACAGCAGCAGCATCAGCGCGGCGGACCCGGTGAAGACCGCGGCGGGGCCGAGCTCGGTGAGGACGGGGAGGGCCACGAACGGCAGGACGACCGAGGTGAGCCGGGAGAGCGAGTAGGCGATGCCGATCGCACTGCTGCGCAGGCCGGTCGGGAAGATCTCCGTCTGGTAGACGTGGAAGGCGTTGGAGAAGACGTTGCTGGCCACCGTCAGCAGGAAGCCGAAGGCGACGATGGCCCAGGTGGCGTCGGCGAAGCCGAAGGCCAGGCCGCAGCCGGCGATGGCCAGGGCGGAGGCGATGATCAGGGTGCGGCGCTCGATCCGGTCGATGAGCGGGACGGACAGCGCGGAGCCGAGCGGGTAGCCGCAGAAGCTCAGGGCGGCGTAGAGCAGCGATTCGGTGACGGTGTGGCCCTTCGCGGTGAGGACCACCGGCGCCAGCGACCCGAAGCCGTAGTAGCCGACGGTCTGCAGGATCTGGAAGATCCACCACATGACGGTCCGCCGGCGGAGGTCGCCGCGGAACATCGCGGCCAGCGGCACCCGCCGCTCGGGAACGGTCTCGGTCTCGGGTACGGAGGGCAGGCTGCCGCCGGTCTCCCGGGCCACCCGCTCCTCCAGCCCGGCCACGATCCGCTCGGCCTCCTCGTGCCGTCCGTGCACGGTCAACCACCGTGGGGATTCGGGGAGTTGGCGGCGCATGAGCTGGATGAAGGCGGCGCCGAGCGCACCGGCCACCAGCAGCCAGCGCCAGCCGTCGACGCCCAGCAGCCGGTGGGCGGCCACCAGCCGGGCGCCGAGCAGCGCGGCGACCGGGACGCCGACGAAGCCGAGGGTGTAGGCGTGGGCGAGGTACCGGCCGCGGACCGCCCGGGGCAGGAACTCGGCGAGATAGGTGTCCACCAGCACGAGTTCGGCCCCCAGCCCGAGGCCCGCCAGGAAGCGCAGCGCCAGCAGCCACGGCAGGTCCGGGGCGAAGGCGGAGGCCAGTGAGAACACCGAGTAGGCGCCGAGGTTGACCAGGAACATCCGGCGCCGACCCAGGCGGTCGGCGAGCACCGAGAGCAGGTTCGCGCCGACGAACATGCCGAGGAAACCGGCGGCGATCACGCAGGACTTCGCGGTGTGGCCGAGGTGCCACTGTGCGGCGAGGACGGCGGCGAGCACTCCGCCGAGGAAGATCTCGTAGAGGTCGAAGAAGGCGCCGATGCCGACGACGAGGGTGAGCCGGCGGTGCCACCGGGACGGTGGCAGACGGTCCAGCCGTGCGGCGGCCCGGTTGCCGATGGGGGTCCCCCCGCGCCGTTCAGGCGTGGGAGAGGTGGTGTCCGTCATGGCGGTCCTCCCCTGAGCAGGTCCCGGCGCGATGGGGGTCCCCCGCGCCGTTCGGGCATGGGGGAGGACGACGTCCGCACCGCGGCGTCGGGCGTACGGCGAGGACCGTACTCCGCCAAGATCAGTAAGCGGAAGACCGCGTCGGGATCGCCCCGGAGGGTGGATCCGGTCCGGCCGGCCGGGCGGACCGGCGGGGGCCGTCGTTACCATGCCGGGGTCAACCGATCGGTCCGGGAGGGGCTCCGCGTGACGGCGAAGCAGGACGCGCCACGGCTGTCCGATCTCATGCCGTGGTCCGTGGCGCCGCTGCGGCTCGGCCGTTCCTGGGTGCGGTCGCCGGACCCGGCGGCCCTGCGGGCGCGTTGGCGGGCGCTGGTGGCCGCCGAGGACACCGCGGCCCGCGAGCGGCTGTTCCGGCCGTCCCGGGCCCGGACCCTGTACTCCGCGGTCGGCCAGCTGCCGGGCCAGCGGACCGCCACCGGGCGGCTGTACCGCGCGGACGGCCCGTGCCCCGAGCCGGTGCGGATCCAGCACGGTCCGTTCGACCAGCAGTGGCTGCTGCCCGACCACCGGCTGATCGACGCGGCCCGGCCGGAGCTGTGGCGGGTGGCGGACGCCCGGCAGCTGTACGCGGTGGAGCCGGGCCGGCTGCCGCAGCCGTCCGGGCCCGCGGTGGTGTGCGCGGCGCTGCTGCCCGACGGGCGGTCACCGGCCGGGCGTCCGGGCCGGATCCATCCGCTCTACCGGCGGCCCGGCGGCCGCGAGCCGAACCTCGCCCCCGGGCTGCTCGCCCTGCTCGCCCGCCGGCTGGACCGCCCGGTGGACCCGGCCGAGCTGCTCGCCTGGGTGGCCGCGAGCGCCCGCCACTCCCCCGACGGCGCCGTGGTGCCGCTGACCGCCGATGCCGGGGTGTGGACGCGGGGCGTGGCGCTGGGCGAGCGGCTGCTGTGGCTGTACACCCGGGGCGCGTACGTGCCCGGGGACGGCCCGCCCGAGGGCTGCGCGGGACCCGGCGGGCGGCCCCGGATGCCGGGCGGCCGCCGCCCGTACGTCCGCGCCGCGCTGCCGTCCCACGGGCTGCCGCGGACCCTGGCGTACGACCCGGCGGACGAGGCGCTGCTGCTCGGCGACGGCGGACGGATCTCACCGGTGCCGCAGGGTGCCTGGGACTTCTCGGCGGGCGGGGTGCGGGTGCTGGCGGACTGGTTCGCCGGCCGCACCGGCGAGGCGGAGGACGGTACGGCGACGCCGCCGGAGGCCGGTTCGCTGGCGGCGCTGGGTCCCGCGGACTGGCCGCGGGAGTGGACCTCGGAGCTGCTGGAGCTGATCACCGTTCTGGCGCTGATGGCCGAACTGGCGCCGGAGCAGGCCGAGTTGGCGGCGGCCGCCGCGGCGGCGCCGCAGCTGCCGGCCGTCGAGCTGCGTGCCGCGGGCGTGCTGCCCCCGCCGTCCTCGGCCCGGCGCCCGGCGTCCGTGCTGGACCACCACGAGGAGGGCCCGGACGGGCAGTTCGCCCTGGTGTGACCGCCGTGCGCCCGTGGCCCTCGGGCGGTGACCCTTCCCCGGTGGCCCTTCCCCGGTGGCCGTTCCTCGCCGTGGCCGCTGGGCCCGCGCTATCCGGCCGCCGGGCCCGCGTAGGCGTCGAGGACCCGGCCGATGAGCCGGGCGAAGACCTCGTCCGGGTCGCCGACCGGTCCGCTGCCGGCCAGCACCCGGGCGACGAGCGGGTACTGCCCGGTGGCCACCGCCGACTTCAGGTAGCCGGCCTGGGCCGCCTGTCGCTGTTCCGGGCTGTGGCCGGATTCCTTGGCGCGCTCGGCGGCCGCCTGCTCGGCGGAGGCCATGGCGATGACGGTGCCGTTGAGCATCGAGATCAGTTCGAGCTTGAGCGCGTCGTCGAGCCCGGAGTCCTCCAGTACGGCGAGGCAGTGCTCCATGTAACGCAGCGCGTTGGGCCCGAGGGAGGTGTGGGACAGCACGGCGCCCGGCAGCCATGGGTGCCGGCGCATCATCGCGCGTGCCTGGCGGGCGAGGTCGAGCAGATCGGCGCGCCAGTCGCCGGACGGGCGGTCGGGCAGCCGGTAATCGCCGACGACCAGGTCGACCATGAGGTCGATCAGATCGTCCTTGCCGGGGACGTAGTTGTAGAGCGACATGGTGGCGCAGCCGACCGCGGTCGCCACCCGCCGCATGGAGACCGCCGCGAGCCCGGACTCGTCGGCGATCCGCACCGCGGCCTCGGCGATCTCGTCGCGGGTGAAGGCGGGCCGGGGGCCGCGGCCGGTCCGCTCGGGGCGCGCCCAGATCACCTCGGGTCCGGCCGCGCGGCCGCTTGCTGCCATGAATCGATCACCTCGGCCCCATCCTAGTGACGTGCGTGCTACGCGGGGCGGGGCGGCGCCGGCGTGAGGTCCCCGTGCGCCGCGGCCGGCGGGCGGGCACGAAAAAACCACCCGTCACGTCGTGACGGGTGGTCGGGAGCGGACCGGCCGGGCGGGGACGGGCCGGCCGCCCGAGGTGCCGTGTGACGAACGGCTCAGCCGTGTCCGCCGAAGAGCGAGCGCCGCAGCCTGCGCAGCGGTGCGAACAGCGACACCCTGGCGCCGCGGCCGTTCCTCGTCCGCAGGTGGTCGCGCGCGGTGAGCTCCTGCATCAGCGAGGTCGCGCCTTCCGCCTCCCGCTGCGGGATGGCGGGGCCACCCAGCACCGCGAGGTGGCGGTCGAGGCGCGCACTGGACGCACCGCTCCCGCAATTGATCGCAGGGACTCTGGCCCTGCTACGCACTGTTATCTGTTCCATGACTCTCCCCACCCTTACGAGGGCACCCGGCCCGGGCAGGGTAACCCTATCTCTCTTGGAGGACACGCGTGCAGACCGGTCAACGGATTCACCTGCCTCGCCATGACGTTGACGCACACCATACGGAATGTCACCTAAAGGCCGTGTCCCAGGGGGAGTTGACGGGGCGGAAGTTTCCGGAGGGAGGGCTTCCGGGCAGCTGACGGGCCGCCGGATCCGCCGGGGAGAGACCGGGATCTCACGGACACTCCCCGGCGCCCGGGACGCGCCCCCGGGTGCGGTTCCTCAGGCGGCGGAGCCGAACACCGGCAGATAGCCGCCGGAGTGGCCGGCCGAGGTCGGGTGGTAGGACTCGTCGACGGGATAGGTCACGCTGTGCAGCCAGGCGCTGCCGGAGCACAGCTCGTGGCCGGCGAAGGTGGTGTTGACGTCGGCGAAGGAGAAGCCGTGGTCGGCGGCCCGCTTGGCGATGACGCCGTTGATTTCGTCGGCCGCGGCGTCGATGGCGGTGCGGGACTTCTCAGAGAGGCCCGCGAGGCAGCTTCCGCCGATCTTGTAGAAGCGCGGATAGCCCAGGACCACCACGTGCGCGGCCGGGGCCTTCTGGGAGATGGCGCTGTACACGGTGTCGAGCTTGCCGGGGAGGGTGTTGTCGATGTACGTCCTGGCCTGCGCGACCCGGGCCAGGCAGGCGCTCTCGCCCTGGAGCGCACAGGTCGTCATGGTGTCGGCGAATCCGGCGTCGTTGCCGCCGATGGTGATGCTGACCAGGCCCGTGGAGCTGTTGAGCGGGCCGAGCTGTCCGCTGACAACATCACCCGTTCGGGCGCCGGAACAGGCGGTGAACTGGAAGGAGGAGGGGGAGTGCGCGGCGGCCCACAGGGCCGGGTACGCCTTGCTGCTGCGCTTGCAGGAGCCGCTGGCGCTGTCGTAACTGCCGGCCCCGACGCCCGAGGAGTAGGAGTCGCCGAGTGCCACATAGCCGGTTGCGGTGGGGAGTTGGGCGGACGCGGCGGCGCTCGCGCCGGTGAGCGCGAGCGCCGTGGTGACGAAGAAGGCGGACGTCAAGGCCGCGAATCGGGACAGTCTCATGGAACCTCCCTTAGCAGGATCTCTGCCACATCCGTCGTAGCAAGACTCGCGGGCAACCGGAAGTGTCCATGCCAAAAGTCGTTTCATGTTCACGGTAAATGTGCTGATCCGGGCGGATGTTCACCGCCATGTCATTGCTTCCGGCCACGGCCCTGGCCACGGTCGCGACCACGGCCACGGTCACGGTGACGACGACGGTCACGACGACGGCGGGCGCGCTCCTCGACACGCCCGCCGTTCCCCTGTGCCTCCCGCATGCCTCCTGTGGCCCTCCTGGGTCGTTCCTGGCGGGGCGTCAGCCCCCGGCGTGGTGCTCGCGTCTGACCAGTGCGGGCACCACCGCCGCGGTGCCCGCCAGGAACACCGCCACCAGCAGGATCACCAGCGCCGGCCGGGTGCCCAGGCCGAGCAGCGCGGCCCCGAGCAGACCGCCCGCGAACATCGCGCCCACCGACAGCAGGCGCCGAACGGCCGTCCGGCTGCCGTACCCCAGCCGCTTGTCGTGGCCCAGCACCGAGCCGCTGACCAGCGCCGTCATGGTGCGGGTCGCCACCGTGGTGGTGAGGTCGGGCGGGGCGGACCGCATGGCGGTGACGTTGCGCATGCCCATCGCCAGTGCCATCAGCCCGATGACCGCGTAGCGCCGGCCCGGCGGCAGTCCGGGGACCGGGTCCATCCCCCAGGCGACCGCCCCCGCGACGGCCAGCAGGGCCGCCTCCGTGAACAGGCCGGCGGGGAACCACGACTGCTCCCGGGCGGCCAGTCCGGACTCCCACCGGGCCCCGAGGGCCGCGCCCAGGGCGAAGGAGCCGAGCGAGACGGCCGTCGCCAGCACGGGCAGCCCGCCCTGGCCCGCCACACCGAAGCCGAGGAAGAGGAGATTGCCGGTCTGCATGGCGGAGAAGACCTGACCAAGCGTCAGGAAGGTGACCGCGTCCACCACACCGGTGACCACGGTCAGACACACCATGATCACCGTCAGGGCGATTCCGCTCGGCGGCTCCACGGGCCCGGCTCCTTCCCGCGGGCACACCCGCGCGGTCTCGCCCCCAGTCTCCGCAGACCCGGTCCCCGGCCACGGCCATTGCGCCGTCTGTGGGCGGCCCGGCGGCCTGCTCCCGCCGCCCGGGTTGCGGCTGTTTCCGGCCTTCTTCGCGCCTTGACGGTGCTCCGGGCGTTACGCGACATTGAGCCCGGCATCCGGCCGGGGGAGGGCAGAGCCGCTCATGCAGACGGACACCATCCGAGGGGACGGCCGGTACGAGCCGTCCCCGCCCGCGCCGCAGGCACCGCCGGGCGGCGTGGCCCGGTCGCTGGCCCTGGGTGCCGCGGTCGCGGCCGGCGCGATGGGGGCGGTGCTGGCGCTCACCGGGCTCGATTCGCCGCTGCGCGCGCCGTTCACGCTCTTCTTCCTCCTGATGGCGCCGGCCGGCGCGCTCGCCGTGGCGCTCGGCCGGATGGATCCGCTCGGCCGGGCGGTGGTGGCCGGCGCCGGGGCGCTCGCCGTCGACCTGCTGGTGGCCCAGGTGATGCTGGCGCTGCATCTGTGGTCGGTGCGCGGCGGGGTGTTCGCCGTGGCGGCGTTCAGCGGGGTGCTGCTGCTGGGCTGCGCGCTGCGGCGCCGGACCGGCCGGACGCGGGCACGCCGTACGGGCTGACCGTACGGCCGCACAGGAGAACAGGGGGAGCGCACGGACATGGAGATCACGGTGCACCGGCCCGGCGAGCTGACCGGGACCGACCGCGACGCCTGGGCCGCCCTGCAGGCCGGGGCGCGGGCGGCCGGGGCGCCGCAGCTGGCGAACCCGTTCCTCTCCCCCGCCTTCGCGCTGGCCGTCGGCCGCTGCCGGAGCGGCGTGCGGATCGCGGTGCTGCGGGAGGACGGCCGCCCGGCGGGGTTCCTGCCCTTCCAGCGGTCCGCGCTCGGGGTGGGCCGGGCGATCGGGCTGGGCCTGTCGGACGCGCAGGGGCTGGTGCACCGCCCGGGGCTGCGGTGGGACGCCCGGGAACTGCTCCGGGCCTGCGGGCTGTCGGTGCTGGAGTTCGACCACCTGGTGGCGGGCCAGAGCGCTTTCGAAACCAGCTCGTTCGGGAGGTTCGCCTCACCGGTCATCGACGTGGACCGGGGCTTCGAGGCGTATCTGGCCGGGCTGCGGGCGCGGTCGCCGAAGTTCGCCCGGACCACCCTGGCCAAGGAGCGCCGCCTCGGCCGGGACGTCGGGCCGCTGCGCCACGTCCACGACGAGCGCGACCCGGCGGCGCTGCGGACACTGCTGCGGTGGAAGTCCGCGCAGTACCGCAGGACCGGCCGCAGCGACCGCTTTGCGCACCCCTGGATCGTGCGGCTGGTGCGGCAGCTGTTCCACACGCGCACCGAGTCGTGCACCGGGCTGCTGTCGGTGCTGTACGCCGGGGAGCGGCCGGTCGCGGCACACTTCGGGCTGCGTTCGGATTCCGTCCTCGCCTGTTGGTTCCCGGCGTACGACCCGCAGTTCGCGAAGTATTCGCCCGGACTCGTATTGCATCTGGGCATGGCGCGGGCGGCGGCCGCGGAGTCGCTCGGATATCTCGATCTGGGGCGCGGCGCGAAGGATTACAAGGATTCCCTCAAAACCCGTGAACTCCTGGTGTCCGAGGGATGGGTGAGGCGACGGCATCCGGCCGCATCGGTGCATTGGGCGCGGCGCGCGCCGGTGCGTGCGCTGCGCAATGCGGTGCTCGCCCGCCCCGAGTGGTTCGATCCCGCGGACCGCCTGCTCAAGCGGGTCGGGCGGCTCCGGACCGGGCGCTGATTCCGGCGTCCGTACGGGCCTTTCGGCCCGGTATTCCGCGGCCTTTCCCCAAGACTCGGAAGGGCGTACGCCGGTGCATGAATACAGGCGTACATCAGTACGTGGTGGCCAATTGCCCTAAAGGGTATTTGACATGCAACGTCTTGCCTTAGAGTCCTCCTCGTCCATTCCGTCGCACTTCATTTCCGACGCACTTCCAGCCGCATCGGACGATCACCGTCGTGCTGTTCCGGGGGAGGAGCAGCAGGGCGAGGCGTCCGGTGCGGTGCGCGGTGGGGGGTCTGGTGCACCTGGTCCTCGCCGGCCGACCGCGGTCTGCCGGGGGCCGGTCACGAGCCGCGCTTTCGTGGTCACGCATATCGGCTCGCCCTGTCCGCACGGTGCTCCGCGCCGCGCCGGACGGGGTGCGAACCCCCCTGTCGGACCCGGATCTCAGCACGGACCGCCCGGGGGCGGGCGGTCCACCGGACGAGAGGGAAAACAACCCATGAGTGCGTTCCTTCGCCCGGCCGATGCGGACGAACCTCCGCTGACGCTGCTGCCGGACCAGGCCGTCTACCGTCCCGTCTCCTCACACCTGGCCATCGCTCCGCCGGTCAGCGTCGTCATCCCGGCGATGAACGAGGCGGCGAACCTCCCGCACGTCTTCAAGACCCTCCCGGACTGGATCCACGAAGTGGTGCTGGTCGACGGGAACTCCACCGACGACACCGTCCGGGTCGCCCGCGAGCTGTGGCCGGGCGTCACCGTCGTACCGCAGCGCGGCAAGGGCAAGGGGGACGCGCTGATCAGCGGGTTCGCGGCGTGCACCGGCGAGATCATCGTGATGGTCGACGCGGACGGCTCGGCCGACGGCGGCGAGATCGTCAGCTACGTCTCGGCACTGGTGTCCGGCGCCGACTTCGCCAAGGGCTCGCGGTTCGCCAACGGCGGCGGCACGGACGACATGACGTGGATCCGCCGGCTCGGCAACCGGATGCTGACCGCCCTCGTCAACGCCAAGTTCGGGGCCCGCTACACCGACCTGTGCTACGGCTACAACGCCTTCTGGCGCCGCTGCCTGGACCCGCTCGCCCTGGACTGCGCGGGGTTCGAGGTCGAGACGCTGATGAACATCCGGGTGGCCCAGGCCGGCCTGCGGGTGCAGGAGATCCCCAGTCACGAGTACCCCCGCATCCACGGCGACAGCAATCTGCGGGCGGTCCGCGACGGGTTGCGGGTACTGAAGGTCATCGCCCGCGAACGGGGGGCCGGGCGGAAACGGGTGCCCCGGCCGGCGCTGCTCACCGGGGAGGCCCGATGACCCCCGGCAGACCGGTGGCCGGACCGGCGGTGGGACCGGCGCTGCGGATCTCCGTCGTCATCTGCGTGCACACCGAGGACCGCTGGGACGACATCCTGGCCGCGGTGGCGTCGGTCCGCGGCCAGTCCCACCCCGCCCACGAGGTGCTGCTGGTGGTCGACCACCACGCGCAGCTGCTCGACCGGCTCCGGGAGCACTTCGGGGGCGCCCGCACGGGCGCGCCCGCTCCCGGTGCGCCGCCGGTCCCCGTGCTGATCATGGCCAATTCCGGCCCCCGCGGGCTGTCCGCGGGCCGGAACACCGGGATCGCCGCGGCGGACGGCGAGATCATCGCGTTCCTCGACGACGACGCGGTCGCCGAGCGGGACTGGCTGCGCCACTTCGCCGCGGCCTACGCGGACCCGGCGGTGCTGGCGGTCGGCGGGCGCACCGAGCCGGTGTGGGCGGCCGGCCGCCGTCCGGTGTGGTTCCCCGAGGAGTTCGACTGGGTGGTGGGCTGCACGTACCGCGGTCTGCCGCCGGGGAAGGTGCGGGTGCGCAACGTACTCGGCGGCAACGCCTCGTTCCGCAGGGTCGCCTTCGACCTCGTCGGCGGGTTCCCGATAGGGATCGGGCGGGACGGTGACCGGCGGCCGCTGGGCTGTGAGGAGACCGAACTGTGCATCCGGATCAGCCGCACCCTCCCGGACGCGGTGCTGCTGATCGACGACCGCGCGGTGATCCACCACCGGGTGCCGGCCGAGCGGCAGCGGTTCGGCTACTTCCGCCGCCGGGCGTACGCGGAGGGCCTGTCCAAGGCGCTGGTGACGCGGAGCGTCGGCGCCCGGGACGGGCTGGCGGCCGAGCGGCGCCACACGGCCCGGGTGCTGCCCGTGGGCGTGCTGCGCGGGCTGCGCGACGCGCTGCTCGGGCGGCCGGGCGGGGCCGGCCGGGCGGGCGCGATCCTGGCCGGCACGGCGGCCGCCGCGGCCGGCTACGCGCGGGGCACCCTCCGCACCCGGACCGCATCACGTACCCGGCAGGCCAAGGGAGTTGATACCTTCCCCGACGACGGCACGACAGCCGTGGCCGCCGCGCACGAGGGGGCGGCGGTATGAGCGACGACCGCCCTCCGAGAGTGCCGATCCTCATGTACCACGCGGTGACCTTCGCCCCGACCCCGGCCGTACGGGCGCTCTCCGTCACGCCCGACGCGTTCGCCGAGCAGCTCGCCGCGCTCGCCGACGGCGGTTTCACCCCACTGACGGCCGCCGCCCTCGCCACGGCCTGGCGGGGCGGCGGCCCGCTCCCGGACCGGCCGGTGCTGATCACCTTCGACGACGGCTACGAGGGCGTCCACCGCCACGCCCTGCCCGCCCTCGCCCGGTACGGCTTCCCGGCCACCCTCTTCCTCTCCACCGGCTGGCTGCGCGGCCCGTACGACACCGGGGACGCGCCGGACACCATGCTCGACTGGCGGCAGGTGCGCGAACTGGCCGCGGCCGGCGTGGAGATCGGCGGGCACAGCCACGGCCACCCCCCGCTGGACGGCCTCGACGACCACCGGCTGCGGCACGAGGTGCTGCGCTGCCGGGAGCTGATCGCCGAGGAGGTGGGCACCGCGCCGGAGTCCTTCGCGTACCCCTACGGCCACTCCGACCGGCGGGTGCGGCGCACGGTGCGCGGGCTCGGCTTCCGGCAGGCGCTCGCGGTCGGCAACGCGCTCGCGGCCCGCGCGCAGGGCCCTTACGCGCTGACCCGGCTGACCGTGCGGCGGCGTACCGGCACCGAGGAGTTCGCCCGGCTCGTCCAGGGCCGCGGGCTGGTCCGTGCCTACGCCGCGGACCGGGTGCTCACCAAGGGCTACGCGGTGGTCCGCCGGGCCCGTCAGGCGGTGCGGCCGTGTCCGCCGGGCCCCTGACGCCGAGCCCGTCGTGGCCCCGCCGCGGCGGAAGAAGGAGCAGCCACGCCGGTGTCTGACACGACCACCCGGGCCGCGGAGCGCCCGGCCCCGGAACCGGAGGCGCGGGGGTCCGCCGGACGCGCGCCGGGCAGTCCGCTGTTCCGCAACGCCTATGCGCTGATGCTGAACACCGGTGTCTCCGGTCTGCTCGGCCTGGGGTTCTGGCTGGTCGCGGCCCGCTACTACTCCGAGTCCGCGGTCGGTCAGGGGTCGGCGGCGATCGCCGCGATGAAGCTGCTGGCCGGGCTGACGGCGGTCACCCTGACCGGTGCGCTGGCCCGTTTCCTGCCGGTCGCCGGCCGCACCACCGGCCGGCTCGTGCGGCACACCTACACCGGCAGTGCGGTCTTGGTGGCCCTCGCCGCCACCGGCTTCCTCCTCACCCTCGACCTCTGGGGCCCCTCCTACCACTTCCTGCACGGCCCGCTGGCCGGCCTCGGATTCGTCGTGGCGGTGGTGGCCTGGTCGGTGCTCACCCTCCAGGACGGGGTGCTGACCGGGCTGCGCAGCGCCTCCTGGGTGCCGGCCGGCAATCTGGCGTTCTCCACCGTGAAGCTGGGGCTGCTGGTCGTCCTCGCCGCCGCGTTCCCGACCGCCGGGGTCTTCGTGTCCTGGGTCGCGGCGATCGCGGTGTCGGTGCTGCCGCTGGGCTGGCTGGTCTTCCGGCGGCTGATCCCGCGTCACGTACGGGTCACCCGGCGGACCGCCCGGCCGCCGTCGCCCGGCGAACTGGCCCGATTCCTGGCCGGCGACTCCACCGGCTCGCTCTTCTCGCTCGCCGTGGTCTACCTCGTCCCGGTACTGGTCGCCGCGCAGGTCGACGCGGCGGACAACGCGTACTTCTACATCACCACCACCATCGGCGGCACGGTCAATCTGCTGGCCCTCAACATGGGCGCCTCACTGACCGTGGAAGGGGCGCACGATCCGGCGGAACTGGCCCGGCACACCCGGGCCGCACTGCGCCGGATGGCGCGCATCATGCTGCCGGTCTGCCTCGGCCTGTTCCTCTTCGCACCGTGGATCCTGGGCGTGTTCGGCCCCGGGTACGCACGGGCGGCGACGCCGCTGCTGCGCTGGTACGCGGTCGGTGCCGCGCTGCGGGTCGCGATGGAGGTGCACTTCGCGGTGTTGCGCGCCCGCAGCCGCACGTCCGGACTGGCCGCCCTCCAGGGCCTGTTGTGCGTCCTGGTGCTCGGGCTGACCCTGATGCTGCTGCCGCACCGGGGGCTGACCGGTGCCGGGATCGCCGAGGTCGGCAGCCTGACGGTGATCGTCGCACTGGCCGCCCCGCGGCTCCGGCGGGTGCTGCGCGGCGGCGCCGCCCCGGCGCCGCCGTGCCGGGTCCCCCCGGACGGCCGCGCCCCGGACGGCGATCTGGCGGACCTGGCCGCCTACGGGGACCTGGGCGACGGGGCGTACGGCATGCCGCGGGAGGCGGCCGTACGCCCGAGGCCCGCTCGGCGGACCCGACCCGCGCGACGCAGCCGGCCCCGCACCCGGCGCCGTACGGGCCGGGTCCTCACCGCCCTCGTCCATGTGCTCCCGGCCGTCGCCGTGGCCCTCTTCTGGCTGCCGTTGCGCGGCACGGACGATGCCGCCCTGGACCGGATGAACGGCCTCGGCCTGATCTCCGTCCTGCCCGGCGCGACCCTGGCCGGGGCGGCCCTCCTGGTGGTCGCGTTCGCCGCGGCGCTCCGGCTCCCCCGGCAGCACCGGGCGCTGCTCACGTCCGTCCTCCTGCTGACGGTGGTCGCGCTGCACGCCCTGCCCGCCGTGCTGGAGGCCGAGCCGCGCTTCCCGACCGCCTGGCAGCACCTGGGATTCCTGGACTACCTCTCCCGGAACGGGGCGGCCGTACCGGACCTGGACGCGCGCTGGAGCTGGCCCGGTTTCTTCGCCGGGGCGCAGTTCCTCGCCGGCGCGTGCGGCGTCACCGACCTCACCGCAGTCCTCCGCTGGTGGCCGCTGGTCCTCCAACTCCTGTACCTGGCACCGCTGTTCCTCCTCCTGAAGGCGGTACGGGCCGGGTGGCGGGCGAAGTGGTGCGCGGCCTGGCTGTTCGTGCTGTGCGGCTGGGTCGGCCAGGACTACTTCTCCCCCCAGGGGTTCACCTACCTCTTCCACCTGTGCTTCGTCGCGATCCTGCTGGTGTGGTTCCGGGCCCCGCACGGGGAGGCCGGCCGCCGTCGCCCGGGCGAGGCCGCCGTCCTGCCGTCCGGCCCGGGCCGGCGGGTGGTCCTGCTGGCCGTCCTGCTCGCCCTCTTCACCGCGTCCGTGGCGGGCCATCAACTCACCCCCTTCGTCATGCTCGGGGTGCTCACCGTCCTGGTGCTCGCCCGCCGCTGCACGCTGCGGGGACTGCCGCTGCTGCTCGGGGTGCTGGTCGCGGGGTGGGTGGGGTTCCTGGCCGAGCCCTACTGGTCGGGCCATTTCGACGAGTTGTTCGGCGGTCTGGGCGGCGTCGGCGCCAACGTCACCTCGTCCGTCACGGACCGGATCACCGGCGGCGACCCCACCCACCAGCTCGTCCTCTACACCCGGGTGGCGCTGGCGGGCGGGGTGCTGGCACTGGCCTGCTGGGGCGTCCTGCGCCGGCGCGCGGCCGGCTTCACCGAACGCTCCCTGCTGACCCTGGCCTTCGT
Organism: Streptomyces bugieae; assembly: GCF_036352915.1. Lineage (NCBI taxonomy): Bacteria > Bacillati > Actinomycetota > Actinomycetes > Kitasatosporales > Streptomycetaceae > Streptomyces > Streptomyces bugieae. Next base: position 19,275 of record NZ_JAZBJP010000021.1, read on the forward strand.
CCCGTTCCTGGCCTTCGGCCTGCAGTCGTACGGCGGCGAAATGGCCCTGAGGGTCTTCCTGTTCGCCCTGCCCGGCGCCTGCACGCTGGCCGCCCTCGCCTTCTTCCCGCACGGTACGGCCGCCCGGCCCGGCACTCTCGGCCCGCTCGCCGCGCTGCTGACCGGTCTGCTCCTGACCGGCGGCTTCCTCGTCGCCCGGTGGGGCAACGAGCCCTTCGAGCGCGTCCGGCCGGGCGAGGTGGCCGCCATGGACTACGTCTACGCGCACGACCGCCCGACGGTGCGGCTGCTGTGGCTGAGCGACGACCCGGTCAACAGCGTCACCCCGGCGATGCCCTGGGGCGCCAAGGACATGGAGCGGGTGGAGTACGTACCGACCCCGGCACCCCGCGACCCGGCCGCGGTGACGCCGCTCGTCACCGCCCTCCGGAAGGCCGGTCCGCAGTCGTATCTGATCGTCAACCACGGCCAGGCGGAGTCGCTGCGGCTGGACTCGGCGTACCCGCGGGGCTGGGAGCAGCGGCTGCGCGCCGCCCTCGATCACCGCCGCGACCTCCGCCGGGTGCTCGGCAACGCGCACGCCGCGCTCTACGCACCGCGGCAGCGCCCGCCGGGCACGGCCCCCGCCCCCCACCCGGGTCCCGCCGGCCCCCGGGTGACCTGGACCCGCTGGTCGGTGCTGGGCGCGCTGGCGCTGCTCGCCCTGCTGGTGGTGCTCACCACCCGCGAACTGCTGCGCGCCTCCGCGCCCTCCCCCACGCTTGGGCAACGCCGGCGGCTGCAGGCGCTCTTCTGGTTCGCGGTGCCGCTGCTGCTGACGTTCCTGGCGTCGCTGGTCCAGCGCTTTCTGACGATGTCGTAGGCGGCACTCACTCCGCGAGGGAGACCCACCGCACCCCGTAACCGTCCACCACGCGCTCCTTTCCGCCCACGCGCACCGACCCCGGCCGGTCCGCGGTGTTCACCAGCAGCGCCGTCCGCCCGTCGCTCAGCCCCAGGATGTCGTCGCTGCCGGTGGCCATTTCCCGCGGATGCGCGTCCGGCGGAAAGGCCCGGGAAAACCGCGCCAGCAGGGTCCACATGGGCAATTCCCGCCCGCCGTCCGCGGATTCGGTGCTGCTCCACAGGCACCCCGGGCAGTCCTTGCCGCCCTGCCCCTTCCCGTCCCCCTCCGGATTCCAGTAGAAGCCGCCGGCCGCCCCGCCCTCCGCCATCTCGATCAGCGCGGTGGCCTGGGCGGCGACCCGCTCGCGCTCGCTCCAGCCGCGCCGCCCGCCCCGTTCGTCCGCGACTTCGACGTACCACTCCGCCCACCACAGCGGCAGCCCGCTCGTCCTCCGCAGCCACCGCCCCACCTCGGCGAACTTCCGGGCGGCGGTGAAGACGTCGGGGGCGTAGCGGTCGTCCTTGCTGTAGCTCGACCCGTCGACGACCACGAAATCCGCCCCGGCCTTGTGCCGGTTCCAGTAGGCGAACGCGTCCAGCGTCCGCTGGTCGACATGTCCCCATGTCCCCTTGAGTGCCGACGGATACCGGCCGTCGCCCGGCACATAGCTGTCCATCACCAGATAGGGCCCGCCCACCTGGTTGTGCGCGTTGACCTTCTTCAGTTCCTGGTACACGAGGTTGTACAGCCGGGTGTAGTCCTCGGCGTCCCACCGGCCCTTGGCGTCGTCGAAGAAGCCCTTGAACTCGTTCCAGACGACGAAGTGCCGGATCTCCGGATAGCGCCGGGCGATCTTTCCGGCGAGCGCCGCGAAATCCGGGTAATGGTCCGGTTCCGGGGCCTTCTCCAACTGACTCCAGTCCGTCCGGCCGGGCGTCCCGCCCTTCATCCAGTCCGGCGCGCAGCACAGCGTCAGGACGGGCGTGCCGCCGGTGCGGCGGATCAGCGCCATCCGCCGGTCCAGATCGTCGAAGTCGTACCGCCCGGGGCTCGGTTCCGGATTACCCGCGCCCCAGCCCATGAGGTGCTGGTTCTGTGCCATCGGCTGCCCGGCGAGCACACGGGCCGCCCGTTCCACCGCCGCGTCCGCGCCCCGGTCCGCACTGAACTGGGTGTGCGTGAACCCCCACCCGACCGCCGGCCCGGCCGCCCGTTCCCGCGCCGGCCCCTTGGCGTCCCGTTGCCCGCCTCCCGGTGCGCTCCACAGGACGAACAGCAGCCCCACGCCCAGCACCACCGCCCCGGCCACGATCATCCAGGCCGTACCCTGACGTTCCCCACCACGACGTAGCACACGGGCAGATTAACGAACCAACTGGCCAGTACATGCCGTTTCCGGGCAATGAGCGGGGCTTCCCGGGCCGCGCCGGGGTTCCACTTCCTCCCTGGGACGGCTGGGACGGCATCGACAGGTGACCGGTCGGAAACGCTGAGCGACGCAGGGCACGTTCCGGTGCCGCTGCCAGTCGTTCGAGGAGGTTCCGATGAACCGACGCCTGTTCCGCAACGGTGTGGTCGCCCTGGTGGCCGCTCTCGCGATGGTCCCCGCGGTGGCGGTGGCCGACTCCGGTCCGTACCGCCATCCCGGGCGGTACGCGCACGCGGTCCACCACGGCGGTGGTGTGCCGGTGGTGGCGGGCCGTCATGTCCGGCATGCGCGCGGGGAGGCGGTGACCCCGCCCCGGGTGCCACTGAACGTCCGCTCGGGACCGGGCGTCACGTACCGGGTGATCGATCAGCTGGGTTCGGGGAGCGTGCACGGGCTGCGGTGCACGACGACCGGCAGCCGCGTCCACGGCAACCCGCACTGGTACCGGCTCGCGCACCGGCCGGGCTATGTCTCCGCCCACTACGTCCATGCGTTCCGCACCGTTCCGTGGTGCTGAATTCCGTGGTGCCGATCCCGCCACGACGGGCGCCGCGCGGGTAGCGGCGTCCGGATGACCTCCGGCCGCCCGCCCGTTCCACGGCGGTGGGCGGGCGAGCGGCCGGACCGATTGCCTGGAGGCTTGATGAGCACGGACTTCTCCGCGGCGGGGCCGGGACGCCGGGCGGTTCTCGGGTGGCTCGGCGGTGCCGCGGTCGCGGGCGCGGTCGCCCCGGGGCAGCGGGCCCTCGCGGCGGCCGGTCCCCCGCGGACCGCGCAGGGGCGGGCGGTGGCGCCGCCGGACCGGGCGCTGCCCGCACTGGCCGCGGCGGGGCGGCAGTTCCTCGCCGGGCGGCTGCGGCACACCACCGTGCTGCAGTCGTTCGTCCTCGACGGGCGCCGGGGGTACGTCTACGCGCTGCAGGTGGTGGCGGGCGGCGTCCGGCTGCCGGGCGAGCGGGCGGCCGTCTCGCACGCGGTGCGGGTCCGGCGGGGTGACCTGTGCCTGAACCGGCTGGCGCTGGACGGGTCGCCGGCCGGGCACATGTATCTGAAGGGGTTCGGGCACGGTGGTTCGATCGGCCTGGAGGAGTCCTGGGACGGCGTCACGCTGTGGACCGAGTGGGACGCCAACCCGGCGTCCGGGTACGGGCGCGGGCTGTGCCGTTTCGGGTTCGCGGACGGCCGGGTGCTGTCGCGGACCGCTCCCGGCCTGCGGACCTACCGGCCGCTGCCCGGTTCCACCAGCAACTCCCCCGCCGTCGACCCGGTGTACCGGCGCCTGCTGCTGCGGTACAAGAGGAGGGGAGTACCGCACTTCGCGCTGCACGATCTCGACCGGTTCCGGGCCGGGGTGTTCCGGCCGCTGATCACCTTCGCCCAGCCCGGGGCTCACCTGGGCCTGCCCTTCCAGGGCATGGCCCTGTACGGCGCCTCCGCGTACCAGCTGCTCGGCAGTGCGTACGGCGCGGGCAATCCGCCGTCCTCGGGCGGCAACGCCCGCCTCTACCGCATCGATCTGCGCACCGGCAGGGCGGTGTGGCAGCAGATGGACCGGACGGCGCCGGAGTTGTCCCCGCGCGAGCCGGAGGGGCTGGCCGTGTGGCGGGGCGGCGACGGCGGTCTGCCGCGGCTGTGCCTGGGCTTCACCGAGGGCCCGGCGGGCGCCCGCACCTTCCGCCTGTACGAAAAAGCGCTCAACTGACCTTTCACTCCCTTTCCGCACGGTGTGTCATCAACCACTGGTCATGGGTACACATTCCGCTATCCAGGAGGAATCAGACGCCCCGGGCAACCGGTTGGGGCCTCTGCGGGGGAACCACTGCCGCAACACAGGCAGGGCGGTAAGGGAGGCGCACATGGTGTCCCGCTGGCGGCCGCTGCCCGACACACTCGATCCGGCCGGGCAGCTCCTGGCCCAGGAGCTGCGCGTACTCAAGGAGCGGACCGGGCTGAGCCTGGACGGGCTGGCCCGGAAGACGCCGTACAGCAAGTCCGCCTGGCACCGCTACCTCAACGGCGAGAAGCTGCCGCCGCGCGCCGCGGTCGAGGCGCTGGGCCGGGTGGCCGGGGCGGACCAGATCCGGCTGCTCGGGCTGTACGACGCGGCGCACCGGGCCCGTACGGCACCGGCGCCCGCCGGGAACGCGCCGGCCGGCCCGGAGATCGGGCAGCCGGCGCCGCCGACCGGCCCCGCCCGGCGGAAACTCCGCGGCGCCGCCGCACTCATCGCCCTGACGGCCGTGGTGGCCACCATGGGGGCGGCGGCCTCGATCGCGAGCATCCCCGCGCACGCGGTACGGGCCGAGTGGACGGCGCCCGACTCCTGCCACGGCCACCGGTGCGAGGGCCGCTACCCGAGGCGGTTCGGCTGCCACCGCGACGCCCGGGCGGAGAGCACGATCACGGACGACACCTACACCGTGCGGCTGCTGTTCAGCCCGGCCTGCGGCACGGTCTGGTCGGAGGTGCGGCCGCGTTCCGGCGGCGCGCAGAAGGTGTCGATCTGGGTCGGCCGGGACGCCCGGCTCACCTCGCATCCGGGCGGCCGCACCGGACGCGCCGTCAGCCCGATGCTGGCCACGGAGGACCTGCACAGCGCGGTGGCCTGCGCCCGGGTGGCCGACCGGGTCGCCTGCACCGGCGCGCTCGAACTCAGGACCCCGGCCCGCCCCGGACCCGACCACGATCTCCCGGACCCGACCTTCCTGCTCCACGCGGCCCGCTGAGGCCGCCCCGAGGCGGGGACGGCGCTCAACCCGCCGTCGCCGGCACCGAGATGAGGACGGGCGCTCAGCCGATGATCCCCAGCACCAGGAACACGATCCCCGCGACGGCGGTGATCCCCGCCCCCAGCCCGAAGATCCACACCTTGTTGTTCTCGCCGCGGAGCAGTTCCTCCTCGGACTTCACCGACATGACGAAGACTCCGCCCTCGGCCGGCGCACCGACCGCCAGCCGGCCGTCCCCGTCGGCGGCCTCACCGTGCACGTAGAACCGGCTGCCGGAGCGGACGACCCACTCCTCGCGCCGGTACCCGATCGTCCCGTCGCCGCCCCCGAGATCGAGACTGAGCGGCCCGATCTGCAGGCGCCTCCCGCCTCCCCCGGCGTGCGGATCGAACCGGTCGAGGACCTTCTCCGCCCCGACGACCTCGGCGTCCCCGGGACGGACCACCATCCTTCCGGTGGCGTCCTCCACGAAGAACGCGGTGGAGCTGGAGTGCTCGGACAGCACGTCGGTGCACGTCCGGCGCCTCCGGTTGCCGCTGCCGTCGCGGTAGACCTCCTCGTACCTGCGCGTGATCTTGTGCTTGTGCCACACGCAGTCCACGCCCTCCAGCTCGGAGCGCAGCACCCCGTCCTTGTGGGGACGGGCCTGCCCCACGACCTCGCAGCGGTACCGGAAGTGCCCGGCCCCGGCGGCCTCCGCCGCCGCCTCGTGCAACGCCCGCAGATCCGCCACCGGCAGGGTCTCGGTGCTCTCCATCGCCCGCGCCCGCGCATGCGACACCCGCACCACATACGCGCAGACCACCGCGACGACCAGCCCGCCCAAACCTATCCAGATCACACCGAACCCTCGCTTCGCCCGCCCCCCTTCCGACCGCGCGACCCTATCCGGGGCGTCCTGGGGCGGGGCAAGCGGTCGGCAGCGGCGGCGTACGGGGCCCGTCTCCGGGCGGACCGGTGGTGCGTCCGGTCAGCGCTCCCGTCCGCGTGGCTTCAGCACCACCGGGGGGAGGTCGGGGGCCGGGAGGCGGGGGCCGGCGTAGCCGTGGACGGTGCCGAAGCGGGTGGTGTCCATCCAGTCGGAGCGGGCCTCGGCGATCTCCTCGTGGGTGCGGCCGACGAAGTTCCACCACATCACGATCTGCTCCTCGAACGGTACGCCGCCCAGGAGCATCAGGCTGCTGTCGGAGTGGGCCCGGAGCGGCAGGTCGGTGCGGCCGCAGCCGAGGTAGAGCAGGGCGCCGGGGGCCAGGCGGACGCCGTCGACCTCGGTTTCGCCGGAGATGGTCAGGGCGGCGTACTCGAAGTCGGGGTCGAGGGGGAGGCGGGTGTCCGTGGTGGCGGTGAGGGCGAGGTCGGCGCCGACGAGGGGCGAGTAGGTGGTGCCCGGGGACACCGCGCCGTCCAGTTCGCCGAGGATGACCGTGGCGGTGAGGCCGCCGTTGCCACCGGTGACCCGCGGCAGGTCGGTGTGGTGCTCGAAGTGCGCCGCGGTGTGGCGGTGTTCGGCGGGGAGGGCGACCCACAGCTGGGCGCCGTGCAGCAACGGGCCGTGGCCGTGCGGGGATTCCTCGGAGTGGGCGATGGCCCCTCCGGACGTCATCAGGCCGAGTTCGCGCGGGCGGACGGTCTGCAGGCTGCCCAGGCTGTCGCGGTGCAGCACCTCGCCCGCGTGCAGCCAGCTGACGGTCTGCAGGCCCATGTGCGGGTGCGGCGGCACCTGCATGCCGGGCTGGTCGACGATGTCGTCGGGTCCGTAGTGGTCGACGAAGCACCAGGCGCCGACCATCCGCCGGCCGAGGTTGGGCAGCAGCCGGCGGACCACGGTGCTCTCACCGAGCGGCACCTGCTTGCCGGGCTGGAGGTCGCGGACCGGGCCGGTGCGGCCGGTGCCCCCGCACAGACTCGGCGCGGGTCTGGTATCGAGGTTGCTCATGGCGTCACGATAGGCCGGGTGCGGGGGCGGACGGCGGCAGGCGCGAGGGGCCCGGGTGCGGCGCCGGGGACCCGCCCGGCGCGCCGTACGGCTCAGTCGTAGAGTCCGCGCAGCCGTACGGAGAGGCAGGTGACGCAGCCCTCCAGCTTTTCGAACTCGGAGATGTCCACGGGGACGGGCCGGTAGCCGAGGTCGGTGAAGAGGGCGGCGGACTCGGGGGCGCCGGCGGACATCAGGAGGGCGTCGCCACCCAGGTGGACGACGTGCGCGCCGGCCTCCTCGGGGACGGGCAGGAAGCGCGGGAAGGCGGCCGGGTCGTCGACCAGTGGCGGGTGGCCGATGACGGTGCCGTCGGGGAGCGCGGTCACCGCGGACTTGAGGTGCAGTACCCGGCTGACCGGTACGGCGATCACGCGGGCGCCCAACGGTTCGAAGGCGGCGCGGAGTTGGCGCACCCCCTCGGCGTTGGTGCGGCCGCCGCGGCCCACGTAGACGGTGTCGCCGATCTTCAGGACGTCGCCGCCGTCCAGGGTGCCGGGCGAGCGGATCGCGTTGACGGAGCAGCCGAGCGCCTCGACGGCCTCCCGGGCTGCCGGTATCTCGGGCCTGCGGGGGTCGGCACCGGGGCGGGCGAGCAGTGCGACGTTGCGGAACATCACCATGGTGTCCTCGACGAACACCGCGTCGGGGCAGTCGTCGGCGGGTGCCACCTCGGTGGTCCGCCAGCCGTGGTCCCGCAGTGCCTGGACGTAGCCCTCCCACTGGCGCAGGGCGAGCCCGGGGTCGACCGGGCGCCGGGCGATATGGGTGACCAGGCCCTCGGCGAGGCGCGGGCCGGGGCGGCGGACGAGGGCCTGTTTGCTGGGCATGGGGGTGGGCGGTCCTTTCGGGAGGCGGGGTACGGATTGCCGTGGGGGCCGGGCGTTCCGGGCCCCCGTGGTCGTGCCCGTCAGTCCTCGGCCCCATACGTGGCGCGCAGGGCGTTCTCGACGGCGGTGCGGGCGGCGCGCCGGTCCAGGCCGAGGCGCCGGACGCGCCGGGCGTAGCTCTCGGCGGCCGCGGCGGCCTCCTTGTCCGCGGCGTCGCCGGCCGCCGCGATGAAGCTGCCGTTGCGGCCGCGGGTCTCGATCACGCCGTCGGTCTCCAGGGCGCGGTACGCCTTGGCGACGGTGTTGGCGGCCAGGCCGAGGTCGTCGGCGAGGCCGCGGACGGTGGGGAGCTTGTAGCCGACCGGCAGGGCGCCGTCCCGGGCCTGGTCCGCGATCTGGGTGCGTACCTGCTCGAAGGGGGCGACGGCCGAGGCCTGGTCGATGGTGATGCTCACGGTCTGGGGGGACACGGGGGCGCTCCTGGTGGTGCCGTGATGTGTTTGTGGCACCCATTGTGCGCCAGGAGCGCCCGGCCTGCCGGGAGGTACGGGAGCCGGCGCGCGCGGCGGCAGGCCCGTGGGGGCGGGCCGGCAGGGGCTCGCTACACGTCCAGTGTCGTGCCCGTGGTCCGCAGCCAGGCGTTCATCCCGAGGGCCAGTTCGGCGCCGGGGCGGATGTCCTGGGTCGCGCCGTCGGCGGTGACCTCGGCGAGCGTGCCGGGGTCCAGCAGCGGCCGGACGGGGGCGTTCCGGTCAGCGGCCAGTTCCCTCAGTTCGGCGCGCAGTGCCTCGGCGTAGCGGGGGTCCTGGGTGCTGGGGTAGGGGCTCTTGACGCGGTCGGCGACCACGTCGGGCAGGACGTCGCGGGTGGCGGCGCGCAGCAGCGACTTCTCCCGGCCGTCGAAGGTCTTCAGCGACCAGGGAGTGTTGAAGACGTAGTCGACGAGTCGGTGGTCGCAGAACGGAACCCGGACCTCCAGGCCGACGGCCATACTGGCGCGGTCCTTGCGGTCGAGCAGGATCTGCACGAAGCGGGTGAGGTGGAGGTAGCTGATCTCGCGCATCCTCCGCTGGTGGCCGGTGTCGCCGTCGAGGTACGGCACTTCGGCGAGCGCCTCGCGGTAGCGGCGGGCCTCGTAGCCGGGCAGGTCGAGCTTGGCGAGCAGGCCGGTGTCGAGCAGCGCCTCGCGGACGGCTCTGCCGCCGGCGAAGCGGCCGGAGAGGCCGGCGGCGATCCAGGGGAAGGTGTCGGCGTGCACGGCCTCGGGGTCGTGGAACCAGCGGTAGCCGCCGAAGACCTCGTCCGCGGACTCGCCGGACAGGGCGACGGTGGACTGTTCGCGGACGGCCTTGAACAGCAGGTAGAGCGAGGTGTCGCCGTCGCCGAAGCCGTTCGGCAGGTCGCGCGCGGCGAGCACCGCGGCGCGGTGGCCGGGGTCCATCAGGGCGGCGGTGTCCAGGACGATGTCGTGGTGGTCGGACCGGACGTGTGCGGCGAGGGCGTGGGCGTACGGCCCGTCGGGGGTGCCGCGCAGGTCGTCGGGGCGGAAGTTCTCGGTGTAGCCGGTGAAGTCGACGGCGAACGAGCGCACCGGGCCGCGGCCGGCCTCCGCCAGCGCCTTGGCGGAGAGCGCGGTGATGGCGGAGGAGTCCAGTCCGCCGGAGAGCAGGGTGCACAGCGGTACGTCGGCGATCAGCTGGCGGGCGACGATGTCGTCGAGCAGTGCACGGATGTGCGCGACGGTGGTGGCCCGGTCGTCGGTGTGCTCGCGGGCTTCGAGGGCCCAGTAGCGGCGGACGGTCAGGCCGCCCCGGCGGACCCGGACGAGGTGGCCGGGGCGGACCTCGTGCATGCCCTGGTAGACGGCGTGGCCGGGGGTCTTGGTGAAGGTGATCAGCTCGGCGAGGCCCTCGGCGTCGACGGTGGGGTGGACGTCGGGGTGGGCCAGGATCGCCTTGGGCTCGGAGCCGAACAGCACGCCGTCGGGGGTGGGGTGGTAGTAGAGCGGTTTGATGCCCATCCGGTCGCGGACCAGCAAGAGTTCCTCGGTGCGGGGGTCCCAGAGCGCGAAGGCGTACATGCCGTTGAGGCGGTCGGCGAACGCCTCGCCCCATTCGAGGTAGGCGTGCAGCACCACTTCGGTGTCGCTGCTGGTGCGGAAGGTGTGACCCGACCGCTCCAGTTCGGCGCGCAGCTCGCGGTAGTTGTAGACCTCGCCGCTGTACGTCGTGACGAGCACGGTGCGGCCGTCGTGGTCGACGGGCATGGGCTGCTTGCCGCCGTCGATGTCGATGACGGCGAGCCGGCGGTGGCCCAGGGCGGCGTGGGTGCCGAGCCAGACGCCGGCGGCGTCCGGGCCGCGGCAGGCCATGGTCTGCGTCATCGCGTCGATGGTGGGGCGCTGGGTGGTGAGGTCGTTGTCGTAGGCAATCCATCCGGTGATTCCGCACATGGGGCGGCTCCTCCTTCGTGGGCGGCCGGGCGCCGCATCCCGGCGGCGGCCGGCACGATCACCGTACGCCCGGATAGATGTATCGACCACTGAACCCTTCGGCGGACCGTCCGGAACAAGCCAACGGCGTACCGCCGTGCGGAACGTGACGGTCCGGGGAGCAGCCGCTGGCGCCGGCGGGGAGCGGCCCGCGGCCACGGGAAAAGGAGCGGCGCGCCACCGCGACGGCGCGTACCGTGCGCCGTCATGACCGTTACCGTGCGCGATTTCCGCCCCGCCGACGCCAAGGCCGTCGCCGATCTGCGGCGGCTGGCCCTGCCCCATCTCCTCGCCACCCCGCGGAGCGTCGCCTGGGAGGTCTCCGCCGCCGCCGCGGCGCAGTGCCTGCGGCTGTTCGTCGCCGAACGGGACGGCCGGGTCGTCGGTTCGGTCCGTGCGCAGCTGCTGCCCGAGAGCAGCCGGCCGGGGCAGGCCACGGCCACCCCGCACGTCCATCCGGACCACCGGGGCCGGGGCGTCGGCCGCGCCCTGCTGACCTCGGCCGAGAACCACCTCGCCGCGGCCGGCGCCACCCGTCTCCTCGCCTGGGCGGTCGACGAACCCGGTGCGGTGGCCTTCGCCGCACGCCACGGCTACCGGCGCACCCGCGCGGCCCACTTCCTCCGGCTGGACCTCACGACGGCCGGCCTGCCGCCGCTGCCCACCGCGCCACCGCCCGGCGTCCGGCTGCACTCCGGCACGGAGTGGGAGGCCGATCCGCGTCCGCTCTTCGCGGCGTACGCCGAGGTCACCGCGGACGAGCCCGGTGACGTCCCGACGGACGCGATGGCCTACGACGACTGGCTGCGGCACACCTGGGAACACCCCCTCATCGATCCGGGCCTCACCTCGGTGGTGACCGTCGACGGCGAGATCGCCGCCCTCGGCCTGGCCGCGACCGACGGCCTGGGCCGCTACGCCTCGGCGATGACCGGCAGCCTCCGCGCCCACCGCGGCCGGGGCCTGGCGCGGCTGGCCAAGACCGCGTCCCTGCACCGCGCCCGGGAGGCCGGCTGCACGGTGGCCCTCACCGGCAACGACTCCTCCAACGCCCCGATGCTCGCGATCAACCGGTCCCTGGGCTACCGGTTGTTCACCAGGGAGTGGAGCTACGCCGCGGAGCCGGGGCCCGGGCGGCGCGAGGGCACGGAGGGCCGGGCGGCTCATGGCGAGGCGTCCAGGGGCACCGCGCGTCCCGGCGACGCGGGGTCGTAGGCGATCGGGTCGCCGGGCCGGTGCCAGTGGAGCAGGAAGCGGTGCCCGGCGCGCAGGCCCTCCAGGCCGGCCCGGCAGTAGGCGACCATGTCGTCCGGCAGGGCGTCCAGGCGGTGCCACGCCAGGCCGGCGCACTTGTCCGGCTCGCGGTTCCACGGCTCGCCGCCGGTGCCGTACACCACCTCGAAGAACCAGCCGATCCGGGGCCGGGCCGGGGGCGGTGCGCGGTGCTGCATGACCAGGGCGGCCCGGACGTCCTCGGGCGTCAGCCGCAGCCCGAGCTCCTCCGCGGCCTCCCGGATCACCGCCTCGCGGACGTCCTCACCGTCCTCGGCATGGCCCGAGGGGCAGTTGAGGAGGCCGTCCGCATAGCCGGTCCCGGCCCGCCGGGCCAGCAGCACCTCGGCGCCGCGCCGCACCACCAGATGGACGTCGACGACTTCGGTGTGCCGGCGCGGCAGGTCGGCGAGCAGGACGTACCGCTCGTCACGGACCTCCTTGCCCCACAGCACCGCCTCGCGCGTGAGGTCCTGCACGGCCGTGCGCTCCGCCAACGGGCCGACGAGGCGGGTCAGTTCGTCGGCCGGGATGCCGATCGGGTCCGATTCGCCCCAGCGGCCCTCCACCAGGACCAGCCGCCCGCCGGGCACCAGCAGACCGGCCCAGCGGCGCAGCGCGGCCGCCGGATCGGGCAGCGCCCACAGCAGATGGCGCACCAGCACGACGCCGAACCGCCGCTCCCCCACGGGTGGTTCGGCGGCGTCCCCGACCAGGAAGGCGGCGTCCCGCCCGGCGAGCTTGGCGCGGGCCCGCTCGATCATGCGCGGGGAACGGTCGACGCCCAGGACGCGGTGCCCCTGCTCCGCGGCGAGCAGGGCCAGACTCCCCGTGCCGCAGCCCAGATCGAGCACCTCGGCGGGCCCGGCCGGCAGCCACGTCCGCAACCGGGCGGCCCAGGCCGCGCGCACGGCCGGGTCGCGCAGCCCGTGGTCCGGCTCGTCGTCGAAGGTCTCGGCGGCGGCCTCCCAGTAGGCCGCGTCGGCCACCGGAAGGGCGGCCGGTCCCTGCCCGGCCGGTCCCTGCCCGGAAGGGCGGCCGGGATCGTCGGGGGTCAGGCCGCGGGGCTGCGGGGACGGGTCGGCGGGCGTGTGCGTGCTCATGTCCCCGATGCTGCCATCGACCACTGACAACGGCCCCGGACGACCGCCCCCGGCCCGCCGCGCCCGTTTCCTCCCGGCCTGCCTGTGGCCCCGCTTAGCGGTCCCTTAAGTGCGCCATAAAGATCCTCACCAACCGGCTTCCGGGGGCGAATTGGCTGTTCAGCGGGGCTAGCGTGCTTCTCGCAAGGCGGCATTGCGGGCCGCCGGCGCCGGTCACCGGGGGGCGGCGCCGGTGTCTGCGTTCCGACCCCCCACCTTCGACTGCCTCTTGCGACAGCTGCTTTCCCCCGCTGTTGTCCCCCACTGCTCGACGCACCTGATGAAGGAGACCCCCACCATGACCGCTCGTCGCAAGGCCACCGGGATCGCACTGGCCGGTATCGCCCCGCTGGCGCTCACCGTGCTCGCCGCGACTCCGGCTGCCGCGCACGGCTCGATGTCGGACCCGGTCAGCCGGGTGATGGCCTGTTACGCGGAGGGGCCGGAGAGCCCCAAGTCCGCGGCGTGCAAGGCGGCCGTGCAGGCCGGCGGGGCGCAGGCGTTCTACGACTGGAACGGGGTGCGGGACGGCAACGCCGGCGGCCGGTCCAAGGAGAAGATCCCGGACGGCAAGCTGTGCAGCGCCGGCAACGCCGAGTTCAAGGGCCTCGACCTGCCGCGCGCCGACTGGCCCGCGTCGAAGATGCGGGCCGGCAAGCACACCTTCCGCTACAAGGCCACCGCCCCGCACAAGGGTTCCTTCGAGCTCTACCTCACCAAGCCCGGCTACGACCCGCGCAAGCCGCTGAAGTGGTCGGACCTGGAGTCGAAGCCGTTCGCGAAGGTCACCGACCCGAGGCTGACGAACGGGGAGTACGTCTTCGACGGCACCGTCCCGCAGCGGTCCGGGCGGCACCTGATCTACAGCATCTGGCAGCGTTCGGACAGCCCCGAGGCGTTCTACACCTGCTCGGACGTGGTGTTCGGCAAGGACAGCGGCGGTACCCGGACCGCCACGGCACCCGCGCCGGCCGCCTCCGCGCCGACCGACGGCCAGCTCGCGGCGGGCGCGGACAAGTCCTCGATGGACATGAGCGCCCACGGCCACCACGGTGGCGGCAACGACGCGATGACGATGTCGGACCGGGCGGACGGGGCCGGTGCGGCGACCTCCGACCGTGGTGCGGCCGCCCCGAAGACCGACGGTAACGCCGCGCGGACGAACGGGGACGCCAAGCCGGTCAACGGGCAGCAGTTGGCCGAGACCGGTGGTGACTCCTCCACCGCCCCGCTGGCCATCGCTGGTGCGGCCGTGCTGGCCACCGGTGCCGGGGTGCTGTTCGCCACCACCCGTCGCAAGGCCGCCCGCCACCACGGCTGAGCCCCCACAAGCCCCCCACAGGCCCGGCTGACGCCGGGAGTGCCGCCGCCCCTCCACGCGTGGGGGCGGCGGCGCGCTGTCCTGGCGGCGTGCCGCGCTACGCGCCGTTCGGGGGCAGCGGTTCGATGACGTCGTTGGCGACGTGCTGGTAGATGAACGAGCTGCGGCAGTCCACCACTTCGCGGCGTTTGAAGATCTGGTCCATCAGGAGTGCGTGCAGCCGGTCGACGTCCGGGACGGCGACGTGGACGAGGAAGTCGTCGCCGCCCGCGACGACATAGACGCTGAGCACCTCGGGCAGCGAGGTCAGGAACTTCTTGAAGCGCTCGATGACCTCGCGGCCCAACGGGCGGATGCGGATGGCCAAGAGGGCCTGCACGGGGCGGTTGAGGGTGCGCAGGTCCACGGTGGCGCGGTAGCCGGTGATCACCCCTCGGGCGCGCAGGGCACGGACCCGCTCCAGACAGGTGGAGGGCGCGATGTTGAGCCTGCGGGCCAGTTCGCGGTTGGTCTGCCGTGCATCGCGCTGCAGTTCGCGGACAATCGCCGAATCAATGTCGTCCATGCGGACCATGGTGGCGCAGCCGCCGAATTTCGTTCGGTGAGAGCCCTTCTTGATCACGTGGACGGTTACCTTCGGCGGCTGTGACCGCACAACAGACTTCTCTTCCTGCTTCGACACGCTCGGATGTTCGGCGGCTCGGCATCGGCGGCGGTACCGCGTTGTGCGCCGGTGCGGTGCTCGGCCCCGGCGTGCTGACCCTGCCGTCGCTGGCCGCCGCGGCGGCCGGCCCGGCCTCGCTCCTGGCCTGGGTGGTGCTGCTGGCCATGTGCGTGCCGGTGGCCGCGTCGTTCGCGGCGCTCGGCGCGCGGTTCCCGGACGGCGGGGGCGTCGCGACGTACGTCCACCGGGCGATCGGTCCGCGGGCCGCGGCCGTGGTGGGCTGGTGGTTCTACGGGGCGGTGCCGATCGGCGTGGTCGCGGCGGCGTGGATCGGCGGGAAGTACGTGGCCGGCGCGGTCGGCTGGGGCGAGGCCGGTGCGGGCTGCGTCGCCGGGGTGGTGCTGGCCGGTTCGCTGGCCTCCAACGCGGTGGGGCTGCGGATGTCGGGCCGGGTGCAGCTGCTGCTCGGCGGTCTGCTGGCGGCGGTGCTGTTGTGCGCCGTGGTCGCGGCCGCCCCTCAGGTGTCGGCCGGGAATTTCACCCCGTTCCTGCCGGGTGGCTGGGCGTCCGTCGGGTCCGCGGCCTCGGTGCTGTTCTTCGCGTTCGCCGGATGGGAGGCCGCCAGCCATCTGGCGGGCGAATTCGCCGATCCGGTACGGGATCTGCCGCGGGTGACGCGCCGTACGCTGGCCGTGATCACGGTGCTGTATCTCGGGCTCGCGGGGACCACGATCGGGGCGCTGGGGCCGGACGCGGCCCGGACCGACACCCCGCTGACCGAGCTGCTGGCCCGCGGCGTGGGCTCCGCGGCCCGTCCGGTGGCCGCCGCGGCGGCGCTCTTCCTGACCTTCGGGGCGGTCAATGCGTATCTGGCCGGGGCCTCCCGGCTCGGGGCCGCGCTCGGCCGGGACGGGGCGGCGCCGCGCTGGCTGGCCAAGGGGGGCGCGCCGGGGCAGGTGCCGCGGCGTTCGCTGGCGGTGCTGGGGACGGCGGCCGTCGGCCTGGGCGTGGCGGCCGGCGCCGGGAACGCCGATCTGGACGTGCTGATGCGGGCCACCGCCACCTGTCTGGCGGCGGTGACCCTCGCCGGTCTGGCCGCCGCACTGGTGCTGCTGCCGCGTCGCACTCCCCTGTGGTGCGGCGTGGGCGCGAGCGCCGTGCTGACGGCCGCGGTCCTCGTCTTCTCCGGCCGGCTGCTGGTGATCCCGGTGGTCCTCGCCGGTGCCGCGCTCGGTTTCCTGACGCTGCGCCGGGCGCGGGCCCGCGGGCGGTGAGGGCGCTCAGCGGACGAGGCGGCGCAGCAGGCGGACGGAGCGGCTCCAGCGGGCGGGCCGGGCGACGCGGCCGGTACA
Organism: Streptomyces bugieae; assembly: GCF_036352915.1. Lineage (NCBI taxonomy): Bacteria > Bacillati > Actinomycetota > Actinomycetes > Kitasatosporales > Streptomycetaceae > Streptomyces > Streptomyces bugieae. Next base: position 35,366 of record NZ_JAZBJP010000021.1, read on the forward strand.
GGCGCGTTCGGCGCGGTCCAGGCTGTCCTCCAGGGCCGCGTCGTGGAGGAGGCGGAAGGCCAGCGGCCAGCTGAGCCGGGCCGGGCCGCGAGCGCGCATGGCGAGGGTGTGGCGCAGCAGCGTGCGGTCGGGTCCGAGCGGGTGGACGGTGTACTCGTGGAAGCCGTCGAAGCCCCGCGGGCCGGTGAAGGTGAAGCGGACCCAGCGGCCCGGGACGTAGGCGGCGACGGTGTAGCGGACCGGGCCGTGGCCGCCGGCGGCGCCCGTCGCGAGCGGGCCGTCGAGCACCATCGGGGCCCAGTCGCGGCCCGGCCAGAGCCGGTCGCCGGTGCCGGACAGGCCGTCGATCAGCAGGCCGGCCTCGGCGTCGGGGACGGGCAGCACCCGCTCGTGCACGTTGTAGACACCCATCGGACGGCCTTTCCGTGAGGCGTGGGGCGCCGGTCCACGGGGCGACGCGGGCACAGCGCAGGGCGAACAGGTTTTGGAGGACCCCCTCCAATTAATATGGAGAGTACCCTCTAGAACATGGCCAGGCCACCCCGTTTCGAGATCTCGCAGCTCCTCGACGCCGCCGTACGGCTGGCCGCCGAGCACGGCCCCTCGGGCGTCACCATGTCCGCGGTCGCCCAGGCCGTCGGCGCCCCCAGCGGCTCGCTGTACCACCGTTTCGCCGGCCGCCCGGCACTCCTCGCCGAGGTGTGGCTGCGCACCGTCGAGGGCTTCCAGGAGGGCTATTTCGCGGCCCTGCGCTCGGGGGACGGGCCGCGCGCCGGAGGCCGGGCGGCCTCCCGGCACGTGGTCGCGTGGAGCCGTACGCACCCCCAGGAGGCCGCACTGCTCCTCTACGGGGCGCACGAGTTCGGCCGGGACGACTGGCCGGAGGAGCAGCTGCGCCGCGCGGACGAGGGGAACATGCGGGTCCGGGCGGCGGTGGCGGCGCTCGCGGGCGCGCTGGGGCTGCACGGCGAGCTGGGCCTGGAGCGGGTGTCGCTCGCCGTCGTCGACCTGCCGCTGTCCCTGGTGCGCCGCCATCTGCGCGGCGGGGAGCCGCTGCCCGCGCACGCCGAGGAGCTGGCCGAGCAGTGCACCGACGCCCTGCTGACCGCGGGCTGAGACCGCGCGCCTTCGGGGAAGGTATACGGCCCGGCCCCCGCGCGGGAGCGGGGGCCGGGCCGGCCGTCGTCAGCCGTTGAGGCAGGTGGTCCGGGTGGCGTGGGCCGGGTCGAGGGCGTTGGCCGTCTCGTGGAAGGCCACGGGGTCGGCGATCCCGATGGCGACGTGCTCGGAGAGGTCGACCGGGCACAGGTCCTGGAGCAGGACGTTGTGCACGTCGGGCCCGTCCAGGTAGCCGCTCCGGTAGGGCGTGACGACCTCGTCGTACTTGGTGGCGATCACGGTGTAGTGCACCCCGGGAACGGTGTCGCCGCCCGCGTTGAGGCGGTTGAGCACGTCCGAGCCGACGATCTGGTCGGTCAGCCCCGGGGTCAGCTTGCTCAGGTACTGCTTGGCACCGGGGAAGTGGTCCAGCAGGCGGGTCAGGCCGTCGAGATCGGTGCCGTGGTTGTCGGGAGCCAGCCCGACCAGCGCGTTCACCTTGCCGGCGCCACCGTGGAACTTCAGGTAGACCCGCGCCATCATGCCGCCCTGCGAGTGGCCGACGAGGTCCACCTTGTCCGTCCCGGTGGCGGCGAGCACCCGGTCGACGTAAGTGGCGAGCTGCCCGGCGGAGGCGTCGATCGGACCCAGGCCGTGGAAGAGCGGCACGCCGGGGAGCTGGCCGTAGTCCAGGGAGAAGACGCAGTAGCCGCGGGCCACCAAGTAGGGCGCGAGACCGAGCCAGTTGTCCACGGAGTTGCCGAGCGTGCCGTGCACCAGGACCACCGGCCGCGGGTGGGCGGCGGAGGGCTTGCAGGAGAAGTCGTTCCAGCCGCTGCGGACGGTGGGGGCGTCGGCAGCGGCGGCGGGAGCGGAGGCGAATCCGAGGGCGAGGGCGAGGGCGGGCAGCAGGGTGAGCGTTCGGGACCAGCGCAGCTTCATACGAGGCTCCTTGCGGGGGGTGTGAGGGGGTGAGGGACTCCGAAGTACTCGGTGAGCCGTTCACCTGCGATCCGGATCGCAAGGGCCAACGCAGTTGACTGGCAAGTAAGTTACGGCCGGGTAAGCAAGAAGGACCAGTCGTGTGACGGTGAAGGAAAACGCACACAACCTCCACTGGACGCACGGGGGTCGAACCTTCCGTTCCGTGCCGCCGCGCCCGCCGTGTCGGATACCTCACTCATGCGCCCGGTCCGGGCCGGTTGTCGGACCCGTCGCGTACCGTCGATACCGCGTTGACCAGGCAGGTGACGGAGGGGAGACACCCATGGAGACGACGGCGGACGGTGCGAGAACGGCGGGCGGCGCGGGGGCGGCGGACGGCGCGGGAACGGCGGACCTGACGGGCATCGCGGAGATCTCGTCGGAGGCGGAGCTGCGGGAGCTGATGGGCCACCCGAATTCCCACGCCGCCAACAAGACCCGCCACCGACTGCACGACCTCGACCGCCAGTGGCTGGCCCGCTCACCGTTCTGCGTGATAGCCACCTCGGACGCCGAGGGCCGGTGCGACGTCTCGCCCAAGGGCGACCCGGCGGGTTTCACCCTCGTCCTGGACGACACCACCCTCGTCATCCCCGACCGCCCCGGCAACAAGCGCATGGACGGCTTCGTGAACGTCCTCGCCAATCCGCACGTCGGGCTGAACTACGTCCTCCCGGGGCGCGGCGACACCCTGCGGATCAACGGCCGCGCCCGGCTGCTGCGGGACGCCCCGTTCTTCGACCGGCTCCTCGTCAAGGGCAACCGCCCGCGGCTGGCACTGCTGGTGGAGATCGAGGAGGTCTTCTACCACTGCTCCAAGGCGTTCCTGCGCTCGGAGTTGTGGCGGCCGGAGACCTGGGAGCCGGATGCGGTGCCCTCGCGGGCGCGGATCGTCAGGGGCGTCGAGGCCCAGGACAAGACGCTGGCGGAGCTGGAGGAGCACTACGGCCCGCGGTACGCCGAGCGGCTCTACGGCTAGGACGGTCCTTCGGACCGTCCCGGGCCCGTGGGCTCAGTGCCGGCCGGCGCCCGGGCCGGGGGGCTTGGCACCGTGCCCGGGCGGGGGTGTGCGGCGGGCGGCTCCGCCGAGGGTCGCCGCGGGGCGTACGGCGCCGGCGCCGAAGCGGGCCCGGGCCCGGTCGGCGGCCGCCTCGATGCGGTGGGCCTTGTCGTCGGACGGGTCGAAGCTCAGCTGCCGCGCGGCGAGTTCGGCGCGGCACAGGTCCTCGGCCCGCAGCGCCACGGACCGCACCCGGGCCCGCTGCAGCCCGAGCGCGGCGTGCAGCGCGTAGGCCGCCTCGGTCAGCGCCGGGCCGTGTGCGGTCGGTTCGGCGAGCCGGCGGGTGCGGGTCGTCGTGGAGCGGTCGGCGTAGCGGACGGTGAGGGTGAGCGCGCGGGCCACCTGCCCGGTCGTGCGCAGCCGGGCGCCCAGGTCGTCGGCGAGCGAGAGCAGCGCCCGGCGGCGCCGGTCCGGGTCCAACTCGTCGTGGCGGAAGCGGTGTTCGGCGCCCATCGAGCGGGCGGCGGCATTGGGCACCACCGGCGTCGGATCGATACCGCGGGCCCGTTCGTGGACGACCCGGCCGGTCCGGGCGCCGAGGATCCGCTGCAGGGTCCCGGGCGGTGCGGCGGCGATCCGGCCGACGCTGTCGAGTCCGTACGCGGAGAGCGCGCGGGCGGTCGCCGGGCCGACGCCGTGCAGCGCGGAGGCGGGCCGGCGGTCGAGGAAGGCGGTGACGGCCTCGGCCTCGTCGGGGACGCTCCGGATCCCGCCGGGCGCCGCGGCCTGCGCCGCCATCCGGGCGAGCAGCGGGTTGGCGCCGATCCCGATCGTGCACCGCACGCCGTGCCAGGCCAGTGCGCGCAGCCGGATCAGCTCGGCGATGCCCGCCGCGTCGCGGTCGAAGTAGCGCAGCGCACCGCGGACGTCCGCCAGCGCGGCGTCCGGCGGCAGCGCCTCGACCGTCGGCGTGAACTGCGCCAGCAGGCCGAGGAGTTGCTCGAACTGCCCGGCGCTCACGGGGGTGTCGTGGGCGTTGCGGAAGCGGACGTGGAGCATGCCGGGCGGCCGCGCGGCGCCCGGGGGCTGCGGCGGCGTGGTGCTTCTGCCGAAGGTCATCCCGCGCTCCCGGGACTCGCGTGCCACAACTTCCGCCCGGTGGCGGCGCGTTCACCCGGGGGTTGGAGGTCGGCCCACGGGTGCATCTCGTAGCCGGTCTCCAGCCGGATGGTGCGGCCCGGTCCGGTGCCGGCCGGTTCGGGCTCCGTCCCCTCGGCGGGGCCCTCTGTGGGCTCTTCGCCGGGGCCCGCACCGGCCGCCGCGTCCTGTCCGGCCGTGGGCCGGTCCGGCTCCGCGGCGAGCCGGGCGGCGACCGCCTCCAGGCCGCCCTCGCGGCGGAGTTCGGCCAGTTCGGCGAGGTTCCAGGCGGCGCTGCCCACCACGCTGAGGCTGCGCGGCCCGCGCCGCTGGACCGTGCCGCGGACCAGCAGCAGCCAGGAGTGGAAGACCGTGTGGGCGCACGCCTCGTGACTGTCGTCGAAGAAGGCGCAGTCGACCAGGCCGGTGCTGTCGTCGAGGGTGGTGAAGATGACCCGGCGACCGGAGCGGATCGGCGGGGTCTGGGTGGCCGCCTTGGCCCCGGCGACCAGCACCGTCTCGCCGTTCCTGGCGTTGCGCAGCAGCCGGGCCGGCAGCGCGCCCAGTTCGGTCAGGAACTCTCGGTGGTCGGCCATCAGATGGCGGGAGGCGTCCATGCCGAGGACGCCCAGCTCGGCGCTGAGCCGTTCGACGTCGCCGAGGTCGGGCAGTCCCGCGGGCTCGACGGGGTCGGCCCGCCGCTCCTCCAGGTCCGTGTCCAGCGACAGCTGGCCGCCGGTCGCCTGCCGTCCGTGGTGGTGCAGCTCGGAGACGTACAGCAGCAGGTCCCGGCGGTTCGCGCCGAAGGCGTCCAACGCGCCCACCCGGGCGAGGCGTTCGGCGATCGGGCGGGACGGCCGGGCGCGCTGCCACAGGTCCTGGAGGGAGTGGTAGGGCTGCCCGTCCGCGATCCGTTGCGCCTCGGCCTCGCCCATGCCGTGGACGTCGGAGAGTGCGAGCCGCAGCCCCCAGGTGTCCCCGGAACCCTCCCGACCGGACACCAGTTCGATCCGGTGGGTGACCGCCGAGCGGTTCACGTCCAGCGGCAGCACCGGCACCCCGCGCCGCCGGGCGTCCGCGAGCAGCAGCCGCTTGGGGTACATCCCCGGCTCGTGGGTGAGCAGCCCGGCGTAGAAGGCCGCGGGGTGGTGCGCCTTGAGCCAGGCGGACTGGTAGGTGGGCACCGCGAAGGCCACCGCGTGCGCCTTGCAGAAGCCGTACGAGCCGAAGGCCTCGACGATCTCCCAGGTCCGGGCGATCACCTCGGGTGCGTAGCCGCGCCGTTCGGCGCGCTGGGCGAACCAGGCGCGCACCCGGCCCTGCAGCTCCGGCTCGGACAGGGCGCGCCGCATCTCGTCCGCCTCGTCCCGGGCGCAGCCGGTCATGATCCGCAGCACCTCGATGACCTGCTCGTGGAAGACCACCACGCCGTAGGTCTCGCGCAGCGGCTCCGTCAGGTCCGGGTGCGGGTAGCGGACCGGTTTGCGGCCGTGCCGGGCCTCGATGAAGGGCCGGACCATGTCGGCGGCGACCGGGCCCGGACGGAACAGCGAGATGTCGACGACCAGGTCGTGGAAGGTGTCGGGCTGCAGCCGGCCGATCAGATCGCGCTGGCCCGGCGACTCGATCTGGAAGCAGCCGAGCGTCTCGGTCGAGCGGATCAGGTCGTAGGTCGCCGCGTCGCCGGGCGGCACCTGTGCGGGGTCGTCGAGGTCGAGCCGGCGGCCGGTGGCCCGGCCGATCTCGGCGACCGCGTGCGCCATCGCGGACTGCATGCGGACGCCCAGCACGTCGAGTTTGAGCAGCCCCATCTCCTCCACGTCGTCCTTGTCGAACTGGGACATCGCGAAGCCCTCGCCACTGGTCGGCACGACGGGTGTGCGGTCCAGCAGCGTGGCGTCGGAGAGCAGCACCCCGCACGGGTGCATGGCGATGCCGCGGGGCAGCGCGTCCAGCGCCTCGACCAGCTCCCACAGCCGTTCGCCGCCGGCCTCCCGGACCCCGCGCAGCTCCGGCAGCTCGGTCAGCGCGGCCCGGGCGTCGCGGGCGCGGATGTGCGGGAACGCCTTGGCGAGTTGGTCGACCCGCGCCGGGTCCATGCCCAGCGCGGCACCCACGTCCCGTACGGCGTGCCGGACGCGGTAGGTCTCGGGCATGGAGACCGTGGCGACCCGCTCGGCGCCGAAGCGGTCGAAGATCGCGCGGTAGACCTCCAGCCGGCGGGCGGACTCCACGTCGATGTCGATGTCCGGCAGCGCGGCCCGCCGCTCGGACAGGAAGCGCTCCATCAACAGCCCGTGTTCGACCGGGTCGGCGTGCGCGATGCCGAGGAGGTGGTTGACCAGGGACCCGGCGCCGGATCCGCGGGCCGCGACGCGGATGCCGCGCTGCCGGATGTCGTCGACGACCTGGGCGACGGTCAGGAAGTACGAGGGGTAGCCGAGCCGTTCGATCGTGCGCAGCTCGTCGTCCAGCCGGGCCCAGCGCACCCGGTCGCGGTCGTGGCCGCGCAGGACCATGCCGGCGGCGCAGCGGGAGCGCAGCACCCGGGCTGCGGTGCGGCGTTCCGCGCCGACCAGCCGGGGTTCGGGGAAGTGGATCCGGCCGAGTCCGATGTCGTCCTGGGGGTCGACGACGCACTCCCCCGCGGTCCGCTCGGTCATGGCGAGCAGTTGGTGGGCCAGACCGCGCCGGAAGCCGGCCGCCTCGGCGGTCCGCTCGGCGGCGCGGCCCATCGCGGCGGCGTCCTTGAGCCAGCGTTCGCCGCCGTCCCAGGACTCGGGGCGGTGCGGGTCCACCGGCACCAGGCGGCGGGCGGAGTCCAGGACGTCGGCGACCGGGCCCTGGCCGGGGTCGGCGTAGCGGACCGCGTTGCTCAGGACGGCACGGATGCCCTGGTCGACGGCGAAGCCGAGGGTGCGGGCGGCCAGCCGGGTGGAGCCGGGGCCGCTGCCGGGCCGGCCGTGGTCGACGACCTCCAGGCGCAGCGCCTCGCCGTACCGCTCGCGCCAGGGGGCGACGAGCCGGGCGGCGCGGTCCGGGCGGCCGGCGGCCAGCGCCCGGCCGATGTCGGAGTCCGGGCCGAGCAGCACGGTGAGTCCGTCCGCGGCGGATTCCAGGTCGCTCCAGGAGAGGACGGGCCGGTCGCCGCCGCCCGCGTGGGCGGCCGAGACCAGCCGGCACAGGGCGGCCCAGCCGGCCGCTCCGTCGCGGGCCAGGAAGACGGCGCGGGCGGCGGACTCGTCGATGAAGGCGCCGCCGCGCACCGGGGTGCGCCGGCGGGTGGTGGCCGAGGGCTCCGGGGTGTGCTCCGCGACGGCCAGTTCCGCGCCGAAGAGCGGGCGGATGCCGGCCTCCGCGGCGGCCCGGGCGAACCGTACGGCCCCGGAGAGGCCGTCCCGGTCGGTCAGCGCGAGGGCGTCCATCCCGCGTTCGGCGGCGCGCTCGGCCAGCCGCTCCGGGTGGGAGGCGCCGTAGCGCAGGGAGAACCCCGAAGCGGTGTGCAGATGCGTGAACCCGGGCATCCGCACCTCCTGCACCTCACCGCCCCCCGGCTGACCTTGTGTCCCTCGTTCCTCACCTCCACCATAACCCGCTCGTCGAACATTCGTACGAACAACACGCCGGGGCACCCCGGAAGATCGTCTTCGCGCCTCCGCCGTTCGGCCCAGCCGTTCTGCACCCACCTGCCACGGATCGCAAGATATGGGGGCAAAAGCCGTCTTCCGGCGGGCCTGCCGCCGGTGGGCGAACCTGCGGCGAGGAGTGACGGATGGCCACCACGGACGACGGCAGCCGCACCACCTTCCTCCGCGAGGTGCGGAGCGCGGTGACGCCGCACGCCTCGCTGCTGGTGCTCGGCGTCCTGGGCCTGATGATCGCGTTCATCACCTCGTACACCGGCGCCTTCCACCACCCGCGGCCGTCGGACGTACCGCTCGGCGTGGTGGCTCCCCCGCCCGCCGCCCGAAAAGTGGTGACGCAGCTGGACCGACTGCCCGGCTCCCCGCTGGATCCGCGCGCGCTGCGCTCCGAGCGCGTGGCCCGGCAGCAGCTCGCCGACCGGGCGATCGACGGGGCGCTGCTCGTCGATCCGCGCGGCACCACCGACCGGCTGCTGGTCGCGAGCGGCGGCGGCGCCTCCCTGTCACAGGCGGTCGAACTGGTCGTCCGCGCGGCCGAGAAGGCCCAGGGGCGCACCGTCCGGACGGTCGACGTCTCCCCGGCCGCGGCGGGCGACAGCCGCAGCCTGTCGTCCTTCTACCTGGTCGTCGGCTGGTGCGTCGGCGGCTATCTGTGCGCCGCGATCCTCGCGATCAGCGCCGGGGCGCGGCCGTCCAACGGGCACCGGGCCGTCATCCGGCTGGCCGCCCTCGCGCTGTACGCGATCGCCGCCGGACTGGCCGGCGCGATCGTCGTCGGCCCGGTCCTGGACGCACTGCCCGGCACCTTCGCCGGGCTGTGGGGTCTGGGCGCCCTGGTGGTCTTCGCGGTGGGCGCCACGACCCTGGCCTGCCAGGCCCTGCTGGGCATCATCGGCATCGGCCTGGCGATCCTGCTGATCGTCATCCTGGGCAATCCGAGCGCGGGCGGCGCCTACCCGTATCCGCTGCTGCCCCCGTTCTGGCACGCCATCGGCCCGGCCCTGCCCCCGGGCGCGGGCACCTGGGCGGCGCGCTCGCTCGCGTACTTCGACGGCGCCGCGGTGACCGGCCCGCTACTGGTGCTCGCCGCCTGGGCGGTGGGCGGCACGCTGCTCACGCTCCTGCTGTCGGTCTTCCTGACGAAGGACCGCCCGACGGACCGGCCCCCCGAGAACGAACGACCACCGGCCTGAACCACCGGGCGTCCGGCCCGGACGCACCGCTCACCCCCACCGCACGAAGGAGCAGCACCATGTCCCTCTCCACCGACCGGCTGACCCACCCCGCGGTGCGCGCACTGGTCACCGCCCTCAACGCCAACGACGAGCAGGCGTTCTTCGCCGCGCTCACCCCCGACGCGACGATGTCCGACGACGGGTCCGACCGCGACCTCCGGCAGTGGACCGACCGGGAGGTCTTCGGCTCGCGCGGGCACCTGGCGGTGCGGTCGCAGTCGGACGACGGGCTGTCCCTCGTGGCGGACTACCGCAACGACACCTGGGGGGAGATGCGGACCCGCTGGGAGTTCACGGTGACGGACGGGAAGGTGAGCCGGTTCGAGACCGGACAGGCCTGACGCACCGTCATTACCCTTCATTGCGCGGCCAGTTGACCTCGGTTACATGTGCGTGCCGCCGTCGATCCGGATCTCCGTGCCGGTGATGAACGCGCCGTCCTCCGAGGCGAGCATCGCGATCACGCCGGCGACCGTCTCCGGGCCCGCGAAGCCCTCGCCGAGGGCCGGGGCGAGCTTGGCGAAGAGCGACATGTCGGCGTCCTCGGGCAGACCCGGCCCGCGGCCGCTGGTCATCCCGCTGGCGATGGAGCCCGGCGCCACACACACCGCGCGCAGCCCCTGCTTGCCGTATTCGGCGGCGATCGCGTGCGTCATGGACTGGATGCCGCCCTTGCTCGCCGCGTACGCCGCCATGTAGGGGTGCGCGAACGAGGCCGAGGTGGAGCTGAAGTTGACCACGACCGGGGACGCGCCCTCCAGGAGGGCGGGCAGGGCCTCGCGGATCATCAGGAACGTGCCGGTCAGGTTGGTCGCGATGATCGCGTTGAAGAGCTCCAGGCCGGTCTCGTGGGTGTGCGCGGAGCGCAGGATGCCGGCCGCGTTGACCAGCACGTCCAGGCCGCCGAGGCCGTCCACCGCGGCGGCGACGCCGGAGCGGACCGCCGCCTCGTCGGCGATGTCCAGCACCGCGGTCCGCAGCCGGCCCGCGGCCCCGTCCGCGGCGGCCCGGGCGGCGGTGGCCTCCAGGCCCGCGGCGTCGACATCCGCCGCGACCACCCGGCCGCCCTCGGCGAGGATCCGGTGGACGGTGGCCTGCCCGATGCCGGAGCCGGCCCCGGTGATCAGGACCCGGCGTCCCTCGAAGCGGTTCATGGTGGTGCTCCCTTCGCGATGGCGACGATCGGCGCTGCGGCGATCGCCGTGCACGCTACGCCGTGGTGGCACGATGTGCCAAACACGCGCGGTGTGCCGATCTGTCGCCGCGCTCCGTAAGCTGAGCCCATGTCCGCCGAGTCCGTGCCCGCCGAACCCCGTCCCGCGGCGCCCGCCGCCCGCCCCTCGCTCACCGAGCGGCGCAAGGCCGCCACCCAGCTGGAGATCGCCCGCTGCGCGGCGGCGCTGTTCGCCGAGCGCGGCGCGGCGGTCACCGCCGAGGAGATCGCCCGCGCCTCCGGCGTCGCGCTGCGCACCTTCTACCGCTACTTCCGCACCAAGGAGGACGCGGTGGCGCCGCTGCTCTCCGTCGGGGTGCGGCAGTGGATCGACGACCTGGCCACCCCGCCGGCCGGGCCGGCGGCAGCCACGGTCCGCGAGGCGCTGGAGCTGGCCGCCCGCCGGGCACTGACGCCCGCCGACGAGCCGGCCGCGGAGGCGCTGCGCCGGACCCGCGGGCTGCTGCGGGCGATGCCGGGCGATCCGGCACTGCGCGCGGTCTGGCACCGGGTCCACCACGACGCCGAGGAGGCGCTGCGGCCGGTCCTGGCGCGGATGACGGGCGCGGACCCGCTTCAGGTACGGCTGGCCGCGGCCGCGGCGAACACCGCGATGCGGGTCGCGGTGGAGGAGTGGGCGGCACAGGACGGGCCGGTGGACGGGGCGCAGGGGCCCGCCGCGTTGGTGGCCCGCGGTATGCGGGCGCTGACGTCCGGACTGCCGGAGCTGGACGGGCCGCCGAACGGGCGGCCCGCGCCCGCGAATTGAGGGCGCCCGCGCCCCGGGATCGAGAGCGCCCGCGCCTCGATTGCGTACGAAAACGGTGCGGGTAAGGCGGCCCGCCGCCGACCGCCTGTTACCTCGAACGGCGGCCGAGGCCGTACGGAGGCGGCCTCCGGCCCCCCTCTTCGGCCATTCGGCGGAGATCGAAACCCTCCCGAACGACCGGTCGGCGGCCGGATTGCTTCCCTCCCGGTCATCGCGGCCCTTGCCCGCCGCACGATGCACGGGGCATCCCGGCTGGCCGCACCCCGCTTCCCGTACGCAAGCCCGAACCCCTCCCGTCAGGTTCGCGCCATTACTCTCAGCTTTCACTCAACGACTCAAAGCGATCGGCGAAGGACCGCTCAAGGTGCTTTCGGGATGTGTTTCGACCAAACTCCCGTCCGGTATCTGCACCTTCGAGCAAAGGAGTGTTCGTCATGCGGTACACCACTGGGGCGATCGCGCTCGGCACGGCGCTGGTCCTCGGCACGCTGGCCACCAGCGCACAAGCCGTCGCCGCCCCAGCACAGCCCGCGCGCAGCGGCGGTCTCTACGCACCGTCGGAACTGGTGCTGACGGTCGGCCAGGGCGACAGCCGGGCGACCGCCACGGTCCAGCGCGCGGTGTCCCTCAGCTGTATGCCGGTGGCCTCCGGCAGCCACCCGGCACCGAAGGCCGCCTGCGCCGAACTGCGGGCCGCGGCCGGTGACTTCAACACCGTCACCAGCCCCAAGTCGGACCGGCTGTGCACCAAGGAGTGGGCCCCGATCGTCGTCACCGCCGACGGCGTGTGGCAGGGCAAGCGGGTGTCGTACACCTACACCTACGCCAACTCCTGTGTGATGCGCGCCGGCCTGAGCTCGGTCTTCGAGTTCTGAGCGCCGCACCCAGGTCCCCGGGCACCGGTGGGTGGTGCCCGGGGACCGCCATGTGCGGGGACCGCCGGTGCATAGGCTCGGCCCATGACCGACATCGACGTCCCTTCCCCGCAGGTCTCTTCGGGCCGGGCCGGGGTCGCCGTGCTCTCCGACGTCCACGGTGTGCTGCCGGCCCTGGAGGCGGTGCTCGCCGAGCCGGACGTCCGCGCCGCCGGGCGGATCGTGCTGACCGGCGATCTGCTCGCCGGGCCGCTGCCCCGCGAGACCCTCGCCGCGCTGCGCTCCCTCGGGGAGCGCGCGGTGTGGGTCCGCGGCAACGCCGACCGGGAGCTGACCGCGGATCCGGCGGGCGGGGAAGAGGGCCCGCCGGACCCGGTGAGCGCCTGGGCGGCCGGCCAACTCGGCCCGGAGGAAAGGGAGTTCCTCCGGTCGCTGCCCACCTCCGTCACGCTGGAGGTGGCCGGGCTCGGCCCGGTCCTGTTCTGCCACGCCACGCCCCGGGACGACGAGGAGATGGTGCTCGTCGACTCGCGGCCCGAGCGCTGGGCCGAGGTGCTGGCGGAGCTGCCCGGCGCGGTGCGGACCGTGGTCTGCGGGCACACCCACATGCCGTACGTCCGGCTCACCCACGGGCGGCTGGTGGTCAATCCCGGCAGCGTCGGCATGCCGTACGGGAGGGCCGGTGCGCACTGGGCGCTGCTGGGGCCCGGTGGCGGCGCGGTCACCCTGCGGCACACCCCCTTCGACTACGACGCGGCCTGCGCCCGGATCGCCCGGGAATCGGGCTTTCCGTCGGCGGCCGACTGGGCGGATACGTACGTACGGGCCCGGGTTTCGGCCGAGGAGGCGCTGGCCGCGTTCGGGCCGGGCGACGGGCGGGCGGCGGGCTGATCCCGCGGCGCACCGGCCCCGGAACGCGTCCGGCGGCCGGTGCCCCGGGAACTGCCCGGGCGGGTCCTGGACCGCTGCCGCCGTCAGCCGATCTGCGCGCCGTAGGCCTTCAGGGCCTCCGGTACCGGCTGGAAGAAGGTCTCGCCGCCGCCGGAGCAGTCGCCGCTGCCGCCGGAGGTGAGGCCGATCGCGGACTCGCCGTCGAAGAGGGCGCCGCCGCTGTCACCGGGCTCGGCGCAGACGTCGGTCTGGATCAGCCCGTCGACCGTGCCCTCCTGGTAGTTGACGCTGGCGTTCAGCGCCTTGACGGTGCCGTCGTGGACCTGGGTGGTGCTGCCGCTGCGCTGGACCTTCTCGCCGACGGTCGCCTCGGCGGCCTTGGTGATCTTCTGGGTGCTGCCGTTGTAGAGGTCGACCTCGCTGGGGTGCTCGGTGTTCCCGGTGTACTTGGCGATGGAGAAGTCGTCGCCGGGGAACTTGGAGTCCTCGGTGGTCGCGATCTCCGAGCCGCCCTGCTTGTCCGACCAGCTCTTGACGGCGTTGCCGCAGTGGCCGGCCGTGAGGAAGTAGGGCTGGCCGTCCTTGACGACGTTGAAGCCGAGCGAGCAGCGGGCGCCGCTGCCCCAGATCGCGTCACCGCCACCGATGAAGGGCTTGAACTGCCCCTTGCTGTGCCGGAGTTCGACCTTGTCGCCGAGGTTCCGGGTGACCTCGGTGAGCCGGTCCAGCTTGCGGCCGGTGACCGTGCGGTCGGCGGTCACCACGACCTTGTTGCTGCGCGGGTCGAGGCCCCAGGCCGTGCCCGGGATGGTGGCCTTGGCCTTCAGCGTCTGCCGGGCCGCGTCGAGCTGGGCCAGGGTGTGCTTGACGAGTCTGGCCTCGGCGCCCTTGGCCCGGACGGCCTTGGCCGCCGTCTCGCTGACGACGTTGACGACCAGCTTCTTCGCCTGCGCGTCGTAGTACGCGCCGGCCGTGCCGGTCTTGAGCTGGGACGCGAGGGTGGTGGCCGCGGCGGAGGTCAGCCTGGCCACCGTGGGGGCGGTGGGGGCCGGGGACGCCTGGGCGTTGGCGAGGGTGACGGTGGCGGTGGCGGCGAGGGCGAGCGCTCCGGCACCTGCCAGAACGGCGCGCCTGTTGGGTATACGTCGGTGCTTCAACTCAGAGCCTCCCGTGGGGGGAAGGGCCCGGACTGTGGGGAGTCGCACGGGCCCGGAGAGTGAGGTCCGGCACGAACGGGGGCCGCCCCGCGGCGCAGCACCTCAGGGGAGTCGCGTTCATGCCAACGTGCGGAGCCGAGTATTCCCACCCGTCTCAGTCGTGCACAAGACCGAGTTCCGGTCTCACATACGGCCGTTCACGCTTTCGTCACATCGCGGTCACACCGATATCCGCGGACCACGCTCCTGAGTGCGGACATCAGGAGGGGTGCGCGTGATCCCGGGCGGATCCGTTTGTGAGGGTCCGCTCCGGCCGAAAAACGCCCCCGCCGGGGAACGGCGGGGGCAGGGGCGGGCGGACCGGCTCAGCGGAGGTCTTCCGGAAGGTCCACCGGCACGTCGGCGGACCGGTCCACCGGCAGATCGGCCGGCAGGTCGACGGGCAGGTCGGCCGGGTGCTCGGCGTTCGGGAGCACGTCCAGCCGCTCCTCGCCCGGCAGCGGCTCCTCCACGGCGGTCGCGCCGTCCGGGCGCGGCAGCCGCTCCCGCCCGTCCGCCGTCTCCGGCGGGCCGGCCGGGACCTGGCCCTGCTGCCCGGAGCGCTCCAGGAACCGCAGCAGCTCGACGGGGAACGGCAGGACGAGGGTGGAGTTCTTCTCGGCGGCGACCGCCACCACGGTCTGCAGCAGCCGCAGTTGCAGCGCGGCGGGCTGGTCGGACATCGCGGCCGCGGCCTCGGCCAGCTTCTTCGACGCCTGCAGCTCGGCATCGGCGTTGATCACCCGGGCCCGCCGGTCGCGGGTGGCCTCCGCCTGGCGGGCCATCGACCGCTTCATCGTCTCCGGCAGCGAGACGTCCTTGATCTCCACCCGGTCGACGGTCACGCCCCAGCCGATGGCCGGGCTGTCCATCATCAGCTCCAGGCCCTGGTTGAGCTTCTCGCGGTTCGACAGCAGGTCGTCCAGTTCGCTCTTGCCGATGATCGACCGGAGGGAGGTCTGGGCCATCTGGGAGACCGCGAAGCGGTAGTCCTCGACCCGGATGACCGCGTCGGCGGCGTCCACGACCTTGAAGTAGACCACCGCGTCGACCCGGACCGTGACGTTGTCGCGGGTGATGCCCTCCTGGGCGGGCACCGGCATCGTGACGATCTGCATGTTGACCTTACGCATCCGGTCGATGGCCGGGATGATCATGGTGAAGCCCGGCTGCCGGACGGCGGAGGTCAGCTTGCCCAGCCGGAGGACCACACCGCGTTCGTACTGCCTGACCACCCGTGCCGCCGCCATGAAATACACCGCGCCGGCGCATGCCAGTCCCACTCCGGCCGTCACCAGTTCTTCGACCATCACGGCCCCCTGAGGTGTGCCGTATACCGTCCGTGTTCGGGCTGCTTTTCCATGGTATGCCCGGTCCCGGAAGCCGGTCGAGGCGCGGGGGCGGGGGTACCGGCCGGGTCCCCGTCCGCCGGCTGACGGGGGCCCGGCCGGCGTCAGCCGGTCAGTAGACGCTCACGCCGTACGCGCTGAGCGCCTCGGTGACGGGCTGGAAGAACGTGGTGCCACCGGACGTGCAGTCGCCGCTGCCGCCGGAGGTCAGGCCCAGGGCGGTGCTTCCGGAGTAGAGCGGGCCGCCGCTGTCGCCGGGTTCGGCGCAGACGGTGGTCTGGATGAGTCCGGAGACGATGTCGCCGCCGCCGTAGTTGACGGTGGCGTTCAGGGCGGTGACCTTGCCGCTGTGGATGCCGGTGGTGGAGCCGCGGCGGGTGACGGACTGGCCGACGCTGGGGGTGCCGGCGCTGGTGATGTCCTGGCTACCGACGGTGCCCGGGTGCGACAGGGACGTGTTGGTGTACTTCACGATGCCGTAGTCGTTGCCGGGGAAGCTGGTGCCGGTCGTCGGGCCGATGCTGGTGGTGTCCGAGGAGTTGGTGTACCACGGCGGCTTGCCCTCGGTGCAGTGACCGGCCGTCAGGAAGTAGTAGGTGCTGCCGCTGCGGACGTTGAAGCCCAGCGAGCAGCGCCAGCTCGGTGCGTAGATGGCGTCGCCGCCGGCGATGAACTTGCGGAAGGTGCCGGCGGTCCGGTCGATGCGGAGCGCTCCGGCGTTGGCGCCGGCGGCCCGCTGGATCTTCGCGATCTCCGCCCGGGAGACGGTGCGGTCGGCCGTGACGACCAGGGTGTGGGTCGCGGGGTCGACCCGCCAGGCGGTGCCGGCGACGTCCGCCGCGCGGACCGCGTCACCGGCCGCGGTGAGCCGGGCCGCGCTGAACGTCTGGGCGGGTGCGGGGTTCTGGGCGCTGGCGGTCGGGACGGCGATGGCTCCGACGGCCACCAGTCCGGACGCCACGGCGATCAGCCGGGTGCGTCTCGCCACGCCGCTGCGGGGGGTGGTGCGCTCGTTCCTCACTGATTCCTCCGAGGGGATCGGGGGGCCGCCGGTGGGCAGCCCGGTGAGGCGCAGCCGAAGGGCACGCGGAATCCGCACGTTCGTTTTTGCGTGCCCCTGACAAGCGCTGAGCGGGAGTCTCCGGCGCACCACCCCTCAAGCGCAAGAGGGCTTCACGCATGTCTCCGGCCGGAAACCTCGCCGACACATGTCAACACCGCGCCCCGGCAGCGGAGTTGACGGCTGCCGGGGCGCGGGGTGACCCCCTCGGTCGATGCGGGGACGGGTCAGCGGACGGTGGGGTTCCGCTCCCCTGCGCGCAGCGCGATCGACAGGGTGTTGCCGGGCGGCGGGAAGGGGCACAGGAAGTGGTCGGCGAGCGCGCACGGCGGCAGCACGATCCGGTTGAGGTCGACCGTGACGGTGCCGTCCTCGGCGGGCGCGGGCGGCCGCAGGAAGCGGAAGCGGTAGCTGTCGGTGCCGCTGGTGGCGTCGGCGAGCACCGCCCACAGCGAGCCGTCGCCCTCGACCGCGACCTGCAGGGTGTGCTCGTCCCCGTCGAGGCCGAAGGCGAGCTCCCCGGCCAGCCCGAGGCCCCGCCGCTGCCCGTCGGCGTTGCGCACCTGGATCGTGCGGCCCTGCGCGTACGGCCGGAAGAAACCCGGCCGCACCCAGCGCTCGTCGTACTCGTACACGTCGATCCCGGCGAACGACCGGCGGGCCTCGGACCGCGGGTCGAAGTCGCGCACCGCCCACCGGCCGTCGCGGCGCAGCACCAGCAGGTGCCGCTCGCCGAACGTCACCCGCGTGGCCCCGGGGTCCGCGTCCGGGCCGAGCCGGGTCTCGCCGGCGGCCGGCTTGCCGTCGACGGTGAGCCCGTCGTCCGGCCCGGCCCGCAGCACGAGCGCGTCGTCCTGCGCGGTCCAGTGGCCCGGCAGGCCCTCGATCCGACCGTCGGGGTGGTCGGCCGGCCAGTGGGTGCCGACCAGGGCGAGCGGGCCGTACGGCCCGGTGAGCGCGGCGCGGCGCCGCTCGCGCCAGTCCTGCCACTCCTCGTGTGCGTCGGTGCTCATGCGGTGGGTCCCCTTCCTGCGGCGCGGCCGGGCTGCGGCGGCAGCCCCAGGCGGGAGCGCAGCGTCGTGCCGGTGTATTCCGTGCGGAAGACCCCGCGCTCCTGGAGGAGGGGTACCACCCGGTCGACGAACGGGTCGAGACCGCCCGGCGTCAGATGCGGCACCAGGATGAACCCGTCGGCCGCGTCGGTCTGCACGAAGGCGTCCATCTGCGCCGCGACGTCCTCCGGAGTGCCGATGAAGGACTGCCGGCCGGTGGTCTCGATCACCGTCTCGCGCAGGGAGAGCCCCTTGGCCCGGGACAGCGCCCGCCACTTGTCGGCGATCGCCTTGGGGTCGGCGATCCGGACCCGGCCCTGGGCCAGCTCGCTGCCGGGGTCCGGATCGACATCCGGCAGCGGGCCGTCGGGGTCGTACCCGGAGAGGTCCACGCCCCAGATCTGTTCCGCCGCGAGCAGCGCGTTCTGCGGGGAGACCTGCTGCCGGCGGATCTCGGCGGCACGTTCCTGGGCCTCGGCGGCGGTGTCACCGAGGACGAAGGTGACCCCCGGCATGATCGCGAGGTGGTCCGGCTGCCTGCCGTACGCCGCGAGCCGGCGTTTGACGTCGGCGTAGAAGGCCCGGCCGGCTTCGAGGCCGCTGTGTAGAAGCTCAGCGGCGGACTGGACTCGGCGCCCACGCCGATCCGCAGACCACCGGTCCGGCGCACCCGGGCGGGCACCAGCGCGGCGCTCTTCGGGTCCTTGACGCCGTGGACGCGGTGCTGGTCCGGGCCGATGTCGAGGGTGGTGCCGTGGGCGCCGGTGACGGTGTTCCCGGCGTCACCGCCGCTGCCGGCGGCCGCGCCGCCGCAGGCGGTGAGCAGCACGGAGCCGGCGGCGAGGGTGAGGGCGGCGGTCCGGGTGCGGCGGTGCAACGGATGTCTCCTCATGTTCACAGGACCTTGGAAAGGAAGGACGTGGTGCGCGCGTGGCGCGGGTGGTCGAGGACCTGGCCGGGCGGGCCCTGTTCGACGATCCGTCCGCCGTCCATGAAGACGACGGTGTCGGCGACCTCGCGGGCGAAGCCGATCTCATGGGTGACGACGATCATGGTGGTGCCCTGGTGCGCCAGGTCCTTGATGACGTCGAGGACCTCGCCGACCAGCTCCGGGTCGAGTGCGGAGGTCGGCTCGTCGAAGAGCAGCAGCTTCGGTTCGAGGGCGAGCGCCCGGGCGATGGCGACCCGCTGCTGCTGGCCGCCGGAGAGCTGCTTGGGGTAGGCGTCCGCCTTGTCGGCGAGCCCGACCCGGTCGAGCAGCGCCCGGGCGGCCGCCTCGGCGTCCTTCTTCGGGCGGCGCAGTGCGGAGACCGGGGCCTCGGTGATGTTCGCCAGCACGGTCAGGTGCGGGAAGAGGTGGAAGTTCTGGAAGACGAAGCCGATTCCGGTGCGCTGCTTGAGGATCTCGCGTTCGCGCAGCTCGTGGAGTTTGTTGCCGGAACGCCGGTACCCGACCAGCGACCCGTCCACGCTCACCGAGCCGCTGTCGACCTTCTCCAGGTGGTTGATGGTGCGCAGCAGGGTGGACTTGCCGGAGCCGGACGGGCCGAGGACGACGGTGACCTCGCCGGCCCGGACGGTCAGGTCCACGCCCTTGAGGACCTGGAGCGGGCCGTAGCTCTTGTGGACCGAGCGGACGTCGACCATCGCGGTCTGCGTGCTCATCGGGTGGCTCCCTTGGCGAAGTGGCGTTCCACGTAGTGCTGGAGGACGGAGAGCACGGTGGTGAGGAGGACGTACCAGGCGGTGGCGACCATCAGCAGGGGCACGACCCTGCCGTTCCGTCCGTAGATGACCTGGACCTGGTAGAGGAGCTCGCCGATCGCCATGACGGAGACGATCGAGGTGCCCTTGAAGAGGGAGATGACCTCGTTGGTGGCGTTGGGCAGGATCGAGCGCGCCGCCTGCGGCAGCACGATGCGGCGCAGCTGCCGCAGCCGGGGGATGCCGAGCGCGGCGGCCGCCTCCAGCTGTCCGCCGTCCACCGCGAGCACCCCGCCGCGCACGATCTCGGCGGCGTACGCGGTCTGGTGCAGCGCCAGCCCCAGCACCGCCGCGCCCATCGCCCCGACCAGGCCCATGGTGTCGAAGTGGCCCTGAGGACCGTCTCCGCGGTGAAGAACTGGGCGAACACCGGCCATTCCCACGCCGGGTTGGTGACCAGTCCGTGCGCGAACTGCCCGAACAGCACGGCGGTCACCGCGATCGCGGCCCAGCGCCAGGGGTGGCGTACGGGGACGACCTTCAGGGCGGCCGGATCGTCGGCGTCCGGTGGTCCGGCCCGCTCGGTGGCGGTCAGCCGGGCGGGTGGGTCAGTGGTCAAGGGCATGGGTGTCCTCGGGGGTGGGTGCGGTGCCGGAGGCGGGGACGGGCGTGGGGACGGGGGTGGGCCGGGCGGCCCGGTCGCGGAGGAAGGCGAGCAGCACCCGCGCGGTGGCGTCGTTCTGCCGGAAGGCGGGGGCGTTGGTCCGGGGCCGGGAGAACGCACCGCCGGCCCGGGCGTCGGTGTGCGGGCCGAGGGCGAACCGGCGCGGGTGCGGGAGGCCGGCGCGGTCCAGGATCCGGCCGTCGGCGGGGTCGACCGCCAGCAGCCCGGCCGGGGTCGCGGCCGCGCCCTCGGCGTACAGGGAACGCAGCAGGGTGTCGCGGGTGTGCGCCACGGTCGGTTCCGGCAGCCGGGCCTCGACCAGCGCCCGGGCCGTCACCGACTCCCCCGGCACGCTGGGGCTTTCGGCGCGGAACACCCCGCGCCGCTCGTCGGCGGTGACGGTGGTGTCCGCGCCGAGGAAGCGCACCACACCGGCCCGGGAGAGCGCGAGCAGCTGGCGCAGCCGCGGTCCCGGCGGGCCGGAGGCGAGGTAGCTGAAGAAGCCGTGCCACCAGGGCCCGCGGTCGCCGAGCCGGACCAGCTGGCCGTAGACCGACAGCAGCGCGAGGAAGACCGCGAGGTCGGGGCTGTGCGCGGGGTCGTGGCGGCGGGCGAGGTCGGCCTCGATGTAGCCGCGCAGTCCTTCCTGCAGCGCCTCGGCGTCGGGGTAGCGCAGGCCGGCCAGCGGATGGTCCAGCGCGTGCAGGTCGAGCCGGTCGGCGGGGTCCGGGACGGCCGCGCCGACCAGGGCCTGGAGGGCGGCGCTGCCCGGGTCGGCGGCGGCGTACTTCTCCTCGAAGTCGGGCCAGGCCATCCGGGTGCGGTCGGCGTGCGCGGTGAACAGCCGGTGGTAGTGGGCGAAGCCCAGCTCCTTGTCGATCAGCGGCCAGACGTCGCGCCGGAAGTCGATGCCGTCCTTCCCGGGCCGGGCGAGCAGCGCGTCCACCTGGGCGGGCCCGAAGAACCGCGGCAGCGGCGGCCGTTCACCGCTCGGCGGGTAGCCGATCTTGGAGTGGTACGGGACGCCGCGCCGCGAACCGACGTGCAGGACGGGCTCGCGCCCCGAGGGCCGGTAGGTCAGCCGCCCGTCGGCGCCGGTGGTGTACGTACCGCCGCGGCCCTCGGTCAGCAGCACCATCAGGTCGATGAAGGCCAGCCCGAAACCGCGCACCAGCACCGGTTCACCGGGCCCGAGGACGCTCAGATCGCTGTCGGCGGTGAAGGCGGGCGGCAGGTGCGTCAGCCCGTGCCGGGCCGCGAATTCGGCCAACTCGGCCTGTTCAGGCGGCAGTTCGGCGTCGAGGTGGCCGAGGGCGAGGACCACGAGGTCGGCGAGCAGCGGGGCCGGGCGGCCGGCCAGCCACACCTGCTGCCGGCCGTCGCGCGAGCCGGAGACCCGTACGGCGGTGCCCCGGTGCTCGTGGACGGTGACGGTGGGCGGCAGCGCGGCCACCGACCGCTCGTACACCCAGCGCAGATACGCGCCCTGCCGCTGCCGGCTCAGGAACGCCTGCCCGTCGGCCCCGGTCCACTCGGCGAGCGTGGGCCCGGGCCGGACCGGGCCCGCCTGCTCCACCGTCTCGTCGGTGAACATGGTGACGTCCTCGGCCGTGGAGTTCATCCACAGCAGCGGCGACTGGTCGTGGCGCCAGATGCGGCCGCCACCGGGCGGGTGCGGATCGACGAGGTGGATGTCCAGGGGCCGGTCGCCGTACAGCTCGGGGAGGTTGGCGGCCAGCCGCTCCAGGACGCCGGTTCCGCGCGGGCCGGCCCCGACGATGACGAGGGAGGCGTTCACCGCGCACCGGCCGTACCGCGGGCGTAGTGCCGCTCGACGAAGAACTGGCCGGCGCCGAGCACGGAGGTGACCACGATGTACCAGAGCGTGGCGACCAGCAGCAGCGGGATGACCTGATAGGTGCGGTGGTAGACCAGCTGCACGGAGTACAGCAGGTCCTGGACGGCGATGACGCTGACGATGGAGGTGCCCTTGAGGGTGCCGATCAGCATGTTGCCGGCCGGCGGCACGATCGCCCGCATGGCCTGCGGCAGCACGATCCGGCGCAGCCGCCGCCAGGCCCCCAGCCCCAGCGACTGGGCGGCCTCCAGCTGTCCTTTGTCGACCGAGAGGATGCCGCCGCGGACCACTTCGGCGGCGTAGGCGGCCTCGTGCAGGGTCAGCCCGATGACCGCGATGGCGACCGGGCCGAGCAGGTCGACGGTCTTGACGCCGAGGATCGTCGGGTAGAGCGCCCCGATGTTGAACCAGAACAGCAGCTGCACCAGGATCGGCATCGACCGGAAGAGCCAGACGTAGCCCCAACTGACGCCGCGCAGCACGGGGTTGTCCGACAGCCGCATCGCCGCGAGCAGCGTGCCCAGCGCGAAGCCGAGCACCATGACGGCCACGGTCAGCCAGAGCGTCAGCCCCAGGCCGCGCAGGACGGCGGTGGTGAGGAAGTAGTCGGCGACCACGTCCCATTGGAAGGCGTCGTTGCGGACGACGGAGACGAGGGCCAGCGCCAGCAGGGCGAGGACGACGGCGGCCGCGGCCCGCCGGCCGGTGCGCCGGCGCGGCACGATCCGCAGCGCGGCGGGGTCCGGGGCGTCGGGTGGTGCCGCGGCGGGTGGGGCCGGGGCGTCGAGGGTGTCGGAAACGGGGTCGACCAAAGGCATGGCGAAGGCTCCGTGGATGCCGAGAGCGAGCACGGGCTCCGGCGCCTTCACACGAACGAGCGGGCCGCGCCCCTCAGCACGACCGGCTCTTGAGGCTATGGCGTCAACACGCCTGGTTGTCAAGGCTGTCCGCACTGTGAGCCATGGATCACGTGGCGGTTGACGCGGAAACGGATGCCTGTTCCACTTGTTCGCATGTACGCATGGCAGCGGCTGGTCACCCGCGACCACATCGACTTCGGTCGTGTGTGGTCGTCGTCCTGTTGAGCTGACCCCCTGCCCTGCGGCCCGTCGCCGATAAGGCCGGGCCCCTTCCGCGGTTCTCCTTCCTCTTCCGCCGCGCGCCTTCACACTCCACGCCGCTCCTTCGGCGACCCCTCCCCTCGCTCCACCTTCTTCGCCGTCCCCCCTCCCCTCCCAGGGGCCCCTTCTCCTTTTCCTTCTCCTTTTCCTTCCTCTCCTCCCTCCGTCCCGCTCGCAGAAGGGCGCGGTATGCGCTTCGGCGTCATGACTCTGATCGACAACGTCCCGGACGCGCTGTCCGGACGCCTCCTCACCCCACACGACCGGCTCCGCGAGGTCGTCGAACTCGCCGTACTGGCCGAGGAGTTGGGGTTCGACGCCTTCGGTGTCGGAGAGCGGCACGGGGCGCCGTTCCTGTCCAGCTCGCCACCCGCGGTGCTGGGCGCGATCGCCGCCCGGACCCACCGGATCCGGCTGTTCACCACCGTCACCGTGCTGTCCACCCTCGACCCGGTACGCGTCGCGGAGGACTACGCCACCGTCGACCAGCTCTCCGGCGGCCGGCTGGAGCTGACCATCGGCAAGGGCAACGCGCCCGAGCCCTGGCACCTCTTCCACCGCGATCCGGGCGACCAGTACGCGCTGCAGGAGGAGAACTACGAACTGCTGCGCCGGCTGTGGAGCGAGGAACAGGTCACCTGGTCGGGCCGGTTCCGGCCGCCGCTGAAGAACGCCACGGTGCTGCCCCGCCCGTTCCGGCGGCCGCCCACCGTCTGGCACGGCAGCGCCACCAGCGAGCGTTCGGTGGAGCTGGCGGCCCTGTGGGGCGATCCGGTCTTCGCGGCCAACGTCATCCAGCCGGTGGCCGCTTACGCCAAGCTGATCGACCACTACCGGGCCCGCTGGGCGGACTACGGCCACGATCCGGCGGCCGCGCTGGTCGCCTCGGGCGGCACGCTCTACGCGGCGGCCGACGACCGCACCGCCCGCCGGGAGTTCGCGCCGTACTACGAGGCGGCGGTCGCCGCGCGCGACGTACCGGGCAACAACACCCCGTTCCGCACCCTGGACGAGGCCGCCGACCACGGTCCGGCACTGGTCGGTTCGCCCGCGCGGATCGCCGGCAAGATCCTGTCGCAGCACGTGGCCTACGGCCATGCGCTGCAGTTCTTCTCCGTGGACAGCGCCGGGCTGCCGTTCGCCCGCAAGGCCGAGGTGCTGCGGCTGACCGCCGCCGAGGTGCTGCCGCAGCTGCGCCACGAGCTCCCCGACCCGCTGCCCTGGCCGACGCCCGTACCGGCCGCGACGCCGGAGCCGGCCGTGGAGGCGGCCCGATGACCACCACGCCCCGGCCGCGGCCGACCGCCCGGCTGACGGTCCGCCACACCACCGTCGGCGATCCGCTCGCCCGCCCGCTGCTGGACGAGCTGACCCACGAATACAGCACCCGCTACCAAAAGCCGGTCGACCTCGGCCTGGAGTACCCGGCGGAGGAGTTCGCCCCGCCCGGCGGCACGTTCCTGCTGCTCCTCGCGGACGGCCAGCCGGTGGCCGGCGGCGCCTACCGCCGCCTCGACGCCCGGACCGCCGAACGGATGGGGGCACCCCCGGACGGAGTCTGGGGGAGGATCTGGACGCACTCCGCCCACCGCCGGCGCGGACTGGCCCGGCGGGTCCTCGACGTCCTGGAGCAGGACGCCGCGGCCCGCGGCTACACCCGCGTCCACCTGACGACCGGTCCCCGCCAGCCCGAGGCCAAGGTCCTCTACCTCGCCGCGGGCTACCGGCCGCTGTTCGACCTGTCCGCCGACCCGGAATCGATCGGCCCGCTGCCGTTCGAGAAGCACCTGGAGACCCCGCGCCCATGACCACCACCACGCCCCGCACCACCGCACTGCGCGCCACGGCGCTGCTGGCCACCGCGGTCCTGGCGCTCACCGCCTGCGGCTCCGGCGACCCGTCGGGCGGCACCGGCGCCACCGGACCGGCCGCCGCGCAGGCCAAGATCCCCACCACCGACGTGGTCTCCGGCGTCACGAAGGACCCGGCGGCGGCGAAACTGCTGCCCGCCGACGTCCGCGAGCGCGGCACCCTCGCGCTCGCCGCCAGCGTCGGCACCCCGCCGGGCGCCACCTACCTGCCCGACGGCACGACCCTGGCCGGTGAGGACATCGACTTCGCGGACGCGGTCGGCAAGGCCCTCGGGCTGCGGATCCACCGCGAGGTGGCGAGCTTCGAGGCGATCCTGCCGGCCCTCGGCAGCGGCAAGTACGACGTGGGCACCGGCAACTTCGGCGTCACCGACGAGCGCCGCAGGACCATCGACTTCGTCACGTACATCAACGACGGCCAGGGCTTCGCGGCCCGCAAGGACAGCCCGCTGAAGAAGGTCACCTCGCTCAAGCGGCTGTGCGGACTGACCGTCGCCACCGGCGCGGGCACCACCTTCGAGGCGACGCTGGAGCAGAACCGGCACCTGTGCACCGAGGCCGGCCGGAAGCCGTACGACGTCAAGACCTTCGCCGAGCAGGGGGCGCTGTGGATCTCGCTCCAGCAGGGCCGCAGCGACGTGGTGATGAGCACGATCAACGGGCTGCGGTACGCCGTCAAGCAGCAGCCCGGCCTGAAGTTCCTCAACGAGTTCAAACGGCTCGACGTCGGCTTCGCGTTCAAGAAGGGCACCCCGCTGGCGCCCGCCTTCCGGGCCGCTGTCAACCATCTGAAGAAGGACGGCACCTACGACCGGATCCTGAAGAAGTGGGGCACCGGGCCCTCGGCGATCAAGTCGTCGCAGATCAGCCCGCCGGAGATCAAGTAATCCGGGTGGATCAGGCCCCGGCACGGCCCGGCCACTTGCCGCCACCACTCGGTCGGGTACCGACCGTTACGCTCTTCATACAGTCAGTTTCCTTATAGGGCGCGGAAGCTGATGGCGCGCCACCCTCTTTGCACCAGATGTGTCACGAACCCCCCGTGCGGCCGCTATCCACTTGGCACTCCCTCGGCCTGATGGACGACGATAGGGGCAGGAACACACACAGACCACGGGTGAGAGGAGGCGTCAATGGGATCGGTGCGCAAGGCGAGTGCTTGGCTTGGCCTCGTCGACGACGGTGATGACGAGCGCTACTACGACGACGACTACGCCGAGGGACCCGATGCCGCCGGCCCGGGTGGCAACCCCTGGGTGACCGACCCCCGGGTCCGGGTGGCCGACGAGGCCGCCCAGGACCAGGGCACCCGCATCGCCACGGTCACCCCGGAGAGCTTCCGGGACGCCCGTGGCATCGGCGAGCTGTTCCGGGAGGGCGTCCCGGTGATCGTCAACCTGACGTCCATGGAGTCCGCCGACGCCAAGCGGGTCGTCGACTTCGCGGCCGGCCTCACCTTCGGCCTGCGCGGTTCGATCGAGCGGGTCGCCACCCGGGTCTTCCTGCTCACCCCCGCCGACTACCGGGTGCTCAGCGGCGAGACCCACGACCACCGCAACGGCGGCTTCTTCAACCAGAGTTAGGGGCAAGGCCGCTCACCGGGGGCGCCGTGCGCCGCCGGCCTCCGCTCACCGGAAGGCATCCAGCCCGGTGAGCGCCTTGCCCAGCACCAGCTGGTGCATCTCGACGGTGCCCTCGTAGGTGAGCACCGATTCGAGGTTGGTCGCATGCCGCATGACGGGGTACTCCAGCGAGATCCCGTTGGCGCCGAGGATCGTCCGGGACGTGCGGCAGATCTCGATCGCCTCCCGGACGTTGTTCAGCTTGCCGAAGCTGATCTGCTCGGGGCGCAGCCGCCCCGCGTCCATCCGCAGCCCCAGGTGGTGGGCCAGCAGGATCCCCTTGTGCAGTTCGACGGCCATGTCGGCGAGCTTGGCCTGGGTCAGCTGGAAGCCGCCGATCGGCTTGCCGAACTGCTCCCGGGTACGGGCGTACTCCAGCGCCGCCTCGAAGCTGGCGCGGGCCGCGCCCATCGAGCCCCAGACGATGCCGTAGCGGGCGTGGCTCAGGCAGCCGAGCGGGCCGCGCAGACCGGTGACGCCGGGGAGCACCGCGTCGGCCGGCAGCCGCACCTCGTCCATGACGAGTTCGCTGGTCACCGAGGCGCGCAGGGACCACTTGTGCTTGATCTCGGGGGCCGAGAAGCCCGGGGCGTCGGTGGGCACGACGAAGCCGCGGATGCCGTCGTCGGTCCGGGCCCACACCACCGCGACGCCGGCCACCGAGCCGTTGGTGATCCACATCTTGCGGCCGGTCAGCACCCAGTCGTCGCCGTCCCGCTTGGCGTAGGTGCGCATCGCGGCCGGGTCGGAGCCGTGGTCCGGCTCGGTCAGGCCGAAGCAGCCGATGGTCTCGCCGGCCGCCATCCCGGGCAGCCACTGCTGCTTCTGCTCCTCGGAGCCGAAGCGCCAGATCGCGTACATGGCGAGCGAGCCCTGGACGGAGACCAGCGAGCGGATGCCGGAGTCGGCGGCCTCCAGTTCCAGGCAGGCCAGGCCGTACTGGACGGCGGAGGCGCCGGCGCAGCCGTAGCCGGTCAGGGACATGCCGAGGGCGCCGATCGCGCCGAGTTCCCTGGCCAGTTCGCGGATGCCGGGGAGTTCACCCGCCTCGTACCACTCCGCGATGTGCGGCAGGACGCGGTCGGCGGCCCATTGGCGGACGGTGCCGCGGACCGCGCGGTCCTCGTCGGTGAGCAGGTCGTCGATGCCCAGCGGGTCGCCCGGGTCGAACGGCGGAACTGTCGAAGAAGCTGAGGAAGCTGGCTTGGCTGGCATGGCGGGCCTCCGGCGGGTTCAGCGCGCGACTAAAACTAGCAGTGGTAGTTATGCAGCGCGTCCGACGGTACGGCCCGCGGTGCCGCGCGGCAAGGGCCGGCGCCGCGCGGCGGGACGGAAAAGCGGGAGGTCCGGGGAGCTCAGCGGCCGGAGCCGGCCGGAGCGGGCTCGCCGGTGCCACGCCCGGCGCCCGCCGGGGCGCCCTCCGCGGTGCCGGTGTCGCCCTCGGCCCGCTCGGTGGTCTCCGCGGCCCGGCGCGGCAGCCGCAGCGCGATGCCCGCACCGACCAGCAGCAGCACGGCGCTGGCGACGAGGGTGATGTGCAGCCCGCGGACGAAGGAGTCGCGGGCGGCGATCCGCAGCGCCTCCTTGGCGCTCTGGCCCAGGCCCGCGGCGACCTTGTACGCCTCGCCCAGGGAGTGCGCGGCGGACGCGGACGTCTTCGCGGAGACGCCGTCGACGTGCGTCAGACCGGGGGCGTAGGCGGCGTTCATGACGCTGCCGAGCAGCGCGACGCCGATCCCGGCACCGAGCTGGTAGGAGGTCTCGCCGATGGCCGCGGCACCGCCCGACTGCTCGGCCGGGGCCTCGCTGAGCATCGACTCGTAGGCGCCGAACAGCGTGGACTGGAAGCCGAAGCCGAGCAGCACGAAGCCGCCGGACAGCAGCCACGGGCGGTCCTGGCTGCTCATCGCGGTCAGGCAGAGCACCGCGACGGCGGTGAGCACGAAGCCGAGCGAGACCATCGCCCGCGGCCCGAGGGCCTGCAGCAGCTTCGAGCCGGTGAGGCCGGCGGCCATCGCGGCGAACACCAGGGGCAGCATCCGCAGCCCGGTCTCCAGGGGGCTGAGCCCGAGGACGAGCTGGAGGTACTGGACGGCGATCAGCTGGAGGCCGACCAGCGCGAGCATGGCCAGCACGATGCAGCCGACGGAGGTGCCGAAGGCCGGCCGGGCGAACAGCCGCATGTCGATCAGCGGGTGCGCCCGCCGGCGCTGGCGCCGTACGAAGAGCAGCAGCAGGGCCACGCCGAGCACGATCGGCAGGAGCGTGGTCGGTCCCACGATCGCCGCGCCGCTGCCGATCCGCTTGACGCCGAGCACGATGCCCAGCACGCCGAGCGCCGCGACGACCGCGCCGATCACGTCCCAGGGACCGTTGCGCTCACCGCGCGACTCCGGCAGCAGCCAGCGTCCTATCAGGAGCATCGCCGACATCATCGGGATGTTGATCAGGAAGACCGAGCCCCACCAGAAGTTCTCGACGAGGAAGCCGCCGAGGACCGGGCCGACCGCGGCGCCGACCGCGGCGACCGCGCTCCACACGCCGATGGCGACCGCACGCTCCCGGCGGTCGGGGAAGACCTGCCGGAGGATCGACAGCGTCGCGGGCATGATCATCGCGCCGCCGATGCCGAGCAGGGCGCGCGCCGTCATCAGGATCTGCGGATTGGGGGCGAGCGCGGCGACGGCCGAGGCCAGGCCGAAGAGGCCGTAACCGAGCAGGAGGATGCGGCGGCGGCCGACGCGGTCGCCGAGCGTGCCGAAGAGGATCAGCAACGAGGCCGCGATCAGCGGGTAGATGTCGACGATCCAGAGCAGCTCGACCGGTCCCGGCCGCAGGTCCTCGGTGACCGAGGGCACGGCGACGTAGAGGATCGTGGTGTCCAGTGCGACGAAGAGCAGGCTGACGCAGAGCACGATCAGCACGGTCCAGCGGTTCACACCGCCGCCTGGAAGCCGGGGAACACCAGCCGTCCGTCCCTTGCCGGACGCGGTCGTCCCGGACATGCAGCACCTCCAGTCATGCTCTCGCGGCCACGGATCAGGGCGCGAAAAACGCCCCGGGGGAACCGGCGGCACGGGCGAGTAGAGACGTCAGACTACGCGAGTCCTCGAGGGTGCCGCGTGGCTCACCTCACGATGAGACGCTCATCGCAGCACCGGACGTTCCCCCTCCGCCCGTCGCCCGGCATTTCCGGAGACCTGGATAATCGTCCAGATGAACGATCTTGCCTCGGCCGCGGTTCCCGGCCGGACCGCACGGGACGGCGCCGCGGTGGTCGCCGCGCTGCGCCGGGCCGCGCCCGCGCTGGCGGCGTACGCCGCGGTCCGGCTGCTCGGGCTGCTGGTGCTCGGCGCCTGGTCGGCCGCGAACGGCAAGGACTGGCACACCCTGCTCACCGCCCGCTGGGACTCGCTCTGGTACACCCGCGTCGCCGAGCAGGGCTACGGCTACAGCGTGCAGCTGGCCAACGGCGACGTGCACTCCAACCTGGCGTTCTTCCCGCTGCTGCCGTGGCTGGAGCGGGGCCTGTCGGCGCTCACGCCGCTGTCGGCCGCGGACGCCGGAATGGCGGTGGCCTGGTCGGCGTCGCTGGCCGCGGCCTGGGCGCTGTACGCGACCGGCGAGCGGCTGCACGGGCCGCGGGCCGGGATCGCGCTGGCGGCACTGTGGGCCGCGCTGCCGGTCGGGATCGTGCAGTCGATGGCGTACTCGGAGTCGCTGTTCACCGCGCTCGCGGCCTGGGGCGTCCACTCCGTGCTGACCGGGCGCTGGGTGACGGCGGGGGTACTGGCGTCGCTGGCCGGGCTGACCCGGCCGGTGGGTGCGGCGGTGGTCGCCGCGGTGTGGGTCACCGCGGCGGTGACCCTGTGGCGCGAGCGGGCCGCGGGCGTACGGCTGCGCGCGGCGTTCCGCTCCCACCCCGGCATGGCGGCCGGGGTGCTGCTCGCGCCGCTCGGCTGGTGCGGCTACTTCGTATGGGTGGGGATCCGCGAGGGCTCGGCCACCGGCTATCTGGACGTCCAGGGCGGCTGGGGCAACGGCTTCGACGGCGGCGTCGCGTTCGCCGGGTTCATCGGGCAGCAGCCCTTCGCGGCCGGTCTCGGACTGCTGGCCGGCGTCGGACTGGTGATCTGGCTGTACGTCCACGGGGTGCGGCGCGGCCAGCCGCTGCCGCTGGCGGTCTACGGTGGGCTGGTGCTGCTACTGGCGCTGACCGCCAAGGGCTACTTCGGGTCCAAGCCGCGGCTGATGATGCCGGCCTACCCGCTGCTGCTGCCCCCGGCGGCGGCGCTCGCCCGGTGGCGGCCGGCCTGGTCCTGGCTGGTCATCGGGGTGGTGGCGGCGGGGGCCGCGATCTACGGGGCGTTCTGGCTGAACGGATCGGGCCCGCCGTGACCCGGCCGCGACCACAAAGATCAACTTCTTCCGGCCGGCAGCCGGATGATCCTCTTCCGCGATCGCGGCCGCGAGGAAACATCGTCCAACGCCCCAGTAAATAGCCGATAAACTCCCTTCGGAGAAAAGCAGATAAGGCGCTCGACGGACCGACACGCGGACGTCCGGAAGCGATTGGGAATCCTTCGGAATTCCCTTCCAAATCCCGCCGCCGAAGCCCCGATTGAGACCCATTCCACATCACATCGTCATTACAAAGCGCACAGTTTGACCAAGCGCCTACATCACAGGCGGTAACGTCGATTGAGTGCGTACCGATGAGAAGAAGCTCGACCAGATGGAGGAGCGCCCGACCGATCGCGCCCGACCACCCCAGATGACCCGGACCCGCCTGTGGCTGTTCGGCGGCACGCTGGCGGTGTACGCGGCGATCGTGGTCGGAGTGCTGACCACCTCCTGGCTGGTCACCTTCGACTGGCAGGTCATGTTCTTCAGGCCGTACAAGCAATGGCCTGCGATCCACGCGTTCCTCGACTACTTCGTGGTGCTCGGCCAGCGCGGCCCGACCGCGGTGGCGGTGGCGGCCTGGCTGGGCTGGCGCTGCTGGCGCCAGCGCAACCTCCACCCGCTGCTGGTGCTCGGCGCCTCACTGCTGCTGCTGAACATCACGGTGGGCGCCGCGAAGCTGGGCATGGGGCGGCTCGGTCCGCACTACGCGACGACGGTCGGCGCCAACGAGATGTGGCTGGGCGGCGACATATTCCCCTCGGGCCACACCGCGAACGCCGTGGTCACCTGGGGCGTGCTGGCCTATCTGGCGACCACCCCGCTGCGCCGCCGCACGCTGTCGGTGATCGCCGCGCTGGGCGCGCTGGGCGTCGGCATGACGACCGTCTACCTCGGCACCCACTGGGTCAGTGACGTGCTGCTCGGCTGGGCCGCCGGCCTGCTGGTGCTGCTGGCGATGCCCTGGCTGGAGCCCGGCGTCACCTGGGTCGAGGACCGCCTCATGGGCATCCTGCTGCGGCTGTGGCTGCGGCTGCGCCCCGATTCGCTGCGCGGCCCGCTGCCGGCCGGCTCGCTGGCTCCCGGCCTCTCCCGGCAGCGCCTCGCCCCGGACGGCGAGGTGCTGGTCCGCGAGACCATCGGCGCCACCACGGGCGGCCGCCCGGCCACCCGCGCCCCGGACGGCGGCTGGCCGCACCACGCGTCGCGCCCGTACACCATCCGGTCGGAGCGCACCCCGGCGAATCCCGCGGGCAGCCGGCGGCCGCCGCACGCGGACCGCGTCCCGCGCACGACCCCGCTCGGCCCGACGTCCGTGCGCGGCCGCAACACCGGCGGCTGACCGCCCCACCAGCCGCGGGGCCGGTACGCACACACCCCCACCCCGCAGCGAAGGCCCCGGCCGCTCCTCCGAGCGGCCGGGGCCTTCGTCGTCGTTCCGTCCGTCGTGCCGGGGCGTCGTGCCGCAGGCGCTCAGCCCGGCCAGCAGCGGTGCACCACGTTGTCCTTGACCTCGAAGTTCAGCCGGCCGGCGACGTACTCCATGGTGATCACCGTGCCGGGCGGCAGCGCGCGGACGGTGCTCCAGCCGCGCCCCCGGGCCCGCTCCTCGGCGTCCTGCTGCTCCAGACCGACATAGGTCCGGACGTCGTCCTCGGGATTGGTCGGAAAGTCGGGTACGTCACTCATGACAGCCACCGTAGGCGCCCGTCCCGGGCCCGCGGAAGGGCCGTCCGCCGCACACCCCGGTGACTTTCCGGTCCGTCATTGGTCACACTTGTGTCACAGCCGGCGTTCCGGCGTTTGCCGGAACTTCCGTCACCCGTACGCGCCGGGTGACGGCGCAACCGGGTGGAAAAATAAAACCGGCTGAATTCCGCCGTGATCGGATACGAAACGGACACGGCCGCTCCGGGCACCGGGCAACACCGGCCGGAAATTAATCCACGGTCAGCCCCGGATTCCCGCTTACCGGACGCCCATTCCTGGCCGCCGGGGAATTGGCGGACGCACCACACTCCACACACATTTCCCGCACATCGCACCGCGGCGGCGCGGCCGACCGGGCAGCGGGGACGGCGGGGCGGGCGGGCCGGCGCGGGCGGGCATGCGGAAGCCCGGCCGGCGTCCCCGCCGACCGGGCTTGCGCGCCCCGGGCTCCGCCGGCGTCCGGCTCAGCCCGCGTCCGGACCGGCGACCCGAACGGCCAGGTCGTTGTCGAGCGTGTAGTACGGGCCGATGCGGAGCTGCGCCGCGGCCGAGGCCACCGGCAGCGCCGGGTAGCTGAAGACCTGCTTCTTGTCGGCGACGTCGTCGAGGAGCCGGGCGATCCGGACCGGCCGGGCGCCCTCGGCGGGGCGCAGCCACAGGTCCCAGGGCTCGGTGCCGTGCGCCCAGCGGGCGGCCAGCTCCTCGTAGGGCAGCGTGAAGCAGAACTCCGCGCCGTCGACGGTCAGCGGGACGGTGACGGGCGCCGGGGCCGTCTCCGGGGAGCCGGCGGCGCGCCGGGCGCGGGCCTCGGCCAGGGCGCCGGCGGCCGGGGCGGCGCCGTAGAGCCGCCCGGAGACCGTCATGCCGTCCGGCGTGACGAGGATGTCCCCGGCCTCGGCGTGCGGCCCGCGCAGCCAGCTGCGCAGCGCGAGGTTGCCGAGCTTGGTCGCGTACGGGATGCGGACCCCGAGCCGGCCGATGCCGGCCAGCGGACGGCGGTCCACCAGCGACCGCAGGTCGTTGACCCCGGGCTGCAGGCGCCGCAGCGCGCTGCCGTCGCCGAGGTCGGCATAGGCGTTCCAGCGGCCCTCGGCGAGCGCGACGGTGCTGGGCAGCACGGCCCGCAGCCGGCCGGCGCCGTTCGGGCCGAGCGGCAGCCGGACCTCGTCGTCCGCGCCGTCGCCGCCGCGCCGCCGCAGCACCAGCGCCGCGCTCCAGGCGGGCGCGGTGTCCTGCGGGGCGGTCAGGTCGAAGGTGAGGCCCCCGGCGGAGTCCGCGATGCAGTCGGCGCGCAGCTCGGCGGGCGCGGCCGTGCCGTCCGCCCGCTTCTGCCGCCCGGCCCGCCGTTCGCGTCCGTCGGGTGCCGCGCCGCTCACGGCCGTGGCTTCCTGATCGATGGCGGCCGACTCCTTCGTCTCGTCTCCGGTCCAGGTCAACTGGCGCGACGCGGTCATGCCGTGCGCACCCCTCCCAGCGCGGCGCGGGCCGCGTCCTTCGTGGCGTAGGCGCCGCTGAGCAGCGCTCCCCGGGCGCGGTGCAGACCGCCGTGCAGCCGGCTGGCGCGTCGGCGCGCCAGCAGGTCGCCGAAGAGCGCCTCGTGGCGTGCGGCGATCCGGGCGGGGTCGAAGCGGGCGGACGCGGCGAGGGCGGCGGTGCCCATCCGGCGGCGGGCGGCGTCGTCGCCGATCAGCGTCAGCAGCGCGCCGGCCATCGCCTCCGGGTCGCCGACCGGCACCAGCCGGCCGTCCACCCCGTCGGCGATGATCTCGCCGGGGCCGTGCGGGCAGTCCGTGGCGACGACCGGCAGTCCGCACCGCATCGCCTCGACGATCGTCATGCCGAACGCCTCCATGCTGGAGGAGACCGCGGCGATCGAGCCCTTGGCCCACTCGGCCTCCAGGGGATGGGCCGGGCCCATCAGGAAGACGTGGTTGTACAGCCCGAGTTCGTCGATCAGCGACCGCAGCGCGGCCTTCTCGGCCCCGCCGCCGTAGATCCGCAGCCGCCAGTCCGGGCGCTCGGCGGCGACCCGGGCGAAGGCCCGGATCAGGACGTCGTAGCGCTTGACGGGGGCGAGTCGGCCGGCCGCGACGACGACCTTCCCGGTGCCGTCGGCGGGCGGCAGCGCGGGCGCGGGCACGCCGTTGGGCACCGCCTCGACGCGTACGCCCGGCAGCCGCAGCCTGCGGCGGTAGGCGCGGGCGTCGGCCTCCGTGACGGTGGTGACCGCGTCCAGCCGCGGATAGGCCCCGCGCAGCGCCAGTTTGAGCGCCCGGCTGTGGGTGTCGAGGGTCAGATGTTCCTGGCCGATACGCACCGGGCCGCGCCGCGTCTGCCGGGCGAGGTGCACGTTCAGCCCGGGCCGGGTGCCGACCACCACATCGGCCTCGATCCGGCGCAGGTGCTGGGCTATCCGCCGGTCGGTGAGCTCGCTGTACTGGTCGTAGCGGCGCTCCGCGGCCGGGAAGACCTTCGCGGGCCGGGCGTGCGCCGGGTCGTCGCCGTCGAAGCCGGGCCCGGTTTCCCTGAGGTCGACGAGGTGCCGCAGCGCGACCCGCGGTCCGGGGTCGAAGACGGGGGCGTCGCGGTGGCGCAGGACGGACACGATCTCGACGTCGTGCTGCTCGGCGAGCGTACGCGCCAGCGTGCACGTCGTACGGATCGTCCCCCCGATGCCGTAGGCGTTGTGTATCAGGAATGAGATGTGCATCGTCCCTGTGTCCCCATGGTCTTCCGGTCGTCCCGCTCTCCCCGCGGTCGCCGCGCGCACCCCTCCCCCGCGCAAGGCATCCCCTTCTCTGAACGCGAAGACCGCACAACCTGGTTCCGGGTTGGGGACTTTGGCCAAGATGTGCCGAAAGAGTTAGGCCATCGGTAGCGGTGGGACGGAACCCTTCCGCCGGAAGTCCCGTCCGGCCCGGCCGCGTTGGCGCGCTACGACGAAGTGCCCCACGGCGTGGCGGCGGCGGACGGCCGGACTCCACCACCCGCGTATCGGTCATTCTCCGCCGCGGCCGCCCCCGGATTCTGTCCGGATCCGGCCCGGGCTCCACCTTGCCGGAGCCCCGGCCCAACCGGAAGCCTGTACGGGGCCGTTGCGGCGCCCGGCGTCCGACGCCGGGGCACGGTGGGGCACTTCGTCTGCTCGAACGGGGGAGCAGCCGAACCGCGACGGTCCGGCCCGCACCGGGGGAGGTGCCGGGCCGCCGAGGAGGAACCGGTGAGGATCAGACGATGGGGCACGGCGGTGGCGGCCGCCTTACTGGCGGTCGGCGGCCTCGTGGTGGCCGGCCCGGCGAGCGCGGCCGACCAGGACGGCGGCGCATCCGCACCCCGGCCCCCCTCGGGCCACTGGGCCCGGTACGACACCTTCTCCCGCTCCCTGGCCGGCCGGACCGAGTGCCGCGCCATCGGCGAGGCCGGCCGCCGCCAGGGCCGCTGGCCCGCCTACTCCTGCGACTCCGGCGTCTTCACGACCTACTTGGCGGTCTGGGTGCCCTGAGCCGGCGGGCCGACGGTCTGCGCCCCTTGAGACGCGGAACCGGCCGGCGGGGCCCCCGGTGGCGCCACACCTCCGGGCCGGTCCCCTTGCGGCGGCGGACCGCCCGCCGTACTCGCAGGTGACGCCGCGCCGACCGGCGGGACCTCCTGAGGCGGTGCAGAACCATCCGTGGCGACCGCCTGAGGCGGCGTGGAAGCGACCGGCTTGGTCTCCGGCGGCAACGGGCCAGCCGGCCTGGTCTCCGGTGGTACCGCGTCGACCGTCTCGGCCACCGGAGGCACCCCGTCGGCCGTCTCGGCCACCGGTGGCACCACACCGTTCTCGTTCCCGCTCGGTGTCACCGGGCCGGGGCCGGTGGGCCGCCGGGCCGGATCGGTCCCCGGGCTTTCCGGGGTTCCCGGGATCCGCAGCGTGAGGCCGGCCTTCAGCCGGCGCGGATCATCGCCCAGGGCGGCGCGGTTGGCCTTGTAGAGCGCCCGCCAGCCGCCCTTGACGTGCAGGCTGCGGGCGATCTTGCCCAGCGTGTCGCCGCGCCGGACGACATAGGTCCGGTCGTCGCTGATCAGCCCGTAGCGCCTGGCGCAGACCGGCCAGGCGCCCCAGCCCTGCGCGGCCTGCACCTTCTTCGCGACCAGGATCTGCTCCTTACGGGTCGCGAGGTCGGCCCGCCGCGCGAAGGCCAGCCCGCCGAACGCCTCCCAGGTGGGCTGCCAGAACTGCAGCCCGCCGTAGAAGGTGTTGCCGGTGTTGATGTGCCAGTCGCCGCTGCTCTCGCACTCGGCGAGGCAGGCCCAGGGCCAGTCGTTGCCGGCACAGGCGTGCCGGGCCCGCACCGGCGCGGGCGCGCCGCCGCCGTCGTACGGGACCTCGGCGGCGGCACCGGGCGGGCACAGGCCGAGGACGAGGGCGGCGGCCGCCGCGGTGAGCCTCCCGACGGTTGCCACGACACGCCGTGCGGCCGAAGAGTTGTCCGACATAGCCGGTGACGGTAAGCAGGCACCCCCGGCCGGCTCGCGCGCCGCGCCCGCGAGGGCCCGCTCCCACCCGCTCCGGTGTACGGAACGCGGCCGACTGCGCCATGCCTTGCGCAGAACATGTCCGTACGTGATCGCCCAACGGGTGACTTTCCGCAGTTCTCCTCTGTGCGGGGAATGGTTCGATTCTGTTCCCGTCGTCGCGTGACCCCTGCCGCAGGTCGCCCGTTGTCCTTGTACGAGCCGGGAGACCGCCCGGCAGACGCACAGAGATCGAGGAGCCACCCGTGCCGCGCATGCTCGACGTCAGCGACGACGTTCGCGCCGAGATCGGCGACGAAGAAGCCGACCGCCTGCTGGCCGGTGGCGACGCCCCCGGCAGCTACGACTGCACCTCCTGCCGGACCCCCGGAGACAGCGAGCAGGAGCGCACCAGCACCGTCCTGTTCGTGGGCGAGGAGACCGCGGTGCTCGCGTTCGCCCATGCCACCTGCATCCCCTCCCAGGTCGTCCCGGTATCGGAGGAGCAGCTCCAGGGAGCCGTGCGCTCCATCACCGGAGAGGACGCCGCCCCCGGTTCCGGAGTGGAGGCCCCGGCGGCCGCTCCGATCCCCACGAATGAACGCCAGGCCACCCTCGGGATCACCTGCGGTCTGGTGCTCGTCGAGGACGATCTGCGCCCGGCCCTGGTCGTCGAACCGGACGGCCCGATCGCCCGTCCCGGCTCGGTCGGCCCGGACGACGACTTCCTGCCGCTGCTCCTGGAGCAGGGCTTCCAGCCGGTGTCGGACATGAACAAGCTCCCCGCCATGATCCCGGGCTGGTCGGCCCTGCTGGCGATGGGCAAGCTGCACGCCGTGCTGCAGCCGGGCAGCGGCGGCAGCCAGGCCGCCTGGTGGCAGGCCCACCAGCCGCTGGCCGTGTCGGACGGCTGGCGCACCGCGGCCAACAAGGCCCAGACCGTGCTGATGTACGCCGCGCCCACGGGCACCATCGGCCACCAGCCGCGCGAGGACCTCATGCGGCAGGCGCTGGAGGGGGCCGCCGCGCAGGGCAAGCTGGTCGCCGCGGCCATGCCGCTGGCCGGCACCTGACCGACCCGGCACCCGATCGCGGGGGCAGGACCGTCGTTTCGGCCGGTCCCGCCCCCGCGATCAGCCATTTCCGCGCACAGGCCGCATCCCGCGGCCATCGGGGTCGTTGGCACATACGTGCACGCATACGACCCCTCCTCCCGCGCCCCGTACACCCACCCGATCCCCGGCATGCGCCCGTCGCACGAACACGGGACGACGCACCCGACCGACCGTGGTTCCGCCACGCCGATCTACGACGCGTTGTACGCCGAGTACCGCCGCTCCTTCCGGGCCCTGCCCGGGGACCGCACGGACGAGCCGGAGACCTCGGAAGTGCTGCGCGGCACCGGGAGTTGGAGCCGTACGACGGCGCCCACGGGCCACTGGGAGGTCGTCGGCCGCCAGCCGTACCAGCACCCCCGCAGCCACCTCCCGGCCCTCCCCCCGAGCCCCCGGGACGCCCACCCCCGCCACCCCTGAGGCCCCGGGGCACCGGCAGCCGCTACTTCTTCTTGCTGCGCTTCTCCCGCACCCGCACGGAAATGTGGATCGGCGTGCCCTCGAAACCGAACTCCTCGCGCAGGCGGCGCTCGATGAAGCGGCGGTAGCCGGCCTCGAGGAAGCCGGAGGCGAAGAGGACGAAGCGGGGCGGCTTGGTGCCGGCCTGGGTGCCGAAGAGGATGCGGGGCTGCTTGCCGCCGCGGATCGGGTGCGGGTGGGAAGCGACGATCTCACCGAGGAAGGCGTTCAGCCGGCCGGTGGGGATACGGGTCTCCCAGCCGGCCAGCGCGGTCTCGATGGCCGGGACCAGCTTCTCCATGTGGCGGCCGGTGCGCGCGGAGACGTTCACCCGCATCGCCCACGGGACCTGGACGAGGTCCCGCTCGATCTCCCGCTCCAGGTAGAAGCGGCGCTCCTCGTCGAGGTTGTCCCACTTGTTGTAGGCGATGACCAGGGCCCGGCCGGCCTCCACGGCCATCGTGATGATCCGCTGGTCCTGGACGCTGATGGACTCCCCCGCGTCGATCAGGACGACCGCGACCTCGGCCTTCTCCACGGCCGCCGCGGTGCGCAGCGAGGCGTAGTAGTCCGCGCCCTCCTGGAGGTGCACCCGGCGGCGGATACCGGCGGTGTCCACGAACTTCCAGGTCTTGCCGCCGAGTTGGATCAGCTCGTCGACCGGGTCGCGGGTGGTGCCGGCCAGTTCGTTGACGACCACCCGCTCCTCACCGGCGACCTTGTTCAGCAGCGAGGACTTGCCGACGTTCGGGCGGCCGATCAGCGCGACCCGGCGCGGCCCGCCGACGGCCTGGCCGAAGGTCTGCGCGGGCGCCTCGGGCAGCGCCTCCAGCGCCGCGTCGAGCATGTCGCCGGTGCCCCGGCCGTGCAGCGCGGAGACCGGGTGCGGCTCGCCGAGGCCCAGCGACCACAGCATGGCCGCGTCGGCCTCGCCGGACGGGCCGTCGACCTTGTTGGCGACCAGCACGACCGGCTTGCCGGCCCGGCGCAGCAGCTTGACGACGGCCTCGTCGGTGTCGGTCGCGCCCACCTTGGCGTCGACGACGAAGACCACCGCGTCGGCGGCCTCGATGGCGAACTCGGCCTGCATCGCCACGGACGCGTCGATGCCGAGGACGTCCTGCTCCCAGCCGCCGGTGTCGACGACCTTGAAGCGGCGGCCGTTCCAGTCCGCCTCGTAGGTGACCCGGTCGCGGGTGACGCCCGGCTTGTCCTCGACGACCGCCTCACGACGGCCGATGATGCGGTTCACCAGTGTCGACTTACCGACGTTGGGGCGGCCGATGACGGCGAGGACGGGCAGCGGGCCGTGGCCGGCCGCGGCGATGTCGCCCTCGACCTCCTCGAGGTCGAAGCCCTCCTGCGCGGCGAGCTCCATGAACTCCGCGTACTCGGCGTCGCCAAGCGCACCGTGCTCGTCGCCGGTGGGGATCTGGTCGTTCATGAAGTCCGTTCCTCGTTCATCATCGTGATCGGTGGGCCGCTCGTCCGCGGCCCACTACTCAAGTTTCGGTCAGCGCCCGGTCAGGCGCCTGGCCGCTGCCAGGTGGGCGGTCAGCCGCTCCTGGATCCGTACGGTCGCCTCGTCGAGCGCCTTACGGGTGCGCCGGCCACTGCCGTCGCCCGCCTCGAAGGCGTCGCCGAAGACGACGTCGACGCGGCTGCGCAGCGGCGGTACGGCCGGTGTGAGCCGGCTGCGGCGGTCCGCGCCGCCGAGGACCGCCACCGGCACGACGGAGGCGCCGGAGCGCACCGCGAAGTACGCCAGGCCCGCCCGCAGGGACGCGAAGTCGCCCGCGCCGCGGGTGCCCTCCGGGAAGATCCCCAGCACCCCGCCGTGCGCCAGCACCGCGAGCGCGTCGGTGATCGCCTTGCGGTCGGCGGCGCTGCGGTCCACCTTCAGCTGCCCGATGCCCCGCAGGAACGGGTCCAGCGGGCCGACGAAGGCTTCCTTCTTGATCAGGAAGTGCACCGGCCGCGGCGCGGTGCCCATCAGCATCGGGCCGTCGATGCCGTGCGAGTGGTTGACGGCGAGGATCACCGGGCCGGTGGACGGCACCCGCCAGGCGCCCAGCACCCGCGGCCGCCACAGGCCGTACATCAGCCCGATGCCGATCCGCCGGCCGACCGCGGCACCGGTGGCGCTCGGGACTCCGGACGCCTGCCCGGCCCCGGCGCCGGCGCCGGTGGCGCTCGGTGCCCCCGTGTCGGTCACCGGGCGAGTCCCGCCTTTTCGGCGCTGGCGCCCTCGATGAGGGTGACCACGCACTCGATGACCTGGTCGAGGGTGAGCTCGGTGGTGTCCACCTCGACCGCGTCGTCCGCCTTGGCCAGCGGCGAGGTCTTGCGGGAGGAGTCGGCGGTGTCCCGCTTGATCAGCGCCTCGCGGGTGGCCGCCAGGTCCGCGGCCTCCTTGCCCTTGAGCTCGCCGCTGCGGCGGGCCGCCCGCGCCTCGGGCGAGGCGGTGAGGAAGACCTTGAGGTCGGCGTCGGGCAGGACCGTGCTGCCGATGTCCCGGCCCTCGACGACGATGCCGTTCGGGGCCGCGGCGGCGATGGAGCGCTGCAGGTCGGTGATCAGGGACCGCACCTCGGGGACCGCGCTGACGGCGCTGACCGCGGCGGTGACCTCCTGGGTGCGGATCGGGCCCGCCGCGTCCAGGCCGTCGACCGTGATGGTCGGGGCGGACGGGTCCGTGCCGGAGACGATCACGGGCTTGGCGGCGGCGTCGGCCACCGCCGTGGCGTCGTTCACATCGATGCCGTTGTTCAGCATCCACCACGTGATCGCGCGGTACTGGGCGCCGGTGTCGAGGTAGCCGAGGCCCAGCTTGGCGGCGACGGACTTGGACGTGCTGGACTTGCCCGTGCCTGCGGGGCCGTCGATGGCGACAATCACTGCAGCCGGGGCGGTCCGGGCGGCGGTTTCCACGGTGACGAACACCTTTCTGGTACACGGGGCGGGGTCCAAGGGCCATGAGGGCCTCGCCCAAGGTTACTGGCTCACCCGGACGGCGCCGTCCACCGCGTCCCGGCCGGGCGGGACCGGGACGTCACTGCCGGATGGACCAGCCCCGCTCCCGCAGCTCCGCGGTCAGCCCCGGGACCGCCTTCGGCTCGACCATCAGCTGGATGAAACCGGCCTGCTGACCGGTGGCGTGCTCGATGCGGACGTCCTCGATGTTGACCCCGGCGCGGCCGGCGTCGGCGAAGATCCGGGCCAGCTCGCCGGGCTGGTCGCCGATGTACACGGCGACGATCTCGTACGCGGCCGGGGCGGCGCCGTGCTTGCCGGGGACCCGCTCGCGGCCGGCGTTGCCGCGCCGCAGGACGTCCTCGATGCCGGTGGCGCCGCCGCCGCGCTTCTCCTCGTCGGCGGACTCCAGGGCGCGCAGGGACCGGACGGTCTCGTCCAGATCGGCGGCGATCTCGGCGAGCACGTCCGCGACCGGACCGGGGTTGGCGGAGAGGATGTCGATCCACATCGCCGGGTCGGAGGCCGCGATCCGGGTCACGTCCCGGATGCCCTGGCCGCAGAGCCGGACGGCGGTCTCGTCGGCGCCCTTGAGGCGGGCGGCGACCAGGCTGGAGAGCAGCTGGGGGGTGTGCGAGACCAGGGCGACGGCGCGGTCGTGGGCGTCCGCGTCCATCACGACCGGGACGGCCCGGCAGAGCGCGACCAGCTCCAGGGCGAGATTGAGCACCTCGGTGTCGCCGCCGGGGGCCGGGGTGAGCACCCAGGGGCGGCCCTCGAAGAGGTCGGCGGTGGCGGCCAGCGGGCCGGAGCGCTCCTTGCCGGCCATCGGGTGCGTGCCCAGGTAGGCGCTCAGGTCGCAGCCCATCGCCTCCAGCTCACGGCGCGGGCCGCCCTTGACGCTGGCCACGTCGATGTACCCGCGGGCCGCCCCGCGCCGGATGGCATCGGCAAGCGCCGACGCGACATGGGCCGGCGGCACGGCCACCACGGCCAGATCGACCGGCCCCGGGGGCTGCTCGGCGGTGCCCGCGCCGAGCGCGGCGGCGGTCAGGGCCTGGGCCTGGTCGTGGTCCTCCAGATAGACCTGCACGCCGCGCGCGCCGAGGGCGAGCGCGGCCGAGGTGCCGATCAGGCCGGTTCCGATGACGAGTGCGGTCCTCACTGCGCGATGTCCTTTCGCAGCGCCCCGGCTGCACCGAGGTAGACATGGGCGATCCCGGTCTTCGACAGCTCGGTCTCCACATGGGCGAGCACCCGCACCACGCGCTCCATGGCGCCGTCGACGTCCAGTTCCTGGGCGCAGATCAGCGGGACGTCGGTGATGCCGAGGGCGCGGGCGGCGGCGGCCGGGAAGTCGCTGTGCAGATCCGGGGTGGCCGTGAACCACACGCTGATCAGGTCGTCGGCGAGCAGTCCGTTGCGCTCCAGGATGGCGGTGAGCAGCTCACCGACCTGCTCCTGCATGTGCTCCGCGTCGTCCCGCCCCAGCTGGACGGCCCCCCGGACCGCTCGTACCGCCACGTCACTGCTCCCCTGCGTCCTCGAGCCGCGCCACACATCCGTGCGCTTCACTGCTCAGCGTAACCAGCCGCACCGACATTCCGTACGCGACGGCCGACCGCCCGGCCGGCTCCGCGCCGGACCCGGCCGGAACGCACCGGACCGGTCCCGGCCGTCCGCCGCAAACCTGGTGACATTCCCCCTCCCACCAGCGACAATCGCCGCCATGTCCGCAGCCGCCGCAGACCACGCTCTGGTCACCGAGCACACCGTCTACGCCTGTGTGATGGGCTCGCGGGCCTTCGGGCTGGCGACGGAGAGCAGTGACACCGACCGGCGCGGGGTGTATCTCGCGCCCACCCGCCTCTTCTGGGGCTTCGAGAAGCCGCCGACCCATGTGGAGGGGCCGCGCGAGGAGGAGTTCTCCTGGGAGCTGGAACGCTTCTGCCAGCTGGCGCTGCGGGCCAACCCCACCGCCCTGGAGTGCCTGCACTCCCCCTTCGTGGAGCGCATCGACGCCACCGGCCGCGAGCTGCTGTCGCTGCGCGCGGCGTTCCTCTCCCGCCAGGTCCACCGCACGTTCACGGGCTACGCCACCGGGCAGCTCAAACAGCTGCGCGCCGATCTCCGCCGGCACGGGGCGCCCCGCTGGAAGCACGCCATGCATCTGCTGCGCCTGCTGGCGAGCGCCCGCGACCTGCTGCGTACGGGCGCGCTCACGCTGGACGTCGGCGACGACCGCGCCGAACTGCTGGCGGTCCGGCGGGGCGAGGTGACCTGGGAGGCGGTCGAACGACGGATGGCCCGCCTGGCCGAGGAGGCCGACGCGGCGGTGTCCGGTTCCCCCTTGCCACCCGAACCGGACCGGGCCCGGGTGGCTGATTTCTTGTTCCGGGCTCGTCGTTCCTCGGCGATTGGTTGTCCTCCCACGTAGCCGTCTTTCCCGCCGCG
The DNA here is from genome assembly GCF_036352915.1 of Streptomyces bugieae. NCBI lineage: Bacteria > Bacillati > Actinomycetota > Actinomycetes > Kitasatosporales > Streptomycetaceae > Streptomyces > Streptomyces bugieae. The sequence goes on from NZ_JAZBJP010000021.1 coordinate 79,321, forward strand.
GGGCTTGCTCGCCGTTGCGCGCTTTGCGGCGCCTCCCACGTACCCGTCTCTCCCGCCGCGGGTCGTCTCGCCGTTGCGCCTGCGGCGGGCTGGGTGGTTGTCGGGTGCGGTGACGGGCCTCCGGGGCCGGTTGTGTGGACTGCTGACGCTTTACGTCCACACAACCGGCCCCTCCGGCCCGTCCCCTCCCGTGAGAGGGAAAGTTTGGGCCGGTGGGGGTGCACGTAATGCCTACGTGCGCGCAGGCAACGGATTACGCCCGCCCCCAACCAGCTCTTACCTCCCACTCACGGGAGGGGCTGGACCGGAGGACGAAGTCTGGAGGGCCGGCACCGCACCCAAAACACAAACGCCCGCCGCCAGGCGCAACGGCGAGCAACAACGACGGCGGGACAGACGGGTACGTGCGAGGCGCCGCAAAGCGCGCAACGGCGAGCGAGCCCCGCGGCGCCGCAGACGGGTACGTGGGAGGACAGCCAAGCGCTAGCGGACCGGTTCGCGTCGTCGCTGGGCGTGGTCGCTGATGCGCAGGAGTACCGCCACCATCACCCAGTTCGCGACCAGCGACGAGCCTCCCTTGGCGAGGAAGGGGAGGGCCTTGCCCGTGAGGGGGATGAGGCCGGTGACGCCGCCGGAGACGACGAAGACCTGGAGCAGCAGCGCGCCGGCGAGGCCGACCGCGAGGAGTTTGCTGAACGGGTCGCGGGCGGTCAGCCCCACCCGCAGGCCGCGCTGGGCGAGCAGGACGTAGAGCATCAGGACGGCCATCACCCCGGCGAGGCCCAGTTCCTCGCCGACGGTGGTGAGGATGAAGTCGCTGTTGCCGGCGAAGCCGACCAGCTCGGGGTGGCCCTGGCCCAGCCCGGTGCCGCTGATGCCGCCGCTGCCGAAGCTGAACAGTGCCTGGGCGAGCTGGTCGGACATGAACTCCGCCCTGCCCTGTTTGGTGAACGCGCGCATCGGGTCCAGCCAGGCGGTCACCCGGCCGTGCACATGCGGTTCGAGGGAGCCGACGACAGCCGCGCCGACGACGGCCATCAGCAGACCGCACACCACCCAACTGGTGCGGCCGGTGGCCATGTAGAGCATGATCACGAAGACGCCGAAGAAGATCAGCGAGGTGCCCAGGTCCCGCTCGAAGATGAGGACCATCAGGCTGATCACCCAGATCGTGAAGATCGGGCCGAGCTGCCGCCCCGGGGGCAGCTGGACGCCCATGACGCGGCGGCCGGCCAGCGCCAGCGCGTCGCGGTTGACCGTGAGGTAGCCGGCGAAGAACACCGAGATCATGATCTTCACGAACTCGCCGGGCTGGAGCGACAGCGGCCCGAGCAGGATCCACCGCTTCGCGCCGTACATGTCCGCGCCGAAGAAGGCCGGTGCCATCAGGAGCACCAGCGCCACCGCCATCGTCAGGTAGATGTAGCGCTGCAGGATGCGGTGGTCGCGCAGCACCAGCAGGATGACGATGCAGACCGCCACCCCGATCACCGTCCACACCAGCTGCCCGCTGGCCGCCTCGGCGATCTTCGGATGGCGGGTCTGGGCGTACGTGAGGTCCAGGCGGTGCAGCAGGACCAGGCCGATCCCGGTCAGCAGCGTGGCCAGCGGCAGGATCAGCGGATCGGCGCGCGGGGCGAAGCGGCGCAGGACCAGGTGCGGGACCAGCGCCACGAAGACCATGCTGACCGCGAATCCGGGCAGCCCGCCGGGCAGCCGGCCGGTCATCGACAGGCCGGTGTACGCGTAGCCGAAGACGGCGATCGCGACGACGAGGGCGAGCAGCCGGGCCTCGGTCCTCCGGCGGTTCGGTGCCTGGGCGAGCGCCGCGAACGTCATGGTGCGTTCGGCATCGCTCTCCGGCTCCCCGGCCGCCCGGGAAGCGCTGGTCAGTCCACGCACGGGTTCCTCCGCCATCGATGGTCAGTGCCGCCGGCCGGAACCGGGTCGCACACGTCGCACACGTCGCACGCGTCGCACGTGCTGTGCGCATCGGACGTCGTGCGCAACGCGCGTCGCACATGTCGCACCCGTCGCGCACGGTTCACCGGCTCGGCAGTCGGGGAGGTAGACGAAGCAGCCGGTGGCGTGGTTGCGAGGGAAGGGAAGGTGTGTCCGATTTGGCGGGGATCCACGCCGCCCGTCCTCCCGGTACGGGGCGCTGGTCAACCCGCGCCGCACGATGCACCCCCGGCGCGCTGGCACTCCGCTTGACCGAGTGCTAACCGCGTCATAGTCTCGGCGTTGGCACTCTCCGAGGGGGAGTGCCAGACACACAGCGACGGGCAGGTCCGGCACCCGCGACGACGGATCCACCTGGTCGCCACCTCAGACAGTTAACCCCGTGAGATCTCCGAAGGGGGAGGTCGGATCGTGACGACCGCCAGCTCCAAGGTTGCCATCAAGCCGCTCGAGGACCGCATTGTGGTCCAGCCGCTCGACGCCGAGCAGACCACGGCTTCGGGCCTGGTCATTCCGGACACCGCCAAGGAGAAGCCCCAGGAGGGCGTCGTCCTGGCCGTGGGCCCGGGCCGCTTCGAGGACGGCAAGCGCGTCGAGCTCGACGTCACCGTTGGCGACGTCGTGCTTTACAGCAAGTACGGCGGCACCGAGGTGAAGTACAACAACGAGGACTACCTCGTTCTCTCGGCTCGCGACGTTCTCGCGATCGTCGAGAAGTAAGTCACCCAGATTTGCCGTGTTCTGCGCCCCTGGTTCCCGCGTCTAAACAACCCGGGGCAGGGGCGCAGTTCCGTTTGAGACAGCGGTCCCCACTGCGTGCCGAGGATCGCAATGAGAGGACTTGAAGCAACCCATGGCGAAGATCCTGAAGTTCGACGAGGACGCCCGTCGCGCCCTTGAGCGCGGCGTCAACAAGCTTGCCGACACGGTCAAGGTGACGATCGGCCCCAAGGGCCGCAACGTCGTCATCGACAAGAAGTTCGGCGCCCCGACCATCACCAACGACGGTGTCACCATCGCCCGTGAGGTCGAGGTCGACGACCCGTACGAGAACCTGGGCGCCCAGCTCGTCAAGGAGGTGGCGACCAAGACCAACGACATCGCGGGTGACGGCACCACCACCGCCACCGTGCTGGCCCAGGCGCTGGTCCGCGAGGGCCTCCGCAACGTCGCCGCGGGTGCTTCCCCGGCCGCCCTGAAGAAGGGCATCGACGCCGCCGTCAAGGCCGTGTCCGAGGAGCTCCTCGCGACCGCCCGGCCGATCGACGACAAGACCGACATCGCCGCCGTGGCCGGCCTGTCCGCCCAGGACAAGCAGGTCGGCGAGCTCATCGCCGAGGCGATGGACAAGGTCGGCAAGGACGGTGTGATCACCGTCGAGGAGTCCAACACCTTCGGCCTGGAGCTCGACTTCACCGAGGGCATGGCCTTCGACAAGGGCTACCTCTCGCCGTACATGGTCACCGACCAGGAGCGTATGGAGGCCGTCCTCGAGGACCCGTACATCCTGATCCACCAGGGCAAGATCGCCTCGATCCAGGACCTGCTGCCGCTGCTGGAGAAGGTCATCCAGGCGGGTGGCTCCAAGCCGCTGCTGATCATCGCCGAGGACGTCGAGGGCGAGGCCCTGTCGACCCTGGTCGTCAACAAGATCCGCGGCACCTTCAACGCGGTGGCCGTCAAGGCCCCCGGCTTCGGTGACCGCCGCAAGGCGATGCTCGGCGACATGGCCACCCTCACCGGTGCCACCGTCATCGCCGAGGAGGTCGGCCTCAAGCTCGACCAGGCCGGTCTGGACGTGCTGGGCACCGCCCGCCGCGTGACCGTCACCAAGGACGACACCACCATCGTCGACGGCGGCGGCAAGGCCGAGGACGTCGCCGGCCGCGTCGCCCAGATCAAGGCCGAGATCGACACCACCGACTCCGACTGGGACCGCGAGAAGCTCCAGGAGCGCCTCGCCAAGCTCGCCGGCGGCGTGTGCGTCATCCGTGTGGGCGCGGCCACCGAGGTCGAGCTCAAGGAGAAGAAGCACCGTCTGGAGGACGCCATCTCCGCGACCCGCGCCGCGGTCGAGGAGGGCATCGTCTCCGGTGGTGGCTCCGCCCTGGTCCACGCCGCCAAGGTGCTGGACGGCTCCCTCGGCAAGGAGGGCGACGAGGCCACCGGTGTCGCCGTCGTCCGCCGCGCCGTCGTCGAGCCGCTGCGCTGGATCGCGGAGAACGCCGGCCTCGAGGGCTACGTCATCACCGCCAAGGTCGCCGAGCAGGACAAGGGCCAGGGCTTCAACGCCGCCACCGGCGAGTACGGCGACCTGGTCAAGGCCGGCGTCATCGACCCGGTGAAGGTCACCCGCTCCGCCCTGGAGAACGCCGCCTCCATCGCCTCGCTGCTCCTGACGACCGAGACCCTGGTCGTCGAGAAGCCCGCCGAGGAGGAGCCCGCCGAGGCCGGCCACGGCCACGGCCACGCGCACTGACGCGTCCTACGGGCCGGGGGCGGCGCCCTGCCGCCGCCCCTCGCTGACCCGACGAACCCGGTCCCGCCTCGGCGGGGCCGGGTTCTGGGTTTTCGCGCTGTTGTTTCCCCGCCGCCTACCTGTGTCGTTGTTTCCCCGCCGCCCACCCCCCTTCGGGGGGTGGGCGGGTCAGGTGGCGACCCGCGGGCGGGGGAGCGGGGCACCCGCCCGGGGAGGGCAGGGGCCGGCGACCGCCCCGGGTGGTCCGAGGGGTCGGGTCAGGGGGGCGGGTCGAGGCAGGTCGTGTGGTCGGGCTGGGGCAGGCCGCGTGGTCAGGTCGAGTGGTCGGGCCGGGGCAGACCGCGTGGTCAGGTCGCGTGGTCAGGCCGGCTCACGCCGAGTGGTGCAGGTGCTCCGCGTGGACCGGGTCGGTGAACGGGAGGCCGCGGGCGTAGCGTTCGAGGGCGTCGAGGGCGTGGTCGGCCAGGCGGTGGAGTTCGGTGCCGAGGGAGCCGGCGACGTGCGGGGTGAGCAGCACGTTCGGCAGGTCGTACAACGGCGAGCCGGGGGGCGGGAGTTCGGGCTCGGTGACGTCCAGGACCGCGTTGAGGCGGCCGGTGAGCAGTTCGGGCAGCAGGGCCGTCTCGTCGACGAGGGAGCCGCGGGCGGTGTTGATCAGGGTCGTCCCGTCGGGCATCAGGGCCAGTTCCCGGGCGCCGAGCATATGACGGGTCGCGGGCAGCTGCGGGGCGTGCACGGTGACGACGTCGCTGTCCGCGCACAACGTGCCCAGCGGTACGGAACGGGCCCCCATACGGGCGGCCTCGGCGGCGTCGACGTACGGGTCGTGCAGCAGCACCCGCAGGTCGAAGGGGTGCAGCAGTTCGATGACGCGGCGTCCGATGCGGGAGGCGCCGATGACACCGACGGTGCGGTGGTAGTTGCCGGCGCCGGCGAGTTCCTGCTGCCAGTCGTGCGGGCCGCGCAGGGTGCGGTAACGGTGCGCGGAGTGCAGGACGCGCTTGTTGGCGAGCAGGATCGCGGCGAGCGTGTACTCGGCGACCGGCAGTGCGTTGGCGGCGGCGGCCGAGGTGACCGCGAGGCCGCGTTCCCAGCAGGCATCGGTGATGTGGTGTTTGACCGAGCCGGCGGCGTGGATGACCGCGCGTAGGCGGGGCGCGGCGTCCAGCACGCGCGCGGTGAGCGGCGGCGCGCCCCAGCAGGTGAGCAGGACCTCGGCGTCGGCGAGGGCGGCGGCGACCGCCGGGGACGGGTCGGCCAGCTCGTGTGCGACGAGGCCGGGGTCGGTGCGGGCGAGCGCCGCGAGGCGGGTGCGGTGGCGGGCGTCGAGCAGCCGGTCGGCGATGCCGGGGCCCATCGACAGCAGCAACGCGGGCCGGACGGAGGGCATTTCCGCAGGTCCGGCTGGATTGTCAGTGGTGGGGTGCATAGTGATGAACGGTGCTCCTTCGCGGTCGCCCGTCGTGGCCCGTCACTTGCCGCTGCCGGCGGTGAGGCCGGCCTTCCAGTGTCGCTGGAGGGCGATGAAGGCGACGATCAGCGGGATGACGGCGAGGCGCGAACCGGTGACGACGAGGGCGGCCAGCAGGGTGAGTGCGGCGGTGGCGGAGGCGGTGGCGGTTCTGCTCCAACTGGGGCTCATGGCAAGGCTCCTGGATGGACGGCCTGACAGGTGAGAGGGAAGCGCGCGTGATGGCGGCGATCCTTGGGCCGGCCATGAGTGAAGTCAAGAGCGAACGATTGAATGATCGAAAAACGCACAAACTATGCGCGCGCGACGGCTTCCGCGCCCGCCGCGCCGCAGGAGGCCCGTACCCGAAGCCGGGGCAGCAGGGCCAGATGCCGCCGCGGCCCCGGCGCCGTCGCCACCCCCAGCCCCATCCGCTCCAGCAGCAACTCCGCGGCCAGCCGGCCCACTTCCCGCTTCGGCGGGGCCACCGCCGTGAGCGGGGTGTCCGCCAGCGCGGCCACCTCGTCGTCGTAGGCGATCAGCGCCAGATCCCCCGGCACCCGCATGCCCAGCTCACCCAGCCGCTGCACCATCTGGATGGCCCCCACGTCGTTGTGCACCAGCGCCGCCGTCACCCGCCCCGCGCGCACCGCCGTCCACAGTGCCTGCACCCCGCGCTCGAACCCCACCGGGTCGCCGTCGGCCGGCGCGTCCACCACCGGATGCGGCAGCTCCAGGCCCAGCGCGCGCAGCGCCCGGTCGTACCCGGCCCGCACCGCCAGCGCCGTCGGGCTGTCCGTCCGCGCCACCAGGAGGGGCGCCCCGTGCCCCTGCGCCACCAGGTGCCGCAGCGCCAGCAGCACCCCGTGCGCATGGTCCGAGCACACCCGGTCCAGGCCGGCCAGCGGGCTGCCGAGCTCCGCCTCGCGCTCCAACAGCACGGCGGGAACCGGGAGTTCACCCATCCAGCCGCCGTGCTCGGCCGGGTCGCGGCGGCCGCGCCAACCGGGGGCGATCAGCAGGCCCTCGGCGCCGGCCGCCAGCAGCCCCTCGGCCCGGGCCCGGTCCTCCTCGGGCCGGTAGTCGGAGATCCGCAGGATCAGCCGGGCCCCGGCCCGCGCCGCCGCCTCGTGCGCACCGTGGATGACCTCGGCGAAGTAGTACGTGGCGGACGGCGCCAGCAGGCCGAGCACGGGAGCGCTGTCCGCACCGGTGGCCCCCGCCTCGCCGGTGCGCCGCCGGGGCCAGGACACCGAGCCGTGCGCCCGGTCGACCAGTCCCTTGCGGGTCAGCGTCTCGACGTCCCGGCGTACGGTCACCGGTGACACCCCGAGCCGTTCGGCGAGGTCGGTGACCCGGGCCGTGCCGTGCTCCCGCACCAGGGTCAGCAGGCGTTCATGGCGTTGCATCGCACTTTCGCGCACGGCGGCATTCCCCTCGCGTAGGACGGCCCGGGCGGCCCGATGGCGGCCGAGCCTAAATGAGCGGGTCGACGGCCAGCCAGCCTCAAGTGATCGATCGCAAGATAAACCGATCGTTCGATCTCTTTCCCTTCGTGTTCCCTTGACGAGCGATCGGTCAGCGCAGAAGGATTCCGCTCGCACGGCCGCCGCCCGCCACCTCGCCCCAGGGGACGCCATGCCCGAGCCCGCCCGCGCGCCCGCCGACCGCCGCCCGTGCCCCTTCCCCCTCCCGCCCGAGGACCGTGGCCGCAGCCCGTACACCGGCTGGACCCGCGCCCACTGGGAGGCGACGGCCGACGGCCTGCTGCACGCCGCCGCCCGCCACGCCTCGCCGCAGTACGCCCTGATCTCCCTCCCGGGCCCCCGCCCCAGCTCCTCCGGCCCCCGCTCGGACGGCCTCGAAGGCTTCGCCCGCACCTTCCTGCTCGCCGCCCTCCGCGTCGCCGGCAACAACGGCCACGACCCCCACGCCCACCTCACCCGCTACGCCGAAGGCCTGACCGCGGGAACCCAACACCCCACCACCACACCCGAATTGACCACAACGGACCCCGACTCCTGGCCCTCCATCAACACCACCCGCCAGGCCCGCGTCGAAGCCGCCTCACTCGCCCTCGGCCTGCGACTGACCCGTCCCTGGCTCTGGGACACCCTCGGCGACGCGGTACGCAGCCGCCTCGCCGACTGGCTGCTGCCCGCCCTCGGCCCGTCCCCCGTCGACAACAACTGGTGGCTCTTCGGACTCACCGTCGGCGGCTTCCTCCGCGACGCCGGCATCGAGACGGCACGCGCACAAACGGCCATCGACCGCGCGCTCACCCGTATCGAGGACTGGTACCGCGGCGACGGCTGGTACTCCGACGGCGACAACCGCGCCTTCGACCACTACAACGCCTGGGCGCTGCACTTCTACCCGGTCCTGCACGCCCACCTCAGTGGCGACCACCCCCTGCTCGCCCACTACGGCGCGCGCCTGCGCGCCCAACTGGACGACTACACCCGCCTCTTCGACACCAACGGCGCCCCGCTCCCGTTCGGCCGTTCGCTCACCTACCGTTTCGCCGCCACCGCCGCCCCCTGGCTCGGCGCCCTCACCGGCCACACCCCGCTCACCCCGGGCGCCACCCGCCGCCTCGCCTCCGGAACCCTCCGACACTTCCTCGACCGCGGCGCGGTCACCACGGACGGCCTGCTGCCGCTCGGCTGGTACGGGCCGTACGAGCCGATGCTCCAGAGCTACTCCGGCCCGGGCTCCCCCTACTGGGCGGCCAAGGCTTTCGTCGGCCTGCTGCTCCCCGCCACCCACCCCGCCTGGACCGCCCGCGAGGAACCCCTGCCCGCCGAAACCACGGACACCATCCGCCCCCTCGGCCGCACCGGTCTACTCCTGCACTCCACCGCCTCCGACGGCTTGGTCCGCGTCCACAACCACGGCAGCAACGCCACCCCCGACGACCCCTACTACGCCCGCTTCGCCTACTCCACCCGTACCGGCCCGACCGCCGACGGCGACAACCACTTCGCGCTGCTCCTCGACGGCCGCCCCACCACCCGCGGCCCCGCGCATCCCCACGCCACCGGCCCGGACTGGGCGTCCTCCACCCACACCCCGCGGCACGCCGACGGCACGCCCCTCACCGGCATCCGGGTCCTCTCCACGACCCTCGTGCACGGCCGCGCCGAACTCCGCGCCCACCTCGTCACCGGCGCCGCCCCCGGCACCCGCGTCCGCCAGACCGGCTGGGCCACCACCCCCGACGGCCCCACCGCCCAACTCCACCCCCTGCACGGTTACGACGACACCCCGCGCCGCGCCCCTACGGGCAGCACCCTGATGGGCCCCCACACCCACACCTCCACCCTGGAGGGCACCATCACCACACGCCCCGAGGGCACCCTCTTCGCAGCCCTCGCCTCCCTGACCAGCGACCCGGCCCCCGCCCCACCGAGCACTCTGGCCACGACCCGCCTCGTCGGCGACACCCTCCACATCACGTGGCACGACGGCACGGAGTCCGCGCTTGCGTTTTAGCGCCCACGTACCCGTCTGTCCCGCCGCGGGGCGCTGCGCTTTGCGGCGCCGCCCACGTACCTGTCTGCGGCGCCAGCTTCACCGCGCCCATCAGGGCCTTGTAGCGCGGGTCGGGGATGGACAGGGACTTGCCGCGCATGAGGTCCTTCATCGCCGCGTCGACCAGATTGTCGGCGTCCAGCCACATCCAGCCGGGGATGTTGTCCGTGCCCATCCCGGCCCGCTGGTGGAACTCGGTCCGTACGAAGCCGGGGCACAGCGCCATCAGGCGCACCCCGCTGCCCGCCAGGTCGCGCGCCGCGCCCTGCGTGAACTGCACCACCCACGCCTTGCTCGCGCCGTACGTGCCGCGCGGCACGAACGCGGCCACCGACGCCACATTGACCACCGCGCCGCGCCGCCGGTCCCGCATCCCGCGCACGCCGGCGGTGGTGAGTCGCAACACCGCCTCGCAGTGCACCTTCAGCATCGTCAGCTCGTCGGCCATCGAGACTTCGAGGTACTCGCCCTTGTTGCCGAACCCGGCGTTGTTCACCAGCAGATCCACCGGGTGTTTGGCGTCCGAGAGCCGCGCCTCGACCGCCGCGATGCCGTCGTCCGTCGACAGGTCGGCGCTGAGCACCTCCGCTTCGATGCCGTGCCGGTCGTGCAACTCGGTGGCCTGCTCGCGCAGTCGCTTCTCGTCGCGGGCCACCAGCACCACGCTGTGGCCGTCGCTCGCCAGCCGCCGGGCGAAGGCCGCGCCGATGCCCGCCGTCGCTCCCGTGATCAATGCAGTCGTCATACCGGCACGCTATCCGCCCGGAGCGCGCCACCGGAGCCCCAACCCCCGCCCGCGGCAGGTCCCGTCGCCCCGGCCCGGCCCGCGGGCCTCATGCGTGCTCCAGATACTTCGCCACCTGCCGCCGGGTCTCCTCCGGGAGCGCCTCGCCCGCGTCCAGCAGTCGCGGCAGCAGTTCCCGTCGGCCGGTCAGCGCCCGGAACACCATCCGGACGGTCACCTCGTGGTCCGGGCGGTGCTCCCGTCGGACCGGGTCCCCGGCGCGGATCCGGCCCGGCTCGATCACCCGCAGGTACGCGCCGGGCACCGCGGCCCCGATGAACCGCTTCATCCAGCCGGGCTCCCCCATCCGCCCCTGGAACGTACGGCAGGGGACCCGCGGCGCCGACACCTCCAGCAGGACGTGCCGGCCGATCCGCCAGCGTTCGCCGATGCGGGCGTGGGTGACCTCGACGCCCCAGGTGGTGAGGTTCTCGCCGAAGGTCCCGTTGGGCAGCGCGCGGCCCAGCTCGTGCTGCCAGACGTCCAGGTCCTCGCGGGCGTACGCGTAGACGGCCTTGTCGTCGCCGCCGTGGTGGCGCCGGTCGACCACCGCGTCACCGGTCAGCCCGCTGCCCCCGACGCCCCTGGGCCCGGGGGAGCGGACCGTCACCGGGCCGTCCACGGGCCGTTTGAAGATGCCCGTGCCGGCCGCGACGGCGGCGTGCGCGGACGGGGTGCGGTGTCCCAGGTTCACGGTCAGCAGCTTCATGCGGAGCTCCGATGCCCGGTCGTGGCGGCAGGATGCGGCCCCCATACATCAGGGTGACCGCTTTACGCCCCGGCACGCCCCTCAGCACGGCGTACGGGGGAAGGCGCCGGAAGCTCGGGGCGCGCGGAGAGCGTGACGATCCCCGCCCGTGCCTCCACGCGTGCGCCCGGTGCCTCAAAGCAGCCAACCGGTTTTTCCTGATCGACCCAAGACGCGCTTATGCTCGAAACATGATCGAGGCCCGTCATCTCCGCGTGCTGCGCGCCGTCGCCAGGACCGGCTCGTTCTCCGGTGCGGCGCGGGAGCTGGGCTGCACCCAGCCGGCCATCAGCCAGCAGATGAAGGCGCTGGAGCAGTCCGCCGGGACCCCGCTGCTGGTCCGGGCGGGCCGCGAGATGCGGCTGACGCAGGCCGGCGAGGCACTCGTACGGCATGCGGTCGGCATCCTGGCCGGGCTGACCGCCGCCGAGGAGGAGGTCGCGGCCATCGCCGGCCTCCGGGCCGGGCGGGTGCGGCTGGTGTCGTTCCCCTCGGGCAGTTCGACGCTGGTGCCGACCGCCCTGGCGAAGATGCGCGCCGCCCACCCCGGCACCCGGGTCTCGCTGGTGGAGGCCGAGCCGCCGCGCTCGATCGAGATGCTGCGCAACGGCGACTGCGAGATCGCGCTGGCGTTCCGTTTCCCGGAGGTGCGCGGGGCGGACCCGGCGGCCGGTGCGGAGTGGGACGACCTCGTGGTGCGGCCGATCCTGGCGGACCGGCTGATCGGCCTGGTCCCGGACGGCCACCGGCTGGCGAGGGCCGGCCGTGCGCGCTTCACGGATCTGGCCGACGAGCCGTGGATCGCGGGCTGCCCGCGCTGCCGCCGTCATCTGGTGGAGGTCTGCGAGAGCGCGGGCTTCACGCCGCGCATCGATTTCGCGACGGACGACTACCCGGCCGTGATCGGTCTGGTCGGGGCGGGACTGGGGGTCGCCGCGCTGCCCGAGCTGACACTGGCGTCGGTACGTCCCAAGGGAGCCACCGCGATCCGGATGGATCCCGCCGTGCACCGGGAGATCGTCGCGCTCACGCTGCCGGACCTGGCGCAGGTCCCGGCCGTCGAGGCCATGCTCGACCAGCTGGTGGACGCCGCGGGCCGCTGACCGACGCGGCACGAAAGCGGAAGGACACCGGCAGGCGGGCACGCCCGCCGGATCCACGGGTGAGCACTCCGAACCGTGGGCACCCCACACGTTCTCCGCACGGCACGCTCCACGCGCGGCACGCTCCACGCACGCCGAAAGCGCGGGCCGCCCTCCGCGTCCCCGCGCACAAAAACCCACCCCCCCCCCCCCCCCCCCCCCCCCCCCCCCCCCCCGGCCCCCCCCCCCCCCCCCCCGCCCCACCCCGCACCGCCACCCCGAACCCGTTCCCCGACCGCCCCGCCGCATCGCAGGCACGGTTCCGCCGCCGCACGAACGACCCCTTGCCGTCCCCTGCAGCCCTTTGCAGGAACGTTTCTTCCCGAGCTCCGCGTCCTTCTTCCTCAGTGGCCGGGCGCCCCCGGCCGGCCCGTCATCGAACTCGCGGGGACGAGGCGGTGACGGGCCCGGCCCATCAGTTCTTCGCGCTCGTCCTCGGTCAGGCCGCCCCACACCCCGTAGGGCTCACGGACGGCCAGCGCATGCGCCGCGCACTCGGCCCGCACGGGGCAGCGCATACAGACCTCTTTTGCCGATGTCTCACGCGCGCTGCGGGCCGCTCCGCGCTCACCCTCGGGGTGGAAGAAGAGTGAGCTGTCCACGCCGCGGCAGGCGGCCAGCAGCTGCCAGTCCCAAAGATCTGCGTTCGGGCCCGGGAGGCGGGAGAAATCTGCCATTGCTTGTCCCCTCGAAGCGATGCGGATTCGGGCTCGGTGCTCACGACCGTACATCTACTGTCGAAGTAGATGTAAATATGACTCATTGCGAATCTAGTCATAGTCAACGCGAAAATGGAAGAAAGGGAGCCAAATAGGGCATAGGGTGCACGCGCGGATGCCGGTCGCCCGATGAGTCGTCTGCGTATCCGGCTCCTCACGGAGCGTGCTGAACTCGGTCGCCGAAGCCGTAACTCTTTCGGGTGACCGTCGTTGAGTGTGCGGAGGCGATTGGCAGAGGTAGCCCTCGGGCAGGTGTCCGAGGCGGCCGTCAATCGCACAGGTGACGATACGTACCAGCCTGGAGGCTCAAGGTGACGCGCATCAGCTGCGGAGGGCGGTCATGACATCCGTCCTCGTCTGCGACGACTCCCCGCTTGCCCGAGAGGCGCTCCGTCGGGCGGTTGCGACCGTGCCCGGCGTCGAGCGTGTGACGACCGCGGCCAACGGCGAGGAAGTCCTCCGCCGCTGGGGTGCCGATCGCTCGGATCTGATTCTGATGGACGTACGGATGCCCGGGCTCGGCGGTGTCGAGACCGTGCGCCGGCTGCTGTCCGCGGACCCGGGCGCCCGGATCATCATGCTCACGGTGGCCGAGGATCTCGACGGCGTCGCGCTCGCGGTCGCCGCCGGTGCCCGCGGCTATCTGCACAAGGACGCCTCGCGCGCCGAGCTGCGGGCGACGGTGACCCAGGCGCTCGCCGACCCGACGTGGCGGCTCGCCCCGCGCCGGCTGCGGTCCGCCGAGATGGGTGCCGCGCCGACGCTCACCGCGCGTGAGATCCAGGTGCTGGAGGGCATGAGTCACGGCCGTTCGAACGCCGAGATCGGCCGCGAGCTCTTCCTGTCGGAAGACACGGTCAAGACGCACGCCCGGCGACTGTTCAAGAAACTGGGCGCCTCCGACCGGGCCCATGCGGTGGCGCTCGGCTTCCGCTGGGGACTGGTCCGCTAAGGCGTCGTGACGTGCAGCGATGCGGGGGAATGAAGATCCCCGCCCGCCCTGTGGCGGGCGGGGCGGCATGGTGCCCCGCATGTCCCGATCGGCGACGGCGGTCCGATTCGCCGCGCGGTGCCGCATCCTTGAGGTATGGAGTTCCTCGGGGACGGGCCGCTCGGGCACGAGGGGAGGGCGCGGGAGATGACAGCCGGCGCACCTGCCGCTCATAACGCTTCAGTGCACAACTACGGACCTGGTGCCGCGGACCGTGCGGCGCCAAGGCACCATGGACCGATGCGCGACGACGGGAAGCAGGAGATCGGCGATCTCGTCGCACGCGCCGTCGAGGGGGACCAGCGGGCCACTCACGACCTCCTGGCCCATGTGCACCCCCTCGCCCTGCGCTACTGCCGCACCCGGCTGTCCCGGCTGCCCGGCGACGCCCGGCACTTCGTCGAGGACCTTGCGCAGGAGGTGTGTGTCGCGGTGCTCTGCGCGCTGCCGCGCTACCGCGACACCGGCAAGCCCTTCGAGGCGTTCGTCTTCGCCATCGCCGGCCACAAGGTCGCCGATCTGCAGCGGGCCGCGATGCGCCACCCGGGCAGCACGGCCGTGCCGTCCGACGAGATGCCCGAGCAGCCGGACGACTCCCTCGGTCCCGAGGAGCGGGCGCTGCTGAGCAGCGATGCCGAGTGGGCCAAGAAGCTGCTGGCGAACCTTCCGGAGAACCAGCGCGAGCTGGTGCTGCTGCGGGTCGCGGTCGGGCTGACGGCCGAGGAGACCGGGCAGATGCTGGGGATGTCGCCCGGTGCCGTACGGGTCGCCCAGCACCGCGCGCTGAGCCGGCTGCGGGCGCTCGCCGAGCAGTAGCCCTGGGGTGACGCGAAGTCGCCGTAGGAAAGCACAAGTGACGAGGCCCTCATCGCTCGTGGAATGGGCCACCCCCGTAGGCCGTTAGCATGGGAGTCCGCGCTGAGGCAAGAGCATTGGGGAAGGTGTCATGAGTGACAACGTCGACGGTATGCCCGCCAAATTCGCCATGCTCGGGCTGACATACGACGACGTGCTGCTGTTGCCCGGCGCGTCGGAGGTCCTGCCCAATGCGGTGAGCACCGCCTCCCGGGTCTCGCGCAACGTCACGGTGAACATCCCGCTGCTCTCCGCCGCGATGGACAAGGTCACCGAGGCGCGGATGGCCATCGCGATGGCCAGGCAGGGCGGCGCGGGCGTGCTCCACCGCAATCTCTCCATCGAGGACCAGGCCAACCAGGTCGACCTGGTCAAGCGCTCCGAGTCGGGCATGGTCACCGACCCGATCACGGTCCGTCCGGACGCCGACCTCGCCGAGGCCGACGCGCTGTGCGCCAAGTTCCGCATCAGCGGTGTGCCGGTCACCGACGCCGCGGGCAAGCTGCTGGGCATCGTGACCAACCGCGACATGGCCTTCGAGATGGACCGCCGCCGGCAGGTCCGCGAGGTCATGACCCCGATGCCGCTGGTCACCGGCAAGGTCGGGATCTCCGGCGACGACGCCATCGAGCTGCTGCGCCGCCACAAGATCGAGAAACTGCCGCTGGTCGACGATGAGGGCGTGCTCAAGGGCCTGATCACGGTCAAGGACTTCGTCAAGGCGGAGAAGTACCCGAACGCCGCCAAGGACGCCGAGGGCCGGCTGGTCGTCGGTGCCGCGGTCGGCGTCGGCGACGCGGCCTACGAGCGGGCGCAGGCGCTGGTCGAGGCCGGTGCCGACTTCCTCGTCGTGGACAGCGCGCACGGCCACAGCCGCGGCATCCTCGACATGATCGCCAAGATCAAGTCCAACATCAGCGTCGACGTGGTCGGCGGCAACGTCGCCACCCGTGACGGCGCCCAGGCCCTGATCGACGCCGGCGCGGACGGCATCAAGGTCGGCGTCGGCCCCGGCTCCATCTGCACGACCCGGGTCGTCGCCGGTGTCGGCGTGCCGCAGGTCACCGCGATCTACGAGGCGGCGCAGGCCGCGAACGCCGCGGGCGTCCCGCTGATCGGCGACGGCGGCCTGCAGTTCTCCGGCGACATCGCCAAGGCCATCGCGGCCGGTGCGGACACCGTCATGCTGGGCTCGCTGCTGGCCGGCTGCGAGGAGTCGCCGGGCGAGATGGTCTTCATCAACGGCAAGCAGTTCAAGTCGTACCGCGGCATGGGCTCGCTGGGCGCGATGCAGTCCCGCGGCCAGGCCCGCTCCTTCTCCAAGGACCGCTACTTCCAGGACAACGTCCTCTCCGAGGACAAGCTGGTGCCCGAGGGCATCGAGGGCCAGGTCCCCTACCGCGGCCCGCTCGCCTCGGTCGCCCACCAGCTCGTCGGCGGTCTGCGCGCCTCCATGGGCTACGTCGGCTCCGCCGACATCCCCGAGCTCAAGGAGAAGGGCCGGTTCGTCCGGATCACCGCCGCGGGCCTGAAGGAGAGCCACCCGCACGACGTCCAGATGATCACCGAGGCGCCGAACTACGCCCGGCGCTGACGCCTCCAGGTAGCCCCGGGCCCCGTAGGCCCCTACCGTGAGCCCGCGGCCGCACCCCGGCCGCGGGCTCCGGTGCGTCGGGGATACTGGAGACGCAGACGTAGAAGGAAAGGCCACACACGTGACTGAGATCGAGATCGGGCGCGGCAAGCGCGGCCGCCGGGCATACGCATTCGACGACATCGCCGTCGTACCCAGTCGCCGCACCCGCGACCCGAAGGAGGTCTCGATCGCCTGGCAGATCGACGCCTACCGCTTCGAGCTGCCGTTCCTGGCGGCCCCCATGGACTCGGTGGTCTCCCCGCAGACCGCGATCCGCATCGGTGAGCTGGGCGGCCTGGGCGTCCTCAACCTCGAAGGGCTGTGGACCCGCTACGAGGACCCGGAGCCGCTGCTCGCCGAGATCGCCGAGCTGGACGAGGCCGACGCGACCCGCCGGCTCCAGGAGATCTACGCGGCCCCGATCAAGGAAGAGCTGATCGGCCAGCGGATCAAGGAGGTGCGCGACGCGGGCGTGGTCACCGCCGCGGCGCTGTCGCCGCAGCGCACCGCGCAGTTCTCCAAGGCCGTCGTGGACGCCGGCGTGGACATCTTCGTCATCCGCGGCACGACGGTGTCGGCGGAGCACGTGTCCAGCGCCGCCGAACCGCTGAACCTCAAGCAGTTCATCTACGAGCTGGACGTCCCGGTGATCGTCGGCGGCTGCGCCACGTACACCGCGGCCCTGCACCTGATGCGTACCGGCGCGGCGGGCGTGCTGGTCGGCTTCGGCGGCGGCGCCGCGCACACCACCCGTAACGTCCTGGGCATCCAGGTCCCGATGGCGACCGCGGTCGCCGATGTCGCGGCCGCCCGCCGGGACTACATGGACGAGTCCGGCGGCCGCTACGTCCACGTCATCGCCGACGGCGGCGTGGGCTGGTCCGGCGACCTGCCCAAGGCGATCGCCTGCGGCGCGGACTCGGTGATGATGGGCTCGCCGCTCGCCCGTGCGACCGACGCGCCGGGCCGCGGCCACCACTGGGGCATGGAGGCGGTTCACGAGGACGTGCCGCGCGGCAAGCGGATGGACCTGGGTGCGGTCGGCACGACCGAGGAGATCCTCCTCGGCCCCTCCCACACCCCGGACGGTTCGATGAACTTCTTCGGCGCGCTGCGCCGGGCGATGGCGACCACCGGCTACTCGGAGCTGAAGGAATTCCAGCGCGTCGAGGTCACGGTCGCGCCGCGGCGGTAGGCCGTGCGGTAGTCCGTAGGGCACGTACGAAGGGCCGGTCATCCTGTGGGTGACCGGCCCTTTCGCGTGCCCAACGGCGCTGATGGGGGCGTGTTTTGAGAGGGGAGGGGCGCGTGGTTGCGTTCAGGGCGAGGGTGGGCTGAACGGGTGTAGCAGGGCGGTAGTGTCCCTGTTCGGCGACCCGCTCTCTGGGACGCCCCCTTCCAAGGAGCACGTGTCCGGACCCGTTGGCCCGGGGCCCGGCCCGGAGCTCCAGTGGACCGCCCAGCCGGGTTGATGGGCGGCGTCATGGAAGGGGGCGTGCCCATGGGCCGTCACCGCAAGCCCACCCGCTGGGATCACATTCGGCTTCGGCTGGTGCAGTTCCGGAGGAGGTGGATCTTGCGGATTTACGGCCGGTGAGCGGCCGCCCCTATGAGCGCTAGGGGCGGACACCCGTAAACCGGCTAGGAGCCTGCCGCAGTACCCGCTGCGGTGGGCTCCACCTGCTTCCGTAAGGTACCCGCGCTGCGCGCCCGGTGCCACCAGCTTCGGAGTCCGGGCCACCCCGCGCGCCCCCTTCACAGCCGATGCGCCGCCCCCGTGGGCGTGGCGCCCCGGGTGTCCAGCAGCAGTTGGGCCTTCACCGACAGGCCCTGCAGGTCGTAGGTGCGGTGGTGCTGGAGGAGGAGGGTCAGGTCGGCGGCGGAGGCGGCGTCGTAGAGGGAGTCGGCGCGGGGGACGGGGCGGCCGTGGACGGTCCAGTGGGGGACGTGCGGGTCGTGGTAGGTGACGTGGGCGCCGAGTTCGCGGAGGCGGGCGGCGATTTCCCAGGCGGGGGAGCCGGTCTGGTCGGCGACGTCCGGTTTGTAGGTGACGCCGAGCAGGAGGATGCGGGCGCCGCGCGCGGACTTGCCGTGTTCGTTGAGGAGGGTGGCGCAGCGCTGGATGACGTAGTGCGGCATCCGGCCGTTGACCTCCTGGGCGAGTTCGACCATGCGGAGGGGGAGGGAATGGGCGCCCCCGCCAAGGGAGTTGGGGTCCACCGCGGGGGCGTGGCCGCCCACGCCGGGGCCGGGGCGGAAGGACTGGAAGCCGAACGGTTTGGTCTCGGCGCAGCGGATGACGTCCCACAGGTCGACGCCGATGTCGTGGCAGAAGACCGCCATCTCGTTCATCAGGGCGATGTTGACGTGGCGGTAGTTCGTTTCGAGGAGCTTGGCGGTCTCCGCCTCGCGGGGGCCGCGGGCGCGGACGACCTTGTCGGTGAGGCGGCCGTAGAAGGCGGCGGCGGCCTCCGTGCAGGCGGGGGTGAGGCCGCCGATGACCTTGGGCGTGTTGGCGTAGTGGTGGGTGCGGTTGCCGGGGTCGTGGCGGCCGGGTGAGTACGCGAGGTGGAAGTCGCGGCCGGCGGTGAGGCCGGAGCCCGCTTCGAGCAGGGGGCGGAGGAATTCCTCGGTGGCGCCCGGGTACGCGCTGGATTCCAGGATCACCGTGGTGTGCGGCCGTAGTTGTGCGGCCAGGGTCCGGGCGGCACCGGCGACCGCGGAGAGGTCCAGGGCGCGGTCCTCGCCGAGCGGCGTGGGGGCGCAGATGACCGCGGTGCGGACCCGGCCGAGGGCGGTGGGGTCGGCGGTGGTGCGGAAGCCGGCGGCGAGCAGCCGGCGGAGTTCGGTGGCGGTGAGCGGGCCGTCGGTGGCGGCGTGCGGGTCGGGGTCGTAGCCGAGGGTGCCGATGCCGGCGGTGGTGGCGGCCTGGGCGAGGGGGAGGCCGAGGTGACCGAGTCCGATGACGGCGAGATCTGCGGGCATGCTGCGACCGTCCTTCCCGAGCGGAGGGGGTGGCGGGTGGTGTGCGGGGGCGGGAAGTGCCTGACGTATGCGAAGAGTGCATAAGTAGACTAAGCGGATATTTGGCCCAGAATGGGGATTGATGGATCAAGGTGGCCGGGGTGTTGCCGTGTGGGTGAGGGGGGATAGCGGCAAGGAGCGCGGTCAGAATCGACGGACGGGGCAGGGCCCCGGTCACGGTGGCCCCGACCACAGCGGGAGGCAGCGGTGAGGACAGCGATACTGGGACCGGCACAGCGGGCCGAGGCGCTCGCCCGAATGGCGGAGCGGGAGCTGGACGTTCTCGTGGTCGGGGGCGGGGTCGTCGGCGCGGGGACCGCGCTCGACGCGGCGACCCGCGGACTGGACACCGGACTGGTCGAGTCCCGGGACTGGGCCTCCGGTACGTCCAGCCGGTCGAGCAAGCTGATCCACGGCGGTCTGCGGTATCTGGAGATGCTGGACTTCGCGCTGGTCCGGGAGGCGCTGAAGGAGCGCGGGCTGCTGCTGGAGCGGCTGGCGCCGCATCTGGTCAAGCCGGTGCCGTTCCTCTATCCGTTGCAGCACAAGTTCTGGGAGCGCTGGTACGCGGGCTCCGGTGTGGCGCTCTACGACGGGATGTCGGTGTCGTCGGGGCACGGCCGCGGACTGCCGGTCCACCGTCACCTGTCGCACAAGAAGGCGCTGCGGGTCGCGCCGTGCCTGAAGAAGGACGCGCTGGTCGGTGCGCTCCAGTACTACGACGCGCAGATGGACGACGCCCGTTACGTGGCGACCCTGGTGCGGACCGCCGCGGCGTACCGCGCGCACGTCGCCAACCGGGCGCGGGTGGTGGGCTTCCTGCGCGAGGGCGAGCGGGTGGTCGGCGCGCGGGTGCAGGACGTCGAGGGCGGCCGGGAGTACGAGGTCCGGGCGCGGCAGATCGTCAACGCCACGGGCGTGTGGACGGACGACACCCAGGCGCTGATCGGGGAGCGCGGGCAGTTCCACGTGCGGGCCTCGAAGGGGATCCACCTGGTCGTTCCCAAGGACCGCATCCACTCGACGACCGGGCTGATCCTGCGGACCGAGAAGAGCGTGCTGTTCGTCATCCCCTGGGGGCGGCACTGGATCGTGGGCACCACGGACACCGACTGGGACCTGGACAAGGCGCATCCGGCGGCGTCCAGCGCGGACATCGACTATCTGCTGGAGCATGTGAACGAGGTCCTCGCCACCCCGCTGACCAGGGACGACGTCGAGGGTGTCTATGCCGGGCTGCGGCCGCTGCTGGCGGGGGAGTCGGACGCCACCAGCAAGCTGTCGCGGGAGCACACGGTCGCGCATCCGGTGCCGGGCCTGGTGGTGGTCGCCGGCGGCAAGTACACGACGTACCGGGTGATGGCCAAGGACGCCGTGGACGAGGCGGTGCACGGGCTGGACCAGAGGGTCGCGGAGTGCGTGACCGAGGAGGTGCCGCTGGTCGGGGCCGAGGGCTACAAGGCGCTGTGGAACGCCAGGGCCCGGATCGCGGCCCGCACCGGGCTGCACGTGGCGCGGATCGAGCACCTGCTGAACCGCTACGGCGCGCTCACCGAGGAGCTGCTGGAGCTCGTGGTGGGCGATCCTTCCCTGGGCGAACCGCTGACCGGCGCGGACGACTATCTGCGCGCCGAGGCGGTCTACGCCTGCACGCACGAGGGGGCGCGCCACCTCGACGACGTGCTGACCCGCCGGACCCGGATCTCGATCGAGACCTTCGACCGCGGGACCCGCTGCGCCCGCGAGGTCGCCGAGCTGATGGCGCCGGCGCTCGGCTGGGACGGCGACCAGGTCGAGAAGGAGATCACGCACTACCGGAAGCGGGTCGAGGCGGAACGCGAATCGCAGCGCCAGCCGGACGATCTGACGGCGGATGCGGCGCGGCTGGGGGCACCGGACATCGTGCCGCTGTAGGCGCCGGGTGCCCGGCTCCGGTTTCGGGCCGTGGGTCCGTTACCTCCGGGCGCAGAACTCGGCGCTCAGCACCGCCGTGGTCTCGGCCGGGTCCGGCCGGTCGTCCGTGTTCACGCGGTAGCTGACGACGTGTCGCCCGCCGACGGTGCCCGCGGCCTGGGCGAAGGATCCGTTGATGTCGCCGTTGTGGCCCCAGACCGTGACCCCGCAGGGCAGCCGGGTCGCGTAGAGGCCGAGGCCGTAGGCGCCGCCGGTGTTCTTCTCGCTGCGTATGGCGGCCATCTGGCGCGGCGGCAGGAACTTCCCGCCGAGCAGGGCGGCGAAGAACCGGTTGAGGTCGCCCAGGGTGGTGACCATCTCGCCGGCCGCGCCGGCCCGGCTGGGGTCCAGCGAGGTGGCGTCCACCCGCCGGTCGCCGATCCGGGAGTACGCGCGGCCGTGCGGCGCCGGCAGCACCGGGTCGGTACCGGGGAACGAGGTCTGGCCGAGCCCGGCCGGGCGGAGGATGCGGCGGCGGATCTCGGTGGCGTACGGGTGGCCGGTGACCGCCCGGATGATCAGGCCGAGCACCAGGTAGTTGGTGTTGGAGTAGGCGAAGGGGGCGCCTCCCATGCCTTCAGGGCCACGGGGGCGCGCTCCTGGGGCGGCCACCGGCGGGTGGTCGAGGGCGATCCGCAGGAGGGCGGCCGGGGTGTGGCTGTCGTAGCGGTGGGGGCCGAAGCCGGGGCCGGAGAGCTGGCCGGCGAGCCGCGGGTCCTCGGTGTAGTTGAACAGGCCGCTCGTGTGGTCGAGCAGTTGGCGGACCGTCACCTTCCGCAGGTCGGCGCCGCCGTGCCGGCCCGTGACCGGTGTGCCCGGCGGGAGGTGGGCGGCCGCCGGATCGCTCAGGCGCAGCCGCCGCTCGGCGACGAGCTGCAGGATCACCGTCGCCACCAGGGGCTTGGTGAGGCTGCCGGCCCGGAAGTGGTCCGCCGCGGTCATCCTGCGCCGGCTGCGCAGATCGGCGTAGCCGGCCGTGGAGAAGCGCGGGGCGGGGAACCGGCCGGCGCGGGTGATGAGCGAGGCCGCGCCCGGCGCGCCGTCCGCGACCAGCCGGCGCAGGGCGGGCACCGTGGTGGCCGGCGGCCGCGCGAGGGTTCCCACAGGTGGCACACGGGTGGTGGCCGGCCGGCCCGCGCAGGCCGGTAGGGCCAGTGCGGCCGCTGCGGCCAGCGCCGCCGCCACGGCCGGCCCGGGCGGACGCATCGTCATCGGGACTCCCGTTCGTCGGGGCCATCATGACGGGTACGCGGTGCCGTCCGGCACCGACCCGGGCCTTCCGCACGGCCGCGGATGAGGGAGAATGAAGGCTCTGCCAGGGTGGGTTGTCCGAGTTGGGTCAGTTTGGCGATCGATGCGATGTCAAGGCTGCCAACTCGGCTGGATTGCCGAGGGGATTCAGTGGGCGACGAGGTCGAGATGGACGGCAAGGAGGGCAGGCTGCTCGCCGGCCGGTACCGGCTCGCCGATGTTCTCGGCCGGGGTGGCATGGGCACCGTCTGGCGGGCACGCGACGAGGTCCTTGGCCGTACGGTCGCAGTCAAGGAACTGCGCTTCCCGGGCGGGGTCGAGGAGGACGAGAAGCGTCGGCTGATCACCCGCACGCTGCGCGAGGCCAAGGCGATCGCCCGGATCCGGAACAACGGCGCGGTGACGGTCTACGACGTGGTCGACGAGGACGACCGGCCGTGGATCGTGATGGAGCTGGTCGAGGGCCGCTCGCTCGCCGAGGTCGTGCGGGACGACGGCCCGCTGACTCCGCGCCGCGCCGCCGAGGTCGGCCTCGCCGTGCTCGACGTGCTGCGCGCCGCGCACGACGCCGGCATCCTGCACCGCGACGTGAAGCCGTCCAACGTCCTGATGTCCGACGACGGCCGGGTGGTGCTGACCGACTTCGGCATCGCCCAGGTCGAGGGCGACCCCTCGGTGACCTCGACCGGCATGCTCGTCGGCGCCCCCTCGTACATCTCCCCGGAGCGCGCCCGCGGCCAGAAGCCGGGCCCGCCGGCCGACCTGTGGTCGCTGGGCGGCCTGCTGTACGCCTGCGTCGAGGGCGTGCCGCCGTACGACAAGGGTTCGGCGATCGCCACGCTCACCGCGGTGATGACCGAGCCGGTCGAGCCGCCCAAGAGCGCCGGCGCGCTGGAAGAGGTCATCTTCGGGCTGCTGGTGAAGGACCCGGAGGCCCGGCTGGACGACGCCGGTGCGCGGTCGATGCTGCTGGACGTCATCCACGCGCCGGAGAAGACCGAGCCGCCGATGGACGCGACGCGGGCGATGGCGCTGCCGACCGTGCCCGGCGAGCGCACGTCCGCCAAGCCGAAGGACGCGCCGAAGCCGAAGGCGGCCCCGAAGCCGAAGGCGGCCAAGAGCAGTGGCCCGGCGCGGCCGGCGCGCAAGCCGAAGGAGAAGAAGCCGGACACCGCGGCCGCCGCGGCGTCCGGGGCCACTGGGTCCGCCGGTGCGTCCGCCGGTGCGTCCGCGAAGGCGCCGGTCCGGCCGGAGCGGAAGCCCGCCGAGGCCACGACCGAGCGGCCGGCCGCGGGCGGCCCGGCGGCGGACCGTCCGTCCGGCGGCCGCCCCGGCTTCGACGGCGAGGCCGCCAAGGAGCGGGTGCGCGCCGCCCTCAAGTCCGTGCGCAACGCCGCCGCGGCGGCCGCGGCCCGGGCGGAGTCCAGACCCGGTGACGGGGACCGCCCGTCCGCCGCGCGTGCGTCGCTGACCGATGTCGTCCCGCGCCGCACCCTGATCGCCGTTGCCGTGGTCGTCGTCCTCGCGGTGCTGGGCACGGTCCTGGCGCTCTCCCTCGGCGGCGACGACACCGGCGCGAAGAGCGGCGGTTCGTCGGGCAAGGGCGGCAAGGGGTCCTCCGCGGCCCGCACCAAGCCCTCGACCGACGCGGCCGACGCGAACGGTGACGACGCGAGCGGCGACGGCGCGAGCAGCGGCGGCTCCGGCCAGCCGGGCCCGGCACCGAGCGCCGACCAGGCCGGCGACAAGGGCGGCGCGGACGGCAACGGCGGTGACGGCGGCGACGGAAAGGGCGGCACGAAGCTGCCGGACGGCTACGCCCAGAAGACCAACGGCACGTTCCACTTCCGGATGGCCATGCCCAAGGGCTTCCGGCAGACCGGTACGGCCGGGCAGGGCTCCGGCGCCATATACAGCGCCTCCGACGACGGATTCCCGCGCGTCCAGGTCGACTACAACGCCAAGCCCGGCGAGGACGCCGCGGCCGCCTGGCGCAGCCTGGAGCCGAGCGTGCGCGGCTCCAGCGACGACTACCACCTCATCGGCATCAAGACGGTGAAGTGGCGGGGCTATCCGACCGTCGCCGACTGGTCGTTCACCCGCACCCAGAACGGCGAGAAGGTGCGGGTCCTCAACCGCGGCTTCCGGGCCGACGACGACCACGGCTACGCCATCATGATCACCTGCAAGGCGGACAGCTGGTCGGGCAAGGAGTGCCAGCAGGTCATCGCCACCGCGTTCAAGACCTTCGCGGTGAAGGACTGAGCGGACCCGGGCCGGTGAGGGGCGCGGACGGACGCATCAACGGGCCGGGCGGGCGCACCGTCCGGCCCGGGCACGTATCGTGAGACATCGAAGACCGTACGCATCCGCATTCGGTGGGAACGCGACCGGAAGTGACCGACGGCGCCCGTGCCGGAGGGTGGCGGAGGCGGGGCGGTAACACAGCACGCGCTGCGGGGAGGCGTCGTGGACGAGTACGCAGGGCGAGTGCTCGCCGAGCGCTACCGCCTGCCCGTGCGCCCCTTCGGCGACGACGACTTCACCGAGTCCCGGGCGTTCGACACGTTCAGCGGGCAGGAGGTGCTGGTCCGTCAGGTGCCGCTGCCCGAGGTCGTGGAGGCCGAGGTCCTCGAAGCGGAGGCGGTGGGCGCGGGCCAGGCCGGTTCCGGCGAGTGGAGCGGCGGCGGCCGCTTCGGCGGCTTCCCGGCCACGGGGGTGGCCGACCGCAGCCCCCGCGATCCCGCCGTACGCCGCGCGCTGCAGGCCGCCACGACCGTGGCGCAATTGCCCGACCACCCCCGGCTGGAGCAGGTCTTCGACGTCTTCGCGCAGGACGGCAGCCTGTGGATCGTCGGCGAACTCCTCACCGCCCGCCCGCTGTCCGCGCTGCTCGCCGAGCGGCCGCTGACCCCGCACCGCGCCGCGGAGATCGGTGCCGACCTGCTCACCGCGCTGCGGATGCTGCACACGGACGGCCGGCCGCACCGCAACATCACCGCCCGCACGGTCCTGGTCTGCGACGACGGCCGGGCCATCCTCACCGGGCTGGCGGCGGGCGCGGCCCAGGAAGCGCTGTGCGGAGACGATGCGCCTGCCGGGGACGACGCCGACGGGGCCGGGCCCCTCACCGGGCTCGCCGCCGAACGGGCGCGGCAGGCACGGCTGACCGTCGTCGGCCCGGTCACCGAACGCTGGGCGCCCGAGCAGGCCGCGCCGGTGGGCGAGGACGCGCCGTTCCCCCGTCCGGGGCCGGCCACCGATCTGTGGGCGGTCGGCGCGCTGTTGTTCCGGAGCGTGCAGGGCCATGCGCCGTTCCCCGAGGACAGCACCGCCGAACTCGCCCGGCTGGTACGGTCCGGGCCGCCCGTGGAGGCGGCCGGCTGCGGGCCGCTGCGCCCGGTCGTCGAGGCCCTGCTGCACCGGGATCCCGCCGAGCGCCCGGACCTCGACGAGGTGCGCCACGCGCTCCGCGCGATGATCCGTACGGCCCCGGAGCCGGAGGCCGAGCGCCGGCTGGTGACGATGCCGGCGCTGGAGCAGGGCGGTGCCCCGCGGTGGCTGCCGATCGTGCGGCGGCGCGGCGAACTCGTCCGCAAGGGGCGGCACAAGAAGGGCCGGCCCGCCGGACGCGCCGGGCAGCCGGGCCCGGCGGCCGCCGCCCCGGCACCGCCCGCCGCGCGCCCTCCGCACCCGCGCCGGATGCCGCCGGCCGAGGAGCAGAGCGTCCCTCCCCCGAGCTCGAAGGAGCAGGGGGGACCCCCATCGCTGCCGGCCCGGCTGCCCCGCCCGCCGAAGCAGCCCAAGCCGCTCCGGCAGCCGAAGCCGTCCCGCGCGGCCCGGCCCGCCAAGCCGCCGCGGCAGACCGCCGCCCCGCACCGGGACGCGTACGAGCCGGACCTGCTGGCCTCCGGTCCGCGGCCGGACCGGCCCCGCCGCGGTGCGCCGCGCAATCTCGGCCGGCTGCTGCTCGGCGCGATCCTGCTGCTCCTCGTCGGCGCGGTCGCCTACGCCATGGCGTTCCTGCCGAAGGCGGGCGAGGACGCCAAGGGCGGGCGGCGCGGCGCGGAACGGACCGCCACCTCCGGTGCGCCACCCGCCGGCAGCCCCGCCCCCACCCCCTCCGGTGGCGAGGACGGCGGTTCGCCGGACCCCGGTGGATCACAGCCCACCGCGCCCACCGACGTCGCCCCCGGCTTCGCGCTGCGCACCGACCCCCGGGGCTTCCAGATCGCGGTCCGCGACGGCTGGCAGCGGCGCGGCGTCACCGCCCAGGGCCAGGTGCGCTATCTCGGCGGCGACTACGAACTGCTCGTCGTGCCCGGCCGGGACACCACCGCCCGGTACGGCGCGGACCCGATGGCCTACCTGCAGAACAAGGAGCCCGAGCTGGCTCCGTACCGCGGTTCCAGCTGGGCGACCGCGGCCGGGCTGCGGCGGATCGACGTCGGCAGGACGGCGATGGCCGAGGGCACGTTCACCTGGCGCGACCGCAGCGGCCGGGAGGTCTACGTCCGCAACCTCGCCATGATCCACAACGGCCGCTACCACCTGGTCCTGGTCATCGGCCCGGACGGCTCCGGGCGCCGCGAGGTCGACCGGCTCTACGAACAGGCGACCAGCTCGTACCGGCCCCGGTGAGGCCGGTCCGGTTCAGCGCCGCCCGGACAGCTCCCGTTCCAGCGGGGTCCGGAAGCGGGGCGTGATCCGGACCGGGCCGACCCAGGCCGCGAGCCGCTCCGCCTCGGCCGTCACGGCGGCGGCCGCCTCGCCGCCGCCGTCCCCGCTCAGCAGCCGCCAGACGATCTCGCCGTCCGGGCGCTGGGCCCAGCCGCCGATGATCCTCCCGTTCCACCACACCGTCGGGCCGATGTTGCCGCTGCGGTCGAAGAGGTGCGGTACGTGGTCCGGGTCGAGGTACCAGTCCCGGGCCTTCCAGCCCATGGCGGTGGGGTCGAGGGCGGGCAGCAGGGCGGCCCAGGGCTCGGGTTCGGGGGCCGGGCCGAGGTCGTCGGGGAGGGCCAGTCCGGTCGTGCCGTCGTCGAGCGTCACCTCGACGGCGTCGGTGGCGGCCACTGCCCGGCGGGTGTCGGTGAGCGTCCAGCCCGTCCACCACTTGAGGTCCTCGACGGTCGCCGGCCCGTAGGCGGCGAGCCAGCGGCGGGCGAGCGCGGCGCGGGCCTCGGCGGCCGGTGGCGCGGCCAGCTCGGCGAACGCGGTGCCCGGCGTCCAGCGGAAGGAACTGCTGGTCCAGCCGCCGCGCGGGCGGCCGCGCCGGACCCGGCCCTCGGCGGCCAGTACCCGCAGCAGCCGGCTGGAGACGGCGACGGTGGCCTCGTACGGCTTGCCCGGTGAGACCACGACGCTCTCGCGCAGCGCGGGCACGTCCTCGGTGAGTTCGGCCGCGGTCGCGGTGCCCCGGGCGGCCAGCGCGGCCAGCGTCTTCTCCTCCACCGCGGCCAGCCGCCGCTCGTCCCAGCCGACGCCCTTGGCGAGCCACCCGACCAGGCCGGCGCGCTCCTTGGCGGCGATCGCCCGCCCGGTGGAGGAGGAAGCGACCGGTGCGAGGTCGGCGCCGACCGCGAACAGGGTGCGCCGCATGGCCAGCAGCCGGACCAGGGTGTGGTCGTCGTAGAGCGCCCGCTCGACCTCGGCGGGGTCCGGCACGGCGAGCCGGGCGCAGGCCGCCAGGTGCACGGTCGCCGCGTCGGTGGCGTGCAGCGCGACGAGCGCGTCGGCGACCTCCTCGGGACGGGCGGCGCGGCACGCGGGGGCGAGCAGATGCCGCCGTCCGAGGCGGGCCCGGCGACCGGCGGTGTCGATACGGGGGCGGGAGTGACTCATGGGGCGACGGTACGGGAGGTCGCGGACAGCGGCCGTCCTCCTTCACGAACTCACGAACCTCACGGACTCGCGGACTCGCGAACCTCACGGACTCACGAACCTCGCGGACTCACGGGCTCACGGACTCGCGAACCTCACGGGCCCTCACCGGCCGGAACGTGCCGCCGCCGCGCCCCCGAACCGCTCCCGCAGCTCCTGCTTGCGCACCTTGCGCAGCGTCGCCCCGCGCGGCAGTGCGGCCACCACCTCCAGCTGCTCCGGGAGCTTGTACCGGGCCAGTCCCAGACCGAGGAGGTGCCCGCAGACCGCGTCGAGCGTCAACTCCCGTGCCCCCGTTGGCTGTTCGACGACCGCGCAGACCCGTTCGCCGCGCCGGTCGTCCGGCAGTCCGATGACGGCGGCGTCCGCCACGTCCGGGTGCCGGTAGAGCAGCTCCTCGATCTCCTGGGCGGAGACGTTCTCGCCCTTGCGGATGATGATGTCCTTGAGGCGGCCGGTGACGACGAGGTGCCCGGTGGGTGTGAGGCGCCCGAGGTCACCGGTGGGCAGGAACCCGTCCGCGTCGAACGGATCGGGCTCGCCCAGATAGCCCCGGCACACCGCCGGGCCGCGCAGCCGTATCTCCCCGGTGCCGGGCGCGATCCGGATCTCCATACCGGCGGGCGGCCGGCCGTCGGTGGTCGCGAGGTTCTCCGGGCTGTCGTACGGGTCGCCCATGGTGACCATGGGCGCCTCGGTCAGCGCGTAGCCGTGGGTGAGCTGACAGCCCAGTTCGGCGACGACCTCGTGGTACAGCGCCGGCGGTTTGGGCGCGCCGCCGCCGGCCAGCAGCCGCAGCGCCGGCAGCAGCTTCCGGCCCGGCGGCAGCCGGCGCTGCTCGGCGAGGAAGAGGGTGTAGAAGGCGGTGGAGCCGCCGGCGAGGGTGACGCCGTGCCGGCGGTAGGCGGCGAGCGACCCGGGCAGCGCGAAGCGCTCCAGCAGGAGCGCCGGGATACCGCACAGCAGGAGCATGACGGTGTAGTCGGGACCCGCGACATGGGCGTACGGGAAGGCCATCGAGCCGACGTCGGACGGGCGGGGCCGCAGCGCCCGGGCCAGGCAGCGGCCGGCCGTGCGCAGGGAGTGGTCGGTGTGCCGGACGCCCTTGGGGCCGGCGGTGGTGCCGGAGGTCCAGTAGATCCAGCGGACCTCGTGGGCGTCGGCGGGCGGCGGCGGCAGGAGTGCCGGGTCGCCGTCCGGCAGCCCGCCGCCGGCCCGGTCGTACGCCTCGATGACGGTGGCCGCGCGGTCCGCGCGGTCGAGCCGGGCCGGCCCGGGCACGAGGAAGAAGGCGGCGCCGGTGCGGCGCAGCACCTGCCCCACCTCGTGGTCGCCGTAGCCCGGGACGACCGGGCTCTGCACCGCGCCGAGCCGGGCCAGCGCCAGGCTGACCAGGACCGTTTCGATGCGGGTCGGCAGCTGCCAGACGACCGTGCAGCCGGGCCGTACGCCGCGCGCGTACAGCCCGGCCGCGACCCGCTCGGCCCGCCGTCGCAGCCCGCCGAAGCTGATCCGCCGCTCGTCCCGGGCCGACTCCGCCCCCTGGATGAGGGCGGCGGCATCCGGACTGCGGGCGGCCCGCCAGCCGACCAGGTCCCAGAGGGTGCCACCGGCCATGTTCCCTCCCACTGCGCAGATCTGACGCTCCGTAAGTCAATGCGCCGAGGTTAGGGACGGACGCCTTGTCGGTCCAGGGGTCCGGGTCTAGCCTGGTTAATCGAATCTGACGAACCGTCAGACATGTGCGGCGGGACCGAGGTGAGGGGACACGATGGACCTCGCGTACACCGAGGAGGAAGAGGACTTCCGCGCCCGGCTGCGCGGCTGGCTCGCGGGCGTCCTCCCCACCCTGCCCGCGCGCCCCGACCCGCTCGACTGGCCGGGGCGCCGCGCCTACGACACCGCCTGGCAGCGGAGGCTCTACGACGCGGGATACGCCGACGTCCACTGGGAGGCCGCCCCCACCCTGCGGCTGATCTTCCTGGAGGAGACCGAACGCGCCGGGGCGCCCTACGTGGGCGCGAACTTCGTCGGGCTGCTGCACGCCGGGCCGACCATCGCGGTCGAGGGCACCGAGGCGCAGAAGCGGCGCTGGCTGCCGCCGGTGCTGCGCGGCGAGGAGATCTGGTGCCAGGGCTTCAGCGAACCGGAGGCGGGCTCGGACCTGGCGTCGCTGCGGACCCGCGCGGTGCGCGACGGGGACGCGTACGTGGTGACCGGGACCAAGATCTGGACCTCGCACGCCGAGGTCGCCGACTGGTGCGAACTGCTCGTCCGCACCGACCCCGCCGCCCCCCGGCACCGGGGCATCACCTGGCTCGCGATGCCCATGGACGCCCCCGGCATCACCGTCCGGCCGCTGCGCACCCTCGCCGGCTCGGCGGAGTTCGCCGAGATGTTCCTCGACGAGGTGCGGGTGCCGGCGGACTGCCGGGTCGGCGCGGAGAACGACGGCTGGCGGGTGACGATGGTGACGCTGTCGTTCGAGCGCGGTACCGCCTTCGTCGGCGAGGTGGTGGCCTGCCGGCGGGTGCTGACGGAGGTGGCCCGCCGGGCCCGGGCGAACGGCCGCT
This sequence comes from Streptomyces bugieae, assembly GCF_036352915.1. Taxonomy (NCBI): domain Bacteria; kingdom Bacillati; phylum Actinomycetota; class Actinomycetes; order Kitasatosporales; family Streptomycetaceae; genus Streptomyces; species Streptomyces bugieae. Next base: position 110,305 of record NZ_JAZBJP010000021.1, read on the forward strand.
GGGACGACGCCGTGCTGCGCCGCAGGCTGGGCCGGCTGAACGCGGAGTTCGCCGCGCTGTGGCGGCTGACCCAGTGGAACGTCAGCGAGGCGCAACTACGGGGCGGCGGGCCCGGGACCGGCGGCTCGGTCTTCAAGCTCCGCTACTCGCACGCCCGTCAGGAGCTGTACGACGCGGCGGCCGAGGTGCTGGGGGTCGGCGCCTGGGACGCGGACGAGGAGTGGACCGCCGACCGGCTCTCGTCCCTCTCGTACACCATCGCGGCCGGTACGTCGCAGGTGCAGCAGAACATCATCGCCGAGCGGATCCTCGGCCTGCCGAAGGGGCGGTGACCGGCCCGGTGCGCTTCCAACTCACCGATGAGCAAAGGGCGTTGAAGAACGCGACGCGGGAGCTGCTGGCGGCCCGGTTCGACCGGGACCGGCTGCGGGCGGCGGTCGGCGATCCGGCCCCGGACCGGGCGCTGTGGCGGGAGCTGGGCGCGGCCGGGTTCTTCGCGCTGCGGCTGCCGGAGGAGGCCGGCGGCGTCGGTCTGGGGCTGCCGGAGGCGGTCCTGGTCTTCGAGGAGGCCGGGCGGGCGCTGCTGCCGGGGCCGCTGGTGGCCTGCCAGCTGCTCGCCGGAGCGGTGGACGGCGTCGCGGACGGCGAGAGGATCGTCGGGCTGTGCGACGGGGACCGGGAGCCGGTGCTGTGGGAACACCCCTGCGCCTGCGACGAGTTGATCTTGCTGGAGGGCGGCGCGCCCGATCTCGCCCACGGCCCCGGGGGCGCGCAGGGGCGCACAGTCGGCGCATACCGGAGCGTGGCCGGCAAGGTGTCCCGCGCCCCCTTCGCCTCCGTCGACCCCCTCACCCCGCTCGCCCGCGTCACCGACCACCCGCGGACGACTCCGCTCAACGGTCCGGACGTGACGCGGCTGCGCCGCGAGGCGGCCCTGCTGACCGCCGCCCAGCAACTGGGCAGTGCGCTCCGTACCGTCGAGATGGCGGTCGGTCACGCCCGCGTGCGCACCCAGTTCGGTGCGCCCATCGGCTCCTTCCAGGCGGTCAAGCATCTGTGCGCGCAGATGCTCGTACGGGCAGAAATCGCCAGAAGTGCCGTATATGCCGCATCGGTGACGGATGAGGCCACCGATGTGGCGGGCGCGAAACTGCTCGCCGACGAGGCCGCGGTACGCAACGCCCGGGACTGCCTGCAGATCCACGGCGGCGCCGGCTTCACCTGGGAGGCCGACGTCCATCTGCACCTCAAACGGGCCTGGTTGCGGGCCGGCTCCTGGGGTACGGCAGGCGAGGCGGAGGAGCTGCTGGCGGCGCAGCTGGTCGGCTGAGGGTGGGCGGGTCCGGAATGCGGGGTGGTGAGCGGTGCGGGGCGATGTCAGACTCTGGCAACTCGTGTGCGAAATGTCGGACTCACCACACAGAAGTGGTCACGGAGGGTCGATATCGGGTTGTGTCCGAGGCGTGACTCGTCACAGGGGGGAGTCGGCGCCCCGCTCGGGTACGCTCCGTTGGGTGCGAGTGGTTCTGTGGCGCAACGAACCCGGTGCCGTCGGAATGACGGCTCCGGCGTACGGACTGCGCGCCGCCCGCCTTGGCCGAGGGCCGGCCAATCCCCCTTGTTCGACTCCCCGCAAAGTGCGTCGCACAGTATGCGGTACGCATACTCCCTTGCGCTGGAATATGCCCGAAGCGCTTGTTGGGGTGACTGAACGTCAACCATGCTGTGCCTCGCTGGGGTCACGCACTGTGACTCCATGGAGGCGCGAGGCGATGTTTCCGCCGGTTCGGATGGTGTGAGCGGTGCAGGTGCTTCAGGTGCAGTTGGACGTACGGCCCGACCCCGCGGAGGTGGGGCGGGCCCGGCGGTGGGCCCGGTCGCGGCTCCTGGGGTCCGGTATAGGGGCGGACGAGCCGCTCGCGGAGACGCTGATCCTGCTGATCTCCGAGCTCGTGACCAACGCCGTGGTGCACACCGGCGCCGCGGCCTCGCTGCGGATGTGCTTCTCCGGGTCCGGCGCCGTCGTGGGCACCGTCCGGGTCGAGGTGACGGACGCCAGCGCCCGTCCGCCGCGCCAGCGGCACGCCGACGGGGACGACACCAACGGGCGCGGCCTGGAACTGGTCGACGGCCTCGCCGACCGCTGGGGCTGGCAGCCGGAAGGCGCCGGAAAGCGGATCTGGTGCGAGGTCGACCGCGGCCGGCCGCTGCTGGTGGCGACCGGGTCCGACCTGGGGGCCTACGAAGCCCAGTGCGCCGTATCGCGCCGGATGTGAGCCGGACGGTGCGCAGCGCACCATCAAGTCCGGGCCAGGTGTTGACGTAACGTGCCCGTTTGATCACGCTGGGACGAGCGATGCGCCGTGAGGGGACGCCGAGGGCGGGACGCGGCCGGGTCTGTGCACCCGGTCCCGGCCTCGACGAGTGCGGATCGCGGCCCGGAGGGGGCCGGGGTGGCGGTCCGCGGTGCCGTGCTCGGGGCGCGCAGGAGCGCACCGCCACCCGGCCGGCCCGTCGCGGGCGCGGAGCGGGTCAGAGGACCGCCACCGGCGCGACCGGGGTGCCCGCGCCGCCGACGAACGGTTCGGCCATCGCGGACAGGAAGAACGCATAGCGTCCCGCCTCCGCGCAGGCCTCCGACAGCTCCTCCAGATTCCAGTTCTGCCCCTGCAGCATGCCCATCTCCACCAGGTGCAGCGCGTGCACCGGCAGCCACAGCCCCTCGATCTCCGGTGGGAAGATCTCGAACGTCAGGGTGTCGTTGGCGACCGCCGCGACATCGCGGGCCCGGAACCACTCCGGGGTGCGCACCGACAGCCCCGGTGACGGGAAGGCGTAGCCCTGCCGGTCGCCGGCGAGGTAGTGCTGCAGCTGCCCGGTCCGTACCAGGACGACGTCCCCGGCCCGGACCCTCGTCCCGGCCAGTTCCTCGGCGGCGTCCAGGTCCTCCGGCGTGACCGCGTGCCCGCCGGGCAGCCGGTCGGTGCCGTGCGCCCGGGCCACGTCCAGCAGCACGCCCCGGGAGGTGATCGGGGTGGCCTTCTCGATGCCGAGGACGGTGGCGCCGCCGTGGGCGGTGACGGAGGCGGCGGGGCGGTCGTTGTAGAGCCGCCCCGAGTGCGAGACGTGGGTGAGGCCGTCCCAGTGGGTCGCCGCCTGGAGGCCCATGGTGACAGCGTCGTCCGAGGTGGCGACCGTGCCCGGCCCGAAGATCTCCTGGTTGATCGCGACCATCGTGTGCAGCGGATTGACCCGGCCCGGGATCATCCCGGTCTGCACCCCGTCCTGCCGCAGCGGCAGCGCGAGCGGCACGCGGCGCCCGCTGCGGACGCAGCCGGCGGCCTCCCGTACCACCTGCTCGGTGATCAGGTTGAGCGTGCCGATCTCGTCGTCCGCGCCCCAGCGCCCCCAGTTGTTGACGCGTCGGGCGATCTCGTGGAACTCCTGCGGCAGCGGCATGGGGCCCTCCGGGGTCTTGTGTTCGGCTCGCGCCTGCCCAAAAATCTAACGGTCCGTCAGAAACTGCGGGAAGGGGCGCGGCATGGGGAACTTCTTGGCCGGCAAGGTGGTCGCCGTCACCGGGGCCGGGCGCGGCATCGGGCGGGCGGTGGCACTGGCCTGCGCACAGGAGGGCGCCAAGGTCGTGGTCAACGACTACGGGGTCGCCATCGACGGCGCCGGGCCGAGCAGCGAGGTCGCCGAGGCGGTGGTGAAGGAGATCGAGGCGGCCGGCGGCACCGCGACCGCGGTCGCCGACGACGTGTCCACGATGGCCGGCGGCCAGCGGATCGTCGACACCGCGCTGGCGCAGTACGGGCGGATCGACGGCGTCGTCTGCGTGGCCGGCATCCTGCGGGAGCGGATGCTCTTCAACATGTCCGAGGAGGAGTGGGACCCGGTGGTCGCCACCCACCTCAAGGGCACCTTCACGGTCTTCCGGGCCGCGGCCGCGGTGATGCGCCGCCAGGGGTCCGGCACGCTGGTGGGCTTCACCAGCGGCAACCACCAGGGCTCGGTCTCCCAGGCCAACTACTCCGCCGCGAAGGGCGGAATCATCTCGCTCGTCCGCAGCGCGGCCCTGGGCCTGCACAAATACGGCGTGACGGCCAACGCGGTCGCCCCGGTCGCCCGCACCCGGATGTCGGCGAACGTCCCCATGGAACTCACGGAGATCGGCGAACCGGAGGACGTGGCCGCCTTCGTCGTCTACCTCCTGAGCGAGCGCGCCCGCGAGGTGACCGGCCAGGTCTACACGGTGGCCGGCCCCAAGATCGCGGTCTGGGCCCAACCGGGGGAGCTGCGCTCCGTACACGCCGACGAGGGCGGCTGGACGCCGGAACGGGTGGCGGAGGTGGTGCCTGGCGCCGTGGGCGTCGACCCGATGCCGTTGCTGGCGCAGGTGTCGGCGATGGCGGCAGCCGCGCGTGGCGCGAAGCGCTGATCCCCCACGTACTTGGCTGTCCCGCCGCGGGTCGTCTCGCCGTTGCGCCTGCGGCGGGCCAGGTGGGTTGTTGGGTGCGGTGACGGGCCTCCGGGGCCGATTGTGTGGACTGCTGACGCTTTACGTCCACACAACCGGCCCCTCCGGCCCGTCCCCTCCCGTGAGAGGGAAAGTGAAGGACGGTGGGGGTGCAGGTAATGCCGACGTGCGCGCAGGCAACGGATTACGCACGCCCCCAACCAGCTTGGAAACTTCCACTCACGGGAGGGGCTGGACCGGAGGACGAAGTCTGGAGGGCCGGCACCGCACCCGACACACAAACGCCCGCCGCCAGGCGCAACGGCGAGACGACCCGCGGCGGGACGGCGAGGTACGTGCGGGGCGCCGCAAAGCGCAACGGCGAGGTGACCCGCGGCGCAGCAGACAGGTACGTACGGGGCGCCGCAAAGCGCAGCGGAACGTGGGAGGGAATGGGATATGCGAGGGGTCATATACGACGGGGAGCAGCCCCGGGTCGTGGACGATTTGGTGGTGCGGGAGCCGGGGCCGGGTGAGGTGTTGGTCGGGGTCCGGGCGGCGGGGCTGTGTCACAGCGATCTGTCGGTGATCGACGGGACGATTCCGTTTCCGGTGCCGGTGGTGCTGGGGCACGAGGGCGCGGGCGTGGTGGAGGCGGTGGGTGCGGGCGTCGGCCATGTGGCGCCCGGTGACCACGTCGCGCTGTCGACGCTGGCCAACTGCGGGGTGTGCGCGGAGTGCGACCGGGGGCGGCCGACGATGTGCCGCAAGGCGATCGGGATGCCCGGGAGGCCGTTCCGGCGGGGCGGGGCGGAGTTGTTCCAGTTCGCGTCGAACTCGGCGTTCGCGGAGCGCACCGTCGTCAAGGCGGTGCAGGCGGTGAAGATCGACGCGGATATTCCGCTGCCGTCGGCCGCGCTGATCGGGTGCGGGGTGCTGACCGGGGTGGGCGCGGTGCTCAACCGCGCGAAGGTCGACCGCGGGGACTCGGTCGTGGTGATCGGGGCGGGCGGGATCGGGCTCAACGTGCTCCAGGGGGCGCGGCTCGCGGGCGCTTCGGTGATCGTGGCGGTGGACGCCAATCCGGCGAAGGAGACCGTGGCGCGGCAGTTCGGGGCCACCCACTTCGTCGACGCCTCGGCCGCGGCGGACGCCGTCAAGGCGGTGAAGGGGATCCTGCCGACCGGTGCCGACCACGCCTTCGAGTGCGTGGGCAGTACGCGGCTGATCCGGCAGGCGATCGACCTGCTGGACCGGCACGGTCAGGCGGTGCTGCTCGGGGTGCCGCCGGCCGGCGCGGAGGCGTCGTTCCCGGTGTCGTCGATGTACCTGGACAAGTCGATCCTCGGCTGCCGGTACGGATCGTCCCGCCCGCAGCGGGACATCGCGCTGTACGCCCGGCTGTACCGCGAAGGGCGGCTGCTGCTGGACGAGTTGGTGACCCGGACGTACCCGGTGGAGGACTTCGCGAAGGCGGCGGACGACGCGCACCACGGGCGGGTGGCGCGGGCGGTGCTGACCTTCGGGTAGCCGGGGCGGTGGCCCGATCCTGATGAACCCTGGCCCCCCGGCCACTCGTTCCGTGACGGGGCGTGGACGAAGCTTCTGGGGTGCCCCAGACGCCCCAGACACCCGAGCTCCGCCCGCCCGCGGCGGAGGACCGTTCATCCGCTCCCGTCGCCGCCGAGGCCGTGCCGAGGCGGCGCCCGCACCGGGCCTGGTCGGTCGCCGCCGTCACCTTCCTCACGATCATCGGAGCGGCCGGTTTCGCGTCCCTTCCCGGCCTGCTCATCGATCCGCTGCACGCCGAGTTCCACTGGTCCCGCGGCACCATCGGCTTCGCGGTGTCGGTGAACCTCGCGCTCTACGGGCTCACCGCGCCGTTCGCCGCCGCCCTGATGGACCGGTTCGGCATCCGGCGGGTGGTCGCGGTCGCCCTGACGGTCATCGCGGTCGGCGCCGGACTGACCGTCTTCATGACGGCCGCCTGGCAACTGGTGCTCTTCTGGGGCGTGTTGGTGGGGCTGGGCAGCGGCTCGATGGCGCTGGCCTTCGCGGCCACGGTCACCGGCCGCTGGTTCACCGCCCGGCGCGGGCTGGTCACCGGCATCCTCACCGCGGCCGGCGCCTCCGGCCAGCTGGTCTTCCTTCCCGTGCTGTCCTGGATCGTCGACCGGCACGACTGGCGGCCGGCCGCGGTGACCGTCGCCCTGGCCGCGCTCGCCGTGGTCCCGCTGGTGTGGCTGCTGCTGCGCGACCACCCGGCGGACGTGGGCCTGGCGCCCTACGGGGCGGACGCGTTCGTGCCCAAGCCGCCGCCGCAGCGGGGCGCGGCCCGGCGCGCGGTGCGGGCGCTGGTCTCGGCGGCCTCCACGGGGCCGTTCTGGCTGCTGGCAGGTACCTTCGCGATCTGCGGCGCCACGACCAACGGCCTGGTCAAGACGCACTTCGTGCCCGCGGCGCACGATCACGGCATGCCGATGACGGCGGCCGCCTCACTGCTCGCGGTGATCGGCGTCTTCGACATCGCCGGAACGATCGCCTCCGGCTGGTTCACCGACCGCTTCAACACCCGCCGGCTGCTGGCCGTCTACTACGGTCTGCGCGGTCTGTCGCTGATGTTCCTGCCGCTGCTGCTCTCCGACACCGTCCACCCGCCGATGGTCTTCTTCATCGTCTTCTACGGCCTGGACTGGGTGGCGACGGTCCCGCCGACCATCGCGCTGTGCCGTGAGCACTACGGCGAGGACGGCGCGATCGTCTTCGGCTGGGTGCTCGCCGCCCACCAGGTGGGCGCCGCCCTGATCGCCTTCCTGGGCGGCCTGGCCCGCGACGCCTTCGGCACGTACAACCCGGTCTGGTACGCCTCGGGCGCGCTGTGCGCACTGGCGGCCCTGATGGCCCTGGTCATCCGCGAGCGGCGCACGGGGGCGGTCCAGGGGCGGCCGGCGCCCGCGTGAGCCGCCCCCGGTGGCGGGGCGCCCGGCCGGCCGGTGCATGATCCCCGTGAGACGGGCGACGGGGGGCGGGGATGACAGCGGGAGCCGGGACGGGGTCGGCCGCCGGGCAGATCCGCGACGTCTGGAGCGGGCGGGCCGTTCTGGTGTCGATGGCGGCGCTGCTGGCAGAGGCGATGTGCGTGACGGTCGGGGTGGTGCTGTACGGCTTCACCCAGGAGGGGCCGGTCGGCAATGTGTTCCTGGCCGCCTTCGTGCTCCCGGTCGCGCTGGTGCTCGGCGCGCTGCCCGGCCTGGTGCTGACGGTCACCCTGGTGCTGCCCACGCTGATGCTGGGGCGCCTGGCGGCCCGTTGGGGCGGGTGGCAGGGGCGCGCGGCATGGTGGTGCACGGCGGCTGCCGCCCCCTTCGCGGTAGCGGGCGCGATGCTCGTCCACGGGGTGTGCAGCGCGCTCCTCACCGGCTCCGTGGGGCCGCCCCTGGTCTACCTGGTGTGCTGGCCGGCGCTCACCGCGGCCGTCGTGCCGGCCGCCCTGCTGGCCGCGGTCGCCGCCCGGGGCACCGGGACCCGGCGCACCGTGCGGCTGACCGTCACGGTCGCGAGCGGCGGCTTCCTGGCCGCCCTCGCGATGGGTGTCCTGGGCGTGGGCGCGCTCGCCACCGGGCTGTTGCCGGCGTACGAGCCCCCGAAGCTGGACCGGGCCCGGCTCGTCGGGGTCTGGCGGGACGGCAGCGGCGGAACGCTGGAGCTGCGCTCGGACGGCACGGCGGCGGCCCGGGGGCTGAGCAAGCCGGGCGACCGCTGCGGCGGCGTCGGCAGATGGGCGCTGGACCGCTTCACCGCGGACGAGCGGCTGGAGGTGGAGGTGGACGGCGACTGCCGGGGGCAGTGGTTCATGGGCGGTACGGAGAAGCGCCCGACGCTCTACTACTTCCTGGGCGACCCGGACGAGTGGCACCGGCACGTACTGACCCGGCAGGTCGGCCGGTCCTGATCGGCGGCGCCGTCGGGCGGCATGCCCGGCCGAGCGCACCGGCCGTGCTCAGGGGCTGAAGTGGCCGAAGGCGCCCCGGTGGAACAGGAGGGGGCCGGCCTCGGCGGCCGCCGGGTCCGTGCCGAGGGCCTCGACGCGGCCGACGACGATGAGGTGGTCGCCTCCGGTGTGCACGGCCTGGATGGTGCAGTCGATCCAGGCCGGGACGTCGGCCAGCCGCGGTGAGCCGGTGGCCGGCGCCGGCCCGTAGGAGACGCCGGCGAACTTGTCGCCACCACTGACCGCGAATCCCCGGCACAACCCACCCTGTTCCGCCCCGAGGACGTTGACGCAGAACACCCCGGCACGGGCGATCCGCGGCCAGGTCGTCGACGTACGCGCCACCATGAACGTCACCAGCGGCGGGTCGAGGGAGAGGGATGCGAAGGACTGGCAGGCGAAGCCGGCCGGGCCCGGTTCGCCCGGTGCCGTGATGACGGTGACGCCGCTGGCGAAGTGCCCCAGGACGGAACGGAAGGCGGCGGGGGCGAGGGGGGCGCGCTCGCCCTCGCGTACGGCGCGCAGGGCGGGCCGCGGGAGCGGTGCGGCAGGAGTGGCGGGTGCGGCGGCCGTGGTCGGTGCGCCGACCGAGCGGAGGTACCGCACGGCCGTGGCCGCCATCCCCGCGTGCCCCATCATCGCTTCGGCCCCGTCGGTCCCATGGGCCCCGTCCGTCCCGTCATGGCGTCCGTCCTGTCCTGTCCTCTGTCCGGCCTGTCTTCTGTCCGGTTTTCCGCCCGGCCGGTTTCATTGAATCTGATGCCCCGTCAGATGTGAAGCCATGCGGGACGGCGGCCACCCGCACGTGTGGTTTGGCGGCGTACGCGACGATCTCCCTCGGATTGGGGGGAGATTGGCGGAGGGATTCCTGATTGTGTGCCGCCCGCGCGGGTAGCGTCCACGTCGGCCGCGTCCGTAGCCGAACACGGGGGAGAGTTCCGGTACATGGCCGAGGCAACACCGTCACCACCGTCACCACCGTCACCACCGTCATCGGCGTCGTCCGCCGCGTCGCCCACCTTCGACGAGGTCTTCTGCGGCCTGCTGCCCCGCCTCTACCGCAGGGCGGTGATGCTGGCCGGTTCGAGACAGTCCGCGGAGGATGTGGTGCACGAGGCGTACCTCAAGCTCGCCGCCCGTCCGCAGCGCTTCCTCGCCCACCCGGAGCCGTACGCCTACGCCTTCACCACCGTCCTCAACGTCGCACGTGACGCCTACCGCAAGGACCGCCGCCAGGTCCTGGTGGACGGCCTGGAGGGCGTCGAGGAGGCCGGTACGGGCGGCGGCGCGGGGGCGGGCCCCGGCGCCGGGCCGGGCGGCTGGGACGGCGGGGTGGAGCGGCGGCACGCCGAGATCGAAGCGGTGCGCCTGCTGGGGAGGTTGTCGCACCGGCAGGCCGGCATCGTCATCCTCGTGGACCTCGACGGCTACACCCTCGATCAGGCCGCCAGGATCATGAAGGTGCATCGCGGTACGGCCGCCCGCCATCGGGCCCGCGCGCTGGACAGGCTGCGCGCGTACCTCGTTGAATCGGAGCACGGGCAGGCCGGGAGGTGAGCGGCACGGTGGACGCGGGGCGACGCCACGACGGCGAGGTCGGCGGCGGCACCGGTGGTGCGGGCGGCGGCCGGCCGTTCGGCGGCGGGGGCCGGGGCGACGCCTCCGGCGACGACGTCGAGGCGCTGCTGCGCGCCCGGCTGCGGCTCGCGGACGAGCGGATCGAGACACCGCCCGGGCTGTGGGACCGGATCCGCCCGACGGGCAACGAGCAGGCACCCGAGGCGCGTTCACCACGCCGGTGGCCGTCCGCCGCCGTGCCGCCCCGGAGGCGGCCGTACGCGATCGCCTGCGCGGTGGCCGCGGCGGTGGCCGCCGTGGCGCTGGGGGTGTGGTGGCTGGTGCGGCCCGGGGCCGGCACGCCGCAGCCGGCCGGGCCACCGGTGACGGTGAAGATCACGGTCTACAACAGCGAGCGCGCCTGCCGTGCGGGCCGCTCCCTGGAGTGCGCGCTGCGGCTCGCCAAGGACCCCTACGCCGCGTACGCCGCGCGCGACAACTCCGCGGGCCGGGTCTGGCACGGCGACGAGCTGGCCGCGCGCTGCGTCGTCACCGACGGGCAGATGGTCCGCGACGAGGCGGGCATCACCTCCACCCGCTGGTACCTGGTGACGAACGGGCAGGGGGCGCGCGGATGGCTGCCCGGGGTGCGGACGCGCAACACCCATGAGGTGCCGGTGTGCCCGGAGGACGTGAAGTAGCGGACGGACGCAAGGGGTGGCGGGCCGGGCGGCGGAGCCTCGTCAGCGGCCCCGGTAGGTCGGGCTGCGGCGCTCCACGAAGGCGGCGACGCCTTCCTGGGCGTCGGCGGTCGACATGGTGATCTCCTGGGCGCTGGCCTCGGCGGCGAAGGCCGCGGCCCGGTCGGTCTCGAACGACGCGTTCACCAGCTGCTTGGTCAGCGCCAGCGCGCGGGTCGGGCCGGCGGCCAGCCGTTCCGCCCACTCCCGGGCGGTCTTCGCGAGTTCGCCGTCGGGGACGACCCGGTTGACCAGCCCGAGCCGCTCGGCCTCCGCGGCCGGGACCGCGTCGCCGAAGAACATCAGCTCCTTCGCCCGCTGTGGGCCGATCAGCCGGGGCAGGAGGTAGGCGCCGCCGCCGTCCGGTACGAGGCCGCGGCGGGCGAACACCTCGATGAAGCGGGCCGATTCGGCGGCCAGCACGAGATCGCAGGCGAACGCGAGATGGGCACCGAGCCCGGCCGCGGTGCCGTTGACCGCGGCGATCACCGGCTTCTCGCAGTCCAGCACCGCGGCGATGAACCGCTGGGCGCCGCGCCGGATCATCCGCGCCACGTCGCCACAAACCCGTTCGCCGCCGGTCCGTTCGCCGGAGCTCGGGCTGCCGCGCAGGTCGGCGCCGGCGCAGAAGGCCTTGCCGGTCGCGGTGATGACCACGGCCCGTACGTCGGGGTCGGCCGAGGCGTCCGCGAGCAGGCCGATGAGGCGTTCGCGCTGGTCCCAGGTGACGGCGTTCAGCGCGTCCGGGCGGTTGAGGGTGATCCACGAGACGCCGTTGTCAGTGGCGTGCAGTACCAATGAATCAAGCGCGTCGACGGGTTGTGCGGAGGCTGCGGAATCGGCGGTACCGGCGGAACGGCCGGGCGAGGACGGCGGGGAGAACGGGGAAGGCTCGGAGGTTGTCATGGGGGAACGGCTCCAGAGGGTGCGGTCGCGACTGCGGCAGCGGTTGCGGTTACGGCTGTGGGTCCGGCTGCGGAGGGGGCGGTCGGGGTCAGTGGCAGACGGCGAGCGCGTCGAGGGCCACCGCGCCCTGCCCGCGCTCCAGGACCACCAGCGGGTTGATGTCCAGCTCGGCGAGTGCGCCGTCCAGTTCCAGGGCCATCCGCTGGACCCGGAGGACGACCTCGACCAGCGCGTCGACGTCCGCGGGCGGCCCGCCGCGTACGCCCTCCAGGAGGGCGCGGCCGCGGAGTTCGGCGAGCATCGCGCGCGCCTGGTCCTCGCCGAAGGGCGGTACGCCCACCGCGACGTCCCGCAGGACCTCGACGAGCACCCCGCCCAGCCCCACGGTCACGGTCGGCCCGAAGAGGCGGTCGGGGGTGACCCCGACGACCATCTCGACGCCCCGCTCGATCATCTGGCAGACGAGCACGCCGTCCAGCGGGACGTCCTCGTAGCGGGCGATGTCGGTGAGCTCGCGGTAGGCGTCCCTGACCTGGCTGGCCGAGGTCAGCCCGACCTTGACCAGTCCGAGCTCGGTCTTGTGCGCCAGCTGGGCCCCGGACGCCTTCATGACCACGGGATAGCCGACCAGGCTCGCCGCCCGTACGGCCGCCGCCGCGCTGGTCACCAGCTGTTCGCGCGGTACCCGGATGCCGTAGGCGCGCAGCAGTTGCTTCGCCGCGTGCTCGCTGAGCTGCTGGCCCGGGCGCAGCAGCGCCTGCGCCTTGCGGACGGACGGGGACGGCACGCGGGGGGCGTCGTCGAAGGGCGAGCGGTAGCCGGCCGTGAAGCGGTGGTGGTCGAGATAGGCGCGTACGGCCGTGATGCAGTTGCCGAAGGTGCGGAAGGTCGCCACGCGCGAGGAGCCGAGCAGCGTGCTGCGGTAGGCGTCCTCGGTACCGACCGGCGAGCCCCACACCACGCACACCAGCTTGTCGGTCTGCTCCGCCGCGTCCACCAGGTCCTGGGCGAGCTTGTCGCTCATCGGCGGGAAGGGGCCGGTGATCGGGCAGATCAGCACGCCGACGGCGGGGTCGGCGAGGATCGCGTCGATGATCTTGCGGCCGCGCCAGTCGCCGACCGGGTGCCCGCCGTTGTCGATCGGGTTGGCGACGGAGAGGTAGTCCGGTATCCACTGGTGCAGTTCGGCCTGCTTGGTGGTGTCCAGGGTGGGCAGCCGCAGCCCGGCCGCGGTCGCCAGATCGGCGAAGTGGGCGCCGGTGCCACCGGAGATCGAATAGACCGCGACGCCCTCGGCGGTGGGCTTCCTGGCGCGGGCCAGCAGCGCCGCGGTGTCCTGCAGCTCGTCGAGCCCGTCCACCCGGATCACCCCGAACTGGCGCATCGCGGCGTCCACGACCTCGTCCGCGCCGGTGAGCTTGCCGGTGTGCGAGGCGGCCGTCCGGGCGCCGGTCTCGGTGCGGCCCACCTTGACGGCGACGACGGGGACCTGGTGGCGGGCCGCGCGGTCGGCCGCGAGCAGAAAGCTGCGGCCGTCCTTGAGCCCTTCCACATACGCCGCGACGGCCCCGACCTCGGGGCGGGTGGCGAAGTAGGAGAGGAAGTCGGCGGTCTCCAGGTCGGCCTCGTTGCCGGTGGGGGCCCAGTGGGAAAGGCGGATGCCCAGTTCCTGGAGGGTGAAGACGGGCCGGCCCTGGTGGCCTGACTGGGTGATCAGGGCGATGGCCGGGCCGTCGAGGTCGTCACGGAACTTCTCGAAGGCGTTGAGGTTGGTGTTGGGGCCGAGCAGCCGCAGCCCGGAGCGCGCCACGGCCTCGGCCAGCCGGGCCTGGGCGGCCGCGCCCTCCTCCCCGGTCTCGGCGAAGCCGGAGGCGAACGCCACCGCGAACTTGACCTTTGCCGCGGCCAGTTGCTCGATGACCGGAAGGGGGTCGCTGACGAGCAGTACGGCGAGGTCGACGGTCTCGGGGAGGTCGGCGACGGTGGCGTGGCAGGGCAGCTCGAAGACCCGGGTGCGTCCGGGGTTCACGGGGTGCAGCCGGGCGCCGACGCGCTCGGCCCAGGCGATCAGCTGGCGGGTGATGCCGGTGTTGGGACGGCCCTCGCTGTCCGAGGCGCCGATCACGGCCACCGACTCCGGTCGGAAGAACCGGTCGAGGTCGGGCACCGGGGCGTACAGCGGGCGGCCGCTGACGTCCCGCTCGACCGCCTCGTCGGCGCCCCGGCCGTCGTGGCTGCCCTGGCCGTTCGGTCCGTCGCCGCCGCGGTGCGGTGCGGTTGTGCCGTGGACGGTGTGTGGTGGTTGCTCCCCGCAGGCCACGACGCGGGCCGGCCGGGAGTGCGTGGTGAGGGTGCCGTGAGTCGATCCAAGCATCGCAGTCGCCCGCTCCTGTGTGACGGCTCTCATTGGCTGCGTTAGCTGACGCACAGTCAGATTACTGAACTGACGCCATGTCAGGAATGGGGCGGGCGTGAGAAGTGGGTGAGGGGTGTTCCGTCCGGGGTGCGGCGGGGCGGGGGCCCTGGAGTGGAGTCGTGCCCTCTTGCGCCGGTCGCCGCGCTGAGTTGAACTGACATACCGTCAGAAGCGGACGGGGTGATGCGGCGGGTCGGGCGAAGGCCCGCCGGGTGGAGCTGATGGAGCCGGTGGAGCTGGTGGGGGTGGTCCGGTGACCGACGGAAGAGTGGCGGGGCAAGAGGCGGTAGGTGCGGGCAGGGGGACGGCAGGAGGAGGGAAGGGGGCGGTGCGGGGTGCCGCAAGGAGCACGGCGCGCTCGGACGTGCCGGAGGTGGATGCCTTCACCCGGCCGTACTGGGAGGCGGCGGCCGAGGGGCGGTTGCTGCTGCGCCGTTGCCGGGCCGAGGGGTGCGGGCGGGCGCACCACTACCCGCGCGAGTTCTGCCCGTACTGCTGGAGCGAGGACGTCGACTGGGAGCCGGCCGCCGGCCGCGGCACGCTCTACACCTGGTCCGTCGTGCACCGCAACGACCTCCCGCCGTTCGGGGACCGGGTCCCGTACGTCGCGGCGGTGGTCGCTCTCGCCGAGGGGCCCCGGATGATGACCGAGATCGTCGGCTGCCCGGAGGCGGACCTGCGGATCGGCATGCCGCTGGTCGTCGACTTCCGCCGGGACGGCGATGCCGGGCCGGGCGGTGTGGGGTCGGGGGGTGCCGGAGCGGGCGGTGCGGGGTCGGGGGATGCCGGACCGGAGGATGCCGGACCGGGCGGTCCGAGGTTGAGGAATACCGGGCCAGGTGATGCCGGGCCGGGTCGGGCCGGATGCGTCGTTCCCGTGTTTCGGCCCGCCGGGAATTCGGTGGCGGGGTGAGACGGCCGGTTGCCATGCTGGCGCGATGCTGATCCGTGAGGCGACCGCGGCCGACTGGCCCGCCATCTGGCCGTTCTTCCACACCATCGTCGCCGCCGGCGAGACGTACACCTACCCGCGCGACCTCGACGAGGAGACCGGGCGCGAGATGTGGCTGCTGGCGCCACCCGGCCGTACGGTCGTCGCCGTGGATGACGCCGGGACGGTGCTCGGCACCGCGAAGATGAACCCCAACCACATGGGCGCGGCCTCGCACATCGCCAGTGCCAGCTTCATGGTCGACCCGCAGTGCGCCGGCCGCGGCGTCGGGCGGGCCCTGGGCGAACACGTCCTGGCCTGGGCCCGTGCCGAGGGCTACCGCGCCATGCAGTTCAACGCCGTGGTGGAGACCAACACCCGTGCCGTCGCCCTCTGGCAGTCCCTGGGCTTCACGATCATGACGACGCTGCCGGAGGGCTTCCACCACCCCACCAAGGGGTACGTGGGGCTGCACATCATGTACCAGCAGTTCTAGCCGGCCGACGCCCCGCCACACCACGGCACGTCACGTCCCGCGACGCCAGGTCGTAGCCGTCGCCACGGCACGGCTACGGCCAGAGCAGCTCCCGCTCCCACCCGCCGTTGCCGCTTCCTTTGTTTCCCCCGCTTCCCCCGAGGCCCCCGAGTTCCCTGCGGCGCCGGTAGGTGAGGCGCACGTGGCGGCGTCGCGCGTCTCCCTGGAAGAACTCGACCTCGTCGGGCTCCAGGACGTACAGCGTCCAGCTGGGCACCGGAGCCTCCGGTTCGCGCCGGGCGCGCTCCCACGCGGCCTCGGAGGCGCGTGCCAGTTCCTCGACCGACCCCAGTACCTCGCTCTGCCGGCCGACCAGCGCCGCGGCCAGCGCCCCCGTCGAACGGCGGTGCAGATCGGCCGCGCTCTCCTCCGGCCCGGCCTCGGTCACCGCCCCGCCGACCCGTACCTGACGACCCACCGCCGGCCAGTAGAAATCGAGGGCCGCCCGCGGCCGCGCGGCCAGTTCGCGGCCCTTCCGGCTGCCGCGGTGCGAGCCGAAGTGCCAGCCCCGCTCGTCGGCGTCGTGCAGCATCACGGTCCGTACGGAGGGATTGCCGGCCGCGTCCGCCGTGGCCAGCGCCATGGTGTGCGGCTCCGGCTGGCCGGCCTCGGCGGCCTCCCGCAGCCACTGCCGGAACAGCGGCAGCGGTTCGGCCGGCGCCGCCTCCGGATCGAACGTCGGCAGTTCGACGTCCCAGACCCGCAGTCCGCGCAGCAGCTGCCGGAACGCGTGGGCCGCGGCGTCCGCGGTGCCGGCGGCGTCCGCCGTGCCGGCGGCGTGCACACGCCCGTCGGCGCCGGAGGTGGCGTTGTCCTGCTGCGGGGAACCGGCCGGTTGATCGCTCATGTCGGGCAGCGTACTCAGGCGGCGTGCGGGGTCCGCACTGCCGTTGCCGCCACCGGACGGCCGTAGTCCTTGAGCGTGATCGCCCGGGCGCCCCGCTGGACGTCCTCCGCGATCTTCTTCGCGACGGCGTTCTTCCAGGGCATGTGCGGCAGCATCCGCAGCATCAGGTGCCGGAGCCGGATCCCCCACCGGCTGTCCACGGTCATCTCCCGCGCGAACTTCCGCGCGAACTCGTGGTTGACCGCGACATAGCCGCGCATCTCCTCCTCGTACCGGGCGAACGCCGCCTCCGGCGCGCCGCCCGCCGCCGCGAGCTCGCCGGCCAGGACGTACGCGCCGACCAGCGCCATCCCCGTGCCCTGCCCCGACGCCGGTGAGGCGCAGTGTGCGGCGTCACCGAGGAGCACCACCCGTCCGCGGGACCAGCGGTCCATCTCGACCAGGTGCAGCCCGTCGAAGTAGAGGTCCGGTGCCGAGCGGGCCGCTTCCAGCATCCGCGCGGTCCGCCAGCCGGCTCCGTCGAAGGCGGTTTCCAGCAGGGCCAGTTGCTGTGCCCGGTCCCGGTGGTCGTAGCTCAGCCGGGGCGAGCGGAAGGCGAGCAGGCCCTTGGCCGCCGGGTCTCCGGCCGAGCTGTACGCGCAGACCAGCCGGCCCGGCTCCGCGTAGTACAACTCCTCGCGGTCCAGGCCGAGTTCGTTCGGCATCGAGAACGCCGAGAGATACGTGCCGAGGTGCCGCAGGAACTGCTCCTCCGGACCGAAGACCAGCCGCCGGACGGTCGAGTGCAGCCCGTCGGCGCCGACGACGAGGTCGAAGCGGCGGGGCGCGCCCCGCTCGAAGGTCACCTCGACCCCGCTGCCGTCGGCGGTCGGGGTGAGCGAGGCGATCGAGTCGCCGAAGACGTACTCGACGTCCGCGCGGGTGCGTTCGTACAGGATGCGGGCCAGGTCACCGCGCATGATCTCGTCGTCCCGGCCGGTCCGGGCGCCGAAGATCGCGGCGGGCAGGGTGGCGACGCGGGTGCCGTCGTCCTTCACGTAGGCGCCGTTCCGCATGTCCGTACTGGCCCGCTGGATGTCCTCCAGGATCCCCATCCGGTCGGCGACCTCGACCGCCGCGCCGCGGATGTCGACCTTGTAGCCGCCGGTCCGCAGCGCGGGCGCGCGCTCGACGACGGTCACGGAGAAGCCGTAGCGGTGCAGCCAGTGGGCGAGCGCCGGACCGGCGACGCTCGCGCCGGAGATCAGGACGGTTCCGGGCATGACGGGATTCCCTTCAGGGGCGGTGCGTTGGTGGGTGGACGGGTGGGTCGGTGACGACCCGATGCCTCGACTATACGAGCGTCTTAAACGCTTGTCTATGACGGATGTATAGATGCCCGTGTGCAGATGCGGATGCAGGTGATGTGGAGGTGTCGATGCGGAGGTGGCGAAGCGAGGTGTCGATGCGCCGGCGGTCCGGAAAATGCTTCGACCGGCGCGGCAGGGGGCCGTTACGCTCCTCGCATGCACTTCCACCAGATCTACGGCTGACGCGACGTCGGACGGTCTCCCCGTCCCACGGCTTCTCCCTGCCCTCTTACGGCCCTGCTGCCGTAGCTCTGTGAAGAAGGAAGTCCGGTATGTCGCGCACTGCCCATATCGCCATGGTCGGCACGCCCATGGTCAGTCATGTCCTGCCCAGCCTGGAGATCATCCGTGAGCTGGTGTCCCGCGGTCATCGCGTCACGTACGCCAACACCGACCACGCCGCCGAGCTGATCGCCCCCACGGGCGCCACGCTCGTCCGCTACACCTCCGTCCTGCCGGTCGCCGACAACGCCTGGCCCGAGGATCCGGTCGCCGCGGCCTCGCTCTTCCTCGACGACGCGATCGCGGTGCTGCCGCAGCTGCGCGCCGTCTACGACGACGATCCCGCCGACCTCTACCTCTACGACGTCGGGGCGTATGCCGCGCGTGCGCTGGCCGAGGCCCAGGGGCGTGACGTCGTCCAGCTGTCACCGACGTACGTGGGCTGGGAGGGTGCCCAGGAGGAGATCGGGGCGGCGTTCATGGGTCTGCCGGGGGCCGGGGCGTACCAGGACCGGTTCGCCGCCTGGCTGGCGCGGTGCGGGGCGGTCACCACGGACGTGGCGGAGTTCTCCGGCCGGCCGCGCCGGGCGCTGGCGACGATCCCGCGGGCGATGCAGCCGCATGCGGACCGGGTGGACGACGCCGCGGTGACCTTCGTCGGGCCGTGCCTCGGCTCCCGCGCCGAGCAGGGCGGCTGGGTCCGGCCGGCCGGCGCGGAGAAGGTGCTGCTGGTGTCGCTGGGCTCGGCGTTCACCCGGCAGCCGGAGTTCTACCGGCGCTGCGTGGCGGCCTTCGGGGATCTGCCCGGCTGGCACGTGGTGCTGCAGATCGGCAAGTACGTCGATCCGGCGGAGCTGGGCCCGGACGTGCCGGGGAACATCGAAGTGCGGTCCTGGGTACCGCAGTTGGCGATCCTGGAGCAGGCGGACGCGTTCGTCACGCATGCCGGGATGGGCGGCAGCGGCGAGGGGCTTTACACCGGTGTGCCGATGATCGCGGTGCCGCAGGGCGCCGAGCAGTTCGGCAACGCCGACCGGCTGGTCGAGCTGGGCGTGGCCCGCCGGATCGACACCGCGGACGCCACCCCGGAGGCGCTGCGTACGGCCCTGCTGGCCCTGACCACCGATCCGCGGGTGGCGGCCCGCTCGGCCGCGCTGCGGGCGGAGTCCCGTGCGGAGGGCGGCGCCCGCCGGGCCGCCGACCTGATCGAGGAGCGGCTGGCGCTCTGACGAGGCGGGGCGGGGGAGGCCCTGGCGGCCGCCCCCGCCCCGGCACCACCGTCCTGGCGCCACCGCCCCGGCACCCCCCCCCCCCACCCCCGCTACTCCCGCCCCAGCACCACCGTCCCCGACGAGCAGAACCAGCCGCCGGTGCCGGAGGCGACCGCGAGGTGCGGGAGGGTGCCGTCGGGGCGGTGGACCTGGCGGTTTGGGCCGGCCTCGCCGCGGAGCTGGCGCACCGCCTCGACCAGCAGGAACAGCCCGCGCATCCCGGGGTGGCAGGCGGCCAGGCCACCGCCGTCGGTGTTCACCGGCAGCGCGCCGTCCCGCAGCAGCCGCCCCTTCTCGACGAACGCGCCGCCCTCCCCCTTGGCGCAGAAGCCCAGGTCCTCCAGCGTCACCAGGGTCATGTACGTGAAGGCGTCGTAGATCTGCGCGAGGTCGATCTCGGACGGCCGCACGCCCGCCCGCTCGAAGGCCAGCCGCCCCGAGACCGCCGCCGGCGAGACCGTGAAGTCGTCCCATTCGGACATGGTGGTGTGCGAGACCGCGGTGCCGGAACCGAGCACCCACACCGGCGGTTTGGCCAGGTCGGGGACGTGGTCCTCGGCGACCAGCAGGACCGCGCAGCCGCCGTCGGAGCGGATGCAGCAGTGCAGTTTGGTGAACGGGTCGGCGATCATCGGGCCGGCCAGCACGTCGTCGACGGTGATCGGGTCGCGGTACAGCGCGTCGGGGTTGGCCGCCGCGTTGGCCCGCGCCTGCACGGCTATCTGGGCCAGCTGTTCCGGCGTCGTGCCGTACTGGTGCATGTGGCGGCGGGCGGCCATGGCGTACTTGGCGATCAGGGTGTGCCCGTAGGGGACCTCGAACTGCAGCGGGCCCCGGGCGCCGAACGAGAGGTTGGCGGTGCGGCGCCGGGCCTTGATGTCGGCGCGGGCGGTGGAGCCGTAGACGAGGAGGACGGCGTCGGCGTGGCCCGCGGCGATCGCGTCGGCGGCGTGCGCGGCCATCACCTCCCAGGTGGCGCCGCCCACCGAGGTCGAGTCCACCCAGGTGGGGCGCAGTCCCAGGTACTCGGCGACCTCGACGGGCGCGAGGGTGCCGAGGCCGGCCGAGGCGAAGCCGTCGATCACCGACCGGTCCAGGCCGCTGTCGGCGAGCGCCCGGCGGGCGGCCTGGGCGTGCAGCGCGTACGGGGTGGCCTCGTCCACCCGGCCGCAGTCGGACAGGGCGACCCCGGCGACGGCCACCTTGCGGTTCCCGGAGCGGGGGCCGGAAGCTGGTGAAGGCATGAATCTGACGGTACATCAGATTCGGGGGGTGGGGCAGGGGGCGTCCCACCAGGCTTCCGGCAGGTCGGGATGGACCCGTCCGCCTCCGGGGATCGCGCCGCCCGCCCCGGGAATCGCGCCGCCCGACTCTGGGAAACTGCGTCGCCGCTCCCTACTATGACGGGCCGTCAGATCGCGTTGGCGCACGCCTGCCGGACCCGGCGGGCGTGGTCGCACGGCCGGGAGGAGCCCGCCGATGGATGCCGCGTTCACCGAGGAGCAGCACGCAATCCGCCGCACGCTGCGCGCACTGCTGGACAAACGCTGCGGCCCGGACGAGGTCGAGGCGGCGGTGCGTACCCCGACCGGCTACGACGAGGAGCTGTGGGGGGAGCTCGCCGGCCGGCTCCAACTGCCCGGTCTGGCGCTGCCCACCGCGTACGGCGGGGCCGGGTGCGGGCCCACCGAACTCGCCCTGGCCTGCGCGGAGACCGGCCGCGGCGTCCTGCCCTCGCCGCTGATCGCGACCGCCGCGCTGGCCGCTCCGTTGATCCTCGCGCTGGGCAGCGAGCGGCAGCGCGCCGGACTGCTGCCGGCCCTCGCCTCCGGCGAGCTGACCGGCACGCTGGCCGTACCGGGCGGCCGGCTCCCCATCGCGCTGGCCCTGACCGGACCGAACGACGGCGACTGGGCGGGCGGCGGCCGGGCCGGCGGGATCCAGGCGCACGAGGAGGAGGGCGGCGCGGGCTGGCGGCTGTACGGGGAGGCCGGCCAGGTGCTGCACGGGCACACCGCCGAGGTGCTGGTGGTGGCCGCGCACACCGGCGGGTTCGCGCGCAGCGGCACCCGGCTCTTCCTGGTCCGGGCGGCCGGTGCGGCCGGGCTGCGGCGGACCCGGCAGGCCGTGGTGGACGAGACCCGGCCGCAGGCCCGGCTCGAACTGCGGGACGTACCGGCCGAGTTGCTGGGCGAGGACGGCGGGCAGGCGGAGTCCGAGGTCGGCGCGGCGCTGGCCGCGACCGGTGCGGCGGCGGCCGCGGTGCTGGCCGCCGAGGCGGTCGGGGCGGCCGATGCGGCGCTGACCCGCACCCTCGCGTACGTCAGGGAGCGCGAGCGGTTCGGCCGGCCCCTCGGGTCCTTCCGGGCGGTGCGGCACCGGCTCGCCGACCTCTACGTGATGCTGCAGGCGGCCCGCTCGGCGGCGTACTGCGCGGCCTGGACGGCGGGTCGCGGACACCCCGGGCCGGACGGGTCCTCCGTTGCGCACGGCGGTGAGCCCGGAGTCACCGGCGGGGCCGGTGAGCCCGGGGTGGCGGCGCTGGCGCTCGCGCAGGCGCTGGAGGCGCTGCGCGCGGTGGCGGCCGAGGCGGTCCAGCTGCACGGCGGAATCGGCGTCACCTGGGAGCGCGCGGCGCATCTGTACCTCGAGCGCGCGGCCGGCGACGAACTGCTGCTGGGCCCGGCGCACCGGTTGCGGGCCCGGGCGGCCGAGGAGGCGGGGCTGTTCGCGGCGGGGCCCGGTGCGGGCCGTGCGGCGGGCCTGCTGACGGCGGTCGACGCCTGATGCCGGGGAGCGGCGCCGCACCCTCGCCGGCGGGGGACGGGCGGCCGATGCGACGGCTGGTGCAGAGGGTCTCCGCGACCCGGACGTTCGCCCGGGTCGCCCCGCACGTCGTCCCGGCCCTGGACCGTGCGGTGCACCGGCTGACCGGGGGAAAGGTG
Organism: Streptomyces bugieae; assembly: GCF_036352915.1. NCBI lineage: Bacteria > Bacillati > Actinomycetota > Actinomycetes > Kitasatosporales > Streptomycetaceae > Streptomyces > Streptomyces bugieae. Next base: position 132,474 of record NZ_JAZBJP010000021.1, read on the forward strand.
CTGCTCAGCACCCGGATGCTGCCCGGGCTGGTCCTGACGGCGACCGGCGCCCGGAGCGGGCGGCCGCGGCAGACACCGCTGGCCTGCCTGCCGGAGGAGGACGGCGGCTGGCTGCTGATCGGCAGCAACTTCGGACGTCCGGGCCACCCGGCCTGGACCGGAAACCTCCTCAAGTGCCCGGAGGCAACGGTCAGTTGGCGCGGTGAGGAGATCGCCGTACGGGCCCGGCTGCTGAGCGGTGCGGAGCGGGCGCGGGCGTGGCGGGCGGCGCTGGCCTTCTGGCCGCCGTACGCCGCCTATCAGGCGCGGGTGGAGCGGGAGATCCGGCTGTTCCGGCTGGAGCGGCGCTGACCGATGCGGGGGCGTGCGTCCGGCCGGAGGGTGTGCGTTCCGCGTCCACATGCACACAGCGGGTGCTTCGGCGCCCCTGGGAGGAGGCGGCCGGCACCCGCTGTGTGTGCGGTACAGCTATGGCAGGACGGATAAAGGACCGACGGCGGAACGGGCCCGGATGCAACGGGGCTTGGAGGCGCGGCGCTTCTCGGGCCGCTTCCTCACGGGGCTGCCGATTGCCGGGTTCCCGGTCTTCCGGCTCAGTGGCCTACTCGTGCGGCTTACCGGCCGGGCTTACTGGTTCGAATGGCGTGCGTGGCTCACCTGGTCGGCTTCTTGCCGGTGATGCCGAAGTGCACCAGCAGCGCCAAATTGGGCTTGAGCTCGGCCTGCTTCACGCCCCAGCTCTGGAAGCCCTTCTGGTGACTGGCGACCGCCGCGAGCATCGCGACGATCGAACCGGCCATGGCTGCCGGGCTGACGTCCTTGTCGACCTTGTTCTTGCTCTGGAGCTCCTGGATGGAGTCGGTGAGCGAGTTGGTGACGGCGTTGAGGATCTTCATGCGGATCTTGTAGAACCGCTTGTCGCCCTCGGCGGCACCCAGGTCGACGACGCGCAGAATCGCATCGTTCTTGCGCCAGAAGGAGAGGAAGCCGTCGACCAGCTCCTCCGCCGCCTGCCAGCCGGACTTGCCCACCCAGGAGCGTTCGGCGACAAGATCGGTCAGAGTGGCGCCTTCTTTGGCCATCTCCTCGGCGATTTCAAGGACGGCACCTTCGACGTCCGGGAAGTACTGATAGAACGTAGCGGGCGAAGTCCCCGCTTTTCGGGCCACATCGATGACCTTGACGTCCCGGTAGGGGGACGAACTGAGCATTTCACTGAGGCAGTCGAGAAGCTTTTGCCGCGTCGCCTGTCCGCGGCGGCCGGCCACTCTGCCGTCGACGGTTCGTACTTGTCCTGTCATGCCGTCAGCTTACCGAGGGGTGATCGGAGCGCGATTTGGCTGCCTGCAAATGGGGATGCGGGAGTTCGGCCTCCGCGGCCCCGGTTACCGCGCCGGTGGCGAACCCGCTCGTGGTCCAGGCGCACGGAGCGCGGCTTGGTCCGAACCGGTGAATGCTCTTATCAACAGCCTGTGGACAACTTTGGTGGATAAGCGGTCACGCTCCGTGCAGAAAATGCCGGGTACCGACCGGAATTTTGAATTCCCTTCGCTTGGCACGCACGAACCGGTACTAGCGTGGACATATAGCTGCTGCGGTGGCCCGCAACGACGGCACTGGGGGAAAGCCGTGCGAACAATGGACGGACGCTTTGCTTCCGGACCGCCGGTCGAAGGGGAGAAGAGGCGTGGCTCCGAAGTGGCCCGCGCCGGCGCAGAATTGGCCGGCCGTCCCGACTGCGGCGAACCGGGCCGCCAACCCATCGGTAACCAGCGGGCCCGTCGTTCGCCCGGGAACCAATCGGCGCACGTCAGGCCGGGTGGGGTGACACCGGGTAACGGTCCCGGGGTGGGAGGCGGGGGGTGTGCCGGGACACGACGGACGGGCCCCGGGTTCGCAACCATCGGCGCGGCCAGGAAGAATCAGCTCGCGTACGGCCGTTTCGATAGTCCTCGCCGCAGGCGGGGAGACGCTGCACGGGGCAGTGGCTCTCGACGGCTCGTGGCTTTTGAGAGTCTCTTTTTTACGCCCCACGGGGAGGTGGCAGACAAGTGGTGGAGCAGCTGAAGCAGCTGACGCAGCACGATCCCCGGCGGATCGGGCCGTTCGAGGTGCTCGGCCGACTCGGGGCCGGCGGCATGGGACTGGTCTATCTGGCCCGTTCGGCGTCCGGCCGGCGCGTGGCGATCAAGACGGTGCGTACCGAGCTCGCCGAGGACCAGCTGTTCCGGGTCCGCTTCACACGCGAGGTCGAGGCGGCCCGCGCGGTCAGCGGCTTCTACACCGCGGCGGTGGTGGACGCCGATCCGCGCGCGGCGGTGCCGTGGCTGGCGACGGCCTACGTCCCCGCGCCCTCCCTGGAGGAAATAGTCAATGAGTGCGGACCGCTGCCGGCCCAGGCGGTGCGCTGGCTGGCGGCCGGGATCGCCGAGGCGCTGCAGTCCATCCACGGCGCCGGCCTGGTCCACCGCGACCTGAAGCCGTCCAATGTGCTGGTCGTCGAGGACGGCCCCCGGGTGATCGACTTCGGCATCGCCTCCGGGGTGTCCAACACCCGGCTGACGATGACCAACGTGGCCGTGGGCACCCCCGCCTACATGTCGCCCGAGCAGGCCCGGGACTCGCGCAGCGTCACGGGTGCCAGCGACGTCTTCTCCCTCGGCTCGACACTGGTCTTCGCCGCCACCGGGCACGCCCCCTTCCACGGCGCCAACCCCGTGGAGACGGTCTTCATGCTGCTGCGCGAGGGCCCCGATCTGACCGGGCTGCCGGACGAACTGCGTCCGCTCATGGAGTCCTGCATGCAGATGGAGGCGGCCCACCGGCCGTCCCCCGCCGACCTGCAGTCCCAGCTCGCCCCGCACCTCTTCGGTTCCGGCAGCGACGACAGCGGCACCGCGTCGGCCTGGCTGCCGCCCGGCGCGGTGGGGCTCATCGAGAGCCGCCGCGGCGGCCGCTCCGCCGTACCGCAGGAGAGCCGGCAGGCGGCCTCCGGGCGGGGCACCGGCCGTCCCGCGCCCGCCGCCCCGCCGGTCCCGCCGTCCCCGCCCCAGGCGCCCGCGCAGGCCCCCGTAGCGGCCCTGCCGCAGCCCGCCCAGGCCCCGCCGCGGCCGGAGAACGCGCCCGCGGACGCCTGGCCCGGCCGGATCGGTGCCGGCCCCGGCGCCCACCGCGGTGGTGATCCGCGCGGTGCCCACCCCGGCCCGATGCCGCAGCCGGCCGCGCTCGGCCCGGACGTCTCCACCGCCCGGGTCACCCCGGTCTCCGCGGCACCGCCCGCCGCGCCGTCCCCGGCCGGCGCGCTCTCCGCGGCGCCCGCGGAGGGCGCCGCCGGTCCCGTCCACCTCGGCGGCTCGGCCGCCCCGATAGGACCGGGGCCGCGCGCCGACGCCCGGGAGCCGCAGCCCCGCGGCCAGGCCGGTGCCGCGACGAACTGGGTCCGGCCGCCCGGCGGCGGGCCGGTCACCGGAGTGCCCCCGCAGGGCGCGCCCGGCGGTGCGCCGTCGTCCGAGGGTGCCGCGGCGCCGGCCGAGGCGCCGCCCGCCGACGCGGGCCGCTGGCGCCCCTGGCGGTTCCGGATGTCCAACGACGTCTGGGGCACCCCCGCCGTGGACGGCGAGCTGCTCTACGTCACGTCCTTCGAGGTGCACGCGCTCGACGTGGCCAGCGGGCGGCGCCGGTTCAAGACCCGCGACGTCGCCTGGGCGATGGCGGTCGCGGACGGCCGGATCCACGCGTCGGACGGCCCGAGCCTGTACGCGCTGGACGCCACCGACGGCACCGACCGCTGGCGGCTGAACACCGACGGCTGGGTCTACGCCCTCAAGGTCGACCGCGGGACCGTCGTCACCAGCACCCGCGGCGGCGGCGTCCAGGCGTGGGAGGCCGCCACCGGCGAACTGCTGTGGGAGACCACCGGCGTCCAGACCGACTTCGAGACCGCCGAGGCCGGACCGGTGATCCACGACGGCACGGTGTTCGTCTGGGCCGACGCCCGGCTGAAGGCGCTGGAGGCGCGTACCGGCGCGGAGCGCTGGTCGTACCCGGTCGGGGACGCGGCGGCCTGCGGCGGGGTGCCGATGCGGCTGCTGCCGGCGCCGGACGGGGCGGTCTACGTCGTGGCCGGCACCCGGGTGCTGGCGCTCGACATCGCCCGCGGCGACGTCCGCTGGCACTTCGAGGCGCCCGCGGTGTTCCTCAGCCCGCCCGCCTTCGCACCCGGACCGGCGGTCACCGGCGGCGGGGTCTATCTGGCGGACTACCTCGGCACGGTCTACGCGCTGGACCCGGCGGACGGCCGCGACCGCTGGCGGATCGCCACCGAGGCCCGGCAGTCCACCGAACCGGTGCTGGTCGCGCACGGCGCGGTCCACCTGGGCAGCGGCAAGGCGCTCTACACCCTGGACGCGGTGACCGGCACCCCGCGCTGGCGGTTCCAGGCGGGCGCGGAGGTCGTCGGCTCCCCGGTCGTCGCGGAGGGCCGGGTGCACTTCGGGTCGGCCGACCACTGCCTGTACACGCTCGACGCGATGGGCGGCCAGCTGCGCTGGAAGCTGGCGACCGGCGGGGAGATCACCGGCTCGCCGGTGGCGGTGGGCGGCGTGGTCTACGCCTGCAGCAAGGACCGCTGCGTGTACGCGCTGGACGCCGCGAAGGGGACGGGACAGGCCCGGCGGTCCTGAGCCCCCGGGCTGCGGTCCTGAGCCCCCGGGCTCCGGCCGCTCCTGTCCGCACTCCCCGCCTACTCCTCGTCCTCCGGAGGGCGGGGCTGCCGCTGCTCCCTGCCCCACTCCACGGGAGGGGTGGGCGGCGGCCGGCGGGCCGGCATGGTCGGCGGCGGCTCGTGTCCGTACGGCTCCGGCTGCCCTGCCCGGGGCTGCTGGGGTGCCGGTGGCTGCTGTTGGGCCGGTGGCGGGGGGACCGGCGGCAGCGGCGTGGTGGGGGTGTCGTCCTCGGCGCGGGGCGGACCGCCGGAGCGGCCCGGCGGGGGCGGCGGCGCCCCGGTGCCGGCCGGTCCACTGGCGTACGGCTCGGGGTCCCACTCCTCGGCGCCGGGGCGGCCCGCGTCCCACGGCTCGGGCGGGCCGGGCGGATAGGCCGCGGGCGGGTAGGCGGCCGGCGGACGGGCGCCCGGGGGGTAGCCGGCGGGCGCGTCGTAGCGGTCGTCGGGCGGGTAGGGGCCGTACCCGTCGTCGTAACGGCGGTCGTCGTAGCCGCGGTCGTCGTAACGCCGGTCGTCGTAACGCCGGTCGTAACCGCGGTCGTAGACCCGCCGGTCGCGGCCGCGCATGACGAGCGCGCCGAGCAGCAGCAGGGCGCCGCCGCCGAGCGCGTTGGCCACGCCCACGCCCAGCCCGCGGGCGCCGGCGGTGAGTTCGCTCGCGGCCTGGCCCTGGCGGACCATCCACAGGATCGTGAAGCCGAGCACCACCACGCCGGCGACCGCGACCAACGCCCGGGAACGCAGCGCGACGCCGATCAGCGCCAGCAGCGCCGCGAAGGCCATGGGCAGCACGACGGACCCGAACATCGCGGCGCTGTTGCGGGTGATGCCGTTGAAGAGGTCCTCGATCCGGATGTCGCTTCCGTGACGGCCGTCGTACCAGGGACGGAAGGGGCTCCATACGGCGGCCGTCGCTCCGATGAGGGCGATCAGTGACCCGAGAACGTTGCGCACCACGGGCGTCGCCTCGCTTCGGGTCGTTCGGTCATCCTCCGCGACCGACGCTACGCCTGCCCCTCGGCACCCGCGAGACAGGTTGGGCCGGACGCGCGGCCGGGGCCCGTACGGGGCGTCCCGGGCTCTTGCTAGGGTGCCGTGCACGCGTCAACCCGCAGTCCGGCGGGCTCGGAAGTTTCCACGGGGGATGGGCGATCATGAAGCAGCGCATACGCACGGGCACGTCCGGCGACGGTGCCCGCAGGGCGACGAGGGTGGCGGTGGCCGGCGCGCTGGCACTGGCCACGGTCGCCACGGTCGGGGGGTGTGCCTTCAGCCGCCCGCGGGTGGCGATGCCGACCGCCCTCGCGAGCCCCAGCGCCACCGGGTACGACTCGACCCCTACGGGCTACCCGACGGACAGCTACTCGCCGTCGTACTCGCCCTCGCCGACCGAGGAGACCTACGACCCGGACGGGCGCGCGGACGCCACCGGCAGCAACTGCGACTTCTCCAACTCGCTGCGCCAGTTCACCTACACGGTGTCCATCACCAACCCGTCGACGACCTCCTCGTACTCCTACGACATGGCCGTGAACTGGATGAAGGCCAAGCCGGCCGACGGCAAGGCGTACGGGCTGCACGAGCGGTCCATCGTCGTGGGCCCCGGCGCCACCGAGACCTACACCGCCAAGTACACGGTCAACCAGTCCTCCATCGGGCAGTTCTGGTTCACCTGCCAGATCACCCGGGCGCACAAGACCAAGATGTAGCCGGTGCCCCGGAGGCGGTCCCGGACGCAAGGGGTCATCTGACGAGCGGGTAGGGGTCCGCCCCTGCGGGCCCGCTGCCCGCTCCGCCCCGAGGCGTCCGCTCCTTCCGGGCGGCGAACAGCTCCGCCTGGCGGTCCGGCGGCAGACTGCCCAGCGCGATCAGTGCCGGGGCATGCGCCCACGCCTGCGCCCGGCCCGCCTCGTGGGCCGCCCACAGGGCCCGTACGGTGCCCTGGACCGCCTCGGTCGGCTGGGCGGCCAGGGTGGCGGCGCGGCGCAGCGCGACCTCGGCCGCCGCGCCGGGCGCGGTCAGCTCGGAGATCAGGCCGATCGCGTACGCGCGCGGGGCGCCCAGTCGCTCGGCGGTGCCCATCAGGGCCAGCCGCGCGGCCTCCCCGTAGGGCATCCGCTGCGCCATGGTGAGCGACTCGTAGGCGCTGACCATCCCGTAGGTGGTGTGCGGGTCGAAGAAGGTGGAGTTCTCGGAGGCGACGACGAACTCGGCCTCGCCCAGGAGGTAGAAGGCGCCGCCGCAGGCCATGCCGTCGACCGCGGCGATCACCGGTTTCCACAGGTCGTTGGCCTTCGGGCCGATGGTGAGCAGCGGATCGTCGAGGGAGAAGGGCGAGGACGGCTGGGGGACGTCGGCGGAGCGGTCGATGCCGGTGCAGAAGGCGCGGCCGCCGGCGCCGGTGACGACCGCGGCCCGTACGGTGTCGTCGCGTCGGAACTCCCGCCACAGCGCGGCGAGTTCGCGGGCGGTGGCCAGGTCGATCGCGTTGTGCCGCTCCGGCCGGTCGAGGGTGACCAGCGCGACGCCGTCCTTGATCTCGGTGCGCACGGTCATGGCCGCTCCAGGACCCAGCGCGGCACGGTCATGCCGCCGGGCGGGGTGTGGAAGACGGCCTTCACGGGGGCGCCGATCCGCAGCCGCTCCGGGTCGACGGAATTGAGCGGGGCGTCCGCGGCGGTGACGAGATTGCCGACCAGGCGGATGCGGGGGGCGTCGGCCAGTTCCACGACGATCGCGTTGTAGCCGGGCAGGTCCGCGTACGCGGGCAGCAGCGGCGGGTGCGGGACGACGTAGGACCAGATGCGGCCGCGGCCGCTCATCTTCCGCCAGTGGGCGGCGAAGGACTGGCAGTGCGGGCAGCACGGCCGGGGCGGGAAGCGGAGTTCGTCGCAGTCGGCACAGCACTGGACGCGGAGTTCGCCCCGCGCGGCGTACTCCCAGAAGGGTGCGCCGTCGTCGTCGACGACCGGTGTCAGCAGCATCTCAACTCCTCAGCAGAAGGGCGGAGGTGGGCACGCCCTCGCCCGCGGTGACCAGGCAGGTCGCGGCGTCCGGCACCTGCGCGGTGCTGGTGCCGCGCAGCTGTTTGACGCCCTCGGTGATCAGGTTGAAGCCGTGCACGTACGCCTCGGAGAGGCCGCCGCCGCCGGTGTTGAGCGGCAGCCGGCCGCCGATCTCCAGGGCGCCCCCCTCGGTGAAGGCCGCGCCCTCGCCGCGCCCGCAGAAGCCGTAGCCCTCCAGGGAGAGCGGGATGAGCGGGGTGAAGGCGTCGTAGATCTGCGCGACGTGCACGTCCTGCGGCCCGAAGTCGGCCTGCTTCCACAGCTGCCGGGCGGCGGTCCAGGCCGGGCCGGTCAGTGGGTCGTCGTTCCAGTAGTTGACCATCCCGTGGTGCTGGGCGGGCAGGCCCTGGGCGGCGGAGTGGACGTACACGGGCCGGTGGCGACAGTCGCGGGCCCGCTCGGCGGAGACCAGGACGCACGCCAACGCGCCGTCCGTCTCCAGGCAGTTGTCGAAGAGGCAGAGCGGCTCGCTGATCCAGCGCGAGGTCATGTACATCTCGCGGGTCAGCGGCCGCTCGTACATCATCGCGGCCGGGTTCTGGTTGGCCCGGTTGCGGCAGGCGAGCGCGACGTTGAAGAGGTGGTCGCGGGTAGCGCCGTATTCGTGCAGATAGCGGCGGGCCAGCAGGCCGATCTCGTCGGCCGGGCGCAGCAGCCCGAACGGCCGGGTCCACTGCCCGGGGGTCGGCAGCTGCACCTGGGTGTTCTTCCAGGGCCGCGGCCCCGAGCCGCGCTTGCGGGAGCGCCAGGCGACGCCGACGTGCGCCTGGCCGGTGGCGATGGCGGCGGCCAGATGGGCCACCGTCGCGCAGGAACCGCCGCCGCCGTAGCCGACCTTGGAGAAGAAGGTGACGTCCCCGGCGCCGATCGCCTTGGCTATCTCGACCTCGTCGGTCTCCTCCATGGTGTACGAGGCGAAGGCGTCCACCTCCGAGGGGGCGATCCCGGCGTCGTCGAGCGCGGCGACGATCGCCCGGCAGGCCAGCGTCTTCTCGGGATCCGGGAGTCGTTTGGCGAACGGGGTCTGTCCGATGCCGGCTATCGCCGTCGCGTCCTTGAGGGTCGCGCCCATCGCCACCTCCGGGGTCCGTCGTCCGTACTGACAGCCGAGGAGGCTACCGCTAATCTGACGGGTAGTCAGCTACTGGGATGCCACCGGTCCGCACTCGGCGGCCGGAACTTCTTCCGCGGGAGGCAGTGCGATGGGCGACGACGCGGCGGTGCGGGCGGACCTGGAGCACGGCACCATCCCCCGCCTGGTGCGCGCCGCCGCCCGGCGGTACGGCCCCCGGGAGGCGGTGGTCGAGGGCCGCACCCGGGTCAGCTACGCGGAACTCGGCGAACGGGTCGAGCGGGCGGCCGCCGCCTGCATCGCCTCCGGCGTCACCCCCGGCGACCGGGTCGCCGTCTGGGCGCCCAACACCCTCGACTGGATCGTCTCGGCCCTCGGCGCGGTCACCGCCGGCGCGGTCCTCGTCCCCGTCAACACCCGCTTCAAGGGCACCGAGGCCGCCCACCTCCTGCACCGCACCCGCGCCCGGCTGCTCTTCGTCACCGGCACCTTCCTCGGCACCTCCTACGTGGCCGCCCTGCGCCGCGCGACCGCGGAGACCGCGGGCGGACTCCCGCACCTGGAACAGGTGGTGGTGCTCTCGGACAGCGCGCCCGAGGGCTACCGGACCTGGAAGGAATTCCTCGCCGCCGGCGACCGGATCACGACCGGGGAAGTCCGGCGCCGCGCCGACGCGGTGCGGCCCGGCACCCCCTCCGACATCATCTTCACCTCGGGCACCACCGGCAGCCCCAAAGGTGCCGTCATCACCCACGAGCAGACCCTGCGCTGCTACGGCGTCTGGAGCGAACTGGCCGGCCTGCGCGCGGGCGACCGCTACCTGATCGTCAACCCGTTCTTCCACACCTTCGGCTACAAGGCGGGCATCATCGCCTGCCTGCTCCGGGGCGCGGTGATGGTGCCGCAGCCGGTGTCCAGCGTGGACACCACGCTGGCCAACCTCGCCGCCGAACGGATCTCGGTCCTGCCCGGCCCGCCCACCCTGCACCAGTCCCTCCTCGACCACCCGGCCCGCGGCGCCCACGACCTGAGCGCGCTGCGCCTGGTGGTGACCGGCGCGGCCGTGGTGCCGCTCCAGCTCGTCGAGCGGCTGCGCGGCGAGCTGGGCGTCCGCACGGTCCTGACGGCGTACGGACTCTCCGAGGCGAGCGGCCTGGTCACGATGTGCCGGCGCGGCGACGACCCGGGGGTCATCGCCGCGACCTCGGGCCGCGCGATCCCCGACACGGAGGTACGGGTCCTCGCCGGGCCGGGGGAGCCCGGCGAGGTGCTGGTGCGCGGCCACCACGTCATGCGCGGCTACTTCGAGGACCCGGAGGAGACCGCGAAGGCCGTGGACGCCGACGGCTGGCTGCACACCGGCGACGTCGGCGTCCTCGACCCGGCCGGCAACCTCCGGATCACCGACCGCATCAAGGACATGTTCATCGTCGGCGGCTTCAACGCCTATCCCGCCGAAATAGAGCAACTCCTCGGCCGCCACCCGGACATCGCCGACGTCGCCGTCATCGGAATCCCCGACCCACGCCTCGGCGAGGTCGGCAAGGCCTACGCGGTCCGCCGCCCCGGCGCGGCCCTCACCGCGGACGACCTGATCGCCTGGTCCCGCCGCGAGATGGCCAACTACAAGGTCCCGCGGGAGGTCGCCTTCGTGACGGAGCTGCCGCGGAATGCGGGTGGGAAGGTCTTGAAGGGCCGTTTGCGGCGGGGGTGACTTCCCACGTTTTTGGCTGCGGCGCCGCGGTGGTTTCTCGCCGTTGCGCCTGCGGCGGGCTGGGTGGTTTGTGGGTGCGGTGACGGGCCTCCGGGGCCGGTTGTGTGGACTGCTGACGCTTTACGTCCACACAACCGGCCCCTCCGGCCCGTCCCCTCCCGT